>LFSH01000021.1 GCA_001513105.1 Clostridiales bacterium DTU070 | reverse complement strand
AGATGTGTATAAGAGACAGATGTTATGTTGAATATAATTTAAAGCAAATCTTATATTAAAGAGGCGGTCAAGTATGATTAAAGCGGCAGTATTAGGTTATGGGAATGTTGGCAAGGCAGCAATCGAGGCTGTTAATGCAGCTCCTGATTTTGAACTTGCAGGAGTTATCAGCCGGAAACTTCAAAAGGGTTCTTTGGGAGAAATCCCGGTTGTCCGCAGCGTGGACGAGTTAGAAGACGTACAGGTTGTCCTTCTTTGCGTGCCGAGCCGGAAAGTACCGGATATCGCAGAGGAAATCCTGCTGAAAGGCATTTCCACGGTTGATTGCTATGACATCCACACCGAGGTTTACAACCTGTATACAAGGCTTAATGCAGCAGCAAAAAAGGCCGGCAGCAGATGTGCAACAGCCGTGGGATTCGACCCGGGAATTGATTCGGCCATTCGGGCATTATTTGAGGCAGCAGCTCCAAAAGGGCTGACATATACCAATTTCGGACCTGGCATGAGCATGGGACATACCGCAGCGGTTAAGGCTATTGCAGGTGTTAAGGATGCACTGTCTGTAACCATACCGGCAGGGGCAGGTGTGCATCGCCGCATGGTTTATGTTGTACTTGAGGACGGAGCCGATTTCAGTACCGTATCGGCAACGATTAAATCCGATCCGTATTTTGTAAATGATGAGACCGTTGTTGTACAGGTCAAGGAAACAGAGTCCCTGATCGATATGGGCCATGGCGTCAGCATTACGCGAAAGGGTGTATCGGGCTCGGCAAACAATCAGCGATTCAGCTTTGAGATGAGCATAGACAACCCTGCGATGACCGCGCAAATGATGGTTTCTGCAGCAAGGGCTGTCGTAAGGCAGGCCCCGGGTGCATATACGATGCTGCATCTTCCTCTTATTGATATGCTTTATGGTTCACAGGAAGAGCTTATCCGCCGGCTGGTATAATTCCATCCGGGAACAAAGGCGTTCTGGTTATTACCCTCGCACAATGCGAGGGTTTTTATTTTGTTGTCTTCTGTTTTTTTTGATCACTGCGATTGCTGAGCGACTTTTATGCTGGCTAAACCCGACCCCCTGCTGAATAAGCAGGGGTTTCATTATTTATTTGTATAATTCTTGTTATGTATTCAATTTTGAGTGGTAATCATTATATGCTTTTGACCGATAAATATATATGTATTTTGCGGCAATTTCCACTATCCCTGCCGCGAGGGCGGCACCGGCAGCACTTATAATAAGTCCTTTCAGGGCACCTTTGATATGATGAACCGGGTCCCTGTACTCCATGATCATATCTTCTGTGCCGGGTATAATAACCTTTTTGCAATGTGCAAAAACAAAAAGGTCAAGAACAATTAAATCGTATACATTAACCGCTGAAAACAGGATGAAAACATGTACAAAAGCCGATGAAAAACTGTTTTTCCTGAAAGATAAGCCAGTCCGGCAATCAGAACCACTGCAGCAACCGTCCCGGCTATTTTCCGCATTATGTTTTTGCTCACAGTTACGGCAATAACATCCCTGTATTGCGGCATGCTTTCCACCCTTTTCGAATGGCCGGCGGATAGGAGACAATTTGCGATAATGGATTTTTGAACAACGGCGGAAGGATCAGCAAAGTAAAAACAGCACATATCAAAATGCATTGAATTAACAGGATCATGACTTACACCGCCTGGTATGATGATATCTTCCTGTCCGTACATTTTCAGCAGCAGCTAATGATTATGATACCAGACGATTTATCACGTTTCAATCCGGCAGGAACTGAAATTATATTCATTACATTTTAAAGCAATTCTACGGATAATATTGAGTATGAAAAGCAAATAATTATTAAATAATCCCAATTGGAAATATGCAGTTGAATAGTATATAATTGATGGTACATGGAAAGTTTTCCGTGTTCATTACGGAGGTTATTCGGTTATGCTTTCAGGCCAAAAAGTTGATGCTTTCGCTGGTTCGCTGTTCTTTGTTTTCTGCAATGCATCTCTTTAAGGTTTCTGAAAATCAGCAGAAAGCAGATTGATAACCCGGGAAAGGAAGCATTTTATGGAATTCAGCGAAAAGCTGCAGAAGCTGAGAACCAGCCGTAACATGACTAAGATTCAGTCTGCTTTGCTTGCTGTGTCGTCGCTAATCATTATAATTACTGCAGTTGGAAGACTGATATCGGGCGTCCATTGGTTTACTGATATTATTGGAGGCATTCTGATAAGCACAATGCTGCTTGCGGTGTATTCGGAAATTATTGGGAATTAGTGTCAGGAGGAAAAGGAAATGATGGATTTATTGCTTTCCTTTGCAGAGAAGGATGAACGTATCCGGGCCGCGACCCTTGAAGGATCACGCGCAAACATCAATATATCGGAAGACGAGTTCCAGGATTATGACATATCTTATTTTGTCACCGATATGGAATCATTTTTATCAGGTGATGACTGGCTGGGTTATTTCGGAAACATCATAATGATGCAGAAACCGGACGATATGGAGCTTTTCCCGCCCCAGGGAAAAGGGTATTCGTATCTCATGTATTTTGATGATTTCAAAAAAGTTGATCTTACATTATACCCCCTTGATTACCTGGATGAATACGTTAACGGCGATAAACTTGTAAAGGTCCTGATTGACAAGGATGGCCGGATTCAAAAAGAGATAGTTCCGACTGATGTGGACTATCATATTAAAAAGCCAAGTACACGGCAGTATGATGACTGCTGCAACGAATTCTGGTTTGTAACACCCTATGTGGTCAAGGGATTATGCCGCAGGGAGATACTGTTTGCAATAGATCATTTGAACCAGGTACTGCGGCGGGAACTTCTCAGAATGATTTCATGGAAGGTTGGAATTGAGACTGAATTCTCACTTAGCCTCGGCAAGAACTATAAGTTCCTGGACAGGTATATTCCGGAAGATTTATGGAACAGGCTGCTGTCAACATACCGCATGGATTCCTATGAAAATGTATGGAAATCATTGCTCACATGTCTACTGTTGTTCAGGGAAGTATCGAAGGAAGTTGCGGAAAAGCTCGGCTATACATATCCGGATTATGACAGGAACATATCTAAATATACCATTGACATGTATATGGCATATGTCGGAAATGAGCTTCCGGAATCCTGATTACACATAGCAATAACCATAAGCTGGGGGAGCAGGGTATGTCAGCACTGGTTATAATTAGGGGGAACTCAGGAAGCGGTAAGACGAGCGCATCAAAAATGCTTCAGAAGAAAATCGGAAGGAATACGGCTATAAATACCTGCCGCTTATAAGTTCCCTTATTTTTTCAATAATATTTCCGTAACGCTTTACCAGCCTTTCATCTATACATGGCCTGTCCAGGATTTCAGCCCTTATCAGCCTGTCAACAATATGGTTTGAAATGATGCCTTTATATTCATCGATATCTTCAAACCTGTGGACTACCAGGTTCCGGTTTCTTTCTTCATCACACAGTCTTACATATAAATCCCCGACAATTGTTTCGCTGAGAACTTCTGCTTCATTTTCACTTACATATTCGGCATCCCATCCGGTTATTCCCTTTAAAAACCCGGTCCCGTCGATTTCATATACCGAACAGGAAACACCTTCGTATATCTCCCTGAACGCGTTCCTGTAGCATTCATATATTTCAGGTATTCCATCTTCATTTACGGATATAATAAAATCAAAATCATCCTGTTTCGCTCCGAACAACAAACCGGTTACAACATTGTCAACAGCGTATACATACGCTTTTCCGTGTGTAGAAACTTGCGGTTTCAATACTTTCAGGCCGTGGGTTTTTGATACATGATACAACATATGCACTACCTCGTATTACAGAAAAATCTGTCATCTTAAAGCAGAAGAAAACTTATTGATATATTGTACCAATGTTTGTCGCTACGGACAAGCCGTTACCACGTCAAACCACAATTTTTACTGCAATCGTTTGCGCTGGTATATCAAAAATTGCTGAAAATCAAATATCCAAATTTTCTATAGCAGCATATAGTAAATTATGTAAGAATAAAATGTAGTAGCTATTTTATAATTATCATATTTATGGTAATATTTATATGAAACTCAACAAGGGCTAATTTTTTGCACAAATTTTGAGCAAACGCTTGCATTAACTTCAGCAAAAGAATCTTTAAATCCATAATTTCTATACAGCAGGGAATACAGCAAGAAAGAAAAATTGAACTGTTTAGGAACCTAAAAAATCTGTTGGAGGGTTAAAAATGAAAAGCAGGTTTAAAATGACCATCTCATTACTCCTGGTACTGGCAATGCTGGCAGGACCGCTGATCTTTGCACTGCCGGCGGTTTATACCAGTGCAAAAACAGCTATGCATGGAAGAAGGACGGGCAGTTCCGGAGAAGACATAATTTGGCTGATTATGAACCGGAGGCAGAGCAAAGATGCATAGTACTTAAATACATCAGGGAAGACGGCAATTACAGCGGCTGGAATCTATGGGTCTGGAATACGGGACAAAAAGACGGCCAGGTTGATTTTACAGAATTAAAAGATGGTGCGGCTGTTGCGAGGATTTACATAAGCGATACGGCTGCCAGGGTCGGTTTCACTATCCGAAAGGGCAATTGGGAGCGGAAAGACTTTGAAGCCGACCGTTTCATCGATACATCAGGTCAGAAAGTCACAAAAGTAACGGTATACTCAGGCAGGGGAGAATTCGAAACCAAGGCCAGGGTGACAGCCCCGGTTTTTATTAACGGCAACGCTGTCTTCTGCTACAGGGATGATGAATTATTTCTGAATGATGAAATGCACAGGCTTGCAGAGGAAGGAAACGGTGTAAGGCTTAAGATTAAATCAGAATCAGAAACGGAATATTCAGAGTATCCAATGCTGTATAACCAGAAAAACGAGTATCTTGAATATACCCTTGAAAATCTCGATTACGGAATCTATGAATATTCATATGTCATAACTATCGACGGCAATACTTATGAAATCCCCGATCCTATGAATAACATCAACGGAGTGTCCAGGATTGAATACACCGGCTCTTCTGTTTATATTAATGCAGATGTAAATCCCGAACGAATAACATATAACGAAAATGCCGTACTTTCGGTAAACGCAAGGCTCAGCCAGGGAACTGTCAGGGAAATATACGCTGATTTATCTTCATTGGGCGGAAGTTCCGGAACATATATTGATACCGGGCTCAACGCCGTTACAATCGCCGTAAGGGACGATGTTGAACCGGGAATAAAGGAAATTCCGGTCACGGTGGTTGATGACTACGGCAATTATTATATTCATACGATATCAGTTGAAGTGGCAGAGAGAGCCGGCAGGGGAACTGGATTTTGACTGGGATGAGGCAGTTATATATTTCCTTCTGACCGACCGCTTCAATGACGGTGATACATCAAACAATAACATTTATGGCGGAGGCTACGGTCAGAGTAATCCAGGGGCGTATTACGGCGGAGATTTCCAGGGCATTATTGATAAACTGGATTATTTGAAAGATCTTGGAATTAACACAATCTGGATTTCACCTATAGTTGACAATATCGACTGGGGAGTGCCCACAGACTATGGTATACCTTATTACGCATATCATGGTTATTGGGCCAAAAACTTTGAGGAAATAGAGAAGCAATTCGGAGATCTCGAGACTCTTAAGCGACTTATCGACGAAGCCCATGACAGGGGTATCAAAATCATGGTCGATGTGGTTCTGAACCACGCAGGTTATGGGCTTAAAGAATCTGAGCCCATACAGAATGTGCCGGGATATCCTACCGCAGAAGACAGGGCAAGATTCGCCGGAATGTTCCGGACCGCAAATGAGGGCGGTGACATCAGAAACGAGCTTGCTGGACTTCCGGATTTTAAAACAGAAGAAGAGAAAGTCCGCAATAAAATAATCGAATGGCAGGTTGGCTGGCTGAACAGGGCCAGAACCGACAGGGGAGATACCATCGATTATTTCAGGGTTGATACCGTCAAGCATGTTGAAAATATTACCTGGAAAGCATTCAAGAATGCTTTGACTGAAATAAAGCCGGACTTTAAGCTGATAGGCGAATGGTTCGGTGCAGGTGTAAATAACACTGCCGGCCAGCTCCGGTCAGGGCAGATGGATTCCCTTTTAGACTTTGAATTCAAGAATGTAGCGGCAAACTTCGCAAACGGCAGGATTGATGAAACTTACCAGTACCTGAAAAACCGCGGCAATGCAATTGACAACACGGCTATGCTTGGACAGTTTTTAAGCAGTCATGATGAGGATGGTTTTTACAAGGTCAGGCTGAACGGGGATAAGGGTAAAATGAAGGTTGCCGCGGCGCTGCTAATCACTTCAAAGGGCCAGCCCGTCATATACTACGGCGAAGAGCTTGGACTTTCAGGAGTAAACAATTATCCGTACTATGACAACAGGTATGTTATCCCGTGGGGCGAAATAGACAAAAATTCTGAAATGCAGGATTTTTATCGGCATTATAAAAAGCTGCTGAATATAAGAGCCGATTACAGCAAAGTCTTTTCAAAAGGCATCAGCACGAAGGCGGCAGGCGGGGATGCCGAAGGGTACCTGGTTGAAAAAAGAACCTATGGGGACAGTGTAATCTATATAGCCTTAAACACGAGGGCAGAAACCGCAAGGAATGTGGCTATACCCGTTTCTGTACCCGATGGCTCGGTATTTAAGGATGAGTACAACAATGTTACGTATACGGCGAATAAAGGAAAAATCGTTATATCAATTCCTGGGAACGCGCAGGGCGGAACTGCCATTCTTGTGACAGATGCCGATTCACCCGGTGAATCTACAATTCCCGAGGGGCATATAAGGATTCATTACAACAGGCCGAACGGCGATTATGAGGGCTACGGCCTGTGGATATGGAATGATGTTGCAAATCCTTCGACAAACTGGCCAACAGGTGCAATACCATTTGATCCGGGCAAGATGGACAGCTACGGCGTATACCTGGACATTGAAATGAAAGAAAATGCGAAGAAAATAGGATTTCTTGTTGTAGACAGAAACCGGGGTGACCAAATTATACGTTCTGTGAATTTTTGCACGCTGAACGTTAACAGCATATGTTTTTCAGTTTATCTGATTCATGAAGAATCGGTATGTAAGGAATGTTTGAGGAAATACAGCCGCGGGGTTTGATATATAACAGGTCACGGCAGGGCGTATTTATATTATATAGTGAAAAGAGGCGGTTTAAATGGCTGAACTACCGGAAATTACGAAACTTGCAGGACAAATGAAAGATTCACTGTGCGGAAAAACCATACAAAGCGTTATCCTGCTGCAGGAAAAATGCTCGAACATTCCAACCGATGAATTTCAAAAAAGGGTCGCAGGCGCAAAAATTAAGGATGTAAGGAATAAAGGAAAATGGATTATCACTTCGCTTGATAACGGTGAAAACATACTTCTTTCCCTTGGTATGGGCGCAGATGTCCTATATTTCGATAATGAGAATAATCAGGCTGAAAAATACCAGGTGAAGGTTGCTTTCAGCGATGGAAGCGGCTATACAGCCCGATTCTGGTGGTTCGGCAAGTTTTTGCTCGTTTCCGATGCTGAGCTGCCATCTGAACCGAACACAAAAAATATTGCAATTGATCCCTTTGATGAAAGATTCACGCCGGACTACTTTTTATCGCTACTGAAAGGCAAAAAGACACAAATCAAGGCTTTTTTGATGGACCAAAGCAATGTCAGCGGGATAGGCAACATGTATATGCACGATATTTTGTTCAAGGCCCGCCTGCATCCCAAAAAGAAAATATCCGACATGAACGGGGATGAAATCAGGCTTCTTTATAACAGCATAAAGGATATATTGAACCTTTCACGGGAAAAGGGCTCATTTGCTTACGAAAGTGATTTCTTCGGGCAAAAAGGCGGCTACACAATGGATTATTTCCTTGTGGGCTATAAAGAAAACCAGCCCTGCCCGGTCTGCGGAGAAACTATTGTATCAATAAAAACTGGAAGCACAGCCTCCTATATATGCCCTGAATGCCAGAAGTTATGAGTTCAGAGTACCGTTGACAGGCTTGATGCTTACAGGTAAAAACAGGTGAGGAATTGCTATGAGCACAGTGCAAAGGATTAGATGCGGCAATGTTAACTGTTATATTGTATCAGAAAAGGATCCGGCAATCCTTGTGGATACAGGGAAGGAGAAATACCTGGATGCAGTTGTTGAAGCATGTAAGCCGTATAAAATCAAACTGATTGTATTAACGCCATTTCGACCACGCTGAAAACACTGCCGAACTTGCTGACAGGCTTGGAGTCCCTGTTGCGATGCATAAGGATGATTTGAACCTGATAGAATCGAATAATAATCAGGCCATGTCGGCCGGGAACTTTTTCGGCAGGATTGTATTATCCGCCTCTGTCAGGGATTTCTCAAGAAGAAAAATGAAAGCATTTACTCCGTCCGTATTCCTGGAAGACGGGGATGACCTGGAAGAATACGGCATTAAAGCAAAAGTTATCGGGCTGCCGGGACACACAAAAGGTTCCATAGGTATAGATATTGCAGGAAAGGAACTTATTGTCGGTGATGCGCTGATGAATATATTCCGTCCTGGTGTGTCAATGCTGTACAATGATGAAAAGGCCATGCTGGAAAGTGCCGAAAAAATAACCCGGCTCGGTGAGAGAACCATTTATTTTGGTCACGGAAAACCTGTAAGAAACAGGATCTGGGTGAGAAAATGACACAACGCATTGCCTGTTACGAAAGCGAAAAAATAAGTTATAATTAAAAGGTACAGGTTTGGTTTTGCAGCAATAAACCACGCAGCGCTGGCTGAAGCAGCACCGAAGGAGCGAAGATGAATGACAAAACACCGGATAATAACAGGCGACAGCAAGGATGTAAAACAGATCGCTGACAAGTCTGTTCACTTAATCGTTACATCACCACCTTATCCTATGATTTCGATGTGGGATGATGTTTTCAGCAGGCAGGATCCCGATATAGGGCGGCTGTTGGAGGCCGGTGAGGGGTTAAAGGCTTTTTACAGGATGCACGGGCTTTTAAACCTGACCTGGGATGAATGTGACCGGGTCCTTGCAGACAACGGCTTTGTCTGTATAAACATCGGTGATGCAACAAGGTCGATAAACGGTAATTTCCAGTTATTCTCAAACCATACCCGTATAATTGACTATTTTCTGAAAAAAGGATACACAGTACTGCCCGACATCCTCTGGCGCAAACAGTCCAATGCACCTAACAAGTTCATGGGTTCGGGTATGTACCCTGCCGGTGCTTATGTTACCTATGAACATGAATACATACTGGTGTTCAGAAAGGGAGGCAAAAGGATATTCAGGGGCGAAGACAGGGAACGAAGGCAAAAGAGTGCATTTTTCTGGGAAGAAAGGAATGTATGGTTCTCGGATCTTTGGGATATCAAAGGGACCTCCCAGATAATAACTGCTTCAGAAACCAGCAGGGAACGCAGTGCGGCCTTTCCGTTTGAAATTCCGTACAGGCTGGTTAATATGTATTCCATTGAAGGCGACACCGTTTACGATCCCTTTGCCGGGCTTGGCACAACCAGCCTGGCATGCATGGCTGCCAAACGAAACAGTGTAGGCGTCGAAATTGACGGGAATATAGCCAGCCTTGCGCTGAAAAACATAACCGTATCGGAGAATGTCCTGAATGCCGTTATAGATTCACGCATTCAAAGGCACCTTGATTTCATCGAATCATTGCCCGAGGATAAGCGCGGGCGCTGTTACAAAAACATTCCGCACGGGTTTTACGTAAAAACCAGACAGGAGACAGCGATCAAAATAGACCGGGTAGTATCGGTTACAAGAGAAAATGACACTGTTATATGCCGCTACGAATAAGAAGAACACTAAAACAGTAAGGAGCAAAAATCTGACATTAAAAAAACAAATATTGACATAACGTAGAAATACTGTATAATAACAATAAGGTAACATAACACCTACCTGATTAGAATATTAGGCAAGAGGTGAAAGGAAAATGGTGAGTTTTGCAAAAAAAGGCTATTTGCTGTATTTTGTGCTCATTGTATCAATCATTTCGTCAATTTTTTCATTTCCTGCCATCGGTGCGGAAAATCGTAGTTACGAGAGAAAAATTCAGGCCACTATTGGTGAAGGCAGCGGCTCAATTACGATAGACGCAGACTTAAGCATTCCTAATCTGATAGGCATCTTGGAGATGGATTTGATGGTTGAAGGCGAAACAGAGCACGCTACTGTTTACGTTCTAAGGGATCGGCCTGGTTCGAAGATGAAGATTCCTTCAGCCCTGGATATGGGTTTTGCAGACGGGGAGCTTTGCGGAAGTGTAAAGGTTAAGATAAACAAAGCCGATCGTCCGATCTACACCAGGGATTTATATCCTTCATGGTTTGACTATTCTTCCGATTTCGGCTTTTACTATTCATATGACAGCGGAGAAGGGTTCAGTAACGCAGAACGCGGTGAAATAAACTACTACTATAACGGGCTACACAGTGCGAGAGTGTTTTTCACCTACACTGAAGAGACACTTGATTATGAACATGTTGATGATATTATTGACGCAATGATGGAAGACAAATTATACAGCTTCTGGGTTGGCGCAAAATATATTCTTATCCTGTCGGACGAAGATATTGAATACTTCCTTGATAAAGGCGAACTCCCGGCATATTCCGGTTTCAAGTGGCCGGGCCTTTATGAATTGCTTACAGCAAATGATATTTACAAGAACTTTACATCCAAAAATAATTATACCCCGGGGCAGTTTGCCGATGTAACAAACCAGTGGTACGCAGACAGTGTAAAAAAGGTATATGAACTCGGCCTGATGAAGGGTAAATCCGACGACAAGTTTGATCCCGAGGGCACCATAACGATAGCAGAAGCTATTGCGATGGCTGCACGTCTGCACAATATTTGCATGAGCGGAAGCGGGGAGTTTACCCAGGGAACACCTTGGTATGATGTATACGTAAACTATGCAATAGAAAACGGAATTATCAGGAACGATGATTTCAGGGATTATTCCCTGAAGGCAACCCGGGCGGAAATGGCTTACATTTTTGCATCAGCAGTTCCGAAAACCCTGGTAAAGATTAATAACGTAGGCAGTATCCCTGATGTGAATGAAAACACAAAATACCACGACAGCATATTCCTTCTGTATCGTGCAGGCGTTCTTACAGGCAATGATGCTTCCGGAACATTTGCACCAGATACGGAAATCACCCGTGCCCAGGCTGCTGCAATTATCACAAGGATAGCAATACCATCAGAAAGAAAAACCCTGAATTATTAAGCAGAAACACCTCAATAAAGGCTGTTTTTGGATTATAAGACCGGCGGATTTCGTTTCCGCCGGTTTTTTGCCGCATCAACAAAGGCAATAATACAGCCTAATCTTCAACTTCAATTTTAAGACCTGTCCTGGTCTTGGTGTAGTATATCATTTTAACGTCAATTTCCTCCGAAAGCCGTCCCATGGCCTTGTAGGTATCGGGCTTTACAGAATACGGGGTATTGCCCACAAACCCGTCAATTCCACGTGCTTCCTCATCGGGTTCCGCCAGCCTGTACGTTGTACCCTTTCTTTCAGCCAGGGATGCAAGAATAGCCTTCTGAACATATAACCCGTTAAATGTTTTGTTTATAGTAAGATCCTCGACCCAGTTCCTTACCATTTCCTTGTCAATAAGGAGAATTGCCTTCTTCAGGTTCTCAACCTGGGCATAGATTTTGTCTGTTGCTTTTTCCATGGCATCAGGGTATCTTTCGGTGTACCATTCTTTCCAGTTTTCTATTGTGATCTCTTCTCCTGAATTCATGAATTCAGGAAACAGTTCCGAATTTGACCGACAACTGCCGGGCGTGTACCCTGTGCATTCTGATTGGCCCAGTTTATAAGCTGGGATGTGTACTTCGGAAAAGAGTACTCACTGCTTTCATTGTATTTTTTGATACTTTCGTTATTAAGCGTGTAAATCATGATTTTCCTCCGTTTTTGTATGCTGAATCAATATCTGAGCAGCAACAGGATAAATCAAGGATTCTCCTTGATCTCAACATATGTTTATTCCCGCTGCGTAAAGCTCCTGTTCAAATAATTATAAAACTCCTGGCCGGGCTGTTTCAAGCCGTCATTTTCAGCATCAACGAAATTCTTACCCGGCTTTATAAGAATATTAAGCAGTTCCATCAGCAGTATGCGGTTATTTGATTATAAAATCTCCGGGAACGGCCGTTTACTATTCTGCACGAAACCGGGAGAGGGAATGATAAACCTGCCTGCCCGGCTCACTGTATGAATAAAGAGAGCTGGACAATGTACCCGTCCCCTGACCCAAGGGTAAAAAACAGTTATAACCAATTTTTTTATGTAACTTTGGTATTAAAATGATAGAATATAACAGGAAGAACGGTGGTTTGAAAGGAGTTGTCCTATGCCGGAGACAAACTGGGATTTCAATGAAACGGGTGTCTTTGACTGGATAGAAAGAGAGCTGAAACCAGAACCCTGTACATCCGAGGAATTCGTATACAATGAAATGGAATCACAGTCGGGATACAGCCTTCCGGTCATTTACCAGCCTTTTGATGCCGGTAATAAATGGCACTGGAGTGACAGGGGAATGCTCTTTGATTTTCTGTACTCAACAGACGGCGAAGGGAAAAAGCTGCTGGACTTCGGCCCTGGAGACGGATGGCCTTCACTGATAGTTGCACCGTTTGCCAGGGAGGTTATTGGGGTGGATTCATCCGAAAAACGTGTGAAGGTTTGTACAGAGAATGCCAGACGGCTGGGGATTCGGAATGCGAGTTTTGTAAGCTATAAATCAGGATCAAGCCTGCCCTTTGAAGATAATACCTTTGACGGGATCATGGCGGCATCATCGATAGAGCAGACTCCCGATCCAAGGAAAACCCTGAAGGAATTGTTCAGGGTTTTAAAACCGGGCGGGCGTATCAGGATTTTTTACGAGGCTTTAAGTGACTATAAGGGCGGATACGAAAGGGATATATGGATAGTGGGAATGGGCAACAGAACATGCAAACTTGTATTGTTCAACAGGGATCCTGATAATGAATATGCTCTTCAGTATGGTTTGACAATTGCGATGCCTGGGCGTGAACTGACAGAAAGATTATCGGATGGCGGAGAAGTAAGTTTTGAAAAGGTTTCGGTATCCTTTCTTGAAGAAATAAAAGGCATAATAACGCGGGCCCAGGTTCTGAAAACCATACATCCGTCAGCAAAAACATGGATTTCATGGCTGAAGGAAACCGGCTTTAAGGAGATATTGCCTGCATACAGCGGTGGTATGGCGGCAGTGAAACTATTCGATTTGTATACCGATGATAACCGTCCGTCTGACCTTGATTCAACAGATGAAGCAATTAAAAAGGTTGTAAGGATTGTAACAGGACTGGAGGCACCGGTCAGCCTTGATCCTATGATAACTGCAGTTAAATAATAACAGTAAGGAGTGTTGTTATGGTTTACGCACTGATAGGAGAGAGTTGTACAGGCAAATCCACAATTGCAAAAAAGCTGGCAGAGACGGTTTCTGCTGAAATTATAACCGGGAAGGATTACCTGAGAATGGCCAGGACCGAAAGCGAGGCAACCGCCGTTTTCCGCAAGAAACTTGCCGATGCCGTGAACGATGGAAATAATAATA
The DNA here is from genome assembly GCA_001513105.1 of Clostridiales bacterium DTU070. Lineage (GTDB taxonomy): Bacteria > Bacillota > Clostridia > DSM-8532 > DSM-8532 > Thermoclostridium. The sequence continues at coordinate 8,606 of LFSH01000021.1, read as the reverse complement.
TAATCTATGTTGTTTCTGAAAAGGAACACGTTGATCTGCTGCCCCAGGGGGCGATAAAGGTTCTGGTTACGGCCAGGCTCGATACTATCAAGGAGAGGTTCCGCGCCCGCATGCACGGAAACCTGCCAAAACCGGTGGAACTGATGATAGAGCGGAAGCACGGAATGTTTGATGGCGGAGACTATGATCTCCGCGTTGACACGGACCGCGAAAATCCGGAAGAGATTTGTGCAAGGATTGTTGAGCTGAGTGCAAAATAAATATATTACGAGTAATAAATTGTGAAATAACCAGTACATCCCCTTATCCTGTTCAGATAATTTAACGGTTGGACCGCTGATGATTGGGAAAGCAGGAGGATTGCCGATAGTTCCTTCAGCGGCAAATATAAACTTCAGAGCATCGAAAATCAAACTTAAGCCCGGAATCAAAATTATTTATACAACAGCGCCTGAAAAATGAACGGCCGTTTCGGCGGTTTTCTTTCTGTATTGATATGAAACTGCAATGCATTTATAATCTTATTATCAGCATTTATCAGATATGTGCTTTAAGATACTTTGATAAAAACTTTTAAGAAGCGGTTATTGATTTCATGCTTTGAGGACGCCGGACATGCAGGGGTAAGTTAATCAACGTGTTAAAATCAGGTGCGGAAAGCATGGTTTATTGAAGTAATGCAGCCTGATGTATGCGGCAAAGGAGGATTAAGCTCCATGCAGCTTGACTTGAAAGATTATCTGGTAGTTGGAATTTCATCAAGGGCGTTGTTCGATCTTGAAGAAGAAAATAAAATTTACGAGGAAAAAGGGTTACAGGAATACTCGGAACACCAGATCAAACATGAGAATGAAATACTGAAACCAGGGGCCGGCTTCCAGCTGGTGAAGGCGCTTCTGAGAATTAATTCCCTTGTATCATCGGGCAAAAAGATTGAAGTTATTATCATGTCGCGAAACAGTGCGGACACCAGTCTTAGAATATTCAACTCCATTGAGCACTACGGCCTGGACATTACCCGTGCAGCTCTTGTTGGAGGGGCAGGCATTGCGCCGTATTTAGCTGCGTTTGATACAGATTTGTTTCTTTCGGCAAATGAAACCGATGTCCAGGAGGCAATAAACGCCGGGTTTGCAGCCGGGATCATATGCACTCATCCGGAGTTCCCCATTGATCCGTATAAGGAAATCGAGCAGATAAAAATTGCCTTTGACGGCGATGCTGTTTTGTTCTCGGACGAATCAGAGCGAATATACCAGGAACAGGGGCTGGAAGCATTTTTGAATCATGAGAAAATCAATGCGCGTAAGCCGTTGCCCGAAGGACCGTTTGCTAAACTGTTAAGAACCCTGTCGTTCCTTCAGAATGAATTCCCTAAGGATAAAGTACCGATCAGGACGGCTTTGGTTACCGCACGCAACGCACCTGCCCATGAAAGGGTTATACGGACTCTCAGGGAATGGAATGTTCGTATTGATGAAGCATTCTTTCTTGGCGGGCTTGAAAAAAGCAAGGTTCTTGAAGCATTTGGCGCGCATATCTTCTTTGATGATCAGCCCGCACACGTGGATCCGGCTTCAAAACATGTTCCTGCAGCAAGGGTGCCTTACAAAACCGGCTCTTCGCTGAACGGTACCCCCGGAGGCTGCTGAAAAATTTACTGTATCGTAATATAAAGACTGTCTCCGGTATAAGATGCCTGACTCTAAGAGAAGAGACAAACGGCCTGTAACTGGACGGATATGTTACGTTACCGGGTACTTAAGTAAATTATCCGGTGAAAGCAAAAGGAATAATGCAGATTTTTGACTAATCAATTAACCCGTAGTTCACTTTTAAAGCGGCTATAAAACCTTATCTTATTTTCAGCATATTTTCATGGCAAAAAATCCGTTGTGTGAACAGTTGGATCATGGCAAGAAATGTTAAGACCGTTTAAATAATAACTGGTACATTATATTTAGATACAAGAAATTACCAGCCATCAGGCAAGGTTTCCTGTAGTAAACAGGGTATGTTCATATGCATGGGAAGAATGGGTATGGACAAAATCCAAAAAATCAGTGAGGTTTTGCATTACATAGAAGATCACCTCGGCGAAATAGGGAATTATGAACAGGTTGCTGATGCCTTCTGCTTTTCACCGTATTATTTTCACAGGCTTTTTTCCGCTGTTGTAGGAAAACCCATTGCCGCATACATTCGTGAACGAAGGCTGGAAAAAGCTGCACTTTTACTTGCAGACCCGGATAAAACAATAACCTCTGTATGCTTTGAATGCGGATTTAATTCATCACAGGCTTTTAGCCGCGCCTTCAGGAACAGGTATGGAATACCGCCGGGTGATTACAGGATGCATGGCTATATGCCGGTGATTATGTCGGTTGAAGAAATTATCGGGAAATTTACCAGGAAACTTAAAGGAGGTATTCTTGTGCATCCCAGGATTATAAAAAAGGAAGAGTTGTTGATAGCAGGCATTACGGGAGACGGAAGCAAAACCTATGAGATATGGCAGAAATTCATGGGTCTTTATAAGAAGGTCGGGGTCAAAAACAAGTTGTCGGGAAATGGGTACGAGATTCGTATTTACAATGATTATGAGTGCAGGTGTCATGTGGGTGTTTGTGTGTCAGGCAGTGAAACCGACGATGCTTATACAGTAATGAAATTACCTGCATCCACCTACGCGGTATTTGAAGTTTATGTTGCCCGGGGGTATGACAGCGAAAATGACGCCATAGATGAATGGCTGGAAGCAAACAGTAAAAGGTATAAACAGCGCACAATTGACGGAGCCCCGTATGTAGTTGAGTATTATGATGAAAGATTCGAAGGTGACAGTGAAAACTCAATAGTTGAAATATGGATACCGATAGAATCTGTTAAGTAAAGAAACCGCAGCCTGCTGTCAGCACGATTGGCAAACCCGGGTACGAAAAACAGTGTATCATGAACGTATAAATTTAAATAGTATTCCGGGCGTAAATTGAAAACGTGAGTGCATAAGCGGGAAAAAAGAAAGGGGTTTTTATTATGGCCGGGAAGCAGGACAGGCTGTTTTCTGCACAGGTACACAGAATGTGCTTTGATCAGGATTACATATATACATCGGTGGCCCGAAATATTACCAAATGGGATAAAAAAACAAAGGAACGGGTTTCTTCCTTTGATGTTCCGCCAAATGATAACCTGAGAAAAGGGGCGTTGCTGTGTACAGATGAGCACAATATCTATTTCAACAGCATTTACTTTTTTCATGTCATGGACAAGAAGACAAATGAAATGATATATCAAAAGCGGTTCGGGACAGACAACAGCTCGGATTTTGACCTTGGAAATATACTTGTTGACGAAAAGCAGGTCTATTTTCCAATGCGCAACAGGGGGCTTGTTGTTGTAGACAAAAATGATTATGAAAATGTAAGGTATCTGAACAAGGATAAGGGAAGCGTATGGGCACTGGATCATGACGAGAGCACGGTATATTTCGGAGGCGTTGACTATAACATTTACGCCTTTGACAAGTCAACCCTTACTCTTGCCTCCGTTTTTTCAGGCCACAAGGGAAATATTCATTTCATATACTCCTTTAAGGAATATATTGTTTCGGTATCTGCAGATAATTCAATTATTGTATGGAATAAAAGCAGCGGCTCGATACTGCATCAGTTAAGGAAAGCAGGGTGTTCCCTGGGACGCGCTATAATGACCGATAAGTACGTTGTCTGTGTAGCCAAAAATACGATAAGGATCTGGGAAACCGGTACCTGGAGCCTTATTGCAGAATCCGGGGCATTCGGGACCATGTTTTTCGATGATGGTTTCATATATCTTGCCGACAGAAACGTACCCCGTGTTGCAGTACTTACTGTAGAGGATATTATAAGAGAGGGGCGGATCATGTAAATGAACCTGTTGAATTTTATGAGTGAATTGACAGCCCGAATAAAGAATTTTTGACGGGTTAAAACATTAAAGCATAATTACAGTAGAAATTATAAAAACATGAATTGGTATTATGTTATATAACTGCTTTAACTCCCGATATGGCATACCGGGAGTTTTTAACTGTTATAACTGTCAGCTTGCTTGCAGCAGCTATAAACAGGAAGCAGATAAAGATTACCGCTGTTTATTGGTATCACATCCTTTTTCAAAATGCAATAAAAGATATATAATAGTCATTAATTAAGTAAAAGAAAGAATTTTGTCGATTAATCTGATAACTGCTTTTTTGCGGAATAATAGCATTTATAATGCAACAATTTCTTAACGGGGGAATGCATATGTTTTTAAGCGGGGTACAATACTCAGAGCTGGATTCAATTCTAAAGGAATTTGAAGTGGGTATAAGGGGGTATGTTTGCACTACTATATTAAATAAATACACAACAGTCAGTTCATTTACAAGTGTTATGGAAGAGCTCAGAAGAAAGTTCGACACCTCTGCTTTAGCGGTAAGACCAATGATGATGCAGAAGTATTTTTCAAAAGTATCAAAATGGTCAAAGCAATCTTCTGTAAAAGAATTATACCAGGCAATGGTATTTACTAACGAGTGTTTCAAAAGACGGGAGCTGTTTGATGATGATAATGTTCCATATGTAAGCGATATTATTGATTTGATAATATTGTTTTATAATCCCGATTTTCTAAGTTTCTCCGGAAGATTTGATTCTCCTGAAGTATTGGAGAGTTACTTACTGCTGTTTCACAGGATCAGGAATACTACTTCCCACCCTGCTTCCAAAAGAGTCAGCTATGAAGATGCACGGGAACTTATCCAGTTTATCCTGATGTGTCTTACGATTATAGACAGTGATTATTTCTGGTTTGTTGACCCTATGACAATAAAACTTAAGATTAATGACTTTTTGAGCAAGCTGGACGGGGATATCGGGGTTTTGCATAACCTGAATGAAACCAATCAGAAAAATTATAAAAAACTGCTTTTAAGGGATAATGAACTTGATATGATTAACCAGTACCTGGTCGGATACAGGAGAAGTGCCGGCAGCGTGCTTCTGCATGGATACGGAGGCGTAGGCAAAACAGCAGTGGCCATAGAGTTTTGCTATAACTTGCTGAAGAGGGCCGCCGATGATGATAAAAAATATGATTTCATTATATGGACATCTTCAAAGGAAGAGGAACTGGTATATGACAGGGGCGGAGTAATAAAGATAAGAAACATCAGACCACAGTACAGCACATTTGACGATTTTCTGGACATAGTAAAAAATGTATTGAAACTGGATCTGTCAAGCAGCTGCGATGATGTTATTCATTACTTCGAATCGGTTAAGAGCGGGCTTATAGTTATAGACAATTTCGAAACAATAAAAGACGAGGATCGCAACAGGTTCAGGGATTTTATTTACTCATGCCCGAATAAAGTACAGTTTTTACTTACATCCCGTGAGTATGTGGATATTGCAGACAAACATGTGGAGATCAAGGGTTTCAGGGAATATGATATTGGCATTAAGTTTATACAGGACTACTGCAGTATCAATTCATATGAATACGATTTTGACGATGCTGATGTTAAGGTTTTCCTGGAAGAGTCATGCGGAAATACCCTGGTATTAACTTTAATGCTGAACAGGATTTTCGAAGGCAAAATGGATCTCAAATCAACAATTAACAGTCTTCGCCAGAGCACACGGCATGAAGTGGAAGTTATTGCAGATTTCATGTATAAAAACATGTTTGATTCGGTGATTAAGGAACTGGAGGAGAAATATCCGTCAATCAGGAATGTATTGAACATCATGCTTTTATACAGGGAGCCGATAGATTTTTATTCACTGAAGGAACTAACATTACTTCCCGCAAAACATTTAGAAGAGATATTATCAATATTTGTACGGAAATACATAGTTGATCTGGTTAACGGATTGTATGAGCTGAATGAAATGGCAATAAAGTTTGTTGCGCTGAAGCTGATTCCTGATAATAATACTGTAAAACAACTGATAAACTCTATTGACGAACACAAAAAAGCAATTGAATCGGCTTTAAGCAAGTTACTTAATGATAAAGACAAGTATGATACACTCAGGCCAATAATTGATGACTGGCAGCCTACATCAAAATCTGAAACAATAGCGATTGCCCAGGCTTATCAGATGTATGGCGAATGCGCTAAAAAACTTGGCCCAAGTTATAATCGCATGTCAATTTCAATGGAAGCGTTTGACGAATTATTGAATAAAATCAGGGAGGAATTTGATAAAATTAGTGACAGAAGCGGACACCCGTATATTAAATTCCAAAAAGCAAGGATTCTGAAACTGTTTCTGGAGAAAATAGGCAGGGATAATCCCCGTTTTAACGAACTTCTTGATGAAATCAACTCATCTTATGACAATGCCTATGTTGATATTTATACAAGGTATACCAATATTTTGTCCACTCAAAGCTACTGTGCATTCTTAATGTTGTACGGGATATTTCAGCTGGTTGACCGGAAGAGGTACAGTGAGGCGGTTAAATACCTGGAAGATGCTTCAGCAAGGTATGAAAACATTCATGGAAGTGAACTGAATAAGGCGAATTGCTATTTCTATTTAAGCAATGCCTGTTGTTTCACATACCTGGAAACTGAACAGAAAGCGTATTTGCAAAAAGCGACAATGTCAATTATTGAAGCTGTTAAGTATTTTCAAAAATTATTGGAGTCAAATCCAAAGCATAAGCAAAAACTGGATGACCTGTATATCATGAATTTGTTTGTCCAGTGCATGACCAATAATATTAAGAAAGGTGAGGCCAAAGCAAAACTGAAGGATCTTAATACAATGAGAAAGCATTTAAGACCGTTAATTGAAAAGATTAAACTTTATATCTTTTATGAAAAGGATTGTAATTAAAATAAATACTTAACGAAAGTTGTGAAAAGATAAATATACATTACTGAAATAAAGTTCGTTCAGAATAGATTCAATATATCCATGCAGGAAAATATCATTATGAATTTGCGAAATATATTGAAATCGTAAAAAACTGTTTGGCTCCCGGCAAAAATTCCGGGAGCTTCTATTTTAACACTTTCAAGGTTAGCCTGCAGTTTGTACATATTTTTCAGAGATGCATGATGGACAAATTCAGGATAATATGTTATAAAACAACTGACTAATGTACAGAATACGTGTAGAAAAAAGGATAACAAGGGAGATGTAGTTTTATGAAGAACTCAATCAAGTGTTTACTTGTTTTTATTCTGGTTTTATCAATGTCGTTTTCTTCGTCCTGTGCACCCTCCGCGGAGCAAAAAGATGTGCAGGATAACAGGCGCATAGGTGATACCGGGAAGGAGCAGGAGATAACCGTTAAGGAACAGGTTCTCCTGGACAGGGACGGAGTTAAGGTAACCCTGAAGGGATTTGATCCTGATGCCTTGTTTGGGCCTTCTCTCGAAGTCCTTGTTGAAAATAACAATGAATATTCAATTACCGTTCAGACAGCTGATGTTGTTGTTAACGGGACAATGCAGGATACCATATTTTCCTGCGAAGTATCCGGCGGTAAAAAGGCGAATGATGAAATAACAATAGATCAGTCAGGGTTGGACACTGCAGGAATAGAAAAGATTAAGGATGTTGAAATCAGGTTTCACGTTGTAAATACAGATACCATGGATACAATTTTTGATTCCGAACTGGTTACCGTAACGATTTCGGATGACCCGTCCTATGTTCAGGAGTATGACGACAGCGGTTTTCTGGCGATGGATAAAAACGGTGTTAAAATTGTGTTTCAAAAACTGGACAATGAAAGTTTCTGGGGAACAGAGGTTTATGTATACGTGGAAAATAACAGGGATGAAGATATTGTGGTCCAGATTGATGAAATATCAGTTAACGGCTATATGATAACCCCCATATTTTCATGCGATGTCCTGCCCGGGAAAAAAGCCTTTGATACAATGGCATTCCTTGATAGTGATCTGGAAGAGAATAATATAACATCTATTGAGGAAATGGAACTGGTTTTCAATGTTATAGACAGGAATACATGGGATACCATTTTTTCTTCCGACACTATAACCGTTAATTTTGAAGGGCAGTAAGTGGTTTTTTTGTAAGTCAGGCTGTATAAGATTTACATCATGAATAACCGCAAAAAGCCAGACTTTCACACAGCTGATATCGTTAAGCATGAAACGGGCTGAAAATGTTTTTCACCCGTTTTTTTGATACATACATTCACGCAAAATTTTAAGAAATTGAAGTAATTTTTTTCCTCGTTTTTGCAATTCACGCACAAAAATATGCAATTTATGCAAAACCTGTTGACAGATCCTTTTTTCATTCATATCATATTTACAAATATTGTATTTACAGAGAATATTTATGTTAATTGGTTTGCGGTTAAAGCCATAATCATTCCTTGTGTTTTTTACTACGTGCTTTGCTGCGCTTGTATGGGTTTCTGGGTTACTGGCTGTACAAGGACAAGAAACAAGTCTTGGTTTAAAGGAGTGGAAATTATGAAGATATTTAAAAGTAAAATAGCAAAACTTCTCATAGCCTCATTATTACTAACCCTCTGGTCCGTTTCGGGCAGCATCCAGGGTTTAATATTTCCGGGAAATATAA
>LFSH01000045.1 GCA_001513105.1 Clostridiales bacterium DTU070 | reverse complement strand
ATACAGAACATTGTATAAAAATACAAGGGCTATTTTTAAATTTTTTGAAAATTCTCATGCAGTATCACCGTGAAGTTATTGATTCACAGCCGTATGAGGATTACGGAAAAAGCCGGTAGTCTTTACATAAGGCAGGTTGGTGCATAACGCCGAACCAGGAAAAACATGACGGTTAACATAAGATTCCATGCAAAAAAAGAAAAAAACAACTATATCCGACAATTATGCGTCCGGACAGACAAAATACGACTGAAACAGAAAGAGCAAGAGAACTTAGCCCTTGCTCTTCCGATTTCAATTCTGAACTTCTTCATTCTTATCGATTAATTCCTTGTCGATCCATTTTACGCTGTTGCGGTCAATCTGGACAAGCACTTCATGATTTTTTTCTACGAGAACAATAGCATCTCGTCCCAAAAACTTGATTTTCTCACCAAGTTTCATACCCCACATCTCTCCCAAATTAAAGAACAGCTTCCATATTTCTATATTAATAAGAATATATCATAATCGGCAAAATAAAATATTACAATAACATTACAATTATGTTACAACAAAATCATGCCTGCTTCAGGCGTTTTGCTATCGAACGTGCTGCGTGAACACCGCTTGCTGCAGCCTGGGAAAGGCCGCGGGTAATTCCGGCGCCGTCCCCGATTGCAAAGAATCCTTTCAGCCTGGTTTCAAATTCATTGCTCAGTTCGAGCCGTGAGCTGTAGAACTTGACTTCAACCCCGTAAAGAAGGGTATCATAATTCGCCGTACCCGGAGCTATATTGTCAAGAACATGAATCATTTCAATAATATTATCCAGGTGCCGTTTTGTGAGAACAAGGCTCAAATCGCCAGGTGTGGCCTTCAGTGTCGGCTTTGTGAAGCTCTGGCCAAGCCTGTGTTCATTGGTCCTTTTACCCTGGATCAGGTCCCCGAAGCGTTGTACAAGGACACCGCCGCCCAGCATATTGGACAGCGATGCAATTGATTTTCCGTACTGGTATGGTTCATTAAATGGTTCTGTAAAACGGTTGCTGACCAGCAGCGCAAAGTTTGTGTTTTCACTTCTCAAAGCCTTGTCCGTATAGCTGTGGCCGTTAACCGTTATGATTCCGTCTACATTTTCACTTACGACATGACCATACGGATTCATGCAGAACGTCCTGACAACATCCCCGTACTGCTTTGTCCTGTACAGGAACTTGGACTCATATACAACATCTGTAATGTGTTCAAACACTTTGGCAGGAAGTTCAACCCGCACACCGATATCAACCTGGTTGTTTATAAGCGAAAGCCCAAGGCTTCTGCACTGGGCGGAAAACCACTCGGCTCCTGTACGGCCCGGTGCTGCAATCAGGTATTTGCATGAAATTTCCTGGCCATCACTCATTACAAGGGAATACCCGGAGTCGGTTTTTTTAATGGATTCCACCGGTGCATTGCAGACAACCTCAACTTTCTCGGTTAGGTAGTCATAAATCCTGTACAGGATCTGCCTGTTGTTTTCGGTACCCAGGTGTTTAACCGATGCGGACAACAGGTGGAGATCATAGCCGAGAGCCAGTTTGGATATTTTTTTCGCTTCCTCGCTTTCGGTTGAGAACCTCTCGGTGGTAGCTCCAAAGCTGACATTTATTTCGTCGACGTATTCAATAAGGTCCATTATATATTCAGCATCAAGGTAATCGGTGAGCCAGCCTCCGAAATTGGTTGTGAAATTGTATTTCCCGTCCGAAAATGCCCCGGCTCCGCCAAACCCGCTCATAATATCACAACTTCTGCATTGGATGCAGGAAGGTACTTTTTTGCTGACTATCGGGCAATTCCTGTGGTATATGTCGTTACCCTGCTCCAGCATCAGGATATCTGCACCGGGAACGAGTTTGTCAAGTTCATACCCGGCAAAAATACCCGCAGTGCCGCAGCCGATGATTACAATGTCATACGAAGTTTTCTTCATTAAATTCATCCTCTCCGATCAAAACCCTGTTAACTTCGCTTTTATGCTGATTGCATACATAAGCCCGCTTTACAGGTGACGCATAAAGCAGGCAATTCATTATACCACAGCGGGGCATAAAACCGCAACAACAGTCTTCCTGATGCTTTTTCAGTGTAACATGACATTTTATTTTTGCATTAAGAATATAAATATACAGAAAAAATATTGAAATACCGATAAAAATAGTATAAACTAAATGAGAAATTATTGGTATAATTTATAGGAGGTTTGGAGCATGAGCGATTTAGGAGTGATTTTGGCTGCAGGGATTGTATTTGCTGTTATTGGGATAATCATCGGAATTGCGTTTTACATTTTCTTCTCATTTACGCTTTTCAAACTGGCGCAGGCAAGAAACGAAGAAATGCCGTGGTTGGCGTGGATACCGGTTGCACAGATGTATCTTTTGGGCAAAATGGTTAAGTCCGTTAAAATCAGTACTTTTGAGATACCCATGCTCGAAATCGTTTTACCTGCTTCAATGGTAGTGTATTTTGTACTTGGCGGTGTTACTGTACTGGGTACAATTATTTCGCTTGCTTACTACGCACTGTCGTTATTGACCCTGTATACCCTTTACAAACAGTATCTGCCTGATAAAGCTGTTGCCTACACAATAATAAGTATTTTTGCAGTTACAATACCGTTCCTGTTACTGAAACTGTCAAAGATGAGCCCGGTGGAATCGGGAGAATCAGTGGGAACAGATAATAATGCCCAATAGTACATAATAGTTCAATGGTGAAAACTGAAAAAACGCCCGCGGGTTATGCAAATCCGCGGGTTTTTTATACACAGCGTTTTTGGGCCCGGTTTTCCGGCTGAAAGAGAAATGGTTTGATTTACAGGTATAAAAATGATAATATAAAGCAGAAATAATCTCACTTTTAAATGATTCTTAAGGTTGGATGGACTATGAAAAAGGTTCTTATGATAGCGCACCAGTTTCCGCCGATAGGCGGGTCAGGCGTCCAGCGTACCGTTAAGTTTGTAAAATACCTTCCCGAATACGACTGGGAAGGAATTGTGCTTACACGCAGCGCAAAAAAGGCTCAGCTTACCGACAATACATTAATGAATGATATACCCGAAAATACGAAAATTTACCGTACTGCCGCGTGGGACTTTTCAGAATTGCCGTTTCCCCTTAATCTTGCGGGCAAGTATGTAAGGCGCAGGATTCTTATCCCCGACGGCGAAAGGCTGTGGGAAATATTTTCGCGTAAAAAGGCGATTGAAACAGTAAAGGACGAGAAGGTTGACCTGATTTATTCCACTTCGCAGCCTTTCAGCACCCATCTTCTGGCCATGAAAGTTAAGGAGGCATTTCCCGATATCCCGTGGGTTTCGGATTTCCGGGATGAATGGACCAACAATGCCTTTGTTAAGGCTTATAATTACAGGCCTTACAGGATTAAAACGGAAAAGGCCCTTGAGAGAAAAGTATTTGAAATGTCTGATGCAATTATTATGAATACACCGGTTATGCGGGACAATTCGGTAAGGGATAACCCTGACCTGGAGCATAAGTTTCATGTGATACCCAACGGGTTTGACCGCGAGGATTTTGAAGGAATAGAGCCGGGAGGGAGGAATGACAGGTTCACCGTGACATATACCGGACTGATTTACGGGAATACCAGTCCTGAGACTGTTTTTTCGGCAGTTGAAAAACTTAACCGTGAGGGTCTTATAGACCTGTCGGATATCAGGCTTCGTTTTATAGGGCGATTTAAGACCGGGGAACTGAATAAAATGGCTGAAGCGCATAATATTGCCGAATCGGTCCGGATTCTCCCGTACATGCCTCACAGGGAAAGCGTTGCAAGCCTTATGCAGTCAGATGCCGTGCTGTTGCTGCTCGGAAAAGGCACCGAGGCAATATACACCGGAAAACTGATGGAGTATATAAACACCGGAAAACCCATTCTTGCAACAGTGCCCGTAAACGGTGCGGCAGCGCAGCTGATTGCTGAAACCCGGACTGGTTTTGTTGCTGACTGTGACGATGTTGAAACTACTGCGAAGAATTTTAAAATCCTGTATGACCACTGGAAGCAGGGAACCGGGTTCTTTAATCCCGACTGGCAGAAAATTTTAATGTATGAAAGAAGGGAACTTACAAAAAAACTTGCAGACATATTTAACGAATTATGTTAAAATTTAAATATCTGTTTGCAGGTTAAGCACTGGTTTGTGTTCCGGCGTTATGTCATACACACCGATAAAGGATATTAAGTAAAAGGAGCGGGGAACTGAAAATGAAAATCTTGGATAATAAGGGAAGACTGTTTGGTATTATCAATATTATCGACCTGTTTGTTCTGTTGCTGGTAGCGGCAGTTGTAGCGGGCGGTATATGGTATTTTTCAAGAAAGGATACCACCGAACCGGTGCCCACAGAAGTATACCAGGTGACAATAAAATGTGCGGGGCTTGACGAGAAAGTTGCCGATTACCTGCATGTAGGCGACAGGCTTTATTATTCCGGCGGTTTCACAGACGTGGCTATTACCGGGGTAACTGTTGAACCCGCAAAGATTGATGTTGTGCGTGATGATGGTACTATAACCGTTTCCACTCATCCCGAACTGAAAGACATATATGTTACTGTAAAGGTAACCAGCAAACCCGACGATCCCATGCTTTGGATCGGGCAGCTGCATGCCACCGTCGGAAAGGAACTTGTATTGAAAACACAGTATGTTGAAGTTCCTGGTGTTATTACCGGGATCACGAAATAGAGGTACTGAAAATGCAGGTCTTGGAAGGAAGCATTGTATACGGTTTTGTTAAAAAACTGTTCTGGTGCTACGAACAAAGTACGCTGAAAAGGTTTTTGTCCGCGCTGGCAATGTGCTGGAAAAACAGCCGTACCGCGGGTTTCTTTCGTGCTGTTGCCGGAATCAGGGGTGTTTCACAGTACTCACTGGTTGTTCGTGCAATCAGCCGCCCTGCAGGATATGTTAAAAAGATCCTGGTACGTGCCGGCAGATGGGTCGACAGGGTGGTTCTGTGCCTTTCGGATTTACTCCGGAAATGGTCACTCGGAAGTTTGCTGTGCGGTTTATCCGGGTTTATTATAGCGGCTTCGAAGGAAAGAATTTTCGCACTTGCGGCACCGGTTTTCGGTATAGGGTATTTTGCCGGAAGACTGATTCAGAACAGGCTGATGATACGGGATATCCTTTTCTTGTCGCTTACGTTTTTTGCCGGTGCGGTTTTGCTTGTTAATCCTGAAAAACTGAAGACTTATTTCAGGAACAGTTTGTTTTATAAATTATATTTACTGGTGTTGGGATAAGGTGTATTAAATGAATAAACTGTATTTGGCGCTTCTTTTTGCAGTGATTCTGATATTGGGTGTTTTGTCATCATACCTGGGTATGCTGCCCGTTGCGGCGGTTATAGTTTGTGCGGCAGCTGTAATAATGCTTTTTGCAGATTATCAGAAAGCAACTATAATTGTAGCCCTGTTCACGGTGTTTGAATTCGTGCTCAGAACCCTGATTGGCCATCCGCTGATTTCAAGTATATGGGATGAGCTTGCGCTTTTGTTATGCTTCGGAATATGGTTTTACAAATGGTTCCGTTGCAGGGGCGAGACACCTTACCGTGTAAGCCCGCTGGACAAATCAATAATCTTTTTCATGGCAGTAAGTACTTTACTGCTTTTCATAGCGGCCCCCGATTTGGCTATCGGGATTGAAGGGCTCAGGGTTGTAATTCAGTACATGTTCTGGTTTTTTGTTGTAACACAGCTCCTGAAAACTCCTGGAGGCGCAAAAAGGATCATAAACATTGTCCTGTTGACTGCCTTGTTTGTGGCGTTATACGGGATATACCAGTTCATTATAGGCGTGGAGATCCCGGCCAACTGGGTGGACCAGGCCGAGGGAGCGGTGCGTACCCGTTCATTCTCAATATTTACGTCACCGAACATGCTCGCCGGCTATCTTTCACTGCTCATACCCGTTGCCGTGGGAATGTTTTTTGCAGAAAAGAACACGTTAAGAAAACTATATTACGGTACAGTAATTGCATGCATGGGTCTGGCACTGCTTTTCACGCTGTCAAGAGGCGGCTGGATTTTCTGTTTCTGTGCCTTGTTGTTCTATGTCTGGCTGAAGAACAGGAAACTTATCGTTCCGATGCTGTTATGCATGGGCGTGTTGTTTATCCTGTCGGTTATTTTCATGCCTTCGGTCGCAAACAGAATACTGTACCTGTTTTCACCGGCTTATTATGCAAGCAGCAGCGCCGGAGGAAGAATATTCCGTGCCGTCAAGGGCTTTGAACTGTTCAGTCAGTACCCGGTGTTCGGAATGGGGCTTGGCCAGTTTGGAGGATCAGTGGCCTTAAGCCACAAACTGAACAATACTTTCTCAATGGACAACTATTACCTGAAGACTGCCGTGGAAATGGGCCTGGTTGGCCTCATTGCACTTCTTGTACTTCTGTATAATACCTTTAAGTGGTGCTACAGGGCTTTATCAAGAATATCCGACCCCGAACAGCAGAACTGGGCGATGGGTATCCTCTCCGGCATCGTTTGCGTGATACTGTACAACCTCACCGAAAACATGCTCGAAATACCCCTTTTGTCATCGTATTTCTGGATGTTTGCAGGGATAATAATGTTCCTTGCATACGGGCAGGACAATGTTGAGAGAAAACAGGAACCCGCTTCGTTCACTTCGGCTTCCGGGGCAGAAAAGAAAGGGTAAGCTCCACCGAATCGGTCACCTTCTTTTCAAGAAGCGGCTTGGATTTCTTCAGTTCCTCCTTTATTCCGTCATGGTTATTCCATACACTGTTCAGTTTTTCCATAAGCTCATCCATGCTGAAGTTTTCATTCCAGTCCACGTAGGGCTGGTTTATTGACTGCATGAAAAAGCCCACCTTTTGTTCATAAGCAAGCCCTACCATGGGTATATTCAGATTGGCGGCGTATATCAGCGAATGCAGGCGCATGCCGATGACAAGGCTTGTATTGCCTATAACCGAAAGGGTTTCATCGACGGTATATCTTTCGGACAGGATATAGCCTTTTTGTGTCATGCTGCCAAGGACTTTTTTAGCAAAGCGCAGATCGTTCGGATACTGCATTGATATGAATACAGGTGTGGCATTAAAATCGGCTGCTATTCTGTCAGCAAGCGATGCCAGGATGCGTACGGCATTCTTTACTTTTTTCCACTTTCTGAAACACAGCGCTACCAGTTTCCTGTCGGTCGGAATACCTTCCTTTTCAAGGATCCCGTAACCCTTTGACAGATCGCAGGAAGTAAGGGTTAAAGCAGGGTCTGCGGTAATTCTTATAACGGGTTTTGTTACATTAAGGGACGATAACTCCTGGTAGGCATAGGAATCTCTCAGCGTTATAGCGTCCATCCTGTTAAGTATCCTTGATGCCGCCCTGCGGTTCCTTTTCCCCGTAAGCGGACCCAGGCCGTTTGCAAAAAGCACGGTCCGGGCTCCTTTTTTCTTAGCAAGATGCAGCATGGAGAGATAAAACCACAGTGATCTGCTGCTTGTGTCATCCTGTATAAGGGTTCCTCCGCCGGCGATAAACAGCCTTGTTTTTGACAGTACGGCGGGAACCCTGAACGGGTGGAAGCGGTGTACCGACTGCACCCTGTAAAGGGTACGGGTTTCATAAGGGTTATTTGACAAAACCACAATGGACAATTCATCGTTTTTCTGTCTCAGCTGTTCTATTATGGATTTCAAAATTGCGTCATCGCCGCTGTTGCGGTAACCATAATAGCCCAGTATCGCAATATCGTATGTTTTTCCGTCGGCCTTCGACTGTCTCACCTGTGATAATATCCTGTTATATATGTTCAGCTGGGTTTCTGTCATTGACTTTAATGAAAACTTCTCCCTGGCGGTGTTATAAAGCCTTTCTCCGAATATCCGTCTTTTGTCTTCGCTGCCTATCAGCTCGATCAGGTAACCTGCAAGGGCATCGCTGTCTCCCGGGGTGAACAGGTACCCGTTCTCACTGTGGACAAACAGGTCCTCAAGGCCGCCAACTCTGCTTGATACCGTGGCTTTTCCAAGCCTGGCGCCTTCAAGTATGGCATACGGAAAACTTTCGCTGTAGGACGCAAGAACGTTTATATCTATTAGGCTCAGGAACGAAAACGGCTCGGTTACCATGCCAAGGAAGAATACATTGTCAGAGATTCCAAGCCTTGCTGCCCTTTTTTCAAGGGATGGCCTTAGGTCATCACCCGGTCCGCCTATAAGGAATTTTGCCCTCGGATACTTCTTCAGTACCTTTGCCGCTGCATCGATGAAAACTGTATGGCCTTTAACAGGGTCCAGCCTTGCAAGGATACCAATGAAAATATCGCCTGGTTCGACGGTGAACCCGTATTTTTTTGCAAAGTCTTCCTTCGGCATTATATCTATAGTATTATCAAAGGGAATGCCATTATACACGGTATAAATCCGCTGCGGCGGAAAACTCCTTTTTATAAGCATCTCCCTGAAGTTGTTCGAAACGGCGATGTAATAATCCAAAAACCTTAGGGACACCGTATTAATCAGGCCGAATGAATACATTTTCAGGATACTGTTCAGGTAATCCAGCCGGTAATCGCTGTGTATGGTGGAGACAACCGGGATTTTTGTCTGCTTTTTGATAAAAACACCAATCATATTGGCTTTCGCACCGTGGGTGTGAAGAATATCATATTTCCCGCTGACAACAATTTCCCTGACCAGGCTGATGTCCCTGAAAATATTGCCGGTGCGTATTACTTCCACGTCAATGCCCATTTTCTTTGCATCATCGGCAAAAGGGCCCGGACGCAGGCTTATCAGTTTAACACTTATATGGTTTCCAAGCTGTTGTACCAGCGACAATACGTGGCTTTTGGCCCCGCCTTCGTCGCCTCCGCCTATTAAATGCAATACTTTCATAAATTAGCTCCCTGTACACTGTTTTTTATCAGTGAGATTGCTTTTTCATGCTTTTTATCCAGTTCAGCAGGTAGTTTATCTCTGCCTTTAATTCCCCTGTAAGAACCAGGCTTCCAAAGTATACAATGCAACCTGTAAATACAATAAGTACCAGGTTCAGAACCGAAAGTTTCAAATAATGGTTTCCTGTCCAGACAACAATGCCCATGGCAGCGCAGCTTAGTACAATCCGCTCGATGCTTGGCAGGTTGAAATTTATCTTCATGATCTTCCTGCTTCTTACAAGTGAAAGGGCTAAATACACGAGGTATGCCAGTGCCGTATTTACCGCCGCCGCCCTGTACCCGTACATTTTTACCGATATGACATTCAGCCCGAGGTTCAATACCGCACTTACAACGGTATTGTAAAACATGGGTTTTGTATTCGATGTCAGCTCCCAGGCCTTATTGCTGTATTCAGCAAGCCCGTACAGGAACATTCCCGCGGCAACCCATATTATGACAAACCCGTTCTCGAAGTATGCGGCATCAAGAAACAGTTTTGAAATTGTGCCCGACAGAATGCTCAGCCCGGTAAGGGCCGGCAATGACACCAGTAAATAATACCTTACTGCCTGTGACAGAAGATCTTCGGTCCGGGCTTTGTTGTTCTGGCGCCATGTTTTCAGGATTGAAGGATAAACACCGCGCATTACCGCAACCAGTATCAGGTTGAAAACGGTGGATGAAATGGTATAGTTCGCGTGATATATCCCCATCTGTTCGGTACCGAGTATCGGCGTTATTACATACCTGTCCGATAGGTTCAGGATACTCATTGTGATATTCACGCCGACAAGGGGAAGACTGTATATCATAAACTTCCTGAAAACCCTTTTTGAAAAATACCTGAAAGAAAAGTACCTGAATATTCCGGTCCTGAGTACAATTATTGCTGCAACAACGGCGTCCACGGCAATGTTGCTTATAACGGCCGAAGCAGGAGTATAGTGATTGGTCCGGTATTTATTAACGAGGAATATTGTAAGCAAAAGCTTCGCTGACACAGAGAAGATGGAAAGGAAAAGATACAGCTTTGTTTTCCTTGTTGCGGCAAGAAGGCTTGTCAAAACCTGGTTTGTATTAAAAGTGACAAACATAATAAGGCCGAGAACCAGTAACTCTGTAAGGTATTTCTCCCTTCCCGGGTTAATAAGAAATATGCCCGCAAATCCTGCAGCTAAAACAACCGCATTTGTACACAGCCACAGCGTGAAAGAAGTGGAGTAAAAAAGAATGCGCTTTTTATTGCTGTCAAAAGCATTTACATAGCGGAAAACAGACTGGATCAGCCATCCAACCAGCAAAAACGAGGAAATATTTATCGTGGTGGTGACAAGACCATAGTAACCATATACCTCGGGTGCAAAAAACCTGGTATATAAAGTTATTGTAACAAGTCCTATCAAACCTTCAATTACTCTTGCCGGAAGATACAACAGGGTATCTTTGACCATTGTTTTCTTTACTTCATGTGTATTCAATTGCTTCACCTGTAATTTCCCGGTAATGTTATCCTGAGGCTCATTATTCCTCGCGGCCGTTATCATCCGCCTCATTCAGGATGAGGAGACTTACGTTTTAATATTATAGCAACCAAAGGAATTTCGCAAGCAAATCCTGCATGTAAAAAGGGACTGCCTTGTTTTGGCAGCCCCTTTTTGCAGGAACATTCAAGTTCAAAACTATTGATTAATCAGTTCATCGATCCTGTTTCTGTCAAAACCGATTACGATATTTCCGTCAATATCAATAACCGGAACTCCCCTTTGCCCGGATTTCTGGATCATTTCCCGTGCTTTTGCGGGATCGGCTGAAACATCGATATCCTCAAAAGGTATATTCTTTTCCGCAAGATAATCCTTTGCCATAACGCAATAAGGACAGGTGGGTGTGGAATAAACTGTAACTTTCATACCATGCACTCCTTTCAGTTAATCATGTTTTTTCATGTCCGGCTGCCGCCAGGTAGCGTTCTGCCATGATTGCCGCAACCGAACCGTCTGCTACGGCGGTTGTAATCTGCCTTACAGCTTTTCTCCTGACATCACCGGCGGCAAAAACCCCTTTTACCGAGGTCTGTAAATTTTCATCGGTTATAATGTAACCATTATCGTCGGTTTCTATCTGTCCCTTAAACAGGGCGCTTTGAGGCTGTGAGCCGATATAGATGAAAATTCCGTCGGTATCCTTTTCATATGTTCTGTTATTATTATTATCCATTAATGTGACACCTGTAACAAAATCCTTTCCGTTTATGGATTTTACCTCGGTATTAAACAGTACTTCAATTGACGGATTTTTAAAAAGTTCTTCCTGGGCTAATTTTGAAGCTGTGAAATGATCCCGGCGGTGCACGACGGTAACCTTCCTGGCAAAGCGGGTAAGGAATACAGCCTCTTCAACTGCTGCGTCACCGCCGCCCACAACGATTACGTCCGCGTCATAATAGAATGCGCCGTCACATGTTGCGCAGTAATGGACACCTTTCCCTGCAAATGTTTCCTCACCTTCAACGTTTAATTTGCGCGGGGTGGCCCCTGTTGCAATAATCACTGAACGGGCGTAATAATCGTTTTTCTTCGTGGTCAGCTTCTTCATTTCTCCTGAAAGATCTATTCCGACAATATCCTGCATGTCGTCTATCCGGGCGCCGAAGTCCAATGCCTGTTTTTTCATATTGTTTACAAGGTCAATTCCCCTGATGATACCGTTTGTTCCCGGGTAATTCGCAACCTGGTACGTGCTTGCGACCTGTCCGCCGGCCATGCTGTTGTCTACCACCACGGTATAAAGTTTTGAACGCGCCGCATATATAGCGGAAGTTAAACCGGAAGGACCTCCGCCGAGTATCAGGACATCGCATTCGGTTTTATTTCTTTCGAGGCATTCACATTTGTTTCCTATAACATCTTCAATGACACACTTCAGTTCGGGTCTGCGTGTGTATCCCGAAAGGGTTTTGCAAAACTCCCTGCCGTCCCTGAAAAACACAATTGTGGAACTTGCCTTTACATGGTACTTTTTGGCCAGCTCCCGGTTTATGTCCCTGTTTACCCTGGCAAACAGCATTCTGTCGCCGTACTCGGATGACAGGTGCTCGAAAACCGGCATAACGGAACTGCAAACAGGACAGTCGCTGCCGTAAAAAATAACCGCAGCGGGCAAACCGCTTTTAAGCACCCTGCTTTCGAATTCTTTTTCCCGGATATCAATAACCCTGCTCATAAAAATACCCCCTTTGCACCGAAATTATCCTGCACTCAGGGAATTGCTATTATTTATATACCCACACAGGCAAAAATAAACCTGTAAAAATTTATGGGACTGTTCCCGAAACCGACATAATTCGGCCGGAACCAGGAAAGACACGAAAAAATGCAAAAAAACAGGAGCTTGACAGCTCCGCGCATTAGAAAATCTTTTTTATATAGTCATAAAAGAAAGGAGGTAAAAGTATGTTAAAAAGTATCAGTGTACAGTAATAATTATAAAAATTTTTAATCCGGTATAACAAGAGACAAAATAAACTAATTTATAATGAATATGGACAAAATGTTTGTTCAATTTTGCAGATATTTTGATCCCGACTTTAAGCCGGCTTATTAACATCTCTTAAACCTTGATTTTCAGCGGTTCTGGATACCGGGCAGAAGGAAAAAGGCACCATCAGAAGCACACGCAGAATCCATTTGTCACAGGAAATGTCCGCAAGAACCCCGTAAACCCTGTATCGCGCTGGCCTGTATTGATTGATTGCCTGCGTTACAGTAAAATTGTGTATATGAGCATAAAGATGCAACAGAATGCTTATTGGGCCCGATAATTCATTTGAGAAATAAGCTCCGGGTTCATGGATATAATAAGAGCAGGGATTGATTATATGAAAACCGAAAAAGCGGATATCCAGTTTGTCAACCAGTTATCCCCCCTGGTCCTGGCCTTTGTGGGGGATTCGGTGTTTGATTTGTTTGTAAGAAGCCGCCTTGTCATGAAAAGGAAGGAATCAGCACACAGGATGCATGTAAAGGCGATAAACTATGTCAGGGCTTCGGCCCAGAGCAGGATTGTAAGTGAACTGTATGACCGGCTTAATGATGATGAGAAAATTATTTTCAGAAGAGGAAGAAACTCAAAATCGGCCACCGTTCCGAAGCATGCCGATGTTTTGGATTACCGCAGGGCAACTGCCTTTGAAGCCGTTCTTGGATACCTGTACCTCCTTGGGAAATACGACCGCCTGGAAGAAATTCTCAACATGGCCGCTGATATTATAGAACAGGAAGGAGAAGACCCCGATGGGAAGAAAGAGGAATGAAAACAGAAAATACAACGGTGAAAACATAAACGAAACAGGTGGCGCAACAGGCAGGCTGGAAGGCAGAAACCCGATCCTTGAAGCGCTGAAGGCGGAACACACGATAAACAGGATTTATATTGAAAAAGGGCTGAAAGATCCTGTTCTGGAAAAGATATACGCCGTTGCAAGGAGTAAAGGAATTGTTGTTTCATACCTTGATAAAGCCGGAATGAACCAGATGTCGGAAACAAGGAATCACCAGGGAGTAATTGCCGATGTATCACCCTATTCGTACGCTGAAGTTGAAGATATACTGAAAAAAGCTGAAGATATGGCACAGCTTCCGCTTATTTTCATACTTGACGGTATTACAGATCCGAACAACCTCGGCTCTATAATCAGAACAGCAGAATGTGCAGGAGTGCACGGTATAATAATTCCAAAAAGGCGCTCTGCAGCCATGACTCCCGTGGTTGCAAAGGTTGCGGCAGGAGCTGCAGAACACATTTTAATTGCAAGGGTAGCAAATCTTACAGGTACAATCCGGGATTTAAAAGAAAAAGGTTTATGGATAGCGGGAGCGGATATGGAAGGCGAGACCCGGTATTACGACTATGATTACCAAAGTCCCCTGGCAGTTGTAATCGGAAGCGAGGGAGAAGGAATCAGCCGCCTGGTCCGGGAAAACTGCGATATACTGTTAAGAATTCCGATGTATGGGGAAATTAATTCCCTTAATGCCGCGGTTGCGGTTGCATTAATTGCTTTCAGGGCTGCAGAAAAAAGGGGCGGAGCGCAGACTGGAAAAAAGTCCTTGTAGAATATTGCAAAAACGAATATACTAAATAAAGATACATTATGCTGGGGGACAGGGTTATGGATTTATTAATGTTAAGCCTTGTGCTCGTACCGCTGGTTTTATTCTTTGTTGCAATGCTTCTTGAAGGAAAAGGGGCAATGCTTATAATAACAGGAACAGGATGTTTCTTTGCCGTATGCTCTTTTGTTATGAGTATAAATGAAAGTTCAGCGGTTTTTCCCGTACCTTCGCTGTTTTGGAAAATAATATCTCCAGTGACCGTCTTTTTTATTTTTTTGCTTTCACTGAGGGACAAGCAGTATATAATATCGGTATTTACCTTTATCCAGGCTGTTATTCTGGTTTGTTTCGAAATATTTATCTCCCCGGAAGAGCCTGATATCTTCCTGTATTCCGATTTAAGGGAGAAGCTGCTGCTGGTATCGGGCGCGGTAATTGTCATATCATTTGTTCCGTTTATAATCTATTGCCTTAAAAAGTACAGCAGGAACTCATCGGTTGTACTTAAGCGTTTTGGAATGGGATTTGCCCTTCTCCTTTCATCCTTTGCCGGGTTGATATCGGCTAAAAGCATGACCGGCCTGTTTTTGTTCTGGCAATGGCAGTATCTGTCGGGCCTCTTGTTCCTGAAAGCATTTGAGAAAGATGAAACGAAGAGATATTTCCCGCGTGCAATTCCCTGTATTCAGCAGGCTGCTCTTACACTGTTTCTTATTGTAAGCATTATTGCTTACAGGGCAACAGGTTCCCTCGCAATGCAGGATTTTGCACAAGGTTTCGGAAAGGTATCGGAGATTGCTGCACTGGTAATAATTATGTCTGTCGTTTCAATGGGACTTCTGATCCCGGAAAATTATGTCCCGTGGTTTGACTATTCGAAGGCCGTTCCGATAGCAGGACTGTACCTGATCATTTTTTCGCTGATTGTGCCATATGGGGTTTTGTTGAAATTCCGTCCATTCTTTCATGTTCTGTACAGGGGTATAATTACGCTTATGATTTTTTACGGAAGCCTCCTGGTTTTCTCGGGTGCCTGTTTTGCCCTGCTGCATTACAGGAACAGGCACAGTATTTTAAGTATGATTATGAGCATATCGGGATTGGCAGTGGCCACCGTTTTCAATGATGTACATACCAGCAGGGATTTTTTGTCGGGTAATCCGCTGCCGGTGCTGATGGTTATTGCAGGAATGGTTTTGACAATAGCATACATCATTATGTGGATTTCTTCGATATTCACGCACACAAGCCAGGCCCCGGAGATCTGTGACGAGCATGTGATTTCTTCGATTATCCCGTTCAGGATGAATTACAGGCTGATAATAAGAATAAGCTGGATAACAACAACTGCTCTTGCCTTGGGGGTGAGTTTATTGTGCTTGAAGTGACTGCCTGGTTTCTTGCCATAATCCTGTCGGTTCCGCTTTTGTACATTGCATATGACTATATAAAATCCTTGATGCCCGGTCAAAGCAGGACATACATTCTTCAGCCCGTTTACAGGCTGTTGAAGCTGTTCGAAAAGAAAGATGAGGATACCAATTTCTTTGCCTGCTTTTTTGCCGCCGGTTCGTGCCTGTTTTCCCTGATAGCATTGTACATGGCCGTAGCCGGATATAATTTCCTTTTTGTTGTTTCGGTTCTTTCGATGATGGATTTGTTTGTTATCACCGGGGCTTTCAGCAGCGGTGAGTTTTCGGGCAGAATGTCGGCAAGGAGAAGCATTTCAAGGTTTATAATCTGGCTGTTTGCTTCGATTGTTGCCGGCGCATCAATCTATAAAGCCGCCAGTACGCTCAGGCTTAAAGAAATTGCCGGCCTTTCGGAAATCAACGGTCTTGTCATCAGCCTGCCGTTTACTCTTATATCGCTGTTTGTAATACTTTTAATGAAGGGCAACCTTTTATACTTCAATTTTGGAGTATCGGGAGACGAAGAGACTGTTTTGGGCGCGGCCCTTTATACACCGTACAGTGGGTGGAGTCTTGCGGTAATCCAGCTTGCACAATGGACAGAAATTGGCGTATGGCTCAGGATTATATCTGTTTTCCTGCCCCTGCCGAAACCTGTATCATATATAATTGTTTCACTGTTGTATTTTTCCTTCCTGCTTTTCGACAGGTTTGTTTCAACGGTGGAATGGAAGAAGGCAGCAAGGTATTCCTGGGGATGGGCAGGCAGTATGTCGGTTATAAACTTTATATGCCTGTTTTACCTGATATAATCAACGTCAGGTCAGGGATCTGAAGTAGCAGAAGGAGTGCTTGATGTGAACTGGTTCAGCAAAATACGGACGAAGTCGATATCGGTATTTGCAATACAAGCCGGCGGATGCATGGATTGCGCCCATCAGTTCCTCTTGGCTTTGTCCGGTAACAATGAAATAAAGGGCATATCTGTAACCGGGAATCCGAAACATGCCGATTGCCTGCTTATATGCGGCTGTATTAACGGGAAATCACGGGACAGGATCCTGGAAGTATACGGAAAAATGCCCGACCCGAAAGCCGTTATAGCCGTGGGAGCCTGTGCGTGTTCAGGCAGCCTGTTCCGCAGGGAGGGCAATGGTTTATATACTGCAGAGGATATACTGCCGGTTAACTCGTGGATACGCGGCTGCACGCCCGGCTCTGCAGAAATACTTGAAGCTGTTGTCAGGGCAATGGAGAGCGTAAAGGAACCCGATTATCGTAATGATAAAAGGCAGGAATGAACAATGAGCAGTTCTTTTGGTGAAAAACAGAAAAGAGCATTAGCAGGTACGCTGTACGGCTACAAGTCCATGGATTACAGGCTTCTGCTCATGAAGGGGGCCTGCGAGGAGGATTTTGTAAGGCTGACGTATGTGCTTGAAAAAGACGGTTTTATTGATTCGGTGGATGTCGATATTCCGAAAAACAGCATAATTCCGTCGGTTACGGGAATATTTTCCGAAGGTGCCCAAATGCAGAAGGAAATTGCCGATTCATTCCCTGTAAAGTTTTACGTACCGGAAAACGGGGAAGCCGGGAAAAAGGAAAACAGCGATGATTTGATTTTTGAGCTGGGCCCCTTTCATCCGCTGCTCCAGGAACCGGTTTTCTTCAGCTTTTCAATAAGGGATGATATCGTCAGGGAAGTTCATGCCGAAACGGGCTACAATCACCGCGGAGTTGAGGCACTGTGCATCGGGGAAAAGGTACCCCATGTGCTGGACATGCTGGAGAGGATTTCTTCAGTGAACGGATTTTCAATCGGGCTGGCTTTTTTACACGCGGTTGAGAAAATAAACGACATTGCCGTTCCCGACAAGGCAAATTATATAAGGCTTGTCCTGAATGAAATGAGCTTTTTGCGCGCAAATCTTTACAGGTTAAGTCATATTACAAAATGTCTCGGTCTTCTGTCGGACAATTCGGCCATTTTCAGGCTGATTACGCTGTTCAACGAAGCAGCGTCACTGATAGCCGATGACCCGCAGCTTAAGGGTATCCTTGTACCGGGCGGCCTGAACCGTGATATCGACAGGGAAACATTACTCCAGGTTAATGTCATTCTCCAGGAAATGGTCCATGAATTATCGGCCATAAGGGACAGGTGGAATGCCGCGCCGTCCATTGCGGAAAGAATGAGTTCTGTCGGAAAAACCGGCAAAAACATTGCAAGGATTATGACCGGCAGGGCTACCCGTTCGGCAGGTTTTGCCGAGGATGTACGTAAACTGTCAAGGCTGCCCTATTACGTACTGTCCTATAAAACACCCGTATACAGCGAAAGCAGCTGTTTTACACGTACAATGCTTATTTTTGACGATTCATTACTGTCGCTGTCGCTGATTGATCAGGCAATTGAAGTTCTGCCGAAAGGCGACGTGAAATCCTTTACCGGTATGAGGAACAAAGGCGAACTGATTGTCCGCGAACCGGAGGCTTTTGGAGAACTGGTTGTTTATGTGAGTGTCGATGAAGGTATTGTTACGGATATAAAAATAAGGAATTCATCTTCGGTTAATTTCTCGTTCATAAGTCATATCCTGGAGGGAACAGAATTAAATGAACTGCCTCTGGCGATTTCAAGCCTGGATCTTGATTTTTCAGGAATGGAAAAATAGGGGAACCGGCATAATATAAGGTTTTGCCGGTTTTTATATTGTATACAAAAAACATTTTTCGTATTCACAATTAAGAAGTCTTGTGCTATTATTAATCTGTGTGCTTCTATTATACTTTTTTAAGAAACGAGGTGATGGTATGGCATTAAAATGGGTATTTCGCGGCGGCGTACCTGCACCGCACCGCAAAAATACTGCCGGGTCGGAAACTTCTGCTATCGGTACCCCTGAAAAGGTAGTAATCCCGATGATTCAACATATAGGTGCACCCTGCACGCCCCTTGTTAAGCAGGGTGATACGGTGAAGGTCGGACAAAAAATCGGCGACAGCGAGGCATATGTATCTTCACCTGTTCACTCCAGTGTTTCGGGAACGGTGACAAAAGTTGAACCCATGCTGTATGCAAGTGGTAAGCTGGTTATGTCTGTGGAAATAAAAACAGACGGGAAGCAGGAAATATCTGAGGATATTTCTCCCCCGGAAGTAAGAAACAGGGATGACTTTCTTAAAGCCATACGGCAGGCGGGACTTGTCGGCCTGGGCGGGGCGGGTTTTCCAACTCATGTTAAGCTGAATCCTCCAAAGGACAAGGAGATTGACTGTTTAATCATAAACGGTGCAGAATGTGAACCTTATATTACTTCTGACTACAGGGAAATGGTTGAGAATCCGTCAGGCATAATCAACGGCATCAGGCTTGTGCTGGATTATCTTGATATTCCCCGGGCCGTTATAGGCATTGAGAACAACAAGCCTGATGCAATTATGATTTTGACCGGGCTGGCTGAGGAAGATAAAAGGATATCAGTTCAAAGCCTTCGTTCGAGGTATCCCCAGGGGGCAGAAAAAACACTGATTTACTCGGTTACCGGAAGGAAGGTTCCTTCGGGTAAACTGCCTGCGGATGTAGGGTGCATTGTTCTGAACGTCAACACCGTTTCGTTTATAGCGTCTTACATTGAAACAGGCATGCCTCTTATCCGGAAACGGGTTACGGTGGACGGACCGGTGGTTAACCGGCCGAAAAATGTTGATGTGCCTATCGGAACGTCTTTACGCGATGTGTTTGATTTCTGCGGGGGCTTCAGTTCAACCCCGTACAAGGTTTTAATGGGTGGACCGATGATGGGCATTGCCCAGTACTCCCTTGAGACATCGGTGATAAAGAATACCAATGCGATACTGGCATTCGATAAAAAGGAAGGAGACCTTCCGGCTGAATGGGCATGTATTCGATGTGGCAGATGTATTGATGCCTGTCCAATGAATTTATTGCCTTTGGAAATAAACCGTCTTGTAATGGCCAATAAAATTGACGAACTGAACAGGTACCATATTCTTGATTGCATTGAATGCGGAAGCTGTTCCTATTCATGTCCGTCAAAAAGGCACCTTGTGCAATCCATTCGCCTTGGCAAGGATGCGGTCAGAAGGTTGAAAAAGGCCTGACGGTATTCAAGAAGTTTTCGAAGAACAGAAATCGAGGTGAAAACATTGGAAAACAGGTTATTTGTATGTTCATCTCCGCATTTAAGGGATAATGCCACTACCCAGAGAATAATGCTGGATGTGATAATTGCATTGCTCCCCCCAGCAGCGGCGGGAATCATATATTTTGGGTTGCGCTCGGCACTGATAATTGCCGTTACGATTGCAGCTTCGGTTTTGACCGAATACCTTATGAGGAAGGGATTAAAACGGGATCAGACCATCTCGGATTTAAGTGCGGTTGTAACAGGACTCTTACTGGCTCTTAACCTTCCCCCGTCAATTCCCGTATGGATAGCCATTGTCGGAGCTGTAATTGCAACAGGTCTTATAAAACAGTTATTCGGCGGTTTAGGCCAGAACTTTATGAACCCGGCCTTAGGTGCAAGAGTTATTCTCGTTGTTGCATGGGCAAAGCAGATGACCACATGGACAGAACCCCTTGCGGATGCTGTTGCTTCGGCAACACCCCTTAGCCTGCTGGATGCGACTGCTACTGCTACCCCGGTGGGTGGAACTGACTGGTATTCATATATGGATATGTTTTTGGGTAAAATCCCCGGATGCATCGGAGAGACTTCAGCTTTGGCCATTTTACTGGGTTTTGTGTACCTGCTTGCCAGGGGGGTCATTACCTGGCATATCCCGGTAATATATACCGGTACGGTGGCTTTATTGACATGGGTATTGGGACCGGAAGGGCTGTTTACGGGAGATCCGTTATACCACGTTCTTGCGGGAGGGCTGTTGATTGGGGCCGTGTTTATGGCTACCGACTATGCAACCAGTCCGATGACGCGGAAAGGAACGGTCATATACGCAACCGGCTGCGGGCTGCTTACCGTTCTGTTCAGGCTTTACGGGAACATGCCCGAAGGAGTTTCCTTTGCAATAATTCTTATGAATATTTTAACACCGCTGATTGACAGGCATACCATACCCGTTGCTTTTGGAGGTGAGAAAGGTGTGGGATAGTATTGTTAAGCCGACGCTGATTCTTTTCCTGGTATGTGCGGTAATAACCGGTGCGCTGGCATATGTCAACGGTATAACCAAAGACATCATTCAGAAAAGGACCGAAGAGGCACAGGAACAGTTCAGGCAGGAAGTGATGAGTGAGGCTGACAGGTTTGTTAAAAAAGACACCGAAGGAAAACCTGAACAGGTATCCGGTATTTACGAAGCCTACAGCGGAGACACCCTGAAAGGTTATGTAGTTGATGTTGTAACCAAGGGTTATGGCGGTGAGATGAAACTGACGGTTGGAGTAAATACCGAGGGCAAGGTCACCGGAGTTGTTATCGGTGACAATAATGAAACCCCCGGACTGGGTTCAAAAGCAAAAGAGCCTGGTTTTACAGGCCAGTTCAAGGAAGTCACTGTGAACGATACGTTAAGTGTTGTAAAGCAGAATAAAAAATCTGCCAATGAAATAGAGACCATCAGCGGCGCAACAATAACGTCCCGCGCTGTTGCAGGAGGAGTACAGGTTGCTTTGGACCTGGTTAAGTCAATAACGGAGGGGGGATACTAAAAATGGCCAAGTCTTCAAAAAACACGCTTTCAGTCCTCACCAACGGAATTATCAGGGAAAACCCGGTTTTAAAACTGGTGCTTGGTACCTGTCCCACCCTTGCTGTTACAACAATGGCGAAAAACGGGATTGGTATGGGAATAGCGGCTACATTTGTCCTGTTGGGCTCAAATATAGTTATTTCACTGATTCGAAAGATAGTTCCCGATAAGGTGAGAATACCGGTATTTATTACTGTAATAGCCGGATTTACAACAATAGCAGATATGCTTCTCCATGCATATCTTCCGGATATATACAAGGAACTTGGAATATTTATTCCGCTTATTGTTGTAAACTGTATAATCTTTGCAAGAGCCGAAATGTTTGCAAGCAAAAACGGTGTCGGAAGCTCCATTCTTGATGCCCTCGGAATGGGTGCCGGTTTTACATTGGCACTGCTGATAATCGGTTCGGTTCGCGAAATCTTAGGTGCAGGCACATGGATGGGAATTCCCGTTACAAGGGAACTGTTTGATCCTGCAATTATTATGATTCTTCCTCCAGGAGGCTTTCTGGCTTTTGGTTTTGTGGTTGCTGCCATCCAGAAATTTTCCGTTCTTAAAGCCAGGAACAAGGAAATTGCCGGTGGATGCAGCATGAACTGTGCCGGTTGTGCCGCAGGAAACAACGGAGGTGGCTGTCAATGAAAGAAATAATACTGATTGCCATTGCTGCAATTTTTGTTGAGAATTTTGTTTTGTCAAAGTTCCTGGGCATTTGTCCTTTTTTGGGTGTATCCAAGAAAACATCTACTGCTGTAGGCATGGGCGGTGCCATAATTTTTGTTATAACAATATCGTCTCTTGTTACCTGGCCTATTTATGAGTATTTGCTTAAGCCGTATGATCTTACCTATCTGAGGACGATAGTTTTTATCCTTGTCATAGCGGCGCTTGTACAGTTGGTGGAAACGGTTATGAAGAAGTTCATGCCTCCGCTTTACAGGGCGCTTGGGATTTATCTGCCGCTGATTACGACAAACTGTGCCGTTTTAGGTTCTGCACTGCTCATTGTGGAAAGAGAGTACACCCTGGCAAAAGCTGTGGTTTTTGGATTCGCGTCCGCAGTTGGATTTACACTTGCGCTCGTACTGTTTTCAGGCGTGAGGGAGAGAATTGAGACGAATGATATACCGCCTGCATTTCAGGGGCTTCCTATTACGCTTGTTGCGGCAGCGCTGGTGTCGGTGGCGTTCTTCGGGTTCCAGGGCTTATTCGGTATATAGTGATGTTAACTGCATTAAATGTTTTTTGGTAAAAGCATAAATGTATAATAACGGTTTTTGGCAAAAGCGGAAATTCTGAATTTTGTTTGAAAGTGAGGTGGCAGCATGGGTGCGATTCTTATTCCCGTAGCAATAGTATCCGGGCTTGGGCTTGTTTTCGGTATTATACTTTCGTATGCTTCGGTGAAATTCGAAGTGAAGGGCGATGACAGGACGGAAAAAGTACGTGAAGCTCTCCCGGGGGCAAACTGCGGAGCCTGTGGTTTCACCGGCTGTGATAATTATGCAGAGGCTATTGTAAACGGAGCTGAAATAAATCTGTGTCCTGTAGGCGGAAGTGAGCTTGTAACAAGGCTAAGCGAAATTATGGGTGTTGAGGCCCAAATAGGTGAAAAGACGGTTGCTCGGGTAATGTGCAACGGTTCATGGGATAAAGTTACTGTAAAATTTGATTACGACGGCATTATTGACTGCCGCTCTGCTGCGACGATGGCGGGCGGTCCTTCATCCTGCGTTTATGGATGCGTCGGCATGGGAAGCTGCAAGAAGGTATGTGCGTTTGACGCAATTGTGGTGGAGAACGGCCTTACAAGAATAGACGAGAAAAAATGCAGCGGATGCGGTAAATGTGTGGCTGAATGCCCCAAAATGATAATAAAAATGGTTCCTTCGAAATCCGAGTATTCGGTTGCATGCAGCAACGAGGAAAAAGGCGCCGTGGCGCGCAAAAACTGTACAGTGGCATGTATCGCGTGCAGAAAATGCGTGAAGGAATGCCCTGTAGGTGCTATTTCAATTATTAACCAGCGCGCGGTAATAGATCCTGTAAAATGCGAGAATTGCGGCGCATGCATAAAGGTTTGCCCGACAACCGCAATAATGAAATATAAAGGCCATATGTAGAATACATGCAGGAAAAGCATTTGGAATAACAGAATCAGGCGGTATGAATATTTCCGCCTGATTTTTTCATGTCCTTTTCTGCTTTTTTCCGCCCTTTCAAAACTGTCATAACCTTAGAAAAGAACTTTTTTGACACCGTTCCTATTTCGCTTCGCGTAAATTTGTTTGCCGGTTATCCTTTATCACTTAATCTTAAACATGGATACGGCATTTTGAAGTTCCTTGGCCATACTGTCAAGTTCTTTGGCAAGGTTGGCCAGAATCTCGGCACTTGCCATCTGTTCCTGTGTGCTTGCCGATACTTCTTCCGAAGTGGCTGCCGCTTCCTGTGATACTGCCGAGATGTTTTCAATCGATGAAAGGGTTTTCTGCCTGAGCGTAAGCATGTCGTTTACAGAGTTCTCCACATCGTTCATGTATTCTGTTATTTCCTTCATTGAAGAGGAAATTGTATTAAACGTGTTATTGGTCTGTTCAACAGCAGCCATCTGCTCATTGACGATGCTGCTGGTATTGCTTGCTTCAAGCACGGTCTGCTGGGTTTTCTTGTTTATGGTGCTTATTATGTTATTAATCATAATGGAGGCATCCTTTGTCTGATCGGCAAGTTTCTTAACCTCATCGGCAACAACAGCGAAACCGCGGCCTGCTTCACCGGCACGCGCAGCCTCAATTGCCGCGTTAAGCGATAACAGGTTTGTCTGTTCCGAAATACCGACGATGAGTTTGGTTATTTTACTAATCTGCTTCATATCATTGTTTAGGCTGTTTATTTGATCAACGATTTTCTGTGAAGCCTCTTTTGTCTGGTTGGCCCGGTCGTTGAGCAGTTCAACGGCGGATAATGCTTCAGTACTTATTTCCTCGGTATTGGATATCAGGTCGGACATATTCGAAAGTTTCCTGGTCATATTGTTAATGCCGTCAGAAAGGTCATTCATATATTCAACTGTCTGTGCAACTTCCTGGGCTTGCTCTGAAGACCCTTTCGACACTTCCTGAAGGGTCATTGCTATCTGCTGAGATGAAGCAAGCGTGTGCTCCGATGAGGAGGATATTTTTTCTGCACCGGTCATAACATTATTTACCGAAACTTGCACTTGTTCAACCAGTTTCTTGATATTTTGAATCATATCATCATAGTTTGTAAGGACTTCACCAATTTCATCGTTACTGCCGTCGGTTACCGCTTCTGTAAAATCTCCCTGCCTGGCTTTTCTCATAAGGCCGACAAGATTGGTCAGCGGCCTTGAGATACTGTTTGAAATAACAAATGCAAGAAGCAGTGACAATGCCACGCCTATGATCACAGTGAAAAGAATGGATGTTCCGATTGCATTTGCCGCGGAATTCAGGAAAGAGTACGGGGTTATAGTAACGATATAGAAAGGCGTGTTGCTTATGCTGTAGTAATTGCAGTATGAGTATTCATCCAGCTGGAGATCGATACTTGAGAAATCCCTGCTGGTACTGTTTTTTTCATTCACAATGCTTTCCATCAGATTCTTATGAGGATATTCAGTGCCGGGTGTTCTTGAAGAATCGCTGGAATACAATACAGTTCCGTCATTGGTTATGAACAGTAACTCAACCCTGTCTCCAAGGTTAAGCGAACTAAACAGCTGCTTCATCCTGCCTATGTCAAGGGTTGTGAAAAAGGTGCCGATACGCTTGTTTGACCTGATATTTACCACTTTTCTGATGTAAATAATGTTATTGTCCTCTGAAATATACCATTCATATGCATTTCCTCTTTCGATAAAAGATTTGCTCAGCTCTATGTAGTCTACCGATTTTACCGGATTCCCCACATATATTTCAGAATCGGCGGGGGATACCAGTCTCATTTCCAGGACGCCTTTGCTTTGAGACAATACAACGCTCAATTCTTTCTGAATATCGTTTAATACCATTCCCTTGTCGAATATCTCAAGGCTGTCATAATCAGTAAAGTTCTCCTGCAGCAGTGTTGAGAACAGAAAAGAACTTACGGTATCCGTTACTTTGTTTACTTCCGCTATGACATTATTTCCGTACTGCTTAACCGCCTCCACTGTATATTGCTTGATAATGCCTGATACCAGTGTTCTTGCACTGTTGTAAGATGTTATTCCCAGGAAAATGGGCAGTATTGATATTATGAGGAAAGAGATTATCAGCCGCTGCCGTATTTTTATCTTTCTCAGGACGCTTACCTTCTTACTGGAGGTCTGCCCTTTGATATCCGATGAAAGCTCCCCGATTTCTGCCTTTTTAAGATTGGCGCTCTTTCTGAAAAGTTTCGGAATTGACGATAAAACCTGTTTTAATTTTTCAACCATATTCTAACCCCACAGTTCTTAACAGATTGAAGATCTCATATCTTTATCCTAAATCATTTATAATGTTATCGGCAAGTTGCTGATTTTTGTTTATTATTTCGAAACGGGGGAGTATTTGTTGTTTTTAATACGTAGTCATTGAATTATGGATCAAACAATGACATAATATACTGTGGTTTCAGACTTTTGTGTTTAACGTACGTATATATTTAGTTAAGTGAGATTTATTGTCCTTTATTATATAGTATAATAATGAGGATGATCCTGTACCATAATATGATTATTTGGAAGGAAAAAGCATGGAAGATAAAGCTGTTGTAGAAATGTGCTTAAAAGGTGATACCGATGCTTTCAAGTATCTTGTTGCCAAGTACAAGAAACTTGTGTATTCCATCGCTTTTCGTTTCCTCAAGGATCCGTACCTTGCCGAGGATATTACACAGGAAGTGTTTTTCAAGGCATACAGAAAACTGGACATGTATGATACCAGCATGAAGTTCTCGGCCTGGATTGGCAGAATAACCCACAACACATGCATAGATGCCATAAGGAAGGACAAGAACTACTCAGTTGCTGCAAGTGAGGATCCGATTATAGAAGATACAGGAGAGTCGGCTGACGAGATAGTGGTTAAAAAAGAAAAAAAGCAATGGCTGGAAGAGCAGATAAGACAGCTTAAACCCGGGTATAAAACACCGCTGCTGCTTTTTCACCAGGCAGGACTAAGTTACGAGGAAATTGCAAAAAGTATGAATGTACCATTAAGTATTGTGAAAAACAGGATATACAGGGCGAGAAAAATGTTGAAGGAAAAGATGGCTGAATATTACAAGGAGGCATAAGTATGCATGTTAAAGAAAAGGATATTTCATTGTTCCTTGACAACTCGGTTAGTCCCCGAAAACGAAAAATGATTGAAGAACATTTTGCTGTATGCCCGAAATGCAAGGAGAAGCTTACCAGGTGGCAAAGTTTTTATTCTTCCCTTGAGCTGCTTGAGTATGATTTTGAGCTTGACGGCCTTGAAGACAGGGTCATGCGAAAAATAAAAAGCCATCAGCCGAATCAGCCCGTTTATAAAGGAATTTACAGGATACCGGTAACAGCCGTTTTGTTTGTTTCATTTATTGTTTTTGTACTCAACCTGATTTTTGAGCCGGTGTTCAACAGGCTTGGCGATTTCTGCAGGAATACCATGACTCTTATGCTTGATGAAGGCCTTGAGCTTATCAATACTGCAAAGTGGGAGGCAGTGGATATTATTGAGATGTTAAAATCCCTGGAAATGACAGGTTTGGCTGCATGCATCATATTAATAGCAGGGGGCGTTTACTTTACTGCAAACAGGAAATCGGTGCGCAAGGCTTGACGTTGAAACAGTCGGAAAAAGCCTTGCCTTAATATTTTAATCAAAAACAGGTTATCATTTCAGTTATTCAGGTCGTGCGGAAAGGTGCGTGGCAATATACGGCCGGTTCTTTCACGCTGCGGGGCAATTATGCATGTATTTCCAAAGTCAAATAAATTATTTGAAAACCCGGCACTATCATTGTATAATAGGTATGACAAAACAATGAACAGGCTTTTGTCGGCTTTGTAAAGAGAATTCAGGTTTATCAGGGGGAACTGTGATGATCAGTAAGGAAATTATGATTAAGAATGAATCAGGATTGGAATCAAAGGTTGCTGCACGGTTGATACAGAAAGCATCAGGTTATGAATCCAATATATGGATTCAGAAGAATGACCGCAGGGCAAATGCCAAAAGTTTGCTGGGAATTTTGTCCCTTGGCATCGGCAAGGGCGAGAAGGTGCTGCTGATTGCCGACGGTGCGGATGAACAGCTTGCGATAAAAGAGCTTGAATTATTTGTGGAAAGGGGTATGACGGAACAGAATAAATAGAAAGCGATCATGTTATGGAGAAAATAAAGGAGATTTTGGAAAATATCCCGGAGTTACCGGGTGTTTATCTGATGAAGGATAAGTCGGGCAGGATTATATATGTTGGCAAGGCAAAGGTTCTGAAGAATCGTGTCCGACAGTATTTTCAAAACCCTGAGGAAAAAGATCCCAAGACACGGACTCTCGTATCTAAAATAAACCAAATTGAGACAATAGTCACAAAAACCGAGTCGGAAGCATTAATACTTGAGAATACTCTTATTAAGCTGCATAAGCCAAGATACAATATACTTCTTAAAGATGACAAAACATATCCGTATATACGCATTACCGCCCAGGAGCTGTTTCCTAAAATCGAGCTGACGCGGACCATAAAAAAAGACGGTTCGAAGTATTTCGGTTCTTATACTAAAGTGTCTGATGCCAGGAAATCCATTGAAGTAATAAGAAAAATATTTCCGCTAAGGACATGCGGCCGTAAAATCGCAGAGGGCGACAGCCAGCGTCCCTGCCTGTTTTATCATATTAAGCTTTGTTCTGCCCCATGCGCGGGATTTATCAGCAGCAGGGATTACGGCGAAATTGTCAGGGAGGCCTGCAGGTTCCTTGAGGGCAGGCAGGACGAAGTGCTGAACGAGCTTCAGAACAGGATGCGGGAATATGCGGAGAATATGGAATTTGAGAAAGCTGCAGCCATACGGGATAAAATCAGAAGCATAAAGGGAATAGCCGAAAAGCAGCAGGTATTGTCAACAAAATTTGAAGACAGGGACTTGTGTGCGTTAATCCGGGATGAAATAAACAGTCTTGTAATTGTGCTTTTTGTCCGTAACGGCAAACTTATGGGCAAAAATGTCAATATCATGGAAAAAACGTACAGCATGTCCGATGGGGAAGTAATGGAAACATTCCTGACGCAGTTTTACGGGAACGGCAGGGAAATTCCGCCTGAAATACTGTTGACCCATCTCCCGTCCAATTTTGAGATCCTGGAACAATGGATGAAAGAGGTACGCGGAAGAGCTGTGAAACTGCATCTGCCTGTCCGAGGCGAAAAGAAGGCCCAGATAGATCTTGCGGTGAAGAATGCAGAGGAAGAGTTTATTAAATACAAGCTGAGCAGTTCGGGCAGGGATGACAATATCAAAAAGGGCCTGGAAAGGCTCAGGGAAATATTCGGATTGCCTGACAGCCCTCACAGAATTGAAGCCTATGACATTTCCAATACCGGAAAACAGGGCATGGTGGCAGGCATGGTTGTGTTTGAGGACGGGGCCAGGAATACATCCCATTACAGGAAATTTACGATAAAAAATGTGGATGAACAGAATGATTATGCCTGCATGCAGGAAGTCCTGTTCAGAAGGCTCAGGCGCCTGAAAGAGTCAACAGGGGACGAAAGTTTTGCCGAAAGCCCCGATCTGATACTGGTGGACGGCGGTATAGGCCATGTTCACGCTGCCTTGGAAGTTCTTTCGGAGCTTGAAATGGATCTTCCCGTAATAGGCATGGCGAAAAATGACAGGCACAGAACCGAAAGGCTTGTAAATGACAATTTTGATATCGAACTTCGTGATGAACCCGTATTATACTCCCTGGTTGCCGCCATACAGGAGGAAGTCCACAGGTACTCGTTAAGTTTTCACCGGCTGAAAAGAAAAAAAGCCCAGAGTAAATCTCTGCTCGATGACATAGAAGGCATAGGTCCTAAAAGGAAAAAGGCCCTTTTGAAAGAGTTCGGCTCTGTAAAAAGAATCCGGGAGGCAACGGAGGAAGAACTTTGCAGGGTCAGGGGCATCAGTCCGAAACTTGCGAAGGAAATAAAGAAAGCACTCGGCTGACATTATTTGCCATTCACATTACTCTTCGTTCTTATAAACCCAATTATTGTAATATTCCGGAATCTTAAGCCATAAGAATAGAATACACAGTGCTGCTGACAAAACACGTGAAAATGCATTGAGGTTTGTTATGGCTTATGCGCTTGTACTGGCATCTGAAAAATCAACGGATAACGGTGGGAACCGTCTTTTTCGGAAAACAGGCGGCTGGTTTCGGGGATTCAGATCCGCGCCCGTTCAGGCAAGTTATATCGAAATTGACAAAAACCTTATTTTGTACATTATCACGATACCCCGGCCTGAGATATTCCATTCCCTGAACAGAACGGGGAAAAGGAGGACCCTTGGGAAATGGGCATCTGTTTTAAACCGTAATATTATTGATCATTATCTTGCCGAAGAAACGTTAAGGGATTATATTACCGGTGAATGGTCAATGAATAACAGCGGCTTTCTTTCAGAAAGCATCAGAAAAAACATGTATTTGCTGTTTTCGGCCGAACCGCTGAGGAGAATTGAAATGCGGACCATGACCATTACACTGTCTGGAGCCCGAAAGGAATATATCCGGCCAAAACTTGTACATGTACTTAAAAATTTTAAGATTGTCAATGTGATAGATGCAAACAGCGGAATGCAGGAAATGTGGGACGAGTTCATGGCTGAAACAGGTGTTCCTGTTTGTATTACGGAAGACTTCGGTGTCCTTTCCAGGAGCCATGTCTGGATTTCATATGAAGAAACCGGCATTGATTATCCTTTTAGTGGAATAAAGGTGGATGCCGGCTCAAAATGCATAATATATCCCGGCGGCAGCAGGCAATACCGGATAGGCTATTCTTTAGGGAAGAAACTTATGAGCAAACTTGGCACAAAAACGGTGCAGAGGTTTAATAATTTGGAATTGACGGAGTTTTTGCTTGATATGGTGGTTAATAGCATGGATGTTTCATTGGCAGAGGCAGAAGAAATTTTGGGGCTGAAAATTTCCATTATATCAGTTGAATCGCAAAGTCAATGTTCTTGACATAATAAAATGCGTGCTTTATAATGTTAGCATTGTAATGGGGGAAGTATATTCTCCCATTATATAGCGTTTGCGCAAAATACTGATATGAGCGTATTTCAGACATGTAAGGGAGATTTTGCAGGTATCAGTTACACCCGCATAAATCATGGCATCAGGGCTTATGTTACATGAATAAAAGTATTTGAAATGGATAAATTATTATAACTCTTACTTGATTTATGGGGGAATACAGAGAGAAAATAAAAAGAAGGAGTAGCATTGCAT
The DNA here is from genome assembly GCA_001513105.1 of Clostridiales bacterium DTU070. Taxonomy (GTDB): domain Bacteria; phylum Bacillota; class Clostridia; order DSM-8532; family DSM-8532; genus Thermoclostridium. Next base: position 14,715 of record LFSH01000045.1, on the reverse strand, counting down.
GAGTGGCAAAGAGATATTCTTGACTTATGAAGGACTTAGAAAACTGGAAGATGAACTGGAGCGTCTTAAAGGGGAAAAAAGACGGGAAATTGCAGAAAGAATAAGGCAGGCTTTAGCTTTTGGAGATATTTCGGAAAATTCAGAGTATGACGAAGCCAAAAACGAACAGGCCAAGAATGAGCTCCGTATAGTGCAGCTTGAAAATATGCTGAAGAACGCAACTGTGATAGATGATGAAGAAATAGACACTAATTCCGTCCGGCTGGGAACCCGCGTGAAAGTACATGACATGGAGCTTGATGAAGAGGTGGATTATTATATCGTGGGTTCTACCGAAGCTGATCCGCTGGAGCACAAGATTTCAAATGACTCACCCGTCGGACGCGCACTGCTCGGAAAAAAGCCCGGCGATATTGTAACTGTTCAGGTTCCTGACGGCTCGATACAGTTTAAGGTACTGAAGATATACAAATAATATTGTTATCAGCGGTTTCATGGGGTATAATATTTTAAGTAAAACAGTTTACATTAAAGTGTAAGCTGTTTTTGTATATGTTTCAGTGTTAATATCTGGTTGTTTTTCCTGTCATTATCCGGGAAAATATAAATATAATTGCAGGAGGACTATAAATGTCAGAAAATATCAGTTCAGACACACAGGAAATTCAGGAGCTGAATGAAATCCTGAGAATAAGAAGAGAGAAGCTCAGGGATTTGCAGGACAAGGGCAGGGATCCTTTCTGCATTGTCAGGTATGATGTGACCCACAAAACAAAAGAAATAATTGATTCCTTTGAAGAGCTTGACGGAAAAACTGTTTCCATCGCAGGAAGGATTATGGCTAAACGTGGTATGGGAAAAACCAGTTTCTGCGATATCCAGGACAGGGACGGGAAAATTCAGCTCTTTGTCCGAATAAATGAACTTGGCGAAGAGGCGTACGAAGAGTTTAAGAAGCTGGATATCGGCGATATTATAGGTGTCAGCGGGACGGTATTTAAAACACGCATGGGTGAAATAAGCGTAAAAGTCCATGAATACACCCTTTTATCCAAGTCTTTGAGACCGCTGCCCGAGAAGTTCCATGGGCTTAAAGACACTGATATCCGTTACCGTCAAAGGTACCTGGATCTTATTGTCAACCCTGAAGTGAAGAAAACCTTCATCCTGCGCAGCAGGATTATATCTGCCATAAGAAGTTTCCTGGACAGCAGGGGTTTTCTTGAAGTTGAAACTCCAATACTGAACCTTATTCCCGGGGGCGCAAATGCAAGGCCTTTTATTACTTATCATAATACCCTCGATCTGGATATGTACCTGCGTATTGCTCCGGAACTGTATTTGAAAAGACTGATTGTCGGCGGAATGGAAAAGGTATATGAGATTGGCCGCATGTTCAGGAATGAAGGCATGTCGATTAAACATAATCCCGAGTTTACACTCCTTGAAGTGTACGAAGCCTATACTGACTACCATGGTATGATGAAGCTGACCGAAGACCTGTATGTTCATATTGCCGATACGGTACTGGGCACAAGAAAATTCGAGTACCAGGGCCATGAAATTGATTTGAATCTGCCCTGGCCCCGCATGACTATGACAGAAGCCGTAAAGAAATATACCGGGATTGACTTTGACACCATTGCATCAGATGAAGAAGCCCTTGCGCTGGCAAAGGAAAAGGGGCTTGAAACAGATGGGCTGGCAACAAAGGGTGAAATTCTGAATCTGTTTTTTGAGGAGTTTGTGGAAGCAAACCTTATACAGCCTACATTCATAATGGATTATCCCGTTGAGGTTTCACCGCTGACAAAGAGAAAACCCGATAAACCTGAACTGACCGAACGTTTTGAATTATTCATAACCGGTCGTGAAATGGCCAATGCCTATTCCGAGCTTAATGATCCGATTGATCAGAAGGAAAGGTTTCTGGCCCAGGTCAGAAAGCGTGAACAGGGCGATGAAGAAGCCAATATGATGGATGAGGATTACGTAATAGCACTGGAACACGGACTTCCGCCCACAGGTGGTCTTGGTGTGGGAATTGACAGGCTTGTTATGCTGTTTACAAATTCCTTCTCCATCCGTGATGTTTTATTGTTTCCGACAATGAAACCAAAGGAATAATTTTTATAAAGGAGGGCTTACATGCAACAGCTGGACAGGGAAAAGGCGCTGGAGATCCTGGAACTTAACCCGGATGCAACAAAGGATGATGTGTCAAGAAGGTATGGCATTTTAACCAGGAAGTTCAGAAACACCGAAAGGGATGAAAGAGGCTATACCATAGAAGATGTTACAGAGGCGTACAATTTGCTGATGGGAATAACCTATGTCGACAAGGCCGAGGAAGAACGGCAGAAGGCATTAAGGGAGAATCCTCCTTTCCTTGCAAGGATTCTTAAGGTGGATCCCGTGAAACTGGAAAACTTTTTCCATTATTACAAGATACATATGATTATTGGCGTTGTACTGATAGTTTTCCTGTTCTTCACGGTACGAAGCTGTGTAACCAAGGTGGAGCCTGATTTTACCATTGTTTGTTTTGGTAACGTGTTCAGCAGTGAAGAGGGTTTGATAGAAGAGGACATAAAGCAGCGGATACCCGGAATTACAGCTCCTTCGGTCCAGTTTCTGACCAGCATGGCTGAGGATCCGCAATATACTTATACAATACAGATGAAATTCGTTGCAATGATAGCGGCAAAGGAAGTTGATATTGTTATAATGGACAGGAAAACCTTTGAAATGTACATGGCCCAAGGAATGTTCCTTCCCTTGGATGACCTGATCGGCGGGTTTGAATTCCCCGAAGAGAGCTATGTAAGCGGCAGCGAAATAATTGATGAAACAGAAGATGGCGAACCTGTTAAAAGCACTTCACATATTTACGGTATTGATATATCCGACAATAAATTCATCAAGGATAACATGATCTATGCAGACAGCCCGGTAGCAGCCATTGTAAGGAACAGCGAGAGAATGGACCTGGCACTGGAGTTTATGAGAAGTTTGGACTAGTGGATAATGTTTTAGCAGGGAGGGACGGTTATGTTTGAAATGACAGTGGACAACCATGGCAGCAGCGATAAAGTTCGGATAGTCCTGAGCGGGGAAATAGATATATCAACTGCGCCTGAATTCAAAACCGGGCTATATGAATTGATCGGTGACGGAACGAAAAATGTTGAACTCATCTGTGACGGGTTGACGTATATAGACAGCACCGGGCTTGGCATCCTGGTCGGAGCACTGAAAAGGGTTAAAAACCATCAGAACAATGTGTATATACTCCGGCTGCGCGACAATATCAGAAAACTTTTCAGAATTACAGGACTCGACAAAGTATTTATCCTGGAGGATGCAGTATGAACGGGAACTTTGATGAGATTACCATAAAGCTGCCAAAAAAAGCAGAATACGTAGGATTTATCAGGCTCGCGGTATCAGGGCTGGTTTCCAGAATAGGGTTTGATATTGATACCGTTGAAGATATAAAGGTTGTTGTTTCCGAGATATGTACAAGGATTATTTCTTCAGAATGTGACTCCTGCCGGTATTATGATGTTAATTTCAAACTGTATTCCGATGGTTTCAGGGCATCCTTCAGAGTATCGGACTGTCTTGTGAAAAATCTGTTTGAAGGAGATTCGGGCGAATTCGCAAAAGCAATCATATCTTCTTTAACGGACGAGTTCAGTATTACATGCAATGATGAATGCATTATAACCATTGGTAAAAACTTGGGGGATTCCGTTAATGGATAAAAACAGGGAAAACCAGAATACAGTTTCCGATAATCTGTTGTTTGAGAAATACCGTGAAACCAGGGATCTGAATATTCGGAATGAAATTGTTTCCCGATACATATATCTGGCAGAGATTCTTGCAAAGAAATTTGTCAATCGCGGCGTGGAATATGACGATTTGTACCAGGTTGCGTGCATGGCGCTGATAAACGCTGTTGAGCGCTTTGATGTCAACGCAAATGTCAAGTTTGTAAGTTTTGCCACGCCCACCATCATAGGCGAAATAAAGCGTTATTTTCGTGATAAGGCTTCTGTTATACGGGTTCCCAGGAGAATATACGAAATATACCAGAAGGTTAACCAGGCCAGGGAACAGCTCATGCAGAAAAACGGCAGGGTGCCGAGGGTTGATGAGATTGCTGAGTACCTGAATCTCAGCGAGGAAACAATTCTTGAAATCATTGAATCGTGGAATGTCTATAAAATCCAGTCCTTTGACCAGACGGTCTATGATGATGACGATCTGGAGCTTTATGAAGCCATCGGTGAAGACGATGAGTCATTTGAAAGAATTAACAACAGGGACTTTCTTGAAAAATCCATGCAGCATTTCAATGATACAGAAAAGGAATTCATAAAGCTCAGGTATTTCGAAAACAGGACCCAGAAAGAAATCGCAGCAAGTTTTAACGTGTCCCAGATGTATATTTCGAGACTTGAAAGAAAAACTCTCGAGAAATTCAGAAGAATTCTGAGAAAGTAAAGCAATTTGGTGGTAAATAAAAGACAGAATTATAACTGGTGATGCTGATGGAGCTGGTCAGATGAAAGTAAAAAAAATATACAGGGGCTTTATTATCAACGATGCTAACGTTGTCTGTGAAACCGTGCGGGCCATTGTTTCGTATTTGGAGAATTCCCTCGGTGTCAGCAGCGACCAGTCCTTTGATGTGAAAATAATACTAAATGAGCTTCTTCAGAATGCAATTGAGCATGGAAATCTTTCAAACTGCGATAAAAAGGTTTACATGGATGTATGCATCAGGGGAGAGGATGTTTTAAACATTACGATTAAGGATCAGGGACAGGGTTTTGATGTTGACAAGGTTTTAAAAAGGAAATGCGATCAGACCGAACGCGATATTATGGATCTTCCTGAATGCGGAAGAGGGCTTCACATAGTCAGAAGCCTGTGTGATGACATATCCTTTAATCAAAGAGGCAACTGTATTACAGTAAAAAAGAGACTGTTATAAAATTACTTTTTTTTCCATGAAGGTTAGGGAAGGACAAACTATTCAGTAGTCAAAACACCGACAGTGTGATATAATTAATATGCAATGCTGAGAATAAGGTTTATTGATATAGATTTCAGATGAAGCGGGGCTCGCCCCGTCCGGAATGGAGATGATATAATGATTAAGTGTTCCATATGCAAGAAAAATATTGCAGTGATTTTTATAACAAAAATTATAAACGGAAAGCAGGAACCCATCGGGTTATGCATGCAGTGCGCGCAGAAACAGGGAATTTCTCCTTTGAATCAGATTATTCAGCAGACAGGAATGACCCAGCAGGATTTTGAAAACTTAAGCAACCAGATGATGAGTTTATTTGAAAATATGGATATGGACAGTTTGGAAGAAGCCCTCGCCGACAACGAGGAAGGCAAAAGCAATCAGCTTCTGCGTCCTTTCGCCAACTTAATTCCCGAGGATAAAAACGCGGCGGCAGACGACAAAAAAACCGGCAACTATGACGGAGTAAGAGTAAAGACCAAAAAACAGGGAAAGAGGAAATTCCTGGATATGTATGGCACGAACCTGACAGAAAAGGCTGCGAAGGGAGAAATAGACAGGATTATAGGCCGTGAACGCGAGATTGATCGGGTGGTTCAGATTCTGAACAGAAGGGCAAAGAACAATCCCGTGCTGATCGGCGAGCCCGGTGTGGGCAAAACAGCGATAGCTGAAGAACTGGCGGTGCGTATTGTGAACAGGCAGGTTCCTGCAAGGTTCTTCGCAAGCGAAATATACCTGCTTGATTTGGCTGCCATTGTTGCCGGCACGCAGTTCAGGGGCCAGTTTGAAGCAAGAATGAAATCAATATTAAAGGAAGCTAAGGAAAACGGGAATATCATACTTGTTATTGATGAACTGCACAATATTGTAGGTGCCGGAGATGCCGAAGGCGGAGCAATGAATGCGGCCAATATCCTGAAACCCGCCCTTGCACGCGGCGATGTGCAGATAATAGGTGCCACTACGCTGGATGAATACAGGAAGCATATTGAAAAGGATGCAGCGCTGGAAAGAAGATTCCAGCCCGTCCTGGTGGATGAACCCACGGTTGCGGAGTCAATTGAGATACTCAAGGGAATCCGGGATTATTATGAGGATTATCACCATGTAAGGATTCCCGATGATGTTATTGAGTATGCCGTAATACTGTCCGACAGGTATATTCACGACAGGTATCTTCCCGACAAGGCTATTGACGTTATTGACGAGGCAGGATCACGGGTTAATCTTAAGAACCAGGGTCTGGTTGAACTGGAAGCGCTGAGACATGAACTCGAAAAGATACAGGAGGCAAAGGAGCAGGCCGCGCTGCATGATGATTACAAGAAGGCGGCGGACTATAAGGTGGAGGAGTGCAGGCTCCAGGAAAAAATCAACGAACTGACCGAAAAATTCGGCACAATGGATGTTACGAAGGATGACATTGCATATGTGATTGAGTCCTGGACAAAGATTCCTGTAAGCAAAATAACCGAAGCCGAAGCCCAGAAACTGATTAACCTTGAGGACCGCCTGCACAGAAGGGTTGTCGGCCAGGACAGGGCGCTTGAGAGCGTAGCAAAGGCAATCAGGCGGAACAGGTCTGACTTCAGGAAGAAACGTAAGCCCAGTTCATTCATTTTCGTAGGTCCGACAGGTGTCGGGAAAACAGAGCTTGCCCGTGCCGTGGCCGAGGAACTGTTCGGCAGCGAAGACGCAATGATAAGGCTTGACATGTCCGAGTATATGGAAAAACATACCGTTTCGAAGTTAATCGGTGCGCCTCCGGGATACGTAGGCTTTGATCAGGGCGGGCAGCTGACCGAGAAAGTTCGCAGAAGGCCGTATTCGGTAATCCTTCTTGACGAAATAGAAAAAGCCCATCCCGATGTTTTCAATATTCTCCTGCAGATTATGGAGGACGGAAGGCTTACAGACAGCCAGGGAAGAACGGTGGGGTTTGAAAATACTATTATAATCATGACATCAAATGCCGGTACCAGCAACCGTGCCCATGGTATAGGCTATAACAATGAGACCGTCGTTGCCCTTGAAAAACAGGTGATGGATGCTGTTAAAAATACTTTCCGCCCCGAGTTTTTAAACAGGGTGGATGATATAATTGTATTTGAGGAGTTAACAAAAGATCAGCTTAACAGGATTGTGGATTTGATGATTGAAGAAGTAAGAAGAAATGCCCTTGAGAAGGGTATTGAAATCATGGTAAGCCAGAAAGCCAGGGACGCACTGGTTGAAAAAGGTTACAGTCCGAAATACGGAGCAAGGCCGCTTCGGAAAAAGATTCAGCAGCATATAGAAGACGAGCTTGCCGAAAGATACCTCAAGGGTGAGATATCAGGCGGTTCGGTTGTTTCGGTTGATTATGAGAATGACAATTTTGTTTTTGCAATACAATAAACTGAGCAATTTGGCTGAAACCTTTGGGAAACTATAATTATAAACAATCGGAGATCCGGTATTGACCGGATCTTTTTTTATTTACATAAATTTTTCTTTTATTGCTTATTGGAATATTTTCATATCAAGCATCAAAAAATAAACATGGTTTCCTGAACAAAAGCGACAGGGAGGTTTTGCAATGATAGGAAGGATTTTAAACCGAATCCGATACTTATGGATTGTTATAATCCTGTCTGTTCTACTGCTGGCGGCAGCTGTCGCGCTGCTTGTCCATTCGGTAAAACCAAGGGAGCGAATACCGCAAAAAGGGGTATTTGTTCTTGCTGAAGCAAACACGGTAAAGGAATAAGTCCATATGAATGCAGCAGGAGGAACGGGAAATGGAACAGAAAAGAACAAAGGAAGAATACAGGAAATGGTCGCAGCAGCAGGCTCCAGGAACACCGAAGGCGAAAAACCTTGTTATGGCCTTCCTTGTCGGCGGGATAATATGTACGATTGGCCAGTTTATCCTGAGAGCCTTGCTGAATACCGGCATGGCAAAAGAGGATGCCGGTTCGCTGACTACGCTGTTCATGATATTTATAGGAGCGTTTCTGACAGGACTGAACGTTTATGATGATATCGGAAGAATAGGAGGCGCGGGAGCAGCAATACCCGTAACAGGATTTGCAAACTCAATTGTTTCACCTGCAATGGAATATAAAAAAGAAGGATACGTTATGGGAGTAGGAGCAAGGATGTTCCTGATTGCAGGACCCGTCCTTGTTTACGGGATTTTTTCCTCAATCATAGCGGGGATTGTTTACTATCTTGTATCCTGATAAATATCAGGTATTCATCGCACGAAACGGAGGAGATTATGGGTACGAGGCTGGGAAAGCAGACAATACGGCTGGACACAAAACCTGTGATACAGTCATGGGCTTCAATTGTAGGTGCTAAAGAAGGTCACGGCCCCCTGGGCAGATTCTTCGATGAAATAATAGAGGATGAATATTTCGGCGAAAAAAGCTTTGAAAAGGCTGAGAGCAGGTTTCTCAGAGAGACGCTGGCTAAAACACTGATGAAAGGCGGGGTATCGGCTAACGATATCCAGTATGTATTTGCTGGTGATTTATTGAATCAGTGTGTTGCTGCGAATTTTGGAATAAGGGAAAGTGAAATCCCTTTTTTCGGGTTATACGGTGCGTGCTCCACAATGGCTGAATCCCTGACATTGGGAAGCCTGATGGTGGAAGGCGGTTTTGCAGAGAGATGCGTATGCATAACATCAAGTCACTTTTGCTCGGCTGAAAAGCAGTTCAGGTTTCCGCTGGAGTTTGGAAACCAGAGACCGCCCACGGCACAGTGGACTGTTACGGGTGCGGGCGGAGTAATGGTTGGAAAGGCGGGCGACGGACCAAGAGTTGTTCATGTTACAACGGGCAAGATTGTTGACATGGGAATCACCGATTCAAACGATATGGGTTCGGCGATGGCACCTGCAGCCTGCGACACAATAACCGCCCATTTCAGGGAAGCAAATCTTCCCTTGAACCATTATGAACTGGTAGTAACCGGGGATCTGGGGATTCACGGCAGGAATATTTGTCTCAAGCTTCTTGAAGAGAACGGCATAGCAATAAGTGATTTCTACGATGACTGCGGGGTTATGATATACGACCGCGAGAAGCAGAAAACAGACTGCGGCGGAAGCGGATGCGCCTGTTCAGCGGTTGTTCTTGCAGGGTACATTCTTGAAAAACTGTCCAGACGTGAGCTGAACAGGGTTCTTTTTGTGGCCACGGGTGCGCTGCACAGTCCGATAACCGTGCAGCAGGGCGAAAGTATACCTGCCATAGCCCATGCGGTCGGTATTGAAATGATTTGACAGAGGTGAAAGGATGGAATTCTTAAAGGCTTTTATTGTTGGTGGATTAATCTGTGTTGCAGGACAGCTGCTGATTGACCTGACAAAACTGACACCGGCAAGAATAATGGTTATTTTCGTTGTAGCCGGCGTTGTACTCGGAGCACTGGGGATATATCCCCGCCTGGTCGAATGGGGAGGTGCCGGAGCAAGCGTTCCAATCATAGGTTTTGGAAATGTTCTTGCAAAAGGCGTCATTGAAGACGTTGACAAAAAAGGACTGATTGGTGCATTCAGCGGCGGGGTGAGGGCAGGTGCCGTAGGAATAGCAGCTGCGGTGTTCTTTGGATACATTATGGCAGTTGTATCAAAGCCGAAGGCAAAAAACAAGACATAAACCGGAGGAAAATGTCAATAAGTGCATGTTGCACATGCCAAACCTTTTCATTATAATCAATATAGTGTAAAAAATAATTCTGAGAGTAAATGACATACATGGAATTAATAAACAGAAGCAGGCCTGCCGCGGTATGCGGGCCGGGCATTCAAAGACTGAGTTTTCCAGGTGGAGGAAGTCTCCACCTGAATTAATAAAGCAAGAAAACATGAGGTGCCGGTATGAGTGAAAGACGATTTAACCCGATAATCGGTATAATTATAATTATTATTGCCGGATGCGGCATAGGTTTGCTTTTAAGCGAGCTGATTAAGGACCGTAACAGTACAGATAACAATATACATACATCACCCACACCAACCATGGCTGTTGCAGAAAACAGTCCGGCTGCTTCACCTTCCCCCGCACAGGAACCAACAGCAACTTCCGTTCCGTCACCCACTCCTGCTCCAACCCCGGCCCCCTATTCTTCAGTTGAGGTTAAAGGGTTGTATCTGACTGCAAACACAGCGGGTAATCCTTCAAGGCTTCAGTACTTTATTGATTTGGCGAACAGAACCGAGATAAATGCTTACGTAATAGATGTGAAGGATGACTACGGGAAAATATGCTACGAGACCCAGGTTCCCCTCGCCCTGAAGCACGAAGCCTGGGAGAGGAAATACGACGTACGTGAGGTCATCAGTAAACTTCATGAAAACAACATAAAGGCCATAGCCAGGGTGGTATGTTTCAGCGATCCTTACATGCCGCTGAAAGAGCCCGATATATCTCTTAAAAATAATAGCGGCGGGGTTTTCAAGGCTCCAGTCGGGAATTCCCACCTGGCCTGGCTTGATCCCACAAAGGAAGAGGCATGGCAGTACATTATTGATATCTCGAAGGAAGCAGTTGAGCTTGATTTTGATGAAATCCAGTTCGACTATATCCGTTTCCCCGAGACAACCAATTTCAAGTACGACATGAGTTATTTCGAAAAGGAGAAAAGCGAATACATTGATGGTTTTGTAAAGGCTGCAATTGAGCAGATGCCGAATGTGACCATATCCGCCGACATATTCGGGAGTGTTTGCCTGCAAAGCAGGGATGTGGGAGGAATAGGGCAGACCCTTGAGACCATCAGCGAACGGATACACTATATCTCGCCGATGATTTACCCGTCCCATTATGCCAACAACAGCAATCACTATTCGGGAAACGGCATCGGAACGAATATAAACGGTATTTTGTTCGAAAAACCCGATCTTGAACCCTACAAGGTTATATACAATACCCTGCTTATTACGAAGAAGAGGCTTGAAAACGCAGGCGTTGATGTAAAGGTAAGGCCGTACCTCCAGGGTTTTACCGCTACATATATACCTGAGGGTTATTATATGAATTATGGGGCGGAGCAGTACAGGGAACAGATCCAGGCTGTTTATGATGCAGGCTATTCCGAATGGATATTCTGGAATTCAGGAAATAATTATGTGGAGGATGCATTTCTGCCCGAGTAATATATATAATGTATACGTATATATAGAAAACAGTAATTCACAAGTTCTTGGATAACAGGGGGAACCCGCTGATGAAAAATGAAAAACAAAAGAAAAACCCGGTTTCAATTGTGTTATTGACTGCAGCAGTCTTGATTTCATTATTGCTCTTAGGTCTGTATGCATGGAAAAATGCTGCACCGCCCAAAACGGGTGATGACAATGATACAGGTCCTGATACAGCGATAGGGACAATAACGCCGATCTCCGTACCCACTGCTGTATACAAACCAACCGAGGCTCTGTCTCCAATTGCGGAACTCACCGAAATACCTTCAGTAACACCAACGCAGGAGGCCGCACCGACAAAGAAGCCTTCGCCGACACCGAGACCGGAGGTCACGCCAATGCCCAGACCTGAATTTCAGCCGGTTAAAGCGCTGTATCTTAAACCTGGTTCCTTCCAGGACAGCAGCCGGCTTGATCACTACATAGATCTTGCGAACAGGACCGAGATAAATGCCTATGTTATTGATATTAAGAGCGACTGGGGCATGATTACATACAAATCCGGGATTGATGACGTAATCGCAGCAAAGGCGTGCAGCAATAACATTGATATCCGCAAAATTATCAAAAAACTCCACGACAACAATATCAGGGTAATAGGCCGTGTAGTCACATTCAAGGACAGTGTGATAACAAAATACAGGCCTGATATGGCAATACATCATAACGGAAAACTCTTTGATCAAAGCCGTGATGGCAGTGGTGTATACTGGCTTGATGCCACGAACAGGGACAGCTGGGATTACATACTTGCCATAGTCCAGGAGGCGATATACTATGGTTTTGACGAGATTCAGTTCGACTATGTCCGTTTTCCTGAAACATCACTGTATGAGTATGAGCTTTCAAACCTTGAAGAGGGAAAGGAGCGGCATGAATATATCGAGGAATTTCTTAAGTACATAAGGGAAAACGTTCCCGAGGATATCATCCTGTCTGCGGATGTTTTCGGAATGCCGCTGATTTCGTCAAGGGACTATGGAGAGATTGGCCAGACTCTTGAGTCCATCGGATGGAACCTTGACTACATTTCACCGATGATCTACCCGTCACACTTTGCCAACAGCGCCCCGAAAGGCTCAATGGCCAATGGTGAAGGGCAGGTTATAAACGGTATCAAGTTTACTCATCCCGACCTGTATCCGTATGAAGTAGTTTATAATACACTGCTCGTGGGCAAGCGGAGGATTGAAGCCGTTGAAGGCTACAATCTGAAAGTCAGGCCTTATATACAGGGCTTTACTGCGGATTATCTGCCGTCAGGCTACTGGAAACAGTACGGGGTTGAAGAGTATCGTGCGCAGATACAGGCAGTGTATGATGCGGGATACGAAGAATGGATATTCTGGAATGCTCCGAATACTTATATAGAAGAGGCCTTTCTTCCCGAAGAATAGGTTAACGGTTGAATAAAATATCAGTTGAAAGGAAGTATTTGCATGTCTGTAATAAGAGCCATCATCCTGGGGATTGTGCAGGGTTTAACAGAGTTTCTGCCGGTCAGCAGTTCCGGCCATCTTGTTCTTCTTCAGAAAATCTTCAATATCGAGGAAGGAGCACTGACCTTTGATATTGCTTTGCATCTGGCTACGCTGATTGCCGTACTGTTGGTTTACAGAAAGAAGATACTCGGGATGCTTAAGAACCCGTTTTCGAAACTGCCGCTGTACATTGTTATCGGCACAATTCCCGTTGCGGTTTTCGGGCTTTTGCTCAATGACCTTATTGAATCATTTTTTGAAACAGGAGCTACGCTTGGTGCAGGCTTTATTTTTACCGGCCTGGTATTGATGTATGCCGACAGCACAGGTGAAAAGACTAAAAAACTTGAACAGATGAATATAAAAGATCCGCTGCTTATAGGTACCTCACAGGCAGTTGCAATGCTTCCTGCAGTTTCAAGATCGGGCATGACCATTTCCACTGCCCTGGCTCTTGGCATTGAACGGAAAACCGCTGCCGATTTTTCATTCCTTTTGTCAATTCCCGCGATTCTTGGAGCCGTTGTTGTTGATGTTTACAAAATGCTGAAAACCGGAACAAGTCAGATTGCGTCAATAGGGCCCCTTCCTTTTGCCCTTGGAATGATTTTTGCGGCAGTAACAGGCTTTATTGCGGTGAAATTCATGATAAGCCTTGTTCAAAAGCAGAAACTGAAGTATTTTTCCTGGTACCTGTGGATTATAGGAGCATTGGTCTTATTGGATCAGTTGTTCTTCCATGTTTTCTTTTAGGATAATCCGGGCGAATAGGACTAAAGTCCTATATTCACCGCCTATGGGCCTATATTCTAATTTACAGTTATTTGCTAAAATTGTATCGAACATTAGCATTTCTCCTGTTTTTTTGAAGAGCTATAATTGCTCTTTTTTTTTGTTCAGACGTCCCCCTTGAATAAATGGTGTTTTTAACATAGAATTTACACTGTAAGGCATAATACCGTGCCTTATAGTTTTATGCGTTGAATTAACCGGAGGTTCTTGTGAAAGATACAGTAATTCTGGGAATAGAGTCAAGCTGTGATGAAACATCGGCTGCCGTTGTTGTAAACGGAAGAAAGGTTTTGTCGAATATTATTGCAACACAGGTAAAACTGCACGCGGAATACGGAGGCGTCGTGCCCGAGATTGCTTCAAGGAAGCACGTGGAATCCATAATTCCTGTCGTTGACAAGGCATGCAAGGATGCAGGCATTGAGCTCAAAGATGTTGATGCAATTGCCGTAACCTACGGACCGGGACTGGTGGGAGCCCTTCTTGTAGGTCTTTCAGCTGCGAAGGGATTTGCCCTTGCCCTTGGGAAACCTTTAATAGGTGTGAACCATATAGACGGGCATATTTGCGCAAATTACATCGCCCATACCGATCTCGAGCCGCCCTTTACCTGTCTCGTTGCATCGGGCGGGCACAGCCATGTTGTAAATGTCGCCGATTACAGGAAGACCGTTGTTCTTGGCCGTACCAGGGACGATGCTGCCGGAGAGGCTTTTGACAAAATAGCAAGGGTCCTGGGCCTGGGATATCCCGGGGGACCAAGGGTTGAAAGGAAAGCGGCGGAGGGAGATCCCAATGCCTTTCATTTTCCGAGGGTGAAATTCAAGGATTCGCCCTATGATTTCAGCTTCAGCGGGCTGAAGACTGCGGTTATCAATACAGTCAATCATTTCCGGCAAAAGAATGAAGAAATACCAGTTGCAGATATTTGTGCCTCATTCCAGAAAGCTGCGGTTGACGTACTTGTTGACAACACCGTCGAGGCAGCGGTAAAGGAAAAATCCAAAGTTATCTGCCTTGCCGGCGGTGTTGCTGCGAATACTTTTCTGCGTGAAAGTTTTGAAAAGACCTGTTCAGACACAGGCATAAAGCTTCTTTACCCGCCCCTTGCATTATGCACCGATAATGCGGCGATGATTGCGTCCGCGGCGTATTTTTCCTTTATTGAAAAGGACTTTGCTCCGAAGGATCTGAAC
>LFSH01000039.1 GCA_001513105.1 Clostridiales bacterium DTU070 | reverse complement strand
AGCGCAAGGCAGCGTTGTCTTTCTAAATACATTTCCTGGAGACAGTTTTCCTGGCTGCCAAAGATGCGGCGGTTGTTTCCCCTGCACTGCACAATATCTGAAACGCTTAAGTTGCAAGAAGGTAAAGATATCGTGCGAATGCGCGGAAACAGTCGCTGCATTTGCAAGAGCTGTGCGGTTCAGCTTGGGCAAGCCGAAACTCGCAAAAATGCTTATAAAAGAATTTTGTATGTAGCATTTTTGCTCAGACAGTCGGCTTGCTTGTCCTCGCTCTGACCGCACATCTCTAAGCTGCATTCCGCTAAAAGTTTCCTTGCATTGCACGATATCCTCAATCACTTGACGGTAAGATATCGCGCGAATGCTCAGAAACAGCCGCTGCGTTTGCAAGAGCTGGGCAGTTCAGCTCGGGCAAGCCGAAACTCGCAAAAATGCTTTAGAAAAAATATGTCAGGTAGCATTTTTTCTCAAACAGTTGGCTTGCTTCTCCTCGCTCTGGCTGCTCATCTCTAAGCTGCACTCCGCTGAAAGTTTCCGGCATTGCACGATATCCTCAAAACTTGCTCTGTAAGGAAAAGATACGTGCAATGCGTTGAGGTAACTTTAGAGTGCAGCTAAAATTAAAATATAATTACGCGGGAAAAAAATATTTTACATTTGCTTAATTGCTGTTAAAATATCATTTGTATTTTATTCGATTGTCATACGATAACAGGGGGGTTCTTATTTGCGCGCTGAAATATTGCTTCAGAAACTGTTGGCCCGAGTACGCAAGGCAGTGGAAGACTATGATATGATACAGGAAGGCGACCGGATAGGTGTAGGCGTTTCAGGAGGCAAGGACAGCCTCGCCCTTTTATACTGCCTGGATACACTAAAAAGGTTTTATCCGAAAAAGTTTGATCTGGTTGCAATAACAATTTCACTCGGCAATGAAGGTTTTGATATACCCTCACTGATTGATATATACAACAGCCTGGGCATTCAGTATCATATTGAGGATACACTGATATCCAGAATTGTTTTTGACGTACGCAACGAGAAAAATCCGTGCTCCCTGTGTTCCAACATGAAGCGCGGAGCAGTACACAATACAGCAAAAAAGATTGGATGCAACAAGGTTGCTTTTGCCCATCACAGGGATGATGTAATTGAAACCCTGTTGCTATCATTGTTTTACGAGGGAAGAATTCACACCTTCTCACCCGTTACTTACCTTGACAGGACAGGCATAACGTTAATCCGCCCGTTCATATACACCGAGGAGAAAATGATACGTTCCTTCATAAACAAAAAAGGAATCAGACCCATAGCAAGCGGCTGCAGGGCGGACGGAAAAACAAAACGCCGCTATATAAAGGATCTTACAGCATCCCTGATGGAAGAAAACAAACACCTGAAGGATAACCTGTTCGGGGCAATCCAGCGCAGCGGAATAAACGGCTGGCATCCGCCCCGTTAACCGGGTATTAGGTTTGCCGGATAATTACTTCAGCCTTTTTCACTCTTGTTTTTTCTCGTGTTTACGATGCTTAATCAGCCCGACGGCTTTCGCCAGTTCCAGCACCGGCAGCGGAATCAGTGCTAAACCAAGGGCTTTCAGGTACATCATCCATGGAAGCCTGGTTAAACCGAACAGGTTTGTTACAGGCGGAATAAAGCATACCAATACCATAAGAATGGTGGATACCAATGCAGCAGCATTCAGCCTGCGGTTCGTGAACGGCCCTATCCTGAACAGTGAGTGATCCGACCGCATATTAAACGAGTGTACAACCTGTGTAAAGGCCAGGATAATAAATGCCATTGTCCTTCCGCCCAGGATGCTGCCCGTCACCTGTTCACCATGGCGGAAACCAATCAATGTCAGCGCTGCGAACATAATGCCCTGCAGAATGACCCGCAATAACAAGCCATGAGTAAAAATGCTTTCCTCCCTGGGCTTTGGTTTCCGGTTCATCACATCGCTCTCTATTTCCTCCATGCCCAGGGAAATGGCGGGAAGACTGTCGGTAACAAGGTTAATCCACAGCAGCTGGATCGATATAAGCGGGGTTTTCCGCCATAAAACCATGGAGAAGAATACAGTTAAAATTTCGCCTATATTGGTTCCCAAAAGGAAAGCAACAGCCTTCTTTATATTGTCATATATACCGCGTCCCTGTTTAACCGCCTCTACAATGGTTGCAAAATTGTCATCGGTTAATGTCATGTCTGCGGCACCCTTGGCGACATCGGTTCCCGTAATACCCATTGCACAGCCTATATCTGCAGCTTTAAGCGCAGGCGCATCATTTACGCCGTCACCCGTCATTGCAACAACTTTCCCCTTTTTCTGCCATGCCTGTACAATCTTTATTTTGTCCTCGGGTGATACACGGGCGTATACAGAAATCTTGTCAACCCTGTTTTCAAGTTCCTCATCGGACATTGACGCAAGCTCGGTACCCGATACGGCCAGGTCACCCTCCTGAAGTATCCCCAATTCTTTTGCAATGGCAGACGCTGTTATGACGTGATCGCCGGTAATCATTACAGGTTTAATTCCCGCCTGCCTGCATATCTTTACTGCCTCAAATGCTTCGGGCCTTGGAGGATCAATTATGCCGACCAGCCCCATAAGGGTAAGGCCTGATTCCAAATCTTCGGGCGTTGGATTTTCAGGTACTTTGTCAATCTCCTTGAAGGCTATTGCAATAACTCTGAGTGCATCCCTGCTGAACCGGTCATTGAACTCCCTTGCCCTTTCTATATCTCCTGAAATGCATTTTGATGCAAGAACATCAAATGCACCCTTTACAATTACCGTTATTTTTCCGTCCATACTGTGAACGGTTGACATTGCCTTACGATCCGAATCGAAAGGGAGCTCCGCGAGCCTTGGGTATTTCCCTTCCTCTTCCTTCTTGTCCATACCATTCCTGTAAGCGGCATAGATAATGGCAGTTTCGGTGGGATCTCCGATATGCGTCACTTCTTCCCCGTTCACTTCAATAACACCGTCACTGCACAGCATTCCAAACAATAACAGTCTGCGAACCTTTTCACTGTTGTCCGCGCCCAGGTCCTCTGAATCTTCCATTCCGTCATAATATGCCTTAACAAGGGTCATCCGGTTTTGTGTAAGCGTTCCGGTTTTATCCGAGCATATCACTGAAGCGCTTCCGAGAGTTTCCACCGCAGGGAGCCGGCGGACTATCGCATTTTTCCTTGCCATCTGCTGTACGCCTATGGCCAGTACTATGGTTACGATTGCAGGAAGGCCTTCAGGAATAGCCGAAACAGCCAGTGACACCGCTGTCATAAAAATCTCCATTACACGCATCCCTGAAAGGATTCCTATTACAAATATAACGACACATGCAAAAACTGCAGCCACGCCAAGATACCTGCCCAGCTGCGCAAGTCTTTCCTGCAGCGGGGTTTTCGTGTCTTCAGCATTTTCAAGCAGGTTTGCAATCCTGCCCATTTCGGTGTTCATTCCGGTGGCCGTGACCACTGCAACACCGCGGCCGTATGTTATGCTGCATCCCGAATAAACCATGTTATGCCTGTCGCCCAAAGGTGCATTTTCTTCAGGAACCGCAGCGGCATCTTTCTCTGTAGGTACCGATTCCCCGGTTAATGCCGATTCCTCGGATTTCAAACTTGCCGATTTTATAAGCCTTGCATCTGCAGGTATAAAGTCTCCTGCCTCAAGTATGATGATATCGCCGGGTACAAGGCCTGCTGCGTCAATTACCTGCTCCTGTCCGTCCCTTATAACCTTTGCATGAGGAGCCGAAAGACTTTTCAGGGCTTCCAGCGCTTTTTCGGCCTTATTCTCCTGGATAACGCCCATAAACGCATTCAATACCACGATCAAAAGAATCAGGAAAGGTTCGAAAAGTTCAGAGCCATCCCCCTCCGCGACGGCTACAATGAAAGAAATGGCTGCGGCGGCAAGAAGGATTAAAATCATTACATCCTTGAACTGATCCAGGAATTTCTGCAAATTAGTCTTTTTCTTACCCTCTCTCAGCCTGTTTTCGCCATGCTCCTGCAAAAGCTGCCCGGCGCGGGCGGAACTCAGGCCTTTTTCGCTGTCTGTACCAAGCTGCCGTATCAGGTCATCCAAATCACAGCTGTGCGGTATCAAACACATTCCTCCCATCGGAAAAAATACACTTCTGCATTTATCTTAGACTAAATATTTGAAATTAACCATCTGTTAATATTTATACTCTGTTCCGTATTAAAAGTCTGTCGCGTTTTGCATTTTGTGCGCAGCAAAATCATGGGTTGACAACATTAACAGGGTTTCCGTCCAGAAATGACCTTAAGTTTTCAACAGCAATTTTCATAAGCCTTTCCCGGGTCTCTTTCGGTGCCCAGGCTATATGGGGTGTTATTATACAGTTTTTTGCACGAAGCAGTGGATTGTCTTCCCTGATCGGCTCCCTTGATACCACATCAACTGCCGCTCCTGCAAGTTTACCATTATTTAACGCTTCTGCAAGATCCGCCTCGTTAATGATTGGCCCTCTTGCAGTATTTATAAGCATTGCACCGTCTTTCATCCTGCTGATTGTGTTTTTGTTTATCATGCCCCTGGTGCTTTCGGTTAAAGGACAATGCAGGGTTATTACATCCGATTCGGCCAGCAGTTCATCAAACTCTGCAAACCGTATTCCGCTTTCGGCAATGGTGTTTTTGTTTCTGCCGTATGCAAGCACATTCATGCCGAAAGCCCGGGCAATATTCGCCACGGCCCTTCCAATCCTGCCGAAGCCTATAATGCCCAGGGTTTTTCCCTCAAGCCCGATCAGGGGATATTTATAGAAGCAGAAATCCGCACTTCTTGACCATTCACCGCTCCTGACCGCGAGGTTATGCTCCCACACATGATGGCACAGCTCAAGCAGAAGTGCAAAGGTAAACTGTGCAACGGCCATTGTTCCATAGTCGGGGACATTCGTTACCGTTATGCCGAACTCCTTTGCGGCATCAACGTCAACAACATTAAAACCCGTTGCCAGAACACCGATATATTTCAACCCGGGAAGTTTCTCAAAAACATCCCTGCCAAGAGGGGTTTTGTTCGTGAAGACTATTTCAGCGCTGCCTATCCTCTCCAGGATCTTATCTTTCGGCGTCCTGTCATACACATCCAATTCACCCAGTTCTTCAAGGCGCTCCCAGCTCAGATCCCCCGGATTCAGTGTATAGCCGTCCAAAACTACTATTTTCAATACATCCACCCCTTATTTGGTTAATATTATCTGCACAGGACAGTTTTTTATAAAGCAAAACCTCATCAAGGGGATGAAAATGTCAGCTGATTTCTGAAATTCATTCCCTACCTGATGAGGCAAGGGTTTTCCTGCCTTAATACTTCTTTTCCGATTCACCGGCTTTTGCTGTCCGGATTTATAACATGCTTTTTCAGCGCTTCAAAGGTTTCTGCACTTATTACATGCTCTATTCTGCAGGCATCTTCAAGCGCGGTGGTTTCATCCACGCCAAGGCGGACAAGCCAGTCTGCAATAAGTGTATGGCGTTCATACATGGTTTCGGCAATTTTTCTTCCTTTTTCGGTAAGGGTGATGTACCCGTCGCCGTCCATCTCTATATACCCGTTCTCACGCAGGTTTTTCATCGCCACACTGACGCTTGACTTTTTATAACCAAGTTCTCCGACAATATCAATGGATCTGACATTCGGCTTTCTGCGGGACAGAACCAGGATCGTTTCGAGGTACATCTCCGCTGACTCCTGTATCTTCAATACATCATCTCCTTCCCCCGGGTTATATGCAGCTGATTACAGAATATCATACTGCATATTTCAGGGCAATTCCCGCATCTTATAATAAAAAAGCAATACCGTAAGTATTGCTTTTTTCGCAGAACAGCAGGTTTAAAAATTCCGTTTCCGTATTACCGAAGGGTCGATGCTCCTTATATCGGGCGAGCAGGTTCTTGCCATTACCCCTGCCAGTTCTTCGGTCATTTTCTCTATCTGCTCCTTTACACCCTCTGCACCTTTCTCCCGCAATGGCCCCATGATTATTCTGCCGGCGGAAACCGCATCGGCTCCAAGGGCCAGGGCTTTAAAGACATCCATTCCGCTTGAAACTCCACAGTCAACAAATATCGGTATCCGGCGATTGATTACCCTGGCAATCTCGGGAAGTATCATCAGCGGCGGCACAGCATAATTCATAATTCCATGGTGGTGTGAAACCACTATGCCCCTGACCCCGGCTTCGAGGCATTTATATGCATCCTGCACACTCAGCACGCCTTTTATTATAAAAGGCAGCTTTGTAGCCTTTACAAAACTTTTTATCTCTTCAAGGGTTTTCGGGGCCATTTTCATTCCAAGAACATTGTCATACTTTCCGTTGCCTGCAAAAGCATGGTCTATATCCATACCAACTGCCATAACCCCGCATTTCTCTGCATGTTCAATCCTGCGGAAGATATAGTCGTTGTCGGCATAAGGCTTGATTATCTTGATTGTCCGCGCCCCGGCAGCAGTAATTGCCTCCAGTTCCGCCTCATCGCCCATACCTGCCCAGTTCACTGCATTTGCAGCATGAGCTCCTTTTGCCATTTCCACCATGCCGTTTTCATGTATTTTGTCAAGATGAGACAGGGCAGCCGTCATAACAGGAGTATCAAACACTTCACCGTACAATTCAAGCCTTGTTGAAGGTATAACCGAATCTATGTGCCTCATCTCAACCAATAGTGAATCAAAATATTCGCGTGTTATTTCATTTGAATCCCACTTGTTTCCCATATGAACCGCTCCCTTCCCTGGACACGGGACTGTTTCCTTATTTCAGTATTACCGCATAACCGGATTTTTAATTTTGATCTTTTTATCTCATACCCGTGTCTTTTTCATAATAACATAAAACGGTGCATAAATTAACAGTTTTGAGCTCCCTCTGCTGCTTGGGGGAACGGAGATACTCACCCTATTATTCTGGTATGGGCAATCGGTGACCGGTTAAAGCACTGAGAAGTTGAACAGAAACAACCTGCAGAAACAACGAAAGCCGCCGTTCGGGCGACTCTCTTTACTGTCTTGTTATGGCCAGACTGTCCGAAAAGGTTAGGCAAAATCAGCTTTTTAAGGTGCAATTATGTAAA
>LFSH01000029.1 GCA_001513105.1 Clostridiales bacterium DTU070 | reverse complement strand
CATAGAATCTAACCAGTGTGGAATGTAAATGCGACTTGGATATGGAGAAATACTCATTAAGGTCCCATAGAATCTAACCAGTGTGGAATGTAAATCCCCCTATTACGGCTGTAATCTTACAGCTTTGTCTTCATAGAATCTAACCAGTGTGGAATGTAAATTGTTTCCGTTTTCATACTCTAAAATATACCATATCATAGAATCTAACCAGTGTGGAATGTAAATCTTGCTCTATTAGTTCTTTTGCTTGCTCTTTTGTCATAGAATCTAACCAGTGTGGAATGTAAATTTTAGACGAGAAGGAAAAACACAGATACAATATAGACCATAGAATCTAACCAGTGTGGAATGTAAATTAGCACAGGGGAGAAGAATAGATATGTTCTATACCATAGAATCTAACCAGTGTGGAATGTAAATGGAAGATATTCGTTCGAGCGTGGCCGTGACTGTTTCCATAGAATCTAACCAGTGTGGAATGTAAATCCGCCTAAGTTTATTGATTCAAATAGAGATGGTAACATAGAATCTAACCAGTGTGGAATGTAAATGCTTCATCTATTAACACTAAACCATTCTCAATCTTACATAGAATCTAACCAGTGTGGAATGTAAATTTCAGTAAAACTTCTATTCTTAAATTTCTTATCTCTTCCATAGAATCTAACCAGTGTGGAATGTAAATTTCGTCACATACGTTAATCCCGCGACCACCGTAACATAGAATCTAACCAGTGTGGAATGTAAATGGTCACCGATGGTCTGCAAGTGCCACTCCCCGGACCATAGAATCTAACCAGTGTGGAATGTAAATAGGATCTAAGCCTGATATTTCGTCTGCTGTACCTTGACATAGAATCTAACCAGTGTGGAATGTAAATCAACCTCATCTGCACGGTTCACATGGTACATCAAACATAGAATCTAACCAGTGTGGAATGTAAATGCTTTTGCCTGGGCCAGTTCTTCCTGCTTTGCCCGGCATAGAATCTAACCAGTGTGGAATGTAAATGGATTTTCTGTAGCTCTTTGTTGATTTCAGTCAGCATAGAATCTAACCAGTGTGGAATGTAAATTGGTTTTCTTACACACAACGAAGGCCGTGAAATATTCATAGAATCTAACCAGTGTGGAATGTAAATTGTAAACACAATGGACGGTGGGGTTTTTGGTATAAACCATAGAATCTAACCAGTGTGGAATGTAAATTGAACCGTTTCAAATGCCCCGCTTGCGGCGGGAATCATAGAATCTAACCAGTGTGGAATGTAAATATGCCTAAATCTGTCACAAAAATAAAGAAAGATGGCATAGAATCTAACCAGTGTGGAATGTAAATCCTGACGGTCTACTCAGTCGACGGAGCGACACTGACCCATAGAATCTATTTAGCCCCCTAATAGGTTTGGAGAAAAAATGCGAATATGTTAGCATAAATAATAGAAATAGGGGGTAATAAAATGGCTAAAAAACAATACAGTGTAGAATTTATAGAACAAGTAATTAAAGAGGCTCAAGAA
>LFSH01000036.1 GCA_001513105.1 Clostridiales bacterium DTU070 | reverse complement strand
TGAGCTGGTAGAACATTATTTCTCTGAAAATGCTGTTTAGTATGGTATCGCAAATAATTATTCAATCAAGGATCGCTCCGCTTTCCTCCTTGACAAAATAATTATTTGCAATTAAGGGCAGTTACAGCATTGTTCAGAGAAAATTTTTCAGAGGTTGTGTCACATATGTTTGACTTCTCTAGACAATGACTGCGATACAGGCGGCACCATTATTGAATTATGCCGGTTATTATGTTATGATATAGTAGGTCTTTAATGCTCTTTTTCATAAATAGTATAAATAATAAAGCACGAAATCCATGTTTCAGGAGATGCCCGGTGAACAGGTTGATAAAAACAGCACAGGTCCTGGTAATTATTGTTTTGATAATTACAGCACTGTTTCTTATACCAAAACTTAATAACCTTACTCCTGATGACCTTGCGGAATTGATGCCCGATTCTGTCATGCTGGCTGCTGTTGCCCTTTTTGTTCTTTTCTGCATTAAGTCTTTAATTCTTGTTATTCCAATGATCCTGCTGTACATATGTGCAGGACTGATACTTCCTCCTGCCGCAGCCGTTGTCTTTACCGTATTCTGTGTAACCGTTGAAATGGCAATAGGTTTTTTTGCAGGCAGGAAGCTGGGCCATAACCGGGTCAGAAAAATAGCGGATGACAGCAGGTATGCCGGAAAAATGTTTGCAAAAATCAGTGATAATGTTTTTCTGAGCAGTTTTTTGTTAAGACTGATACCCATATTTTCGCTGGACATAGTCAGCATGGTCTTCGGGGCGGCTGATGCGGATTTTCCTGAATATATCGCAGGATCGGTTCTTGGAGTAATTCCCGGCCTTGTTCCTGTAGTCCTGGCCGGAAACTCAATAACCGACCCGTTATCCGGTAGTTTTCTCATACCTTTTTCTGTTTTTCTGATCCTGTCGGTAACCTGCACCGCCATATACTATGTGAAAAGCAGGAAAACAAGACATAACGGCTGTGAAAAAGAGGGTCTGAAAGATGAGACATAAATACAGGGGACTTATTAGAATTGTTACGGTTGGGCTTATAAGCATTGCTCAGCTGGTAATGCTTGCTGTGTTTGTGATTCTTCTGAGGCAGAATTATATATACCTGTATTTTGCCCTTGAATTAATCGGGTTAATCGAAGTGCTGTTTCTTGCCAACAAAAACCAGGGTTCGGCATATACCATTGCATGGGTGATAATTATCCTGATATTACCTGTATTCGGTATTGTGTTGTACCTGATATGGGGAAGAACGCCAACCCACTCAAGAAAAAGCAAACGGACCCGGGAAATAGTTTCACGGGGTTTCAGTTACTTAGGAAAGAATGGGAAGGTCAGGGAGGATATTGAAAAGAGTTTTCCCGAAAGAAAACGGATTGTACGGTACCTTGAAGAAGAAGGTTTCCCGGTATATGAAAACACTGTATGCAGGTATTACCCGCTGGGCGAGTTCAAATTCCGGGATATGATCCGTGACATGAAGCAGGCAAAGCGGTTTATATTTATCGAGTATTTCATAATAGATGACGGGATCCTGTGGAGTACGATATACGAAGTGATTAAGGAGAAAGTCAGGGAAGGCGTGGAAGTAAGGGTTTTGTACGACGACCTCGGAAGCATTGTAACCGTTCCGAATCATTTTGTAAAACAGCTTGAGAATGACGGAATCAAGGTAACTGCATTTAATCCTGTACATAAATACATATCAAGGTTCTACCTGAATTTCAGGAATCATCAGAAAATAGTGGTGATAGACGGGAATATCGGGTACACCGGCGGCGCCAATCTTGCAGATGAGTACGCAAACCTATATGAAAAGCACGGGCATTGGAAGGATACTGCGATACGTCTCGAAGGGGAAGCAGTGTGGAGTCTTACTGTAACATTTCTTCAGTTATGGCAGTCCGAAAACCTTGTTGAAGAGGACTATTCAAAGTACAGGCCGACAACCGGAATCAAGGGCGACGGGTACTACCAGCCTTTCAGCGACAGTCCCGTATCCGGGAAAAACATAGCCGAAATAATGTACCGCCAGGTAATATCATCTGCCAGGAAATATGTGTACATAACCACTCCGTACCTCGTCATTGATGATACAATGATAAATGAATTATGTCTTGCAGCATTGACAGGAACCGATGTAAGAATTATCACGCCAAAGGTTTATGACAAATGGTATGTCTATATGGTAACATGTTCAAATTACCGGATACTTCTGGAAGCGGGCGTGCGGATTTTTGAATATACACCCGGATACATGCATGCGAAGATGATTATCAGCGATGATGACAATGCCATAATTGGAAGTATCAACATGGACTACAGGAGTTTCTACCTGCATTTTGAAAACGGCGTGTGGATATGCGGCTCACCCGTGATCCAGGATATAAAGGAAGATATTTTAAGAACAATGGCCCAATGTGAAGAAATAAAACTTGAAAAGTGGAATGAAAGGCCATGGTATAAAAAAGTCGGTGAACTCTTTTTCAGGATATTCGCCCCGCTGTTGTAGCAGACTTTTCCGAAACAATACGTATATATTATCAGATTTGGAAAAATCAGTGCGGGGTTTACCCTGCATGCTGCGTAGCGGAGGATTTTATCAATGAAAACATACAGTATTCATTCAGGTTTGTCAAAAGGGCGGAGTATAAAGAGCGGATGGCTTGTTCCTGCAGACTATGATTTCTGGGAACCGCTGGTAACCTATTTTATCAGGAAATGCACCCATTTCAGGATAGACTGCTGGATTGGTGAAACAACAGCCATTGAACGGGCAAAGGTCCACGGTGAGAACCTCGATTTAGGCGTGAATAATATGAAAGCATTTACCGGTGAAATTACGGATCAGTTTATTTCCGAGCTGATACATGACCCGTTTGATGATGAAGGAAAAATAAAATGGTTCAGCATTTTTCTGATAAAGGATGACAGGATTCTTTTTTCTTCAGAGCATTATGGCAGTGAGTTTTCTGCTTCGGACCTGGATGAAGAGGATGTTGAGTTTGTTCGTTCTGTCATGCCCGTGGATTTCTACCTGCATGTATACGATATGGATGATTATCATGAAACAAATTTTTAGCAAAATAAAACACAGGTAACTGGCGGTAAGGGACGGGTGGAAGCATGATTGAAATCAGGGGGAAGTATAATACCGCAAAAGTATTTACAGACAATATCGACAGCGGAGCAATTGCGCAGATAATGGAATTGTGCAACCAGGAATTTGTCAGCGGCAGCATCATCCGGATAATGCCTGATGCCCATGCCGGCGTCGGGTGTACGATAGGAACAACGATGACAATATCCGATAAGGTTGTGCCTAACCTGATCGGTGTGGATATCGGCTGCGGTATGGAGACCATAAAACTGGGGCAGAGGGAAATTGACTTTGAAAAGCTGGATAATATTATTTACAGTCATATCCCTTCAGGATTTGATATAAGGAAAAAGCCGCACAGGTATGCTGAGCATGTCGAAATTGACAGCCTAATATGCAGAAACCATGTTGATCTTGAAAGGGCAAGGCTGAGCATTGGAACCCTGGGCGGAGGGAACCACTTTATAGAAGTGAACAGGGACAAAAACGGCAGTTTGTACCTTGTTGTCCATTCCGGAAGCAGGCACCTGGGGAAACAGGTTGCAGAATACTACCAGAAACTGGCCTATGCCGAGCTTGTAAATTCCAGGGGCGTTAAAATCAGCAGGCATTTGGCTTATCTCCAGGGAAAAAGCTATATAAACTATCTGAATGATATGAAAATTGTCCTGCAGTATGCCGTGTATAACCGCAAGGCAATTGTCGACGAGATTATCAGCAGGATGGGACTTGATATCGAAGACCGGTTTACCACGATACACAATTACATTGATCTGGATAATATGATTCTTAGAAAGGGAGCCATATCCACGAAAAAGGGCGAGCGTGTTTTAATCCCTGTAAATATGAGGGACGGAAGTTTAATCTGCATAGGGAAGGGAAACAGGGACTGGAACTATTCCGCACCGCACGGAGCCGGAAGACTGATGAGCAGAAGACAGGCGAAGGAGAAAATCAGCCTCGAAGAGTTTAAAAAGACAATGGAAGGGATATATACCACCACCGTTAACAGGTCAACGCTGGATGAATGTGCCCTGGCCTATAAGCCGATGGACGAGATTATCAGCAATATCCGGGATACAGTTGAAATAATTGATATTATTAAACCGGTATATAACTTCAAAGCCGCCGAGTGATGCTGAAAACTGTCCCGGTAAATCAGTTCCCGAAACCATGAGGACTTGTTTATATCAATAAAAATAAAATATAAATATAATGTGCCGGTTTATGGAAAAAATCAGCATAATAAGTTATAATGCTGAATTAGAAGGAACATACCGGCATTTTATGCTTAATCAGGAAACGGAGAGATTGTTTTGTGGTTTGTCTATGCATTGCTTGCTGCGGTGTTTGCTGCACTAACGTCCATACTTGCCAAGGCTGGCATTGAAGGTGTAAACTCCAACCTCGCAACTGCAATACGCACGGCAGTCGTCCTTGTTATGGCATGGGGCATTGTTTTTATTACCGGAGTACAGAAAGAGATCAGCGATATAACAAAAAGAAGCTGGTTGTTTTTAGCACTGTCGGGTATTGCAACGGGCCTGTCCTGGCTTTGTTACTATAAAGCGCTGCAAACAGGGGATGTTTCAAAGGTTGCACCGGTGGACAAATTCAGCGTTGTTATAACCATGATACTTGCCTTTTTGGTACTGGGAGAGGAACCGACTTCGAAAACAATTATCGGCGGTGTTTTCATAACAATCGGAACGCTGATACTGATTCTGCGGTGAATTGCTTAAGACAGCGGATTAAGGGGTGTATTCCCATGATTGAGTTCAGAACCTCGCTTGACGGCATAGGCCCTGAACATTTGAAGGGTTTCTTCGTTGGATGGAAAAAACCGCTTACGCCTGAACAACACTACACGATACTTACGAACAGCAGTTTTTTTGTACTGGCTTACGATACTGAAAAATCGAAAGTTGCTGGTTTTATAAACGCGTTAAGTGATGGTGTTCATTTTGCCTTTATACCGATGCTTGAAGTACTCCCCGAATACCGGCAAAGGGGAATCGGAACCCGTCTTTTTGAAATAATGCTGAAACAGCTTGAGAATATTACATGTATTGATTTGACCTGTGACATTCAGATGCAAAGTTTTTATGAACGTTTTGGAATGCTGAAATCACATAGTATGGTTTTTCGTAAATATACTTAATGAAGCATGGGAGCATCTTTCATGCCCGGAGGGACATATATGGAACCTAAATGGCTTAGCTGGGCCAGGCAGTTGCAGTCAATAGCCCAGGCAGGGCTGACATATTCAAAGGATAAATATGATATTGAAAGATTTCAGCAAATCAGGGACCTGTCGGTAGAGATACTGAACGAATATACCGGAATGGGCAATAACAGGATAAAGGATTTGTTCTGTAATGAAACCGGGTACCAGACACCCAAGGTTGATGTAAGGGGTGTTGTGTTTAAAGACGACAGGATCCTGCTGGTTAAGGAGAGTATTGACGGCTGCTGGTCAGTCCCGGGTGGATGGGCGGAAGTCAATCTGTTGGTAAGGGAGAATATTGTAAAGGAATTAAAAGAAGAGGCAGGGTTAAATGTCGTGCCAAAGAGATTAATAGCGGTACTGGACAACAGCAAACACAGCCACCCTGTATCGCCTTACAGGATTTACAAGATTTTCGTGCTTTGTGACATGATTGACGGATCATTTGAGAAAAACATTAAGACCGAAGGAATTGGCTTTTTCTCATTGAACGATTTGCCACCATTGTCCGTAAACAGGATTACCGAAGAGCAGATTGCCATGTGCTTTGAAGCCATGCATAACGATAATTTCGTACCGGTATTTGATTAAGCAGCTTTCACGAATACTGCTGAACACGGGGGTGAAAAGATGCCGATCCCGGGAATTGAACAACCTGAATGCATAATTGTAAGTGATGACATCAGGCTTCGCAAGTTTGACAATAAGTTTGATTTTGCCCTTGAATGGTACCAGGACACCGAAACTGTAATGCTTGTAGACGGCGTTGATGAACCGTACGATATGGATCAGCTGCGCCGTATGTATTCTTATCTTGACAAACACGGCGAACTGTACTTTATTGAAGTGCTTGAAGGCGACAGGTATATCCCGGTAGGCGATGTGACTTTTTCCGAAAGGGATATGCCTGTTGTTATCGGGGCGAAATCATACCGATGCAGGGGGATCGGGAAGAAGGTTGTCATGGCGCTCATTGAACGCGGAAAACAGCTGGGATACACTTCCCTTGAGGTCAGGGAGATATTCAAATTCAATACAGGTTCCCAAAAGCTGTTTGAAAGTGTCGGATTTCAAAGATATGAAGAAACAGACAAAGGTTACAGGTACAGATTGAACCTGGTAAAGGAAGGGTAACTGTTAACGAATGGCAGGGTATAATCTTCTGAAGGAGGATTGAATTGGTATCGAAGGAGAAATTAATAAGAACCATTATTGAAGGCAGACGTGAATGCTATGTTAAGAAGAGTCCTTCATATAACCCGTATACAAAGTCCGAATTATATGACTGGGAATTCAGGCTGGAGACCGATGATTTTATATTTACCGATTCCTACAGGGGGGTTAATCCGTACAGCGGCGTTGAATATGTTTATAAAAAAGGTATAAGTGTTCCCGTCTGGTCCTGTGATTATGTTGGTTACGTAAACCATGACAGTGATGTACCGCCTGGCGAAGTATACGGATTTTTGAAGGAGGCAAGGGGAACACATCTGAACGCCTGCGGCAATAACCTGTTCACAAATTATGTTTATGAAAATGGCCTGTTCAGGTATGAGACAATTTTCCAGGGCGATATTCATTCATTACTGCAGATTGAAAACTTCTACTTCAGAAACCAACCGGTGGCGCAGCAGATAACGGCAGGCAGGCTGAAACTGCCCGGATAATATTGAAAGGGGTATTTTAGGCAAGGTCAAAATGGAACAGTCAATTGAAATAATGACAAACCGTATAGCTGATATCTTGTCTGGAGTTTTTAACAAGGCGAAAGATAAGGGTAAAAATGATATCTGAAGTCGGGTTGCCTTGTGAAGAGTATATAAGATTATCGGAAGAAAGACTTGAAAAATGGCTGCAAGAAAGGACAGAATGACAGGACTCAAAGGTATGAATAAAATTACCGGATGATATGGGGGATTGAAATGGAAGTACCGGAAATCATAATAAACACAACCATGACGAAGGACGACTACAGGAAATTCCTGTACATTGCAGCTTTCAGGAGAAACAAAACTGTAATTCCGCTTATTTTGCTGATTGCTATAATCGGAGGTCTGGTTATCGGTTTTGAAAACGACCGGCTCATCATGTCAAGGTTCGTTATAGGCACGGTTTTTTTGTGTGTGTTGTCAGTTGCCTATATCTCGCTCAGGATTGAATGGAAAAGCGCGAAACGGGTAAAGACCGATAAAACAGGTACCTTTGACACCGCCAATACATTAAAATTTTATGATGACAGAATTGTAATGGAGAATGATTCAATCAAATCAACGGCCGAGCTGAAATATGATCAATTCTACACAGTACTGGAGAGTAAGGACTACTTTATATTTTATTTCACAATAAACCAGGCTTCGCTGATAAGAAAAAAGGATATGGATAACCCTGATGCTTTCAGGGATTTTATTGCGAATAAGTTTAACGGAAAATTCAGACAAATATAACGAATGGTGGTTTTGTTCCTGTCAGAGTACAGAAGATGCGATTAAGGCATTGGGAGTAGTTTAGCGTATGCACGGGGGGTGTGGTACGTTCATGAACAGGAGGACGTTGGAGAGAGCTGATGAGGCTATTACAGAGTTACGCGAAAAAAACAAAGAGTTTTATGGCGAGTTAATGCTTCTGTTTCATAAATATATAAATTACTACTTTGTTATAAAAAGATTTTCTTTAAGTTACAGATCTCTTTTCAGAATAATTACTGACAGGGTAAGAGAAGAGGATTTATATCAAAAGCAATATAACTCAATGAAAAATGATGTTGCGATAATAAGACGCAAGTACGGAGATATATTTGATAATTTTTCTGCCATTGTAAAACGACATGTTGATATGTATGGTATTGGTTATAATATGCTGTTGAGGCTTATGTATGGTGAAAGTATTGAATGCATTCTGAAAGAAACCAGTACGGAGGAAACAGATAGACAAGAACTAAGATTCAGTGTGATAAACAGATTATTAGATATATTAAAAGACAAAGAAAATGAACTCTTTAAAGAGGGAATTACAAAGAATATTGTCATTGCAAATTTTATATCCAATTCAAAAACATATGATTCTGATTTATTGCGCCAATTGAATTTTGCTTTTTATCAGCTGAAGGATGGAGATTTAAGTATCACATTTGCTTCAGAGAAAGATATTAAGGATACCATAATTGAAAGCGTTGATATATCAAGCGGAGATATCGGGGAAGCACCGGCGTATTTAACCGGTGGGCGACCGGTTGCTGAAGAAATATTAAATCATCCGGATTATAAAGATGAAGTTATACACCTTGAAGAAACTATAAATGAAATGTTGCAGGAAATTGATACTCTTGAAAACGAGAGTAATGAAATATATACTAAGCAAAAGCAATTATTGAAAGTCAGTGACAAGAGATCCATTATGGGGGATTTAAATACTTATTCAAATATCCAAAAAGGTATCTCCCGGAAAATAAAAGAGATAGAGTCCGCTCTTGACAGCCCTTATTTTGGCAGGGTGGATTTCAGGGAAGATAACAGTAATGAGTTTGAGTCATTGTACATAGGCAAGAACGGGTTTAAACAGGGTTCAAAGTACGGGGTTATTGATTGGAGAGTGCCCATAGCATCAGTCTTTTATGAATGTGAAAACGGCAGAGCGACGTATAAAGCTCCGGGAGGCATTTTTTCCGGAGATGTCAAACTGAAAAGACAATACACTATTATAGATTCACAGTTGATTTCCTTTACTGACGATATTATTGCGGACAAAATAGCCAAATCGGTGAAGAAAGTTTCCTCTAAAGAGCCGGAGCCTATTAAAGATGACGTTATATCTGATCCTTTTCTCCTGAAAAGGCTGAAGCGAAGTACTGATAAAAGGCTTAAGGAAATAATTGAAACAATCAGGGCAGAACAAAACAGGATTATCAGGCAGCCTTTGAATAAAGTGCTGGTCGTCCAGGGAGTCGCTGGTTCCGGGAAAAGTACAGTCGGTTTACATAGAATATCATATATACTTTATAACAACAAAGGAATAGACCCTGGTAAAATATTAGTCGTTGCTCCTAATAAAGTATTTCTTGATTACATATCAGAACTTTTGCCTGGTATTGATGCTGAAGGAGTTGTGCAGTTAACTTTTGAGCAGCTTGTGTCAAAAATACTTGAAACCGATTTAAAGATGTTGAATGATGAGAAAATGGAGTTTTTTGTAAATATGGATAAAAAGAACCTTAATCAGTTTTTGAAGGATGCATTGGTCAGTGTATCAAAGTTTAAGGGATCATTATCCTTTATTAAGTTATTTGATTATATTATTATGAAAAAGAATAATGAAATTATCAATTCATTAGAAAATGTGAGCCTTTTTGGAGAGAAACTAAAGATTAGCCGGCAGGAGCAGGCCAGGTATCTGGAGGGTAATGCTCCAATAAACAACAAAATCCTAACACTAAGAAAAGCAATAGAATCCAGGGTAAAAGCATTTATCGAGCACCAGGCGTTCTTTACTGAGAACATAGATACTTTAAAACAGGAAGCTGCTTCATTTTTGCATGGTTACCTTAAGAAACTGAAGCGAATTGAACCAATGTCGATTTATAAAGAATTATATGAAGATGATTATGTTTATAAAGTTCTGTATAAGAATAGATATTTCTCTTTTGTTGCGCAATACACGTTAAAATATTTGGAGTCAGGATATGTGGAGAGGGAGGATCTGGCTGCGTTATGCTATATTAAGTCTATTACTGACGGCATTAGTCATGAAAAGAAGTATCTGCATATTTTTGTTGATGAAGCTCAAGACCTGAGCCCATTGGAATTTGTTATTTTAAAACTTGTTTCACAGAACAATTCAATGACGATTATGGGAGATATGAACCAGGGTATAAATTCTCACAGAGGTATAAATAACTGGGGAGAGTTAATTAATGATATTTATAAAGAATTAAACCCGCAATATTTTGAAATATGTAATAGTTACAGGTCGACAAGGGAGATAGTGGAATTTTCAAACAAGTTGATACCTAAGGGCCTGCCCGAAGCAAAACCTGTTGCAAGGGATGGGGAAAAACCTGGTATTGAGAAGATTTCATCCGATATTGAGGGCATAAATAGGGTAATAGATTTAATAAAGCATTACCGGAGCAAAGGCTGTTCGTCAATTGGAATTCTGGCAAAGAGAGAAGGAGAATGCAGAACTATTTATTCTGAGCTTAAAAAGACAGAGGATGGTTTTGAAAATTTAAATCTTAATCTTATAGATGATACTACTGAGAATTATAATGGAGGAATTTCAGTTGTTCCCATTGTACTTTCGAAAGGTTTGGAGTTTGATGCAGTCATTTTGTGGAATGCTTCTGATGAGAAGTTTAATGATACCGGTTTTGATTCAAAGATTTTATATGTGGCTGTAACCAGACCCATGCATTATTTGCATATTCTTTATAAAGGAAATATAACCTCACATTTGAAAGGATTTGTCTATGAAAACACAGGCAGGAGTCTTATTCAGTCTTAAAAGGAAAGAGGCTGATATCAAAGGAATATTTATATAAAACGGAGGACGTGGATATGGCGGTTTATCATTTGGATTTAACAGATCATAAAGAGAAAAAGATTTTTCCTTTGTCTGAGAAATTCCGCGGAAAGGATCCGAACGGAAATGAAATCTCGTTCACAAATTATTACATGCAATATAACGGCAGACCCTTTTTCGGGATCAGCGGCGAATACCATTATTCAAGAGTGCATGAGGAACAATGGGAAGATACTATACTAAAAATGAAAATGGGCGGGCTTAATATTATCTCCACCTATTGCTTCTGGAACCATCACGAGGAGGAAGAAGGAGTATTCAACTTCGAAGGGCGCAGGAATGTACGGAAGTTTATTCAGCTGTGTCATAAGCACGGGATGTATGTAATAGTACGAATCGGGCCTTTCTGCCATGGCGAAGCCAGGAACGGGGGCCTGCCCGACTGGCTGTATGGCAAGCCCTTTGAGGTCAGAAGCCTGAACCCCGGTTTCCTTGAATGTACAAGACGAATTTACAGAAAATATGCGGAACAGTTTGAAGGGCTGTATTTCAAGGATGGCGGTCCTATAATCGGCGTACAGATCGAAAATGAATATATGCATTCCGCCGCACCGTGGGAAATGACCACCGGTGTTTCAAACGAATGGATCCCCGGAGGCAATGACGGGAATGAGTATATGATCAGGTTAAAACAGATTGCCCGGGAGGAAGGTATTATAACTCCCTTTTACACCTGTACCGCATGGGGAGGCGCCGCCACACCGACCGATGAAATGCTCCCGTTATGGGGCGGTTATGCATTCTGGCCATGGATATTCTATAACTATAAGGGCGAACATCCTGCAACTCCCGAGTATATATACAGGGATAATCATAATAACGACGTGCCCGAAACATATAATTTCAAGCCGGCATACCCTCCCGAAAACTTTCCGTATGCCTGCTGCGAAATGGGCGGAGGTATGACATGTTTTTATAATTACAGGTTCCGGCTTCCCTATGAGAGCGTGGATGCAATGGCCAACATTAAGCTGGCAGGCGGGTGCAATTTCCTGGGATATTACATGTACCGCGGCGGAAGTAATCCGAAAGGCATAAAACTTCCATACCTGAACGAGCATCAGTGCCCCAAAATATCCTATGACTATCAGGCGGCCATCGGGGAATACGGGCAGCTCCGTCCAAGCTATTACAGGCTGAAGGCATTGCATGTTCTTCTGAGAAACTTTGCAGATATTTTCTGCCCGACCACAACAAAACTTCCCGAAGGATCGCAGGATATTCAGCCCGAGGATGTGGACACCCTCAGATATGCGGCGAGAACTGACGGAAAAAGCGGGTTCCTGTTTTTGAATAATTACCAGGATCATGTTGAATGCAAACCCAAGGCAAATGAAAAAGTAATACTGAAATTACCCGGTGAAACCATTGAAATACCGGACATTTCGCTTGCTGCTGGCGAAGAGGCGATATTACCCTTCAATATGGACATAGAAGGTTACAGATTGGTATATGCCAAGGCGCAGCTGCTTTCCGTTGCTAAGGACGGCAGTACTCCCGTTTATTTCTTCTTCGTTCCTGAAGGAATGGAGCCCGAATATGTATGGGATGGAGCCGGGATGGAAAGTATTGATGGCGGCAGGGTTTCAGAAAGCCGCGTATGCATAAAACCCGATGCCGGTAAAATGTCTTCTTACGTTATACAGGGGGATTATGGAGAAGTAAGGATAGTAACGCTGACAAGAGAACAGAGCTTGATGTTCTATGAAATCGATATCAGTGGGCAGAAAACAGCAGTTCTGTGCAACAGTCCCGTTACCTTTGATGGTTCCGAGATACGCGTGGAAAACAGGAGCCTGGATAACGAAAAGGTGAAACTGCTGATGTATCCCGCGCATGACTTGCAGCGCATTGATGCAGCCGGTGCCATAAAAGAAGTGGAAGAAGGTATATGGAAGGGTGTTGAGATTGAGTGGACCGATAGGGAAGAACGGGTGGAATCCCTGCCTGTAAAGCAGATTGGAACATTCAGGTACGAAGTGGAAATCCCTGAAAGGTATGATGATTGCAAGGAAGCGTTAATGCAGGTTGAATATGTGGGGGATATCGGTTATGCATTTACAGACGGGGATCTGATTTCCGACAACTTCTACAATGGTGCTGTGTGGGAAATTGGTTTAAAAAATGCCTGGGACCCGGACAGGGGTAATAAAATTACATTTGTAATAAATCCCGTTAAAGAAAATGTAAAAGTAGACGTATCTTCCACCATGGCAGGAAGAATGGAGAAGAATGAAGGATTGACTGCTGAGCTGAAAAGTGTAAGAATTAAGCCCATATACGAGGCTGTCTTGCTAACGACGATAAACAGCTGAACAAGATGCTTATAAAAAACTGTCAAATCTTATCATACACTGCCCTGTCCGTATGTTTTGACGGACAGGCAAATGAGCAAATTACGCCAGGCAGGTGGGCATGGCCTGCATCAAAAAACTTTCAGGCAGAGTTTTATTTATATACCCTGCCTGAAAGTATTAAAAATTCAATAGATACTTTCGGATAACATATAGGCTTTCGGCACTGCCTCATTAATATACCACAACCAGAACTCCCTTCTTTTTTTCAATACTGTTATTGTCGTTATCATTAATATCATTCTTTGTATGCACGTTGGAATATCAGGATAATTAATTATTAACAAAAGAATTCCATGTATTGACTTTTATGGTTTCTATTATATGCGAACAAGTTGAAATAAGTCAATGTCAAGAAACAGACGGTATTCGACAGTTTTTTGCTAATTAACTCAAGAACTGCATTCCAGGTTTGTGAGCTATTTTTCTATGAGATAGAATCAGGGTTATTAATTCTTATAATAATTAAGTTTTTTCCTTTTTGAATTGCGGACATATCAAGACTGAACAGCAGGAAGAAAAAAGCATTTTGGAAAATAATTTTTTATAATCTTGTAAAAAAAATGATGTACTATATAATGGAAATTAGATAAGTTTATTGAAATAACTGAAGGTGTTCTATAGATTTGGAGTGTTTTTATGATAGTACGGTTTTACAGTTTAGGTGAAGTAAGCGATGAGCGGCTGTATTTTGCTGTTATATGCACATCCTATAAAGGCAAATGGGTTTTTGTAAGGCATAAGAACAGGGATACGTGGGAGATACCCGGAGGACACAGGGAAGAGAATGAGGGTATTAATGAAACTGCTTCGAGGGAATTGTTTGAAGAAACAGGTGCGGCAGATTACGAGATTGAACCGGTTTGTGATTATTCGGTAACCATAGGCGAAAAGACTACATTTGGCAGACTGTTTTATGCAAAGGTCATTGAAATAGGACAAATGCCGGAGAGTGAAATCGGTGAATTAAGATTTTTAGAAACAATACCTGATAATCTTACCTACGCGGATATACAGCCGCAGCTTCACAGGAAAGTATTGCAGTATCTGGAGGATCGCAAAGGTAACCAGAGATATCAGCAGAAGGGGTAATAAGATGATACAGTTAAAGAAGGGAAAAGTTCTATACATTGCTGAAATTCTTTTTTTCATACTTTTTCTGCGATAATCTTGAAAAAGCAATTGATGATGAGGATGAAGAGATTTCAGTTGTAACTCTGTTTAATAGAATGGAGTTTTTCTCTGACCTGATGAAGGAATATAACATAGAATTTCCATATGGTCCAATAAGGGAATATATAGTTAATACATACAGTGACGGTGAGTATATTTATAAAAAACTGACTGAAAAATATGATAATGAAATCAAGATCTATCACCCGAAGGATAAAACATTCGAAGAGATATTCGGAGATAACGTGTTTTATATAATGGAACAATTAGATGAATGCTTGTAATGTTCATATTTCTGTAAAAAATTATGTAAAGGAGGTAAAGGATAATGAAGCAATCAGGATTCGGCACTAAAAGTAAAATCATTATTATTGCAGTTATACTTGTGGTGGTTGGAACAGCTATCTATGTGTGGGCATCTACAACCTATGTTAATGAAATGAACTACATAAAACGCGCATACGCCATTCATAACCAGGGCGCGGGGAATGCCTGGTGGGATGAAGCAAAAGTCACTTTAGTGAAACTGAAAGATGAATCCTATATTACCCCATCGGTTTTAAACGCAAAAATCAGCCGCGCTTTACTGTTTTTAAACGGCGGCTATGCTGTAAAGGTTGAAGTACGAACTGATATGGACGGATTATTAGGCCCGGTAATCCTGTATTTTAATCCTTTTACAAAACAATACATTGGAGGCGCTCCAAGATATTAGGAAGGGTGCCGGTACGGGATAATTCATGGTGCAGGAAAAGGAGAAGAAATTGTGAAGGATTATGACAGAATTATAAAAGAAAACTCTCCGCTGGTATAATAATGACCAAGGTTAATCTGCATTTTTATATAAAGCAAACCTTTA
Organism: Clostridiales bacterium DTU070; assembly: GCA_001513105.1. Lineage (GTDB taxonomy): Bacteria > Bacillota > Clostridia > DSM-8532 > DSM-8532 > Thermoclostridium. The sequence goes on along the minus strand of LFSH01000036.1, from coordinate 1,679 downwards.
CGGCACATACCGCGCAAAAGAAAAATGCTTCCGAAAAACCGGAGCATTTTACGTGCAGTGGAAAGAGTTTATATGGTGTTTGCAGTCCTGTTCGGACATGTCTGTATCGGAGTATTCCTTAACCATCCTTGCGCGGGGGTAGCCCCTTTCATGGCTGACAGATTCAATGTAAAATCCCCTGCCATAATAGAAACGGACCAGGTTGGTGTTGTTCGAGGCGGTGTACAGGTAAACCCTTTTTACTCCCTTTGCCTTAAGATATTTGTCTACAAGGTTGATCAGGGATTCGCCCACGCCCATGTTACGGTGGGACGGGTTAACGGCGAATCTGCTTATACACGCCTCGTTGCCTGATATTTCAACCCGTATTGTGCCGATAATCTGTCCGTCGATAATTGCAACATAAACGATGTTATTGTTAATCGCATATTCAATATCGGATGCCGTTTCCTTTAAAGCATCAAGCTCTGATACCCCTATCTTCTCAGCGTATTCCCTGAAAGATTTCTGCAGTATGGCATGAATGTCCGGCGCATCAGAGGGAACGGCGTGCCTTATAATAAGCAAGTAATCCAAGGGAAAATACCTCCTTAAGCGTAATCTGACAACAGCTTGACCATAACTGCCTTCTGTGCATGGAGACGATTTTCTGCTTCATCAAAAACAACCGAGTTTGGACCGTCTATTACATCTTCCGTAACTTCATATCCCCTGTAAGCAGGAAGGCAATGCATGAAAATCGCATCGGGCCTTGCCATCGAGAACAGGATGCTGTTCACCTGGTAAGGAGAAAATACCTTGATACGCTGTTCTTTTTCACTTTCCATTCCCATGCTGACCCAGGTATCGGTATAAACCACATCAGCATCCTTTATGGCTTCCCTTGCATCAGTCAGTATTTCAACCCTGCTTCCCGTACTTTTTGCAACTTCAAGCGCGATATTCACATACTTCTCCATGCATGAATATTCTTCAGGCGTAGCTATTGAAATATCCATTCCTGTTTTTGCACAGCCTATCGTCAGTGAATGGGCCACATTATTACCGTCACCGACATAGCAAAGTTTAAGGCCTTTGAGGCTGCCCTTCTTTTCCCGTATTGTCATTAAATCAGCCAGTACCTGGCATGGGTGCAGCTCATCGGTCAGCCCGTTAATAACCGGAATATCGCCGTATGCCGCCAGATCCTCCACATCTTTCTGACTGAAGGTACGGATCATAATTCCGTCCAGGTAACGTGATAGTGTCCTGGCGGTGTCGTGGATTGTTTCACCACGGCCAATCTGGATATCTGAAGAGCTTAAAAACAGGGCATAACCACCTAACTGATGGATGCCTACCTCAAATGATACACGGGTACGGGTTGATGACTTGGAAAAAATCATCCCTAATGTTTTGCCGCTGAGAATGTGATCATGGGCAATCCTGTTTTTATTCTCATATTTAAGTTTATCAGCCAGATCCAGTACTTCGAATATCTCTTCTGAAGTCCAGTCATTTAAACATAGCAAATGCTTCATGGATATCCCTCCCAAAGGAAGTGTATTGCATGATTATACATCATAATGAATAAAAATGCAATACGTTTTTTTATTTTATGGATGCCGGCAATCTGTGAGTCAATTGTCAAAGTAAATGCAACCCCCAGGGCAATAAGTGGTCTCATTTAGTCTTTCCGA
>LFSH01000007.1:670-21201 GCA_001513105.1 Clostridiales bacterium DTU070 | reverse complement strand
ATTTTACAATGGATTACCATGAGTTTTCTATATATTACGGCATTTTATTTTACAACTTCCCTGCCGAAGCCGGAAGTAAGTTTTGTATTGACAGAAGACCAAAACTAAGATATAATGTTTAGGATAAACAAAGGTGTTTATCGTCACATTGGTGCGAACCAGTGTGCCGGTAAACACCTTTTTTTATTCCGACAGGAGGATGCATTATGTCATATACAATGAAAGTGCTTGAAAAAGTCATACAGAAAAATCCGAATGAGCCTGAATTTCATCAGGCGGTAACCGAGACACTTACCGCACTGCAGCCTTACGTGGATGCCCATCCCGAATATGAAAGGGCAGGCATCCTTGAAAGGCTGTGCGAGCCTGAACGCGTAATTATTTTCCGGGTCCCGTGGGTGGACGATTCCGGAAAGGTACGGATAAATAAGGGCTATCGGGTTCAGTTCAACAGTGCGATTGGCCCGTATAAAGGCGGTCTTCGTTTTCATCCGAGTGTTTGTCTCAGCATAATCAAGTTCCTGGGTTTTGAGCAGGTTCTGAAAAACTCACTGACGGGACAACCTATCGGCGGAGGTAAAGGCGGCTCTGATTTTGATCCGAAGGGCAAGTCCGATCGTGAAATCATGGCCTTCTGCCAGAGTTTCATGACCGAACTGTTCCGTCATATCGGAGAAGACACCGATGTCCCTGCCGGTGACATAGGTGTAGGCGAACGCGAAATCGGATTCCTTTACGGGCAGTACAAACGTCTGACAAACTCATGCAAGGGAGTTCTTACAGGAAAGGGATTGTCATACGGCGGGTCGCTGATCCGAACCCAGGCTACAGGCTACGGGCTGGTATACCTGATTGACGAAATGCTCCGCCAGCATGGTGAATCCTTTGAAAACAAAACAGTTGTTGTGTCAGGCTCTGGTAATGTTGCCATATATGCCGTTGAGAAGGCTCAGCAGCTGGGCGCAAAAGTGGTTGCCATGTCCGATTCGGACGGCTTCGTGTATGATGCCGACGGCATCGACATCAAGATTGTAAAGGAAATAAAGGAAGAAAAACGCGGCCGTATTTCAGAGTATACCGATTATAAACAAAGTGCCGTTTACACTAGGGGAAAAGGCATCTGGAGCATTAAATGCGACATTGCCCTTCCATGTGCAACACAGAATGAACTGGATGAAAACGACGCTGAAAAACTTGTGAAAAACGGATGCTTTGTGGTCGGTGAAGGCGCAAACATGCCTGCAACAATAGAAGCAACAAAAGTATTCCTGCAGAACCGGGTGTTGTTTGTACCCGGAAAAGCGGCAAATGCAGGAGGCGTTGCGGTATCTGCGCTGGAAATGAGCCAGAATTCGATGAGGACTTCATGGACATTTGAAAAAGTGGATCGGAAACTCAGAGAGATTATGACGAATATTTACAACAATATCTCCAGTGTTGCAAAAGAAGTGGGACAGGAGGACAACTTCATAGTGGGGGCGAATATCGCGGCATTTAAGAAGGTTGCGGACGCAATGCTGAAACAGGGCATAGTTTAATTTAAAGGAGGGGGAGATATGAATTCAACAATTGACAGGACTGTATCTTTCGGGAAGCCTGTAACGGCTCCCTGCCTGGTTCCAGTGGAACATAAGGCAACACCGGACTGCATAAATGATCCGTTTATGATAAACGGTGTTTGCTACAAGGTTACGGCAATGTCTTTCGGGTCACCTCACGGAGCCGTGTTTGTCGATGACGTTGATGCAATTGACGTTAAAGCGACAGGCGCCGCTCTTGGTACACATAGTCTTTTTCCGGAAGGGGCAAGCATTGTTTTTATCCAGGTTATTGATAAAGAAACTGTTAAGGCACGTCTCTGGCAGCGGAACGAAGGTGAGAAGGATTTTACTGCCGAGGCTGCGTGTGTTGCAGGTGTAACGTCAATAATGCTTCATAAAGTACTGGCAGGCAAAGTGAATGTTTGCATGGGCAATAATATATTCCGGGTTGAATGGGACAGATGCGCAAACAATGTCAGTTTGACCGGACCTGCAGATCTGCTGAAGGATTAAGGGATAACGGAAAGGATTGCCATATTGACAGGGGCGGATATCAACCGCCCTTTTTTGATGTATGCCGTAAGAAGAATACCCCGTAAGCATATAATCACTTTGAAATGCCAGAATTACAGAGAGCCATCGATAAAAGCAAATCAGATCTGAGTATGCAGCCTAAAGTCATATGCAGCAGGAGTTTCGGCTATATATGCGCGGAAATTATTTCCGACTGTTCGGTTATGAAATGGGTTGGGGAAATGCCGGGCTCAGAATGGTCTGCCTTATTCAATTCTTAAATTTAAAATATTTTCAAAAAATTCCCTCTTTTTCTGTAACAAATAAATTTATGGATTGTTTATTTAGTGAAAATCCCGAATACTATATCCAAATACCAGATTCCTTACCCGCAGCACCGGGCACATTGCTTGACATCCTGAACTCCGGCAGTGTTATACCTGGAGAACCAAGCGCAACATGTGAAGCAGCTGTGTCCAGTCAGTTTATCTGCATTAACCGGGGATACTACCGGCATGAAACTTTGCTTTTGTACTGTGAATGTACAGGCATGGGTACGGCAGGAAACTGAACACCGGGTATCATAACGAATACAGTACTGTTATCATTGCTACTGATGCTGCAAATCCATTATCTGCAAAACTAAACACCATCAAGTGATTAATTTTAACAGCTTAAGACATCAATATAATCAGGAGGCTTCGCAGGGGACAAACCGTTCAGGAAAGCAGGATTGCGGGATTTCGGCAACCCGGATTATCGCTCTGCCTTCGGTATCGTTATTACCGGGCCCGGATGACTGATGTTCCGGCAGGAGTAATCATGAATTCTTATGTATTGGAGTGGTTGTATGTCCTGGAATGAATTTATAATTGATTACGGCGTTTTCTTAAGCAGTTTTAATGTAAAGCCGAACGGTACGATGAGCTTTCTGCTGGGTTCAGGTATATCCGTGCAGTCGGGTATACCCACAGGTGAGCAGTTGATATGGGAATTCAAAAGAGAAATATATTGCAGGGAAACACGCACTCACAAGGACATGTTCGCTGATTTATCGCTTGAAAAAAACAGGATAAAACTCCAGGAGTATTTTGACAGCAAGGGAGGGTATCCTGAACTTAAGGCTCCTGAAGAGTATTCGTACTATTTCAAAAAATGTTATCCGCTGGCGAGGGACAGGGAGTTGTTTATCCAGAACCTGGTAAAGGATAAAAAGCCGTCACTGGGACATTTATGCCTGGGGGTTCTTGCACGGCAGAGAAAGATTACCGACATATGGACCACAAACTTTGATGATCTGATAGAGGCAGGAATGCAGATTGTAGGAACAAGCCATGTGCTGATCTCTGATGCGACGAAAATGACGCTGCTTAAAACCCGTATGGATATGCCGTATGTCTATAAAATCCATGGAGATTTCCGTTATGATTCAATAAAAAGTACGATAGAAGAAGTTCAGAGGCTGGAGGAATCCCTGCTGGAATATTTTCTGTATAAAAGCAGGTATTCGGGTTTGGTTGTTCTGGGGTATTCAGGAAATGATGAGTCAATAATGAGTACACTGGAGGCGGCGGTTAACAGCAGGAATTCGTACCCGTACGGCCTCTGTTGGGCAGTTAAGGACGGAAGCAGGCCGAATGAAAGAGTTATTGAATTAATCAGGAACCACAGGGCTATGAATATGGCTTCCGGGTTTATTGTTATCAATTCTGCTGACTCGTTCCTGTACGACTTATACTCCATATGCTGTGGAAGAAATGAGGTAATTGACAATAAGGCTGTAAAGCTTTTTAAAATAAAAAGGGCGGTTATGGCTCAAAGAACAGCCAAAAGATAACAGGCTGATAAAAAGCCGCTGCGATTTAATAAACAGGATAAATAATGCCCACGGTTCGAAACGTGGGTATTTCCCTGCTTTATCGTGTTGGGCAGGCGCCATTGCAGCCCTCCTGTTAAGCGGAATATGAAAGTACCGGCCCGGCCTGGAGAGCCTTTTATGCACATAAAATATGCCGAAAAATATGTGCCTGAAAGTGCAAAACATGGTACTATGTATATGAAGGAGCGGATTATGAAGCAATTTATAGAGTGGAGGGCGAAACAGAATGGTAATCGTTTATGAATCCAAAACAGGTTTTACAGAAAGGTATGCCCGAATGCTTTCTGAAAAAACCGGGCTTAAGGTTTTTGGTGTGAATGAAATATCAAAAATAAGCCTGGATGAGGAAATTATATTTCTTGGCTGGATAAAAGCCGGGAGAATACAGGGGCTTAATAAAGTACGAAAATATAATCTGGCTGCGGTTTGCGGGTCCGGTACCGCCAAAGGGCCAGAGCCCGATGCCGAAACGATGATTTCCGCTAACAGGATTAACGGAATACCCTTTTTTTATTTGAGGGGCGGTTGCCTGCCGTTGAAAGAAATAAAAGGAATGGACAGGATCCTTCTGTCATTGTTTGTAAAGATTCTTAAAAGCCGCAGAGATAAGGATAAAGAGGCCGAAGAATATATTTCAATAATCGAGAACGGATTTGACGGCGTAAGAGAAGAGAATCTTGAGCCTTTGCTCAGGTGGCTCGGTTCAAGATAAAAACTGCGTATTTATGCTTGCTCTCCGGAGCATTTTTATCGGTATATTGAGCATACTGAAGCTATGCAGCACAATATATAAAAGCAAATCGAATATTCAAAATGTGCATTATCATCTGACTTATTCTTTGGTTCGGATTTATATGGAAAAGATGAAGGGGAAAATACTTTACATGCCCGAATCAGATTTAAAGGAGCGTTTTTCATGTTTGACAGAAAAATGGACAGGCTGCTTGGAATTAAAACAACCGGCACAAGGGATTGGCAGGAGGGTATAAAGCACTATCACCGTTATGAAGCAACATCATACAAGGCATTATATGAACTTTCCAGGAACTACAGGTTCAGGAGTACCGATAAAGTTGTGGATTTCGGATGCGGCAAGGGCAGGGTGGTGTTTTATCTGCATCATTGCTTTCATATACCTGTAACGGGAATAGAAGCCAATGCAAAAACTTATGAAGAAGCAGTTGAAAACAAGGTTAAGTACATACGGAAATCAAAGAAGATAATTGCCCCGATAGAATTTGTGCATTGCCCGGCGCAATATTATAAAATCAGCAAGGCTGACAACTGTTTTTACTTTTTCAATCCGTTCTCGGTTCAAATATTCAGGGAGGTTGTCGGGAATATTCTGCGTTCTGTTGAAAAAGACAGAAGGACTGTAAGCTTGATCCTGTATTATCCTCCGAATGAGTACAGGGATTTTCTCAGGTTCAGTACACCGTTTGTAATTTCGGATGAAATTAAAATACCGGGAGAAATCGACGAAAGAGAAAAGTTTACAATCTACCGCCTGCCGGAGTTTTAAAAGCTTGACTATATCCGGAATCAGCCTTAATATGAAAATAAATACAGGTGTTTCACTTCTTCAGGGTTATTCATTAATGCTCCACTGAAAAGAAATCACATCCTTTAGTTAATGACTTTTATGTATTATCACTGAAGGGGGGTAATTCTTCTGGAGGGGTATGACAAATTCAGCCGGGAACCGATTTATGTGAAAACCAGGCTTAAACAGTCCGAGATTGACCAGGCAGTAAAAACCGTTGTGAAATCTGAAGTTTTCAAGGGTATGAGGAAATACATTATTTTTGTAATTATTGTTTTTCCCGTTATTCTTTTATTACTGTCTTCGCAGGTGACTTCAAAACTTCTGCCTGGTCTTGCGGCGGACAGGGAGGCAGATAATCAGTCGTTATTAATTACATACCTGCCCGTGATATTGGTAGTACTGTTTATTTTGATCGGGCTTATGTACGATTTGCTGCTTGTGAAAAACAACCGCAAAAAATTCTATATCAACAGCCGAATGCGAAGGGATTTGTCCTATGTTTTTACAAGGGAAGGCCTTGAGTGTATTACAGACAGGCAGGTTACCCGCGTACCGTGGGAAAGAATGCATAAAATAACTGAAACCGAAGAAGCGGTAATGATTTTCTCTTCGGAGTCTATTTTCTGGCTCATACCGAAAAGATTCTTTGAGGGGAATGACTTTGAACGTTTTGTTTACATGGTTTACCCGATGTTCCTGAACAAGAAAATTGAAAAGCTCATAAAAAAAAGCGCCTCCAGGATACCGAAGGATAAAAAGGGTTAAGTATGGCACGCCGCTTTCTATTGAATACTGAACGGCTGTAAAGTTTCCCTTGCCACTGTTCTGCTTTCCCGGGGTCTGACTTGCTTATATACAGCGGCGGATCAAAAAGTGCGCCTCTTTCTTTATTGTCCGGGTTAAGCGTAATTTCTCCGCTTCCAGCATTACAGGTTATTTTTCTGCTGTCAGCGAAACGACCGGCACTGACCGAAAATATAATATCAGTTATTGAAACCATGGCGCTTCCAGCGATGAGTGCGGGCCTAATCACGGGCATGGGCTATCTGGCTTTTGCAATGCTTTTTACAGTTATTATGTGTGCTGTCATAATAGTATACAACCATATGGATTTTGCATAAAAAAGAGTGCTGCTGCGTGCAGGACACTGAATATTGCCAATCCCGAAGATTTGGATTACTCCGGCGTGTTTTAGAAAATACCTGAAAATATACAGCCTCATATGAGCTCGTAAAGGTTATGACGAACACAGGCAGCGTGTTCCGTCTTACCTGTAACATGACACTTCCGGATGGTGCAGACGAAAAGGAATTAACGACAAACTCCGCTGCGGAAACGGGAACCTGGAGATTACATTATCCAGGCAGGAAACAGCTTCAGCAGAGCTGTAAAGGGGGCGCTAAAATAATGAAGAAACTGATGCCTGTATTATTGATGGTATTTGTTCTGCTTGTTTCGGGATGCAGCCGGAACGGCACTGTTGCCGGGGCCGACAACAGCGAAAATAACCAGCAGCAAGAACCTGTCAGTGGTAATAAATCAAAAGGCAATACACTGAATGGTACTTCGGGCCTGTTTTCCAAGCGGGATTTTGAAGTGGGCTATGATGAAAGCACAAGCGCAGTGATCCGGCTTAATGGCGATACCGCGGCCACCGGTTCCAATGCAGTCAAAATATCCGGGAATACAGTCACAATCGCCGATGAAGGCACCTATATTCTTTCGGGTACTCTAAATGACGGAATGATAATAGTAAATGCCGATAAAACAGACAAGATCCGGCTGGTATTTGACAATGTTTCGGTACACAGTGAGACATCCGCACCGGTATATATCCTTAAAGCCGACAAGGTTTTTATTACCCTTGCTGCAGACTCTGTCAACACCCTTTCAAACGGGGGTATGTATTCGGCAATTGATGAGAACAATATTGATGCGGTTATTTTCTCAAAGGAGGACCTTACGCTTAACGGTTCGGGTACGCTGACAATTACATCACCTGCAGGACATGGCATTGTATCGAAGGATGAGCTTACGCTGACGAGCGGTAAGTACCGGATCACCGCTGCTTCCCATGGCCTCGAGGGTAAGGACAGTGTTTGCATTGCTAATGCCGTGATAAGCATTACTGCCGGTAAAGACGGAATCCATGCTGAGAACGGCGATAATACATCCCTTGGTTTTGTATACATCCAAAGCGGAACATTCGACATTACCTGTGATGGTGACGATATTTCCTCCTCTGCATATATTCAGATTGACGATGGTGATTTTAACATTGTATCGGGCGGCGGAAGTGCAAATGCCGAAATGAAAACCAATGATTTCCGCGGTGGATTCATCGGCAGACGCCGTCAGGGACCCGGCTTCAAGGGCAATCCTCCAGGCAGTGGTGAAAACACCGGTGACAGTGAGGACACCGCCGTAAGCGGCAAGGGCATAAAAGCCACAGGAAATCTCACTGTCAACGGAGGCAGATTTACAATTGACGCTGCTGATGACGCAGTTCATTCCAATTATTCAGTTACGATAGACGGAGGTACCTTCCGGATTGCTGCCGGGGATGACGGTTTCCATGCTGATGACACGCTGACAATATCCTCCGGTACGATCAGTATTTCCGGATGTTATGAAGGGCTGGAGGCGCTTCATGTAAAGATTTCAGGCGGTGACATCACGATTTATGCCGTTGATGACGGGATTAATGCCGCAGGGGGAAAAGATCAAAGCGGTTTTGGCGGTATGCGCGGCAATGACAGGTTCGCCCGACCAGGGCCGGGAAGTTCTTCTTCAAACGGAAGTATTGTGATCTCGGGTGGTAAATTATATATCAATGCAAAAGGTGATGGTATTGATACAAACGGAACGCTGACCATTTCCGGCGGCTATACCGTTGTTTGCGGCCCGACCGTTGGAGACACGGCAACGCTGGATTATGATGTCAGCGGAGTAATCACGGGAGGTACTTTCATCGGTACGGGCGGAGCAGGCATGGCCCAGACATTCAGTGATTCCGAACAGGGGGTTGTAGCTGTCAGGGTCGGAAACCAGCCCGCAGGAATTTCCATTACGCTGCAGGATTCCGATGGGAATACGATAATTCCGGCATATGAACCCGAACTTGACTTTGCGGTGGTAATTCTAAGCAGCCCTGACATAGCAAAGGGTGAAACCTGTAAGCTAACAATCGGCTCCAGCACCAGGGATATTACCGCGTACTGATATTACGGGAGCCGGATAAACATGCCTGCACAAATCAGGACTTTATTAAAATGAAAGAAGCGGTAAAAAAGCTGTCAGCACTGAGCTGAATCATAAGCAATGCTGGCGGTGCTTATGCCGAATCAGGTTGCATTTTGGCACCTGATGCCTTAAAATACAGGTTAGCCGAAGAAAAGAAACCGGATTGAAACGCTGACATTACTTATGTATGCCAAAACAGGGAAAGCTCTGGATTAAAATTGGAGGATATCATGTCAATAGAAAAAGTCAGGGATTACTTCAGGAAATGGAATATAGAAGACAGAATCCAGGAGTTTGATGTATCCAGTGCCACAGTCGAGCTCGCTGCAAAAGCGCTGAACTGCGAGCCCGAGAGGATTGCAAAGTCGATCGCGCTGAAGGCCGGTGACGGTGCAATTCTTGTAGTTGCTGCAGGGGATGCCAGGATAGACAATGCAAAGTTTAAGGCGAAATTCGGATTTAAAGCAAAGATGCTGTCCCCCGACGAGACGATAACAATGGTGGGACATGCGGTGGGAGGAGTCTGCCCTTTTGCTGTCAATGAAGGTGTGAAAACATACCTTGACATATCGCTGAAACGCTTCAAAACTGTATTTCCTGCCTGCGGAAGCAGTAACAGCGCAATTGAACTGACAATTGACGAGCTGGAAACCTGTTCATGCTTTGAAGAATGGGTGGATGTATGCAAAGACTGGGAGTGAGGTAATAGTATGGACGTGAAATTTAAAAACAAGGTTGCTGTTGTTACAGGCGGAGCATTAGGTATCGGAAGATGCCTTACACAGGAATTTGCAAGGAACGGGGCCCGTGTTGCGTTTATCGATGTAAACAGGGAAGCCGGTGAGGAAAACCTTGGGCGTATTAAGGAACTGGGCGGAGATGCTGTTTTCTTCCACGGTGACATATCTGAAGAAAAGGTTCTGAAGGAATTTGCGCAGTTTGTAGCTGAACGTTGCGGAAAAGTTGATTTCCTGGTCAATAATGCCTGCATAAGCAGAAAAGGCATTCTTGAGCCGTGCAGCTTTGACGATTTCAATCATGTTCTGAAAGTCGGGGTTACGGCGCCGTATTATCTGACCTGGTTGTTACTGCCGCATTTTACCGGCACAGCATCGGTTGTCAATATAGCATCAACCAGGGCATTCATGTCTCAGCCGAATACAGAAAGTTATACAGCCGCTAAGGGAGGAATCATTGCTTTGACCCATGCAATGGCCGTCAGTCTGTCAGGCCGTGTCAGGGTAAACTCTGTTTCTCCCGGCTGGATTGATACAGGCAAATATTACGATGCAAACTATGTTCCGGATTACACGAAAGCCGACATGGTTCAGCATCCTTCAGGAAGGGTGGGCAACCCGATGGATATAGTCCGTGCGGTTTTCTATCTGTGCGATCCCGAAAACAGCTTTGTCAACGGCGAAAACATCACCGTTGACGGCGGAATGACAAAGCTGATGATTTATTCAGGGGATGAAGGCTGGTCGCTGAAAGCGGACTGAGATGCAAACCCGGTACGTTATAGTTGGCCAGAGGTGGGGTTATGAAGAAGAATACGCTCGTGGCACCCGTATTAAAATGGGTTGGCGGGAAACGGCAGTTGATTGAAGATATAATAAAACTTATACCCGATCAATACACAACGTATTATGAACCCTTTCTGGGCGGCGGTGCTGTTTTATTCTCACTTCAGCCCGAAAGGGCAGTGGTCAATGATATAAGTGAAGAACTGATCAATGTTTATACCGTTATCCGGGATAATATTGAAGAACTTATTGAAGACCTGAAAACGCACAAAAACGAAGCCGGATATTACTACCGGTTACGGGAACTGGACAGGGACAGGGAAGCATATAGCCGGTTAAGCAGCGTTAAGAGAGCATCAAGAATAATTTATCTTAACAAAACGTGCTATAACGGCTTATTCAGGGTTAACCGGCAGGGAGAGTTCAATTCCCCGTTCGGAAGATACAAAAAACCCAATATAGTTAACGAGAAAACCCTAAGAGCGGTAAACATCTATTTCAACAGCGCAAATATAACTTTCAGGTGCATGGACTTTGAAGAGGCTGTAAATGGTATAAGAAAGGGCAGTTTCGTATATTTTGATCCACCCTATGACCCGGTTTCAGACAGCGCTAATTTTACCGGGTACGATAAGGGCGGATTCGGCAGGGAAGAACAGGTAAGACTGAAAAAACTGTGCGATAAGCTGGATAAAAGAAATGTAAAGTTTTTGCTGTCCAATTCGGCTACAGACTTTATCCTGGACCTGTACAGGGACTATAATATAACAGTTGTGAAAGCGAACAGAGCCGTTAATTCGAGAGGGGACAAAAGAGGCAAGGTGGATGAGGTACTGGTAAGAAATTATTAAGGAAGCAGCGGGACATATAAACTGCTTCCTTTTAATATTCTGGCATAAATAACTTTTCTGCATCCTTTATTGAAATACTGCTTTTTTTGCCGGTAATTTTTATACCTTGTCTTAAGCCATTCTTTTGCTGAATAAAAAAATTAAAAAATAAAACGTCAAAAAATGCAGAATTTTGGTAACCTGTTTGTCAAAATGGGTATATAATAAAAATGAAGATTCTGCAATACTTTATGGACAGGTATGCCGATATATTAAATGAACCCGTACATAACAATACAGCATTCTTTTCAGCTCTGCTCATTTTGGTCCCTGCAGAAATGAACTGTCGTCAGGCTGGATGTGCAGAAAGAAAGAGGCATGGTTATGGTTTATGTTAATATAAAAGATAAACAGAACTGCAGGCAGCATAACTGTACCGGCATATCAGAAAACAGGCTTGTCATAACAAAACTGGTGATTCTCACTGTAGTCATATTAACGGCCGTAACTATTCCCTGTTATTCCGTTGGAAGCGGCATAAACTGGACCGAGGATGAGCTTGCCTTTATGGAAGAGCATCCTGTCATTCGGATCGGTGTCGATCCCGGGTTTGTACCGTTCGAGTTTATCGATGGAGATGGCGAATACAGGGGAATATCTGCCGATTATCTTGCATTGATTAGTGAAAAGACAGGTTTGAAATTCGAGGTTGTAAAGGGCTTAACCTGGCCTGAAGCGTATGATTCGGCTCTTTCACGGGAAATTGATATGCTTCCCGCCCTCGGCAGAACAACAGAACGGGAAAAGTATTTTCTTTTTTCAGAGCCGTACTACTACTATAAAAGGGTGATAGTAACCCGGGACACGGATACCCGCATATCGGGAATAAATGATTTGGAAGGACTGGCAGTAGCTGTGCAGCGGAACAGTTCGCATCACAGCTACTTATTGTCTTACCCCGGAATCAACCTGAGTCTTTACGATTCGGTGGAAGTCGCGCTGACCGCTGTATCAACGGGAAATGAAAGGGCATTTATCGGAAACCTTGCCACAACAAATTACATTATACGGACAAACGGGCTGACCAATCTCAGGTTTGTATCCTTTGAGGCTGAAAAACAACAGGCCTTATACTTCGCCGTCAGGAAAGACTGGCCTGAGTTGGTAAGCATCATCAACAAGGCAATGGATACGGTTTCTGACAGTGAAAGACTTGCCATAAGCAATAAATGGGTGGAACTGGATACTGTAATAGATTACAGGCCTGTTATCCGTGTTGCAGCTATTGCAGGGTCCCTGACGGCTGTCGTTCTGTTTGTGTCCTTTTTCTGGATTGCACGGCTTCGAAAGGAGATCGAGCGGAGAAAAAAGATCCAGCGTGACCTCGAAGAAGCAAAACTCGAAGCTGATAAGGCTAATGCGTTCAAGTCAGTTTTCCTTGCAAGAATGTCACACGAGATAAGGACCCCGCTGAATGCCATAATGGGTATTTCATACCTTCTGAAAAAGACAGATATCTCATTAACCCAGGGTATGTATATTGACCGGATTTCGCAGGCGGCAAACAGTATGCTGAGTATTATCAACGATATCCTTGATTTCTCCAAGATCGAAGCGGGTAAGATGGAGCTTGAAATTACCTCTTTCAGTATGGACAAGGTTATTCAGAATGTGGTTAACATAGTTTCATATAAAATAGATGAACAGGGAATAGGATTCAGGCTGACAAAGGATCCGCACGTTCCCGACTGGTTCCTGGGGGATTCAAAAAGGCTGGAACAGATTCTGCTCAATGTTCTGAACAATGCTGTAAAGTTTACAAGCGAAGGTGAAGTTTCACTGGATGTCCGCCTGATAGCAAGGGAGAATGACAGGTATCATATCGCTTTTACAATCAGTGATACCGGGATAGGAATGACCGAAGAACAGATTGAACGGCTTTTTACTCCCTTTGAGCAGGGTGACAGCAGTATCAGCCGCAGGTTTGGAGGCTCCGGGCTGGGCCTGTCCATTGTGAAGAGTCTTTTAGACCTGATGGGCGGGGAAATTGAGGTGTTCAGTACCCCGGACGAGGGATCTGCCTTTGTCCTCAGGCTGCCGCTCAGGATTGACAAAGAGAAGGAAAACATATGCAAAAAGGAAATATGCGCCAGTTATTTCAGGGATGTAAGAACCCTGATTCTTGAAAAGTCAGGCGCCAATATCAATCTCATAGAAAGCTACCTCAGCGGTTTCGGAATGCATTGCGATCTTACAAATTCCGAGGCCAGCGCCATTAGCATGCTTGAAGCCGCAAACGGGAAATTTGCCAGACCGTACGACCTGTTCATCATAGATTACGATACCCCTTCCGAAGGCGGTTTCAGGTTTGTTCAGACCATACGGAACAATAACAAAATTGCTAAACTCCCGAAAATTTTAATGCTTCTGCCGATGATGCGGGAGGATTTGTTCGACAGGCTCGGCGAATATGGAATTGATATGGGTGTCGGAAAGCCGATAATACCATCAATACTGCTTAACGGGATCCTGGATCTTTTTAACCTGAAAGCAGTATCCGAACCCCGGCTTTCAGAAAATAAAAAGCCTGAAACCGAAAAACCTGAAAATAAGTATACCGTACTGCTGGCTGAAGACAACAAAACAAACCGGCTGATTGCAGAAACCCTTTTAAATCAGGCAGGAATAGAAACAATAACAGCCGGAAACGGGAAGGAAGCCGTGGAACTGTATCAAAAGCATATGGACACGACAGACCTTATACTGATGGACCTGCATATGCCTGTCATGAACGGCTATGAAGCAGCGGAAAAAATCCGGGAAATGTCAGCCCGGGTACCCATAGCGGCGATGACCGCGGATGTCGTTTCGGGCGTCCTGGAAAAATGCCGGCAAAGCGGTATATATCATTATATCAGTAAGCCCTTTAATCCCGAGTTTTTTGTTCGGACCGTCATGGATATCATCCGTAAAAACAGGCCGGCTCCGGATACCGGTCCGGAAGTTCTTGACCGGCAGCTGGGCTTGATGAATATGGGCAATAATTCAGAACTGTATCACCGGGTGCTGGAAGAATACCGCAGCGAAAATCTTGATACCCTGACCAAACTTGGAGCGGCGATTCGCGAGAAGAGGTTTTCTGATGCAGCAGATATTGTACATAAGGTTAAAAGCAGTTCCGGAAGCATAGGTGCAAAGTCGCTGTACGATACGGCTGTATTGCTGCAGAAGGCACTTGATGAGGAAAGGGAAGAAGATATAGCTTCATTGTTTGACAGGTTTTCAAAGCTGTTTGAAAAACTGCTTGAGGAATTGAATGATCTCAAAAGGGGAGAGGGTATAGGTATATGAAGAAAGATTTAGAAATGCCGGTTAAAATTTTGGTTGCCGATGATTCGACAACTGACAGGATGATCATCAGGAACATGCTGAGCGAATACATCGTATTGACTGCCTGCGGCGGTGCTGAAACCATGCGTGTGCTCGAGGAGAATGACGGGATTGACTTACTGATACTTGATCTGAACATGCCTGATATTGACGGGTTCCAGGTTCTCGAATCAATAAGGGGAGATGAGCGTTTCCGGAAACTTCGGACGATAATACTGACCAACTATGATGAGCTGGACAATGAAATCAGGGGTCTCAAGCTCGGAGCCGTTGACTATATCCGCAAACCCGTCCACATGGATTCACTGAAGGTCAGGATTGATATCCATGTCGCATTGCTGCGTGCAGAGCGGGCACTGGAGCAGAGACTGGATGAACAGATGACGACCTTTGACCTGCTTTTCAACCAGGCCCCGATAGGGATTGCAATTTATGACGGCCTGATATACTCCGGAAAGCCTTCGGCCCAGATTAATTCGATGTATGAGCAGATAGTGGGCAGAACAAAGGAGGAAGTAATTCAGCTTGGCTGGGAAAAGATAACTCATCCCGATGATCTTAAAGAGGATATTGAAAACTTTAAGAGGCTCCAGGCAGGCGAAATCAGGATGTATTCAATGGATAAGCGTTATATCAGGCCCGACGGCTCAATTGTCTGGGTACATATGATTGCTGCCCCGATTAGGATTTCTGATGAACGGTTAAACAGTTATATCTGCCTGATCCAGGATATAACCGAACGGAAAATGTTTGAAGAAGCGCTGCATGAAAGCGAACGCAGCAAATCGGTGTTTCTTTCACACCTGCCCGGGCTTGCATACAGGTGTAACTATGACCGTGACTGGACAATGCAGTTTGTTTCGGACGGCTGCTATAATCTCACCGGTTATCCTTCCGAGAGCCTGCTTTATAACAGGGATTTGTCGTATAATGATCTCATTTCTCCGGAATACCGGGAAACCCTGTGGAACAAATGGAAGGAAACGCTTGCCAAAAGGCAGCCATTTAAGCACGAGTATGAAATAATAACCGCAACGGGAGAGAAAAAGTGGGTTTTAGAGCTGGGACAGGGGGTTTTCAACGAGCGGGGCGAGGTTGAAGCGCTTGAAGGAATTGTTCTTGATATATCGGACAGAAAGGCAATTGAAGATACGCTGAAATACAATAATGAACATGACCGGCTGACAGGACTGTATAACCGCGAATCCCTTGTGTTATTACTTGAGAAGGATGTCAGGTTAAGGAAGAAGTCAAAGAAGGCGCTTATCTGTGTTAACCTGAACGCGGTTCATTTGCTTACAGGCAAGTACGGATTCCAGTATACCCAGAACCTGATTAAAAAAGCAGCAGAGGCCTTAAGTCAGCATTGCACCGATAAACGTCACCTGTTCCATGTCCGGGAGAATCGCTTCATTTTTTATGTATATGACTACGACGATAAAAACGAGCTTATTGATTTCAGTGATGCCATTGGCGAGACTTTGGAATCGTTGTTCGTTACCGACAGGATAAGCGGAGGAATCGGAATCCTCGAGATTGAGCAGAACCTCGAAGATGCGGATGTTGAATTGCTTTTGAGAAGGCTTCTGATTGCTTCCGAACGGTCTGTCAGTTTGTTTGGAAAGGATTTTACGGTCTGCTTTTACGATGAGGAACTGGATGCCCTGGTTAACCGTGAAATAGAGATAGAAGCTGCTCTGAACGCGATAGCGGCAGACGGTTATACCGGCAGCGAGCTGTATTTGCAGTATCAGCCAATTCTTGATTTAAAAAAAGGAATAATCTGCGGATTTGAAGCACTGGCCAGGCTGAACCTTGAAAAACTCGGCTTTGTGTCTCCCGCTGAATTCATCCCCATTGCAGAGAAAACGAAACTGATAATTCCAATCGGTGAAAAGGTAATTGTCTCCGCATTCCGGTTCCTTAACAGGCTTAAAGAGTGCGGGTATGGTGAAGTCTGTGTTTCGGTAAACATTTCGGTAATACAACTTCTGAATCCTGATTTCACCGACAGGCTTTTCGGCCTGATGGATAAAATGAGGATTAACCCGAAGAATGTCAGTATTGAAATTACCGAATCGGTCTTTACTTCGGATTTTGATATTATCAATGGTATTATCGGAAAACTGAAAGATGCGGGTATCCAAATAGCGATAGATGATTTTGGTACAGGCTATTCCTCGCTCGCAAGAGAAAAGGAACTGAACATTGATTATCTGAAAATTGACAAATACTTTGTGGACAATCTCTTAGACGCGAACCTGGATAAGGTAATAACATGCGATATTATTTCAATGTCGCACAAACTGGGGCACTATACAATTGCGGAGGGAGTTGAGCACAGTGTGCAGCTGCAGTATCTGAAGGAGCATAACTGTGACAAGGTCCAGGGTTACCTGATCAGTAAGCCGCTGCATGAAGAAGATGCAATAAACTTTTTAAGAAACAGGGATAATGTTTGCAAATAAACAATGACAGGTTATCTTTTGAGTGATAATATTATTCACCTTGCATTGTCATGGAATATAGGATAAACTTATTAATATAGACTTATTAAGTTAAGTTTAAAAAGTGTCGGAGGTGAACGAAAAATGGCGTATCTATTAGGTGTGGACATTGGCACATCAGGTACAAAAACAGTATTGTTTGACGAATCAGGCAATACTGTGGCCAGCGATCTGCAAGAGTATCCTATGTATCAGCCTAAAAACGGCTGGGCTGAACAGGATCCTGAGGACTGGTGGAAAGCCACTTATGTATCAATAAGAAACGTGTTGGCGAAAAGCGGCGTTTCACCGGACGAAGTGAAGGGCCTGGGCTTATCCGGGCAGATGCATGGTGCGGTTTTGCTTGACAAGGATAACCAGGTGTTAAGAAGGGCCATTATCTGGTGTGACCAGAGAAGCGGTGCCGAATGCGACCAGATTACCGAACTGGTGGGAGCAAAACGGCTGATTGAGATTACTGCAAATCCTGCACTGACAGGTTTCACGGCATCAAAGGTAATGTGGGTCAGGAACAATGAACCCGAAATCTTCGATAAGGTAAGAAAAATACTTTTGCCGAAGGATTATGTTCGCTATTGCCTGACAGGTGAATTTGCAACAGAAGTATCCGATGCAAGCGGAATGCAGTTCCTTGACGTTCCGAACAGATGTTGGAGTGACGAAGTTATAAGCAAACTTGGCCTCGACAAGTCAATGCTGGGCAAGGTTTATGAGTCCCAGGAAGTTACGGGTACAATTCACAGCAAGGCTGCCGAGCTGACAGGTCTCAAGGTTGGAACTCCAGTGGTAGGCGGTGCAGGCGACCAGGCAGCAGGTGCTGTCGGAAACGGTATTGTGAAAACAGGCATTATCTCATCTACAATCGGTACCTCCGGCGTAGTTTTCGCATACAGCGACGACGTAAGCATCGATCCCTTAGGATGTGTACATACGTTCTGCCATGCCGTACCGAACAAATGGCATATCATGGGTGTAA
This sequence comes from Clostridiales bacterium DTU070, assembly GCA_001513105.1. Classification (GTDB taxonomy): domain Bacteria; phylum Bacillota; class Clostridia; order DSM-8532; family DSM-8532; genus Thermoclostridium. The sequence continues at coordinate 3,253 of LFSH01000007.1, read as the reverse complement.
CCCAGGGCGCGGGGCTTTCCCTCCAGTGGTTCAGGAATAATTTCTGCAGGGATGAAATTGCAACTGCGGATCTTATGGGTGTAGATCCCTATTACCTGATGGACCTGGCCGCTGAGAAAGTTGAACCGGGAAGCAACGGAATCATATACCTTCCTTACCTGATGGGAGAGCGTACACCGCATCTCGATCCAGACTGCCGCGGTGTATTTTTTGGTCTTTCTGCAAAGCATACGAAGAGGGAAATACTTCGTTCGGTAATGGAAGGCGTAGTATACAGCCTGAGAGATTGCCTTGAAATCATCAGGGAGCTCGGCGTTGAGATTAACGAGGTAAGGGCATCGGGAGGCGGCGGAAAGAGCCCGTTATGGCGCCAGATGCAGGCCGATGTATTCAACCAGGATATCTGCACCATCAACGCCAGCGAAGGGCCGGCCTTCGGTGTCGCAATTCTTGCGGGTGTCGGCGCAGGTGTATACAGCAGTGTTACCGAAGCCTGCGAGGCAACAATAAAGGTTAAATCAACACAGAAACCTAACATGGAAGCACATGAAAAATACAACGGGTATTACGAGATTTACAAAAACCTGTACAAATCATTGAAAAACGACTTTAAGAGTCTGGCGAAACTGGTATAGGGAGTATGGCAAAAAAAATAACGGGAAACAACCAGTACCTGAAAGAACTTAATAAGGCCGCGGTTTTGGACCTGATCAGGCAGAAAAAAACACTGTCCCGGAAAGAACTGGCTGATTTGACCGGGCTTTCGCCTACTGCATGCGGAAGCATTACACGCGAGCTGATTAAGGACGGTTTTCTGTACGAGACCGGGCAGGGTGAATCCACCGGTGGAAGGAAGCCGGTAATGCTTGAGCTTAAGCCTAACTCGTACTATGCTGTCGGTTTTGATATCGGAATGAACGAGCTTAAAATGGTTATAGCCGACATAACTGCAAGTATTCTGTTGCAGCGGAATTTTGAATACAGCCCCGGGATTTCTGCCGAAAAGGTCATAGCATTAATCAGGGACAAATTCTTTGAAACTATTGACAGTGAAAAGCTGAGCACCGATAAGTTTATTGGCTGCGGTCTGTCCATCCCGGGTATTCTTGACAGGAATACGAATAAAATCATAATAGCTCCGAACCTGTCCTGGAATGAAGTGGATTTAGGCACCGAGGTCAGTGAAGCCTTAGGTATGCCTGCATTTATTGAAAATGAAGCAATGTGTTCGGCAATCTGTGAGCATTGGATTGGCAAGTGCTCAAATATCGAAAACTTCATATGCATTAATATTGAATCGGGAATCGGGGCAGGAATTTTTATCGGCGATTCCATATACCGGGGATACACCGGGAGCGCAGGCGAAATCGGACACTTGATTGTCAGAGAAAACGGGAGACCCTGCGGATGCGGCAACAGGGGATGCCTTGAAACATATGCGTCGATACGCCATATGCTTGAAGATATAAACGAAAGAATCCGGAAAGGGTATTCATCCGATGCGATAAAACCCGGTACCGGCGCACTGACATGGAGCCAGGCGGTGGATGCAGCCTATAATGGCGATGAATTATGCAACGAAGTCCTCAGAAAAGGGGCTGTTTACATCGGGTATGCCGTTGCTTTCCTTGTTAATACGTTGAATCCCGAGGCCATTGTCCTGGGGAAATGCTTTACCGATTATGCACCGCTGGTAATGGATACACTGGTTGAAACCGTTAATGAGAAATCTTTAAAATACCCGGTATCCAAGGTAAGAATGCTTACTTCGGAATTCGGCATGAATTCTTCAGCCTTGGGAGCTGCAATGATCCCGATACGGAAGATTTTCGGCAAATAATACAGGCCGTTCCGGCTTTAAAAAAATAATTAACAGGAGGTAAGAAAAATGAGCGAATATTTCAAAAACGTTCCAAAGATCCAGTACGAGGGCCCGAAATCGGATAATCCCCTTGCATTTAAGTTCTACAATCCCGATGAGGTAATCGGCGGCAAAGCCATGAAGGAACATCTGCGTTTTGCAGTGGCCTACTGGCACACATTCCAGGGCCGTGGAAGTGACCCGTTCGGGGCAACAGGTTCTGCTATCAGACCATGGGATCATATCACCGATCCGATGGACATTGCAAAGGCAAAGGTAGAGGCAAATTTTGAGTTCTGTGAAAAACTTGGCGTTCCGTTCTTCTGTTTCCATGACAGGGACATAGCACCTGAAGCCGACAATCTCAGGGAAACCAACAAGCGCCTTGATGAGATTGTTGCCTGCATTAAGGACAGGATGAAAAACAGCGATGTTAAACTGCTTTGGGGTACAACAAACGCATTCGGCCACAGGCGTTTTACGAACGGTGCCGCAACCTCGAACAGCGCTGGAGTGTTTGCGTATGCTGCTGCCCAGGTTAAAAAAGCCATGGAAATCACCAAGGAACTTGGCGGTCAGAACTATGTATTCTGGGGCGGCCGTGAAGGATACGAGACACTTCTTAATACCGACATGAAACTTGAACTTGACAACCTTGCCCGTTTCCTGCGCATGGCTGTGGATTATAAGAAGGAAATCGGCTTTGAAGGCCAGCTTTTAAT
>LFSH01000007.1:0-649 GCA_001513105.1 Clostridiales bacterium DTU070 | reverse complement strand
GAACCCAAGCCGAAGGAGCCCACAAAACACCAGTACGACTTTGATGCAGCAACAGTAATTGGCTTCCTGAAGATTCACGGTCTTGACAAGGATTTCAAACTGAATATTGAAGCCAACCACGCAACCCTTGCAGGACATACCTTCCAGCATGATCTGCACGTGGCAAGAATAAATGATGCACTCGGCAGCATAGACGCAAACCAGGGAGACCTGCTCCTTGGCTGGGATACCGACCAGTTCCCGACCAATATCTATGAAACAACCCTTGCAATGATGGAAGTTATTAAAATGGGCGGATTTACAACAGGCGGCCTGAACTTTGATTCCAAGGTAAGAAGAGCATCCTTTGAGCCTGTTGACCTGTTTTACGGTCATATAGCAGGTATGGATGCCTTTGCACAGGGCTTCAAGATAGCATACAGAATCGTTCAGGACGGAGTTTTCGACAAGTTCATTGAAGAACGCTATGCAAGCTACAGGACCGGAATCGGTAAGGACATCGTGGAAGGAAAGGTAGGCTTCAAAGAGCTTGAAGCATATATCCTTGAAAACGGTGAGCCTGAAATTACATCGGGCAGACAGGAAGTACTGGAGTCAATCCTGAACCAGTATGTTCTTGGTGGAAGATAAATAAAAAAAGCCGCTTTTG
>LFSH01000093.1 GCA_001513105.1 Clostridiales bacterium DTU070 | reverse complement strand
ATTATAAAGCGGATAAGAGAAATACCACATGTTGAGATAATCAGATTCGGAACGCGGACGCCTGTGGTTATTCCTATGCGGATTACAGATGAATTGTTAAACATGCTTAAAAAATATCAGCCAATCTGGATAAACACCCATTTCAATCATCCCAATGAAATAACCGAGGCATCTGCAAAAGCGTGCCAGAAAATTGTGGATGCAGGTATACCCCTTGGAAACCAGACGGTTTTATTAAAGGGTGTCAATGACAGCGCTGACGTAATGAAAGAATTGTGCCTAAAGCTTGTTAAAAACAGGATCCGTCCTTATTACCTGTATCAATGTGATCTTGCCCTGGGTATAAATCATTTCAGGACTCCTGTGGAAAAAGGGCTTGAAATTATGGGTAAATTAAGGGGATATATTTCGGGTTTTGCTGTTCCTACGTTTGTAATAGACGCACCGGGCGGAGGGGGAAAAGTCCCGATTAACGTACAGTATGTGGAAGAAATGAATGATCATGAAGTAATAATGAGGAATTATAAAGGTGATCTGTACTTTTACCCGAATATCCGGGGCTGTACTATGGCT
>LFSH01000078.1 GCA_001513105.1 Clostridiales bacterium DTU070 | reverse complement strand
AAAATGGGGAGATGAAGATACTGCATGGAATGGACCGAGCGAGGGGCTACGGTCTAAGAAGCGTGCAAACGCAAGCAAAATTAACTGCATTGGCAGTAAATATAAAGAGGATAGCGAACCTGATATCCTCTTTTCTAAACAAAATATGGGTTATTATGGTAATCAAGGAGTGTTATTTAGAAAAATTATGGGTTTTTAAGGAAAAAGCAGCCTAAAAAACAGACCTTTTTCAGCAGTCTCGGACGGTCCCCATGACAACCCATGACAGAAGTCCCCATGACAGAAGTGTGTCAGAAGAACCGTCCCCTTGACATGATTGCAAGCAATTGCATCAGTTGTTATAATGAAAAAGTGCGAAAGGCAGGAATGTTTGAATTTACCGAAAGGCTTAACGTATGGAAGAAAAAGTACTGAATGTGCTGGAATTTAATAAAATTATCGAGAAACTGGCCGAAAGGACATCAAGCCGGATTGGCAAGGACCTTGCACTGGAATTGAAGCCTTTCACCGATGCCGGCCAGGTAAAAGAAGCATTAAAGGAAACGACGGATTCGGTGAACTGCATACTGCGCAAGGGCTATCCTCCGCTCGGCGGCATCCATGAGATAAGGCATCTGGTAAAAAGAGCGGAGCAGGGAGGCATGCTTAATCCCGCAGAACTGCTTAAAGTCGCAGGTGTCCTGTGCGCGTCAAGAAACCTGAAAGGATACATTACGCAGGATAAAATAGAGCTTGGCGAGGACAACGCGATAGCCGTCCTGTGCGGCGCGCTCGGCACGAATAAGTTGCTTGAAGAAAGGCTTGACAGGTCGATTGAATCGGAAGAAACCCTTTCCGATTACGCGAGCCCGCAGCTTGCGTCAATCCGAAGGAATATAAGGCATAAGCAGGATTCGATAAAGGAAAAGCTCAACAGTATAATCCGTTCCGCCCACTATCGCAAATACATGCAGGACGCCGTTGTAACATTAAGGGGAGACAGGTATGTCATACCGGTAAAACAGGAATTTAAAAGCCATGTTCCCGGAGTCGTTCATGACATGTCCGCAAGCGGTTCTACCGTGTTTATTGAACCGCTTTCCGTTGTCGAGACGAACAATGAAATCAGGCAGCTTAAAATAAAGGAAGAGCAGGAAGTTGAACGCATTCTCATGGAATTGACGGCTCTTGTCGCGGATGACGCGGATATGTTGATTAACAATGTCGCGCTGCTCGGAAGGATCGACTTCGCCTTCGCGAAAGCGAAGCTCAGCCTTGATTTAAAAGGAACCGAACCCGTGATAAACGATCGCGGCATCCTGATAAATAAGGGAAGGCATCCGCTTATAAACCCGAAAGATGTTGTTCCGATTGATTTGGAGCTCGGTTTTGATTTTACGACAATGGTTATAACGGGGCCGAACACAGGCGGTAAAACGGTAACGCTTAAAACCGCCGGCCTGTTTGTCCTTATGACGCAGGCGGGCCTTCACATACCTGCGGCCGAAAACAGCGAGATGTGCGTATTTAAAAAGGTGTTCGCCGATATCGGGGATGAACAGAGTATCGAGCAGAGCCTCAGCACGTTTTCGTCGCATATGACGAATATTGTGCATATTCTGAATGAAGTTGACAAAGATTCCCTTGTTTTGTTTGACGAACTCGGAGCCGGAACCGATCCCGTCGAAGGAGCCGCGCTTGCTAAGGCGATACTTGACATGCTCACAAAAAGAGGGATAAGGACAATAGCGACAACGCACTACAGTGAATTAAAGATATACGCGATGACGACCGAAGGCGTTATAAACGCAAGCTGCGAATTTGACGTTGAAACGCTGAGGCCGACATACAAGCTTCTGATCGGGCTTCCGGGAAAAAGCAACGCCTTTGCGATATCGAAAAGGCTCGGCTTAAGCGACGAGATTATAAATGAAGCACGAAAGTTACTAAAGGGCGAAGATATCCGGTTTGAAGAGATTTTGTCCGATATAATGGAAAACCGCGCGGCCTCTGAAAAGGAACGCGAACAGGCCGAAAAGGAAAAGCTCGAAATAGAGCAACTGAAAAAAATACACAGCCAGGAGATAAGAAAACTGGAAAAAGAGAAGGAGTCGATAATCAGCGAGGCAAGGCGGCAGGCCAGGAAAATCCTGCTCGACGCAAGGCGCGAAGCCGATGAATTGCTCGAGAGGCTGAAAGAACTTGAAAAAGCACAGCAGCAGATGATCCATGACCGGGAAGTAATGGAACTGAAAACCGGTGTACGGCAAAAAATAAATGAGCTTGATTACCTTACGGCCGAACAGGTGCTGCCCGAAAAAGGCGACGCGGAGCCTCCCGAAAACCTGAAGCCGGGCGATACGGTCATGATACTTAACCTTAACCGTAAAGGAACTGTGCTTGACCTGCCCGACGATAACGGCGAGGTCCAGATACAGGCGGGCATTATGAAGATTAAGGTTCATGTTACTCAATTAAAGCTTGTGGACGAGCAGAAGGAACTCACGCAGCACGCCAAATCTACGGTTGTTACCGGTGTAAAAAGCAGAGCAGTACCGCTTGAGCTTGACATAAGAGGGCATAATATAGAAGAGGCGAGGGAAAAGGTTGACAAATATATTGATGAAGCCGTAATCGCGGGTTTGCATGAAGTGTCTATCATTCACGGCAAGGGTACCGGGGTCTTAAGAAAGGGAATCCATGATTTCCTTAAAACCCACGCTCACGTCGCTTCGTTCCGGCTCGGCAAATACGGCGAAGGCGAAACGGGCGTCACGGTTGTAACGCTTAAATAATCCCCATATTCTATTTACATACATGCTCAATCGTGTATAATATTATTCAATAAACCCTGAAAACGGGTGAAAGCTTTTAAAATGGTTTGGCATTTAAAATTACAAAAAAAAGTCCTGGCAATAGATTGCTTTGGGCTTGTACAATAGTGAGGAGACATAAGCATGAAAAAACTTATGCTTGGCAATGAAGCCGTCGCAAGGGGGGCTTATGAAGCAGGGGTAACAGTCGCTTCAGCATATCCCGGTACTCCAAGTACCGAAATTACCGAATATATCGCAAAATATGATGATATTTACGCAGAATGGGCGCCGAACGAGAAAGTCGCGCTCGAAGTCACAATAGGCGCGTCTTTCGGAGGAGCAAGAGCGGTTTGCGCGATGAAACACGTAGGGCTGAATGTTGCAGCCGATCCGCTTTTTACCGCTTCATACACCGGTGTTAATGGCGGGCTCGTTATTTGCGTCGCCGATGATCCGGGCATGCACAGTTCGCAGAATGAACAGGACAGCAGAAACTATGCGCTCGCGGCGAAGGTTCCAATGCTTGAGCCTTCCGACAGCCAGGAATGCAAGGACTATATTAAAAAAGCGCTTGAGATGAGCGAACAGTTTGATACGCCGGTTATCTTAAGGCTTACGACGCGCATTTCGCATTCAAGCAGTATTGTTGAATTGGACGACAGGGAAATAATACCGCTTAAACCATATAAAAAGGATTTCGGAAAGAACGTCATGATGCCCGCAATGGCAAGAAAACGGCATGTTGAGGTAGAAGAGCGCATGAAAAAGCTTGCCCTTTACGCCGAAGAGACCGAACTTAATAAAATTATATGGGGCAATACCGATATAGGGGTTATTACAAGCGGAATTTCATATCAATATTCCAGGGAAGCTTTTGGTGACGCGTCATATTTGAAGCTTGGAATGGTTTACCCGTTTCCGGAAAACCTGATAAAGGAATTCGCGTCGCGCGTAAAAACACTGTACGTTATCGAAGAGCTTGATCCGTTTATCGAAACCTTCCTGAAAAAAATCGGTATAAGCTGCATCGGCAAGGAAAAACTGCCGGTTGTCGGTGAATACAGCGCCGCTTTAATCCGTGAGAAATTACTCGGAACGGACAGCATAAGCGGCAAAGAAAAGCAGGATGACGTACCTGCAAGGCCTCCCGTGCTTTGTCCCGGATGCCCGCACCGCGGAGTGTTTTATACGCTGAAAAAGAACAGGCTAACCGTGCTCGGCGACATAGGCTGCTATACATTGGGAGCGCTTCCTCCTTTGGAGTCGATGGACACATGTGTTTGCATGGGCGCAAGCATAGGGATGGCGCATGGCATTGAAAAAGCGCGCGGCAGCGAATTTGCGCGCAAAACCGTTGCGGTGATAGGAGATTCAACTTTCATTCATTCGGGCATAACAGGCCTTATTGACATAGTATACAATAAAGGAACTTCGACGGTTATAATCGTTGACAACACAACTACCGGAATGACCGGGCACCAGGATAACCCGTGCACGGGGAAAACACTGAAAGGGGAAACGACACGGCAGGTTGATCTGGTAAAACTGTGCCATGCGATCGGTATTGAAAGGGTAAGAGTATGCGATCCTTACGATTTGGATGAGTTTGACAGGGCTGTCAGGGAAGAAACAGGCGTGAATGAGCCATCGGTGATAATAGCTCAAAGACCGTGCGCGCTTCTGAAGTCGGTTAAGTACGGCGGTTCGGTCCGCGTAAATACCGATTTGTGCAGATACTGCAAGGTGTGCATGCGTTTGGGCTGCCCCGCAATCGTGGACACCGGCGAGGAAATAAAAATAAATGACGCGTTGTGCGTAGGATGCGATCTTTGCATAAACGTATGTAAATTCAACGCGTTTGAAAAGGCAGGTGACAGCAATGCGTAATGTATCGATATTAATTGCCGGGGTCGGAGGACAGGGTACGCTGTTAACGAGCCAGGTGCTCGGGGCGGCGGCAATGAAAGCGGGTTATGACGTAAAAATGTCGGAAGTCCATGGAATGGCGCAGCGCGGCGGAAGCGTTGTAACATATGTCAGGATCGGCGAAAATGTAGATTCACCCGTGATTGAAAAGGGCGGAGCCGATATCCTGCTGTGCTTTGAAAAACTCGAAGCACTGCGCTGGATTGATTACACCAAAAAAGACGGTACCATAATAGTGAACGATCAGCAAATAGATCCGATGCCCGTTATAATCGGCAGCGTAAAATATCCCGAAGGCATTATCGAGAAACTGTCGGCAAATTTTAAGAATGTTATACCGGTGAAGGCGCTTGATGCCGCAAAGGAACTTGGCAATATAAAGGTTTTAAATATAGTTATGCTTGGCCTTATGGCGAAAAACACCGATATTCCCGTTAAGACATGGCATGAGGCTATAAGGGAAACAGTAAAGGAAAAGTTCGTCGAGCTTAACATTAAAGCTTTTGACAAAGGGTATCACCTATAATTTTTTGAAGTGGAGGAACAGGCAATGGGTATATGGAATCCCGAATATGAATGCATGGACAGGGAACAGCTTGAAATATTGCAGGGGGAAAGGCTGCGTAATACGGTGCGGAGGGTTTACGAAAATGTTCCGCATTACAGGCAGAAGATGATAGAAAGCGGAATAAAACCGGACGACATTAAGTCTGTAAAAGATATTCAAAATCTCCCGTTTACTTATAAGCAGGACTTGAGGGACACTTATCCATACGGCCTTTTTGCGGTACCTATGGAAGAAGTCATACGCATTCACGCGTCGACAGGCACCACCGGTAAAAGAACGGTTGTAGGATATACCGCGAACGACATTGAAATGTGGGCGGAACTTATGGCCCGGTGTTTATCCGCGGCCGGAACCGATACAACATCGTTTGTTCACGTAGCATACGGTTATGGGTTATTCACCGGAGGCCTCGGCGTGCATTACGGGGCTGAGAAAATTGGAGCGACGGTTATTCCGGTATCCGGTGGAAATACTAAAAGACAGATTGAAATCATGCAGGATTTCGGTTCGACGATATTAACCTGCACACCATCATACGCTCTGTATCTGGCCGAAACAATGATGGAGATGGGAATAGACCCGAAAAAGGATCTGTCTTTAAAAGCCGGCGTATTCGGCGCCGAACCATGGACCGAGGAAATGCGCAAGGAAATTGAAGCCCAGATGGGGATTATGGCTATTGACATATACGGCCTGTCTGAAGTTATCGGGCCGGGTGTTTCAATAGAATGTGAGCATCAGGACGGCCTTCATATACAGGAGGATCATTTTATCGCCGAAATTATTGATCCCGAAACGGAAGAAGTACTGCCTATAGGGGCGGAAGGCGAACTCGTGTTTACGTGTATTACAAAAGAAGCGCTGCCTCTGATCCGCTACCGCACTCGTGATATATGCAGGCTTTACCCCGAAAAATGCGAATGCGGAAGGACGCAGCTTCGCATGAGTAAAATTACCGGGCGCAGCGACGATATGCTTATTATCCGTGGAGTAAATGTTTACCCGTCCCAGATCGAAAGCGTGCTTCTTGAACTCGGCCTTACATCCCCGCATTACCAGCTTGTCGTTGACAGGGTCGGAACACTTGACAGCCTTGAAGTTCAGGTTGAAATGACACCCGAAATGTTTTCAGACCAGGTAAGACAGATTGAAAAAACCGAGCAGAAAATACGCAACAACATTGAAAGCACTCTCGGCTTAACGTGCAGGGTAAGGCTTGTTGAACCTAAAAGCATACAAAGAAGCGAAGGAAAGGCAAAAAGAGTTATAGACAAGAGAGTAAAATAAGGGTTTAAAGCCTGTGAATATTACAAATTTGCCGGGCTTAAACAAATAATAGCCCGGCCGTAAAATTTCCTCTTGACCAATTATGGTTTGATCAGTATAATATAACTTGCGCTGATTTTTGACGTTCCTCAATAGCTCAGTCGGTAGAGCATGCGGCTGTTAACCGCAGGGTCGTTGGTTCGAGTCCAACTTGAGGAGCCAGATTAAAGTAAAGGGGACGGTAAAAGAATACCGTCCCCTTGTTTAGTTACCAGAAAAAGGGATAAAATTTGACGATATTCGATAATATGGTAGAATATATACTGTACTGAAATATGCTGAATATATTACATGTAAAGGTTATTGGACCCTCATAGGAGACTTTTATGAATGTAGATTATATAAATCCGTTTATTGAAGCAAGCCAGCAGGTATTTCAAATGGTTGTCGGAGTTAAGCCAAGCCTGAAAAAGGTATATTTAAAGGAAAAGTTATATGAAAGTAATTCAGTGGCTGTTACTGTTGGCTTAACAGGAAAAATACGGGGACAGGTTGTTATTTCCTTAAGCACTGATACAGCTAAGTCTATCGCATCAAACATGATGGGCGGTTTGCCTGTTGACAGTCTTGACGACATGGCAAAGAGTGCGATATCGGAGCTGGGAAATATGATAATAGGCAATACTGCCACCATACTGTCTACACGGGGAATCAGCGTTGAAATAACTCCCCCGTCTCTTCATGTTGGAGAAAATACCGATGATGCGCAATCAACGATGAATACCATCTGTGTGCCGCTGGATTTGGGTGACAGCAGGAATGTGGATATAAATGTTTTCATAGAGTGAAGAAAATAAAGAAAATACTAAGGAAGGGTGGCATTAAGCCATCTTTTTGAGTGTACGCCAATTAAGAACCGAGGTGTGTTTTTTTTATGCAGCTGCATATTGCACTTGTCGAACCCGAAATACCTCAGAACACCGGGAATATCGCCCGGACATGCGCTGCCGTCGGGGCAGTGCTTCATCTTGTGGAACCTTTGGGATTTTCAGTGTCGGATAAATATTTGAAAAGAGCTGGTCTTGATTACTGGAGCAGCGTGGAAATCCATTATCATAAAAATTTTGAATCCTTAAGAAACAAATACACGGACATACCCTTTTTTTATGTATCAACAAAAGGAAGTCTTGTTTATTCGGATATAGCCTATCCTGATGAATGCTTTTTTGTATTTGGAAAGGAAACAAGGGGATTGCCTGAGAGCCTGCTGATTGAGAATTATGATTCATGCATTCGTATTCCGATGCGCCACGCGATACGTTCCCTGAACTTATCGAATTCTGTCGCTATAATAACTTACGAGTTTTTCAGGCAGAAGAATTTTTTCAACCTTGAGCCGGCAGGCCATATTCCGGCAAAAATCGAGTAAAGAAGGATTATTTTCGGTTTATCGCGGGTAAATATATCAATGTATGCTAATTCAAGGAGGTTACTTATGGTAAAGCGTATAGGGGTCATGACAAGCGGTGGGGACTGCCCCGGCCTGAACACTGCCATTCGGGCGGTTGTAAAAACAGCAATAAATAATTACGGATATGAGGTTATAGGATTCAGAGACGGTTATCGCGGACTTGTCGAAAACCGGTTTTTAAGAATGAAGTTAAGCGACGTATCAGGAATTCTTGATAAGGGCGGAACCATTCTGGGCACTACCAACAGGTATAACCCGTTTGCCGTTACTGTGGACAGGGACGGTGAAAAAACGGCCTGTGATATGAGCGACAGGATTGTTGAGAGTCTAAGAATGCACGACATTGATTGTCTTGTAGTAATCGGCGGCGACGCAACAATCAGTTATGCAAACAGGCTGGTGGAGGAAAAGGGAATTCCTGTGGTTGCAATACCCAAGACTATTGAGAATGACATCTACGGAACGGATATGTCATTTGGTTTCATGACAGCCGTTGATACCGCAACCCATGCAATTGACAAACTGCATTCCACGGCTGAGTCCCATCACAGGATAATGATCCTTGAGGTTATGGGCAGGTTGTCCGGATGGGTTGCACTTGAAGCCGGAATAGCAGGCGGTGCGGATGTTATACTGATTCCCGAAATTCCATATGATATTAACAAGGTGGCAAGGGCGATTTTCCAGCGCAGAAATGCCGGAAAAAGTTTCAGTATAATTGTTATGTCTGAAGGTGCAAGACCGAAGGACAGTGAACCTGCAAGCAATGTTGCCGGTAATGACAATTCATTGTTATTCGCCGGAACAAGTGCATATCTTGCCGGAGAACTGAAGAGACTGACATCCCTTGAAAACCGTATAACAGTTTTGGGTTATCTGCAGAGAGGCGGAGAACCGTCGTCCTTCGACAGGATCCTTGCCACAAGGCTGGGCGTTTCAGCAGTAAATATTGTTGCAAAAGGCGAGTTTAACAGGATGGTATGTGTTGATCACGAGCAGATTAAGTCCATACCGATAAAAGAGGTGGCAGGAAGGGTAAGAACAGTTTCGACAGACGGCGAAATGGTGCAGATAGCCAGGTATATGGGAGTTTCCTTTGGAGACTGATCAGGCTTAATATACTGTATTCATTATGATCTGTTATATACATATAAATTGCTGTATTATAAAAAACAACAGATGAGAGGTGTTTATTCCTGGTTGAACAGGACAGTTTATGAGTTGGAAAGAGATTGAAATTACTGATATTGACATATTTCAGAAGACTTTTCGCAACATTGGCTCCCGTGCTTCGGAAATGTCATTCGCAAACATGTTCATGTGGCGCAAAAACTATAATACCCGGTTCAGCATTATAAACAATATGCTCTGCATGGCGGCAAATCCAAGAAAATACAAACCCTTTGCCTTTTGCCCGATACCCTTGGGTGCCTTTAATCCCGAAGAATTCAAAGATACTGTTTACAAGCTGAAAGAATACTTTGATTCCCAGGGCTGGAAACTGTTTTTTGGACGTGTCGAGGAGCGCATGCTTGACAATTTCAAAAATCATTTGGACGTAAAAATCACGGCAAAGAAAATAGAAGCAATTTCTGATTATATTTATGATACAGAAAGCCTGATAACCCTTGCAGGGAAAAAACTTAGCGCCAAACGGAATCATATTAACAGGTTCCTGCGTGAATACGGCGGTTTTGAGTACGTGGAACTGAGCAAAGAATACTTTTCCGAATGCGAAAGGATTTTTGACGAATGGTGCAATGGCAATGACCGCTGTAACTGCGATGTCCCCGAGGAGTGCGAAAAATGGGCGTGTTCCCAGCTGCTTGAGCACTGGGATGAAATACCCGGGTTAAAAGGTGCACTTATAAAAGTTAACGGAAGATTCGAGGCTTTCACTATAGGTGAAATGCTGAACAACGATACTGCGGTAATTCACATTGAAAAAGGAAATGCCGATATCCATGGCATTTATGCAGTCATTAACAGGGAGTTTGCCGAAAGGGCCTTTTCGGACACGAAATATATCAACCGCGAGGAGGATATGGGGATTGAAGGCTTAAGAAAGGCAAAACAGTCCTATCATCCCTCGGGCAGGGTATGGAAATATAACATTTATCCTGAATTCCGGTGAATTCAGGTGTTAATTCTGTACATCTTTGTTATTGACAAGTCATTAGCCCATTTTGTACTATATATTAGTAATCAGTGCAAATATTAACCATCAGGCGCAAGGGCAATAACGGCGCTTTACAGTCAGTATCATGCCGTGGGTGAAAATATTGAAAATATTTGAAAACAGGATTATTTAAAAAGGCTGCTGAGGAGCCTTATTCCAACCTCTTGACAGAGGTGGGTACCTGTTTTTTAATTATACATATACCATGAACGGAGTTTCGGAGGAAAGAGATGTTTAACCAACCTAAAGCGGCAGTAATAATGGGAAGCGATTCAGATTACGAGGTTCTTGAAAAATGTATAAAAACCCTTAATGATTTTGGAGTTGAAACAACAGTACTGGTCAGTTCGGCGCATCGTACGCCTGAAAACACTGCACAGTTTGCAAAGGAAGCAGAGGAAAAGGGATACGGGGTTATTATTGCAGCAGCAGGCAAGGCGGCTCATTTACCGGGAGTTATTGCTGCATACACTGCTTTGCCGGTAATAGGTCTTCCAATACACTCTTCAACCCTCGACGGGCTTGATTCACTTTTATCAATTGTTCAGATGCCGGCAGGCGTTCCTGTGGCGACGGTAGCGATAAACGGCAGCGAAAATGCCGCCCTCTTGGCTGTTCAGATATTGGGCGTAAAATATCCTGAAATTAGAAAGAAAATGCATTTATATAAAGAACAGATGAAAAAATCGGTTGAAGAGAAGAATTTAAAGCTGCAGGAAAAACTGAACGGCATAAAAACCTTATAATTTTATTAATGGAGGAACCCTATATGGCAAATTACAAGGAAGCCGGTGTTGATGTACATGCAGGTTATGAAGCCGTCAGGCTGATGAGAAAGTATGTGTCAAAAACAATGCGGCCCGAGGTATTGACCGATATCGGAGGTTTTGGCGGACTGTTTTCCCTTGAGAATATCAGAATTGACAAACCGGTACTTGTTTCGGGAACCGACGGTGTAGGAACCAAGCTGAAAATTGCATTTGCGCTTGACAGGCATGATACAGTAGGTATTGACTGCGTGGCAATGTGTGCCAACGATATTGTCTGCAGCGGTGCCCAGCCGTTATTCTTTTTGGATTACATAGCAACAGGGAAACTTGATCCGCAGAAAGTTGCGGACATTGTAAAAGGTATATCTGACGGCTGCCTCATGGCAGGCTGTTCATTGGTAGGCGGCGAAACAGCCGAAATGCCGGGTTTCTACCCGGAAAACGAGTATGATCTCGCAGGTTTTTGCGTAGGAATCGTGGATAAGGATCAAATCATAGACGGCAAATCAATAAAAAGCGGTGATATATTAATAGGTATAGCATCTTCAGGGGTCCACAGCAACGGCTTCTCCCTTGTAAGGAAAATATTCTCCGACGACAGGCAGGCTCTGAGCAAATACTATCCTGAATTAAATTCAACTATCGGTGACGTTCTTTTAACCCCGACAAGGATTTATGTCAAAACAGTACTGGAACTCAGGGAAAAATATAATATCAATGGAATAGCCCATATTACCGGCGGGGGCTTTATTGAGAATATTCCAAGAATGATACCTGAAGGGCTGAAAGCCGTTATCCAAAAAGGTACATGGCCGGTTTTGCCGGTATTTGAGCTCATTGCAAGGCAGGGCAATGTTGATGAGACTGATATGTACAATACATTCAATATGGGAATAGGCATGGTACTGGCAGTTGATGCGGATGAAGCCGGGGAGATTTTAAGGTTCATTGGCGAACGCGGCGAAAAGGCCTATATAATTGGCAGAATAGATGAAGGTGAAGGTAGAATAGAAATATGCTGAGAATAGGTGTAATGGTATCGGGCGGCGGAACAAATCTGCAGGCCATACTTGACAGGA
This sequence comes from Clostridiales bacterium DTU070, assembly GCA_001513105.1. Classification (GTDB taxonomy): domain Bacteria; phylum Bacillota; class Clostridia; order DSM-8532; family DSM-8532; genus Thermoclostridium. The sequence continues at coordinate 23,820 of LFSH01000078.1, read as the reverse complement.
TTGAAGACGGCACGCTGAAAAACTGCTGCGTTGTAACGGTGGTTTCCAGCAACAGCAAGGCTTATGCGATAGAAAGAGCCAAAAAGAAGAACATCCCGGTTGCTGTTATATCCCGCAGGAATTTCGATAATGAAGAGGATTATGACCGCGCGCTTATTGAGCATATGAAAAATCACCAGGTCGGGCTGGTGGTTCTTGCCGGGTTTTTAAGCCGCCTCGGCGAAGGTTTTGTGCAGGAATACAACAACAGGATTATAAACGTACACCCGTCACTTATTCCGTCATTCTGCGGAAAAGGTTTTTATGGTATTATACCTCATCAGAAAGCACTTGAATATGGTGTTAAAATAACGGGTGCAACGGTGCACTTTGTTGAGCCTGAATACGATTCAGGCCCTATTATTTTACAGAAGGCAGTGGAGGTACTGCCCGACGATACACCCGAAACACTTCAGAAAAGAGTCATGGAACAGGCAGAATGGATACTCCTTCCTGAAGCGATTCGCCTTTTCTCGGAAGACAGGCTGGAAGTTCGCGGGAGAAAGGTGATAATCAGGAAATAGAATAAATGGATGAAAAAATATAACATATGGCAATGGGAGTGATATTCAGTGATTAAAAGGGCCTTGATAAGTGTGTCTGACAAAAATGGCATTGTGGATTTTGCGAAAGAACTCGCAGGCCTTCAGGTTGAGATTATTTCCACCGGGGGAACGGCAGAGCTTCTTCAGAAGAACGGTATTAAGGTTACAGGTATTTCAGATGTCACAGGGTTTCCTGAATGCCTTGACGGAAGAGTAAAAACTCTGCATCCGAAAGTTCATGCCGGGCTGCTTGCAATAAGAGATAACCCGCAGCATATGGAACAGCTCCAGGAACTTGGAATTGAGCCCATTGATATGGTGGTGGTAAACCTTTACCCGTTTAAACAGACCATACTGAAAGAGAATGTTACGCTCCAGGAAGCAATTGAAAACATAGATATAGGCGGTCCCACAATGCTTCGCTCTGCTGCGAAGAATTACCAGGATGTAGTGGTAATAGTTGACCCTGAGGACTACGAAACAGTTCTGAAAGAGATCAGGGAGAGCGGGGATGTTTCTCCTCATACAAGGCTCCGCCTGTGCTATAAGGTTTTTGAACATACAAGCCACTATGACACATTAATCCAGCAGTATCTGCGAACACAGCTGAATGACGAATCCTTTCCGAAGACTCTTACACTGACTTTTGAAAAGGTTCAGGACATGAGATACGGCGAGAATCCGCATCAGAAAGCGGTATTCTATAAGGAAACCGGGAATACTGCCGGGTGGCTCACGCAGGCAGAACAGCTGCACGGAAAGGAACTGTCCTTTAACAATATCAACGATACGAACGGTGCGCTTGAACTCCTGAAAGAGTTCGACGAACCTGCAGTTGTTGCTGTAAAGCATGCCAACCCGTGCGGTGTGGGCACGGGTTCAGATATTTACGAAGCCTACATGAACGCATATGAGGGCGACAAGGTTTCTATTTTCGGAGGAATTGTCGCAGCCAACCGTGAAATAGATGAAAAGACCGCAGCAGAGATGAGTAAAATATTCCTTGAGATTATAGTGGCTCCTTCCTTTAAACCCGAGGCCCTTGAAATACTGAAACAGAAAAAGAACATAAGGCTTCTGAGGCTGCCTTCAATATCTGATAAATCAGTCAAAGGCTTTGACATGAAAAAGGTTGGAGGAGGCCTGCTGCTCCAGGACAAGGACGATATTCTGTATGATGACTCAGATATCAGGGTTGTAACCAAAAAACAACCAACGGCTGAAGAACTTGAAACAATGAAATTCGCAATGAAAGTTGTCAAGCATACCAAGTCGAATGCAATAGTTGTTGCCAGACCCAACGGAACCATTGGCATAGGCTGTGGACAGATGAACCGCATAACCGCGGCAAAAATAGCAATTGAAGCCGGCGGGGAAAAGTGCAGGGGTGCGGTTATGGCATCGGATGCGTTCTTCCCGTTCCCCGACTGCGTAGAGGCAGCCTATAAGGCAGGAATTACCGCTATAATCCAGCCCGGTGGTTCGGTAAGAGACCAGGAATCAATTGATGCATGCGACAAATACGGAATAGCAATGGTATTTACCGGGATCCGTCATTTCAAGCATTGACGGATAACCTGAAATAATTTTGCCCGGAGGAATGTTATGAAAGTACTGGTGGTAGGTTCGGGAGGCCGTGAACATGCAATTGTATGGAAGCTCTCCCAAAGCAAAAGAATTGATAAGATCTTCTGCGCGCCTGGAAACGGAGGAATCAGTGAATACGCTGAATGCCTGGATATAGGCGTTATGGATACCCCGTCCATAATAAATGCCTGCAGGGAAAAGAATATAGCTCTTGTTATAGTGGCTCCCGATGATCCGCTTGCAATGGGGATGGTCAATGCCCTGACCGAAGCGGGAATCCGTGCCTTCGGTCCCACGAAGGAAGCTGCACTGATAGAGTCGAGCAAGGAATTCTCAAAGAACCTGATGAAAAAGTACGGCATTCCCACTGCAAGGTTCGAAACTTTCAGCGATATGGACAAGGCACTGGCCTATATTGAAAACCAGGAGTATCCCCTTGTTGTCAAGGCCGACGGCCTGGCGCTCGGTAAAGGCGTTGTTATATGCAATACTGAAGATGAAGCAAGGGAAGCCATTATCAGCATGATGGAAAAGAAAAAATTCGGTGACGCCGGAAATGTTGTTGTAATTGAGGAGTTCCTGTCAGGACCCGAGGTCTCGGTTCTTTCCTTTACCGACGGAAAAACCATTGTACCAATGGTCAGCGCCCAGGATCACAAACGGGTTTTTGACGGTGATAAGGGCCCTAATACCGGCGGGATGGGCGCATTCTCGCCAAGCACTGTGTATACCGGGGAAATAGCCGAAATATGTATGAGCAAAATCTTCCGCCCGACCATTGAGGCTTTGAATAAAGAGGGCCGCACCTTCAGGGGTGTTTTGTATTTCGGCCTGATTCTCACTAAGGACGGGCCCAAGGTTTTGGAATATAATGCCCGTTTTGGAGACCCGGAAACACAGGTTGTACTCCCGCGGCTGAAAAACGATTTGCTCGACATCATTGAAGCGGTAATTGACGAAAGACTCAATGAAATAGAGATAGAATGGGACAATTCGGCATGCCTTTGCGTAATAATGGCATCGGAGGGCTATCCGCAGAATTACCGCAAGGGATTGAAAATCTTCGGCCTCGATGCGGTGAAAGCATCGAAGGATATAATGGTTTTCCATGCCGGTACGAAAAAAGAGGGTAACGAGTACTATACAAACGGAGGCCGCGTCCTTGGCGTAACCGCCCTCGGGCAAACCCTGAAAGAGGCAAAGGATAAAGCTTACAGGCATGTTTCGGCCATTCACTTCGAGGGTGCCCACTACCGCAGGGATATAGGTAATTTTTAGGCTAATCCTGTTTTTGCGACAGCCTTACATCCAGTTCGCGGATATTTGTGTTTACCAGGTTTGTTCGTATCATTACAAGCACGGAATCCTGGTTGTAAACTGCAGAGCAGAGATCATTAAGGGAAAACTCCAGCATCTGAAAAATGTGGGTCTGGTTGTCCTCTATACTTGCCTTGAGCTTTGCAAACTCCTGTTGAAGCTGGTTTGCAAGCTCCTGTGCCCTTGGCCAGTTGTTTTGCTTTACGGCAAAGTGGATGCCTGTAACCCCGCTTGAAATACGGGGCAGTTCTGCCGGGATTTCGGTTTTGTAGTAGCTGTGGAAATCGGCTAATGCCTGTGACAGCTGGAAAGCGGCGTTCTGCGATTCAACTATGTTTTTTGCATTTACATTTTGTGATAATGAAATGAGAGCCCTGCCGAAGTTCTCAATCTGGGTCTGGGCAACTCCCTTTTTTATTAATTCGGGCTGCAGGTTATTCCATGTGAAATGCATACCGTCGGCCAGAACCTTTATAATCTTCCAGTTGTCATCATGCCACTGGGGGATGCCGAAAAGACTGTCTTCATACTGAAAGGTCTTGTCATGTGTTATTCCGGGTCTTTGCGTATCCTCCTTTTCACCCGAATTCTCCTTTTGTATTTCCTGTTCTTTCTGATTCAGATTTTGGTCATCTTCGCTGCCTGGTTTTTCCTTATCAGAACCACCGGCGCTTTCCTCTTTGTTCTGCTCGCCTTCCTGTTCCTTTTGCTGTTCATCCTTTGCGTCTTTTTGATCTTCACTTTGTCCGCTTTCCTCGCTCTCCTGCTTTTCACTCCTGCTGCCTTCCTGCTGCTGTTCGTCTCTTTCGGGGTTGTCGTCGTTTTTCATCTGCTCATTGTCCTGTGTTCCAAGCGAGAATTTCTGTATTGATTCAAACAGCATTTGCATCTGCTCATTTTTCATCTGTTCTATATTATCACGCCCATTGAACAAGGGACCGCCCAGCAGTGTAATTATCTGTTCCAGTTCATCTGCCGCCTTCTGCATTGTGTTGGGTATCATCTCGGTATCATCCTGCTGCTCTGACTGCTCCTTGTCAGGGCATGCTGTAAGTGTAGCAAGCATAATTAATCCCAATACGAGAACAGCTGTTCTTTTCAGCATTTATTTTCACCCCGTGAATTTCCATGTATGGCTTGTATGAATTCTTCAGATCCTTATTTTTGGCTTATTGTTTGAATCTTATTCAACATTAAGACAGGTGTTGAATAATTTGCCTCGAATGAAGCGGCAGTTTTTTGGACAAAACATAATATGAAAGGTGTGTGATAAGATGTTATGGACCATTGCGATTGTTTTGTTCATACTGTGGCTGTTGGGGGTTGTAACTTCCTATACCCTGGGGGGTTTTATTCATTTACTGCTTGTAGCAGCCATAATAAGTGTTCTTATCCGGATTATAAGAGGGAAAAGAGTATTTGGCGACTAAATAATAAAGGGCTTGATATAAGCCCTTTTGTTCAGTCTGAAATATCCAGAACGACTGATAGTGTTCTTCCTGTTTTTATACTATATTCTAAGCTGAGCGATTATTTGTTTCAGCGTTTCTCCTGATTTGTGAAGCAACTGCTTTTCCTTATCTGAAAGAGGCACTTCAAGAATACGGTTAATGCCGTTCCGATCAACAACTGAAGGAACACTTAGGCATACATCCGAAAGCCCGTACTGACCGCTTAGGAGGCTTGATACCGTTAAAATGGAATGCTCGTCACGCATAATGGCTTCAACTATTCTTTTAACTGCCAGTGCCACTGCGTAATAGGTGGCTCCTTTCAGTCTTATAATTTCATATGCGGCGTTTTTCACGTTTTCGAAAATCTCAAACCTGCTGCGTCCCTCCTGGCACGATTTGCATGATCTGCAGTATTCGTCCATCGGCATGCCCGCTATCGTGGTAAGGCTCCATGCCGGGAGCTCGGTATCCCCATGCTCGCCCAGGATATAACCGTGCACATTTCTTGTATCAATTCCTACATGCTCGCCTATCAGGTATCTGAAACGCGCAGTGTCCAGTACCGTTCCCGAACCTATCACCTTTTCGGCCGGCCAGCCTGACAATTTGGCGGTAACATAGGTCAGTATGTCCACAGGATTTGTTACAACCAGGAGCAGGGTTTTTTCAGGCGTCGTGTACCTGGTGATTTCAGAAACAATGCTTTTGAAGATTTCGGTGTTTTTATGAACCAGATCAAGCCTTGTTTCACCCTCTTTCTGGTTGGCGCCGGCGGATATGATAATAATGTCCGAGTCCTTTATATCACTGTAAGTTCCGTGGTAAATCCTTACCGGTTTTGCAAAAGGCAGGCCGTGGTTCAGGTCCATAACCTCGCCCCTGGCCTTGTCTTCATTAACATCTATGATTACCATTTCAGAGAATATCCCGCTCAGCATAAGGGTATAGGCAGTTGTTGAACCGACAAAACCCGCACCGATTATTGAAACCTTGTTAATATCCTTTTTCATCCGACCTGTCTCCTTTCTTAAATGCTATCGGAATGAGTTAAGCTCATAACAATATATTCCCACATTAAGAAAGGATTAAAACAGCAATGAATCAGGTTGTTTCCCTGAAAATAAGATCTGCGTCTATTACCGTGCTTGTTTCGGCTTTTTCTCCCTTTAAAACCTTGTGCAGGACTTTTACCGCAACCCTGCCCATTTCCTCCATTTTGCTGTCAACCGTCGAAAGCGCAGGCGTGCAGCAGACAGACAGTACCGAGTTGTTAAACCCCATAACGCTGACATCTTCGGGCACACGAATGTTGTTTGCGGCCAGGCATTTAAGCACTCCTATTGCGGTAAAGTCTTCACTGGTAAGGACAGCGTCAAAGTCAAGACCGCTGCTGACAAGTTCCTGTATTTTCTCATAAGCAGGTTCAAGGCCCGGCTTTACCAGGAAAACCTCTGATTTGACTTGATGCTTTGAAACCGCGTCCATGAATCCCAGCAGCTTTTGCCTGCCGCTGAAGGTTTCTGCATCGTACAGGTACAGGAAACTCTTTCTTCCTTTTGAAACCAGGTAATCAACACTCCTTTTAAGAGCACTTCTGTCATTGCACTGAACAGAATAGATGTTGGGATACTCGTAGTGCCCGTTGACAATAATAATGGGAGTGTTTTTCGATATCTGCTCAATTGGCTTGTCAAGGCTCGGATCCTTAAACGGGGACCCTACGAGGATTATTGAGTCAACTTTCTTTTCAACAAGCATTCTAAGATACTTTATTTTTTGTTCTGTATCATAACCGGTATTGCACAGGATTGTATTAAAGCCTAAAACAGAAAGGGACTGTTCTATGCTGTGTGCAACATTAGCATAATAGAGATTTCGAATATCGATGGCAACAATGCCAATGGTTTTTAACGAGTTTGTCATCATTCCCCGGGCAATGGCGCTGGGAACATAATTGTATTTTTTCAATACCGCTTCAACCTTCTGCCTTGTAATATCCCTGACCCTGCCGCTGTCGTTCAGAACCCTTGAAACAGTGGCGATGGAAACGTTGGCCTCCCTTGCAATATCATAAATATTCAACTTAAATCTCTCCTATGTAATGTTTTTATCTTTTATCGGTTTAATTTTTGTGATATATTAAGTATAAACAAATCTGTAAGCGCTTTCAACTATTTTGTAGGAGGATGGTTTATGCGTAGCTTTATCAATGAGAATTTCATGCTGCAGAATAAAACTGCGGTAACCCTTTACCATGAATATGTCAAAGACCTGCCGATTATTGATTACCACTGTCATATCAGCCCGAGGGAAATAGCAGAGAACAAGAGATATAAGAATATTACCGAGGTCTGGCTTGGCGGTGATCACTACAAATGGCGTGCAATCCGTGCTAACGGCATTGACGAGAAATATATCACCGGTGATGCCGATCCGAAGGAAAAATTCATGAAGTGGGCCGAAACTGTGCCGTATCTGCTTGGTAACCCGTTGTATCACTGGACCCACCTTGAACTGAAAAGATATTTCGGTATAGACGACTTGCTTTCACCGAAAACCGCGGAAAAAATATGGGAAAGATGCAATGAACTGCTTTCAACCGACGAATTGTCGGCAAGGGGTATAATCAAAAGCTCAAACGTGGAATTGATTTGTACTACCGATGATCCCACCGATACGCTGGAATATCATAAGGCCATCAGGGAGGATGAGAGTTTTACTGTCAGGGTTCTTCCCACGTTCAGGCCGGATAAGGCACTGAACATTGCAAGCGATGGTTTTATTGAGTATATAGGTTCACTGGAGAAGGCAGCAAACCGTGAAGTATCAACAATTTCTGATCTGAAACAGGCACTGGAGGACCGAATTTCATATTTCCATGAAAACGGCTGCAGGATCTCGGACCATGCCCTTGAATATTGTGTTTACGAAGAGGCGGACGAAAGCACTGTTGACAAAATCTTTAAAAAGATTCTGAACGGAGAGAAAATAACGCAACAGGAAGCAGATCAGTATAAAACCCATATGCTCGTGTTCCTTGGCCGCGAATATGCAAAAAGAGGCTGGGCGATGCAGCTGCATCTTAACTCAATCCGGAATTTGAACACCAGGATGTTCAGTATACTGGGTCCTGATACAGGGTACGATGCCATCGGTGATGCACAGCAGGCAAAAGGACTGGCCGCATTTCTCAATTCCCTTGAAAAAACCGGCGAGCTTCCGAGAACAATCCTGTACAGCCTTAATCCTTATGATAATGAGGTATTGGCAACAATCATGGGTTGCTTCCAGGGAAGCGAGGTTCCGGGCAAGATACAGCTCGGTTCTGGCTGGTGGTTCAATGATCAGAAAGAGGGAATGGTCACGCAAATGAAAGCATTGGCCAATATGGGGCTGTTAAGAAGATTTGTAGGAATGCTCACCGATTCCAGGAGCTTTTTGTCCTATACAAGACATGAATATTTCAGAAGGATCCTGTGCAATTTAATCGGCGAATGGGCCGAAGCAGGGGAAGTACCACAGGATATGGACCTGCTTGGTTCAATGGTACGGGAGATTAGCTATTACAATGCAAAGAATTATTTTGTTTTTTAGATAGCGCAGGACAGGAAATCGCAGAATACGTATAACCAAAAAGGAAGGCGCATCCGCCTTCTTTTTTCAATGCATTCATCGTAGATCCCCTGCATCGCACGGTATCTTCAAACACGTAAGTTGACGTAATGCAAAGATACCGTGTAAATTCTCGGAAACAGTCGCTTCATTTGCAAGAACTGCGCAGTTCAGCTCGGGCAAGTCGAAACTCGCAAAAATGCTTATGAAAAATATTGTTAGGAAGCATTTTTGCTCAAACAGTCGGCTTGCTGTTCCTCGCTTCTTTTCGCACATCTCTAAGCCGCACTCCGCTAAAAGTTTCCTCGTATTTACACGATATCTCAAAACAGTTGACCAGTATAGAAAAGCTATCGTGCGAAGCCCGTAAACAGTCGCTGCGCTTGCAGGGGCCGGCTGGTCAATTGATTAAAAAGGAGAAAATGGCTGTAAGCATTTGATAATATAATAAGCGTATTATATTTGAGAAAAATATTTATACATGATATATTATTCATAAGGATTAATTTCCTGATTTTAAATTTTTATTCAGGAGTGATTTTTGGTTGAGCCAGGCAGACTTAATTTTTATAGACATGTGCAGGGATATTATTAACAACGGTTTCAGCTCGGAGGGGCAAAAGGTACGTCCGCGCTGGGAGGACGGTACACCGGCCCATACCGTAAAAAAATTCGGTGTGGTCAACAGGTACGACCTGTCCAGGGAATTCCCGATATTAACGTTAAGACCTATTAATTTCAAAGCGGCAATAGATGAGATTCTGTGGATATGGCAGAAGAAATCGAACAGGATCCGGGACCTGAACAGCCATATCTGGGATGCATGGGCCGATGAAAACGGGACCATCGGCAAAGCTTACGGGTACCAGCTGGGGATAAAGCATAAATATCCCGAAGGTGAATTTGACCAGGTGGACCGGGTATTGTACGACTTAAAGCATAACCCGTACAGCAGAAGAATAATAACCAACATGTACAACCATGCCGATTTGCACGAGATGAACCTGTACCCGTGTGCATACAGCATGACTTTCAACGTAACGGGCAACAGGCTGAATGCAATTTTGAACCAGCGTTCGCAGGATGTTCTTGTTGCGAATAACTGGAATGTGGTACAGTATTCCATCCTTGTCCACATGTTTGCGCAGGTTTCAGGTCTTGTCGCCGGCGAGCTTGTGCATGTGATTGCCGATGCCCACATATACGACAGGCACATTCCGATTGTTGAAGAACTTATTCAGAGGGAGCCCTTCGCTGCGCCCAAACTTGTTATTAATCCTGATATAAAGAACTTCTACGACTTTAAGGTTGAGGATTTTGCCCTTGAAAACTACCAGCACGGGGAACCTGTCAGGAAGATACCGGTAGCGGTTTGAATTTTCACACGTACCATGCCGTAAACTTACAGGTACAGACAGGTTTAAAATACATGACAGGTAAGAACATGGTTTTTGATAAACAGAAGAGTAAACAGAATAAGAGGCGGTTATAAATGCAGGACTGGATTATTATAGCATCGGCTGATAAAAACTGGGGTATTGGTTTTAATAACAGGCTCCTTGCCAGGATTCCCGAGGACATGAAACATGTGTCGTCAAAAACAACGGGAAAGGTTATTGTTATGGGCAGAAAGACCCTTGAATCCTTTCCGGACGGGAAACCGTTACCCAACCGCACAAATGTGGTGCTTACTACCAATACCGATTTCAAAGCTGAAGGTGCAATAGTTGTGCACAGCATTCAGCAGCTGATGGATGCATTGAAGGATTATGAAGGTGAAGTATATGTTTTCGGGGGAGAAAGCATTTACCGGCAACTGCTGCCTTACTGCAAAAGAGCCTACATAACGCGTTTCAACGAAGAGTTTCAGGCCGATGCATTTCTGCCCTGCCTGGACGATATTGACGGATGGGAACTGGTAAAAAAAGGCGAATGGCAGACAAGCAAAAAAGGCATTGAATTTCGTTTTGACGAGTATTACAGAAGCATATGATAGATTATGCATATGCTTTTTAAAAATAAATGGTTTGGAGGTAGTAGATGCAGAACGATAGCATTACAGTCACAATTGAAGGAAGGAATTACAGTGTCATCCGGGGAACCAGCCTTGAGAAAATTAAAAATGATTTCTGCAGCGAAAACAAGGCAATTGTGGTAGCCGCATACGTGAACAACGAAATACGGGAGTTGACGCATCCTGTTACAGAGGACTGCAGTATTTCATTTATCGACCTTTCCTCCGCGGACGGAGTGAGGATTTACCAGAGAAGCCTTACCTTTTTGCTGGCAAAAGCTTTTAATGATATATTCCCTGATGAGACTATAGAAGTCCGTCATTCTGTAAGCAAAGGCCTGTTTTTTGAGTGTTCTGTTGACGATTTTGATGAAGAGGACGTACAGAGAATTGAAGACCGCATGAGAGAGCTGGTAAACATGGATTTGCCCTTTGAGAAGAAAACCATGTCCACCGAAGAAGCCCGGCAGCTTTTCCTGGAAAAGAACAGAACAGACAAGTACGGCGCTATAAAATACCGCGAAAAGTCATATGTTACCTTTTATAGGTTTGATGACATGGAAGATTATTTTTACGGTTTTATGGTCCCGTCAAGCGGCTATCTTTCCCTGTTCAGGCTGGAACATGATAACGGCGGCATTGTGCTTATCTCACCAAGGCAGACAAATCCTGACACCATCGAGGAGCACGACATACCCAAGAAACTGTTTCAGATATTCAGTGAATACAGGCAGTGGATTAATATCTTAGGTGTTGATAATGTAGGGAAACTTAACGATATTGTGGAAGCAGGCAAAGCGGGCGAGTTTATCATGATATCCGAGGCTTTGCATGAGAAGAAAATCGCCCGGATTGCGGATATGATATCCGAAAGGAAGAACAGGCCGAAGATTATTCTTATAGCAGGGCCATCTTCATCGGGGAAAACCACCTTTGCCCAGAGACTGTCCATACAGCTGAGAGTAAATGGGCTGATTCCCGTTAATATATCTTTGGATGATTACTTTGTAGACAAGGACAAAACCCCCCTTGATGAAAACGGGAAACCGGATTTTGAAGCTCTTGAGGCAGTGGACCTGAAACTGTTCAATCTGCAGCTTAACAGCCTGATAAACGGTGAAAAGGTAAGTATTCCAACCTATAACTTCATTACGGGAAAAAGGGAGTACAACAACAGGATACTTCAGCTGAAGGATGACCATGTGCTTGTAATAGAAGGAATACACGGTCTTAACCCCAGGCTTACCGAAGAAGTCAGCGAAGACAGCAAGTTCAAAATATATATCAGCGCAATAACATCAATGCAGATAGATAAGCAGAACAGGATACCCACAACCGATCTCAGGTTTATCCGCAGGATTGTAAGAGATCACCAGTTCAGGGGCTGTCCTGCGGCGGCAACAATAGATCTGTGGCCTTCTGTCAGAAGGGGAGAGGAAAAGAACATATTCCCTTTCCAGGAACAGGCTGATGTTATGTTTAACTCTTCGCTGATATACGAACTTGGCGTTCTGAAAACCTATGCAATACCGCTGCTGTCAGAAATAAGGCCAGATCAGCCCCAATATTCTGAAAGCAGAAGGCTGATAGAATTCTTAAGCTATTTCCTGAATATCGACAGTGATGAGATACCACCCAATTCAATACTGCGCGAGTTTATAGGCGGTTCATGTTTCTTTAAGGAATAAGTTCAAAACCCGAAACAGGTACCCCGGCGGTTCTTTACAGGCACCGGGGTACCTGTTTCCCGGTATACCGATATCTTACTGCTGATGCTTTTTCTGAAAAACCGTTATTTTTCGATAATATATGCTTTACAGTTCATAGCCTGCTGTTTTGTCTTAATACCCGAAGCTGAGTATTGTTTTAGCTGTACAAAATGGAATATAATAGATATAAAAGAGATAATAGCATTTAATAGTAAAAAAGAGCAGAGGCTCATATATTATATAAAAATTATAAAAGCATGGTGAGTAATGTGAACGGTAAAATAAGCATTATCATCGTTGACAATAACGAAGATTTTGCAGCGGAGGTGGAGAACAGTCTCAAAGCCATTCCTGAATTCGATGTAACCGGAAAGGCTTATGACGGTGAAACTGCATTACAGTTGATTGCTGAAAAAAAACCCGATATAGTCATACTTGAACTTGTAATGCCGCTAAAGGATGGCATTGCTGTTCTTGAAGAGCTCAGGGAAAGGCATGAGAATCAAAAACCCGTTATAATCGTGCTGACAGCAATAGGAAATGATAAATACATAAAAAAAGCATTAAGCCTTGGTGCGGAGTATTACATACTTAAACCCTTCGACATGAATCTGCTGCCTAAAAGGATCATGCAGATTTACAGCGATTATGAACAGCCGGGTAAACCATATATCGGAAACGTTAACATGGAATCAGGCATTCCTGAGGTCAAAGCTGTGAAAAAGCAAACTCTGCGCGAATGTGTAGAAATCTATGTAAAAAAAGCCCTGCGGGATATTGATGTGCCAGCCCATCTGAGCGGCTATCCCTACCTGCAGAAGGCAATAGTCGAAAACGTCCTTAGTGATCGCGGTAAAATTCCAATAACAAAAAAACTTTACCCAATGATAGCAGAATACTTTAAAACCTCGCCCGGAAAAGTTGAGAGGGGAATACGGAATGCTATTCAGAAGGTATGGCAGAGAGGCAACCCGCAGAAACTTGGCCAGTATTTTACATACACCGAGGACAGAAAAAATGTCCCTCCGACAAATTCAGAATTCATTTCCACCATTGCCGACAGAATCAAGCTGACCTATCTGCTGAAATAAGCAGTTCGTGTTTATCCGCATAAAAACAACAAGCGGGAGTTTATAAACCCGCCGCCTGTTGAGAATAAAGAGAAATCCCTGGTTAAGTTTCAATGCCTGATGCTTGTGCTGCCGCTGCTATGGCTGGTAGTAATAGTAGTAGTAATACGGATAATACTGTTGCTGCTGTGTTTGAGACTGTTCTTCGGTGTTGTAATGTATCGTACAGTATTCACCTTCATAAATCTCGTAATACCAGTCCTCGGGATACGGATCGGTCGGGAGCAGGGGTTTGTATTCAACCGGTCTTCGGATCAAAACCCTTTCCTGCACCGCTTCCGGAGGGCAGTATTCATTTGCAAGGAAAGGCCTGCCATGCTCATCCTTGCACTGGGTACATACTTTTGCCTTGTAATGAACCTCGCAGTTATCGCCGTATTCAGGTTCGGTTCCTTCAATGAAGTATTCCTCAACAACCCTTGATCCTCTTGGATCGTGTTCGCACAGGTCGGTTGCAAGTTTCCCTGAATCCATGCATATCTTTCTCTTTACAATTTTAGGCGGTACTGTTGCGAAGAAATCAACCGGTTCAAGCTCCTCATGGATTTTAGTCATCACGGCATGCCATATCTTCCTGGCATTTGCAGACTCTTCAGATACAAGAGAGATGGGCACATGCCTGTTGTCATAACCATACCATGTTGCTGCCACATAATAGGGGGTCATGCCGCAGAACCACCTGTCGATATAACTGTCGGAAGTACCGGTTTTACCTGCCGTTGGGATAATATCCCCGTTTTTGTTCTTAACATCGTAGCCTTCGGCTGTCCCATGGGAAACAACATCCTTAAGCATGTCGTTCATAATAAAGGCTGTCTGTTCGGAATAAATCTTTGTCCCCTTCGGTTTCTTTTCAAGGATCACATTACCGTTGACATCTTCAACTTTCGTGTAGAAATAAGGTTCCCAGTATACGCCCTTGTATGCGAACACCGTGAAAGCAGAAGCCATCTCCAGCGGGCTCATCTGGTTCGTAAAACCGCCCATCGCAATGGATATCTTTCCTTCGTCCTCCCATCTTGGCAATCCGACCTTTTCAAGGTAACTCAGCCCGACCTTGAAAGTTGTATAGTCGCGCAGCGTAAGGGCTGAAATAACGTTCCGGGACTCAACTATAGCTGTGCGTACCGTTGTTAAGCCAAAATTCCTTTTTTCAACATTCTGCGGGTATAATTTTGTCCTGTCCTTTTCCGGAACCGATACGTCATTCAGAAGCATGTGCTGGGGTACATCATCGATAACGGTTGCGGCGGTTATCCGGCCTGTTTCAATTCCCGGGGCATATACCAGCAGCGGTTTTATGCTCGAACCGGGGGAACGCTTCATTTGAGTTGCGCGGTTGAACACGCTTCCCTTTTTCTCACCGTACCCGCCGTACAGGCCCCGAACAGCTCCTGTCGCAGGATCAACCACTACCATGGCAGACTGGGGAATTTCCTCCCACTTCATTGCTTCGGCATTAACCTGCGGGAAGTAAGTATCGTCGGTAAACACCTCATCGAGGGCTTTCTGAACTTTTGGCTCAAGGGTGGTATATATTTTAAGCCCCGAATTATAAATCATGTCTTCGGCTGACTGGGCACTAATGCCTTTTTGTTCGCTTAAATCCTTAATGACGGCTTTTACAACCTCGTCCACAAAATACGACTGGTTACTGGTTCTTGTTGTCTTTCCGGCACTGGGATTGTAAACAAAATGAATCTCCTCCTGCATGGCCTGCTCGTATTCTGCCTCTGTTATCATTCCCTGTTCCAGCATCAGGCCTAAAATCATGTGTGCCCTTTCAAGGTTGTTCTTAATATTTTCCTCGCTGCTCGGAACATATTTTGACGGCCATTGCGTGATCCCGGCAAGGCTTGCACATTCTGCGAGGGTCAAATCTCTTACGTCTTTTCCGTAGTAAGCCTGGGCCGCAATTTCAATACCGTATATCGTACCTCCTAAGGGTATCGTGTTTAAATACCTGGTCAGGATATCTTCCTTTGACAGGCCTTCCCGCTCAAGTTTCAGGGCCTGCCACATTTCCTGTATTTTTCTTTTTATCGTGACATCATCGGAACCTGTAAGGTTTTTAACCATTTGCTGGGTTATCGTACTGCCGCCCTGAAAGGTTCTTTCACCTCTCATATAGGCAGTTGCACTGTAATATGCGGCATATGCAAACCTTTTGAAATCAACACCCTTATGTTCCCAGAAACGCTTGTCTTCCACAGCAATAAAAGCATTTATCAGGTTTTTCGGTATATCAACATAATCAATCCAAACGCGGTTTTCATTCCGCTTCAGCTCGGCAAGGACATTTCCATCGGTGTCGTAAATAAACGTATTGAACTTCGTTAACTGCAGATCGCTGGCGCTCAGCTCCGGAGTCGTAACAATATAGCCATATACCAGTCCTGCACCAAGTCCTGCACCGACAAATCCCACTAATACAAGAATAATTATGATAAGTTTTATTGCTCCCCATAATACCCTCAGGGAATATAAAAGCGCCGAAACAGCGGGATGTCTTTTCTTTTCGGCAACAATTTCAGTCTTTATTTTCTTTTCTTTCTTTTCTTTTTTCCTTTTTTCCTTTTCAGCTTTATCAGTTTTCAGCTTTTTAAATACAGAGCTGAACCGGTTTAT
The DNA here is from genome assembly GCA_001513105.1 of Clostridiales bacterium DTU070. Classification (GTDB taxonomy): domain Bacteria; phylum Bacillota; class Clostridia; order DSM-8532; family DSM-8532; genus Thermoclostridium. The sequence goes on along the minus strand of LFSH01000078.1, from coordinate 7,785 downwards.
TACAGAGTCGAAAAACTTCATATCGTTTCCTCCCCAGGAGAATGCAGATTTCGGAGAAAGATTTGATTCAGGCAGGTCATTTTATTGCAGCACAATGGTGAAAAGCATTCAGGCAAAAAATAATTATGCATTCCGCTTAAGTCCGAAGGGCATTCTCTCTAAAGATGATAATATTATAGCATAAATTTATAAAGGCAAAAGTTTTTTTTCAATTACACTGGAACTTTGGGGAATAATTCATTATAATTGTTAAAAGCATTATTGTTTGCAAAACCTGTTTTTAACATATACAACCTGTGAAAGGATGGGGAAATTGAGTACGAATGTATTTGATGTTCTGAAGGAACGGGGATTCATCGCTCAGACCACCAATGAAGAAAAAATAAGGGAAATACTCGGCAAAGACAAGGTTACCTTTTATATAGGCTTTGACCCTACGGCTGACAGTCTGCATATCGGTCATTTTCTGCAGCTGATAGTAATGTCCCATATGCAGAAGGCAGGGCACAGGCCGATAGTACTGCTGGGCGGCGGTACCGCAATGGTAGGTGACCCCACCGGGAAAACAGATATGCGTAAAATGCTTACCCGCGAGGAAATTGAATACAATGCAGGACGGTTTAAGAAGCAAATGAGCAGGTTCATTGATTTTTCCGACGGCAAGGCAATCATGGTCAATAACGGGGACTGGCTCTTGGAGTTGAAATATGTAGAGTTTTTACGCGATATAGGGGTGCATTTTTCTGTTAACAGGATGCTTACGGCCGAATGCTTCAAAACAAGGCTTGAAAAAGGTCTTTCATTTATCGAGTTCAACTATATGCTGATGCAGAGCTATGACTATCTGAAACTCTACGAGGATTATAACTGTATCCTTGAACTGGGCGGAGACGATCAGTGGAGCAATATCTTAGGCGGTGTTGATCTGATACGCCGTGTCAAGGGTGAAGAAGTTTACGGGATGACTTTCTGCCTTTTGACAACCAGCGAAGGAAAGAAAATGGGTAAAACCGAAAAGGGCGCCCTGTGGATTGACCCTGAGAAAACTTCACCCTATGAGTTCTATCAATACTGGCGAAACATTCATGATGCAGATGTTATCAAGTGCCTTAAACTGATGACATTCCTTCCGATGGACGAAATAGAAAGACTGTCGCAGTATAAGGATGAAAAAATAAATGAAGTCAAGGAAATCCTTGCATACGAAGTAACAAAAATCGTTCATGGGGAAGAGGAGGCCGAAAAGGCACAGCAGGCAGCAAGAGCCTTGTTTGCCAGCGGCGGGGATCTGGATAATGCGCCTTCAACCGAAATCAGCCGGTCTGATCTAAGTGACGGCATTGGTGTTCTGGATTTACTGATGCTGGCCCGTTTGATCCCTTCAAAGGGAGAAGCCAGAAGGCTTATAGCGCAGGGCGGCATTTACATCAACGGTGAGCGTGTTGATGATCAGAACCTTGTGATTACCGCCGGGGACTTTAATGAAAACCAGCTGCTGATCCGAAAAGGGAAAAAAGTGTACCACAGGATTGTCCTTTCATAGTAAAATTATTGGAGAAAGATATAAAGATATAAAGACAGATATGGCAAGAGCCATTATGCGTTTATGACATCAACTGCATGCATTAACAGGGGGGTTATCATGGAAATCAAGGTTGGTGAAATAATAAGGGCAAAACGGGAAGAAAAGAACATTTCGCTGAGCGATTTTCAAAGGAACTGGATATTTCACCTGGATACCTGTCGCAGATTGAAAACGGCGTTAAAAAGAATCCCAATCTTGAAATTCTTCTGAGAATAATAAACAAGCTGGATATTGATCTGGCCATGCTGCTGGGAATAGAAAGCCGTGAAGAAAACTACCTTGTGAAGATTCCGTCCCTGTTGAAGCTGGTTCTTGCTAAGGACAGGTACAACAAGGTGCTGGAAGAACCCGAGGTGCTGAGAAAATACTGTTCGCTGACCGAACGTATACTGGATGCCAGGTATATCATTAATGATACGGACTTATACAAAATGTACCTGAATGAGCTGATTGAACATGCGGAATCCATGACTAAACGATATGCAGACATTGAGACGCTGATAAGCAGTAAAACGGGCTGAATATAGCCTTTTGCCGGGAGTTGTCACCTGCTTGCATTTAATATTCCGGGTATGGTATAATTGACCGGTACGAAGAAAAATGATGTTAGGAGGATATTTGACGATGAAGCATACTAAAACATTAAGCGGCAATTCATTGAATAAGGACTTAAAGAAGGTGGGTTGCGGAGAATGCCAGACTTCCTGCCAGTCAGCCTGCAAAACCTCCTGTACAGTTGCCAATCAGAAGTGTGAGAGAGAATAATATAATAAGTGATACGAGGGCTGCAAAGCCCTTTATTTCAATTACTTTTTACATAATGTAACTGATACCCGTCTTTACGTGCTTAAGACAACCCGGTTTCTGCATTAAAACCGAGTTTCTGGCTGCGCCCGACGGGCATTTGACAAGTACCTTGCGCATAAATGCGGTTCAGGGTACCTGTTTTTGCTTTTTTGCATGTTCTCACCGAGTTTAAAGGAGCAGATTGAATGATACATCAGTTCAGGATTTACGATACGAATATTGTTCTGGATGTGAACAGCGGAGCTGTACACGTGCTTGATGACATCGCCGGTGAAGTGTTGTCATGCTTTGATGAAAACGGAAAGCCGGCTGAAGATGAAATAAATGCTTTAAGGCTGAAATACGGCGAAGATCATGTCACAGAAGCATTATCCGAGCTTGAGGCATTGAAGTCGGAAGGTCTTTTGTTTTCTTCCGATCCTTACGAGGATACTTTCTCTGCAGATACAAGCCCTCCTGTTGTCAAGGCATTGTGCCTTCACATGGCCCATGACTGTAATTTAAGATGCAAATACTGCTTTGCCGGGGAAGGAACCTATCACGGCACCAGGTCCAAAATGCCTGCTGAAGTGGCAAAAAAGGCAATAGATTTTGTCATAGCGAATTCGGAGAACAGGAGAAATATTGAAATAGACTTTTTCGGCGGTGAACCGCTTCTGAACCTTGATGTCATCCGGGAAACGGTTTTATATGCACGGGAAAGGGAAAAGTGTACAAATAAGCGCTTCCGCTTTACAGTCACTACAAACGGGCTTTTGCTTGATGACGAAACAATGGAGTATCTCAACAATACAATGGACAATATTGTTCTGAGCCTTGACGGGCGTAAGGAGATAAATGATGCGATGAGGGTAAGGCGCGACGGCAGCGGCTGCTATGATGCGATTGTGCCGAAGTTTCAGAAAATGGTATCAATCCGGAAAGACAAGGATTATTATGTCCGCGGAACATTTACCGCAAACAACCTTGATTTTTCCGAAGATGTTCTGCATATGGCAGGTTTGGGGTTTGATCAGCTGTCGATTGAGCCCGTGGTTCTCCCCGACGGCTCGGGACCTGAAATAAAAAGGGAACACCTTGATAAAATATTCTCGGAGTATGAAAGCCTTGCTTTAAAAATATCAGAGCTGAGGAAGCAGGGAAAGAAGATAAATTTCTTCCATTTCATGCTGGACCTTGAAGGCGGTCCATGTGTGGCAAAGAGGCTAAGAGGCTGCGGTTCGGGAACCGAATACCTTGCTGTTACGCCGCAGGGCGATTTGTATCCCTGTCACCAGTTTACCGGCGTGGAGGAGTTCAGGCTTGGAAATGTATTTACCGGTATTGACAGGCAGGATATTGTGAAAACTTTCAGGGGATTAAATGTATATACGAAGAAAAGCTGCAGGAACTGCTGGGCAAAATTCTACTGCAGCGGCGGATGTGCGGCAAATGCATGGCATTTTCAGAAGGATTTGTCCGGTGTTTATGAAATAGGATGCGAGCTTGAGAAAAAAAGGGTTGAATGCGCTTTATGGCTTAAGGCCCGGGAACTGTTCGGATAACGGTATGCAAGGGCTGCAGGGCGGTTCCCAGGTGATATCAGAAGTACGATTCAGGGAGTGGTTTGATTGGTTACGTTGGAGGACGTGAAAAAAAACGAGGAGGTTAATACTCTTTTAAGACTTTCGCATCAGCAGCTGGAAATACGCGGTTATACAGAACACTCCTTCCGCCACGTCGGCAGAACTGCAAACATGGCCGGGTTAATACTGCAGACACTGGATCATGATGAAAGGGATGTGGAACTGGCCCGTATTGCAGGATACCTGCATGATATAGGCAATGCGATAAACCGCGAGGATCATGCAATTACAGGTGCATACATGGCCTACAGGATTCTGACCGGCATGGGAATGAGTTACCATGAAGCAGGTATAATAATGCAGGCAATAGGCAACCATGACGAGGGTTCGGGTATGCCTGTCAGCAATGTAGCTGCCGCCCTGATACTTGCCGACAAGTCGGATGTGCACAGAAGCAGGGTCACGAATACCGACATCTCCACCTTCGACATCCACGACAGAGTTAATTATGCCGTTGTCAGCTCCGAACTCCTGGTGGATCCCGATAATAAGAAAGCAATACTGGAGCTTGAGATAGATACGGAAATATGCCCTGTTATGGACTACTTTGAAATATTCCTTGACAGAATGAAGCTGAACCGGAGAGCAGCTGAATTCTTAGGTTTGAGGTTTGAACTTGTGATTAACGGTACGCAGCTTTTATAACAAATCTTTTATTGACCAAAGTTTTAGTAAGTTTTATAATAACATGAGCGGATGACAAAAGAAGGAGGAGTATGTCATGAGACGCTTCAGCATAGTTAAGATCGTTGTAGTTATCCTTGTGATAGCAGTATGTGCATACCTGGCATACAATGAGATTAAAAACAACAACATTCGTACGGGAATAGATATTCGCGGCGGTGTTTATGCCGTTTTGGAGCCGGATATCGATAAATCCTCACTCTCAGCAGAAGAGATTGACAGAGGCCTGGAATCTGCCCAGACCATTCTCGGAAAGAGACTGGATGCAAAGAATCTGTTTGATCGAAGCATAAACATAGACAGCGTAAATGATCGAATCATTATTGAAATACCATGGGCTGCAGGTGAAACGGATTTTAATGCGCAGGAACAGTTGGACGAGCTTGGAAGAACAGCCCTGTTAACATTCCAGGAAGTGGACCATGATAAAGTGGATGAATTCGGAAGGTATTTACCCACAGGAAAGATTGTTATCCAGGGAACCCAGGTTAAGGATGCTTATGCCGCTGTAAGAACCCAGGAAGGAGACTGGATTGTTGTTCTCGAGCTTGACAAGTCGGGTGTTGAGTCATTTGCTGAAGCCACAGGTCGTCTTGTCGGGGAGCCGATTGCAATATTTATGGATGATCAGCTTATCTCCGCACCCAGGGTTTCCCAGAAAATATCGGACGGAAGTGCCATAATAACCGGAATGGCTGATGCTACAGAAGCCAATGAACTTGCTGCCACAATACGTTCGGGTGCACTGCCCTTCAGGATGGTGGCAACAAAGGTGGATTCAATAAGCCCGCAGCTTGGTGAAGGGGCAATGAATGTTGCAGTAAAAGCAGGGATTGTAGGATTTATCCTTGTGTGCCTGTTCATGCTTTTGGTTTACAGGCTTCCCGGATTAATCGCAGATATTGCCCTGTTTGGTCTTGCTGTATTAACATTATTGCTGGTTGCATGGACGGGAATCTCCATTACCCTGCCCGGAATAGGCGGTATAATTCTTGCGATTGGAATGGGTGTGGATGCCAACTGTATTATTTATGAAAGAATCAAGGAAGAGCTAAGAGAGGGAAAAACTTTAGGAGCAGCGGTTGATCAAGGTTTTCACTGTGCTTTTACAGCAGTTGTTGACTCAAACGTTACCACGTTAATAACCGCTGTTGTCCTGTACCTCGTAGGCTCAGGTCCTATCAAGGGTTTTGCTATGACACTTGGTATCGGTGTTATCCTCAGTTTTATTACGACGATAACCGCAACAAAACTGATGCTCCAGGGTGTATTGGATATCAGCATATTTAGGAATAAATGGCTGTATGGAGTAAAATAACCGGAGGTAAATGAGATGAAACAAGTGAATGTAGTAGAGAATCAGTATAAATATTTATTCATATCCCTGGCTGTTATTGCTGTCGGCCTGGTGTTCTGCATTATAAACGGAGTTCAGTACGATATACAGTTCAGCGGCGGAACAAGGATAATGATAGAGACAAACGGCGAAGTGGATTCAAACCAGGCAGAAGCCCTTGTTGAAGAAAAGCTCGGCAAGTCTGTTACGGCGCGAACCCAGAAAACCAATAATCCCAGAGCAGAGAACGAAGTAATTTACATGCTCAGGCTGGATATTGCAAGCGAGCAGACATTAACTGCCGAGGAGAGGGATTTGGTAATAGATCTGATTACCGAGAATTTTGATGTTAAAGAGGGCGGTAACCAGGAAATGCTGAGTGTTGAGCCGAGCATAGGACGTGAAACGCAGAGACAGGGTTTATTGGCCGTTTTAATTGCTTCTGTTCTTATTATTTTGTATGTAACATGGAGATTTAGTGCCATACATGGATTTGTTGCCGCTGTCACGGCAATAGTAGCCTTAATCCATGATGTCTTAGTAACATTTGCCCTGTACCCGATTTTTCAGTTTCCAATCGGCGAAGTGTTTATTACTGCAGCCCTTACAATCATAGGATATTCGCTGAATGCCTCCATAGTTATATACGACCGTATTCGAGAAAATTCGAGGATTATGAAAAAGAATACTCTTGAAGAAATTGTTAATACCAGCATTAATCAGTCATTCATGCGAACAATAAATACAACTGTAACAACTTTGCTTGCTATTGTTACACTATACGTCTTTGCTTCTGTAAATAATATCAGCTCGCTCCAGGAATTCAGCCTGCCCCTGATCGTAGGATTAATTGCCGGAGCTTATTCGAGTCTTTTCATTGCAAGCCCGCTGTGGCTGAGATGGAGGAAAAGGTCCATTGCCAAAACGCTGAAAAGTGCGTAAGCCGGTTTGTGCCAATCGTTATACTATGAAAAATAAGTTTGCGTCACCGCAAACTTATTTTTTTACAAAAAAACCGGCAAAGTATCTGAAAAAAATAACCTGGCGGGGAACGCCAGGTCAAACTCACAGACAAGTTTGTTAAAATTAACAAAGAAGTCATTCTGGAGAATAATAATGGCATAGGAGGATATCATGCATTGCCGCTTTTGAAGCTGCATGTTCCCGGTTAACCGGGTTTGTTTGGAGATATGACTTAAATGCTATTGGAATACAATATCCAATATAACTGCACCCACTGTCAGCTCCGCCCATACTAAAAATCCGTATGTGAAAAGTGATTGAATCAGTAAAGGCAAATTGGAGAACTCCGCCGGTGCCAGCATATTATAAACAGCCAGTATGGCGGAGGCAGAGGTTAATGCAAGAAGACACCATAATCCTGCCTTCATTAATACTTTTGAGGTTTTGTTCAGTTTTTTAAGCCTTTTTCGGATTAACTGTATTTGCTGAAGCATCGGCTCACTCCTTTCTGTTTCAATCATTTCACAATTTACATAACATAGGTTAACATAATATTTCCCTTGTTTCAAGCTGTAATAGTTGGTATCAACAAGAATAACTTCCACCTGTTATTACTGAACCATACTGAATCCTGTGCGCCATGATACCAAACCCGTCGGGTGAGGAAGTCACGGTCTGCACGCGAAATTCTTATGCAACAGGCCTTAGAGGATTATTTCAAGACGGTGAATGGACAAAGTAAATGCAACCTTTGAAAGACTAAATGCGACCCGGTTGCATTTAGT
>LFSH01000046.1 GCA_001513105.1 Clostridiales bacterium DTU070 | reverse complement strand
TTTGATTTTTTCCCAGACCGAATCAACCCATTCCCTGTCATGTACCGCTATATCCAACACGATGTTTACCCCCTTGTCATAAGGCACTAAGCAAAAATTACTGTTTTATTATACCATGACTGAAATGCCAATGGTATCATGGTTTTGTGCCCTGGTTTAATATTCATCCATTTTTAGCCTCTTGCATGTTAAATACCATTCCAGTATAATTAGTTTATCGTGCTAGACGGGGAGGTAGCGGTGCCCTGTACCTGCAACCCGCTGTAGCAGGGTCGAATTCCTGCCCGAGGCATGCATCTGTGAAATCAGGGCCCTGATTAAAGGGCAATGAAGATTGGGTCTTGCGCAATTCAAGGCTGTGAACCCCGTCAGGTCCGGGAGGAAGCAGCGGTAAGCAGTTATCTGGATGTGCCGCGAGGGTGCCTAATCCGAGCTTTTTGTCAGGGTACCGTTCGTAGCTGTATGTCGACGGCAGGTGCACGATACATATCCATTATCCCTGTCTATCAGTTACAATCCTGTAAAAAACCTTCATTAACTTATCAAAGCCGATTTCATGAACTGTTTCCGGATTTTTCTACATGGAAAGTATTTAAATTCTGTATATTTATTATTTAAAATGAATTAATTTCCACAAGTTTATGTAATATTTTTTGATTAAATTGTTGTGAATTTAACAAAAAAGGCCGATAAAACATTATGAATGATTATATGAATATTATCGGGCGGTAAAATAAACATGAATAAAAATACAAAAAAAGTTTTACTTGTTGTGTGTTTATTTCTTTTTATTTTTGCCTTGATATGGCTTGCTGTTTCCCATGCAACAAGCAATTCTCAAACTGCTTTCTACCGACGGTTTACAGGCGCCCTGCTTTTGTCACTGCTGATAGTGTTGTTTATTTCCGTCATATTCCTGGCAAGACGCTATAACAGTTTAATCCGTGGACTTGGCGAATTTCTCAAAGCAATGGCCGATACAGACAGCGGTAAATTTCTTAGTGAAAAAAGAAAGAAAAATATATTGCCCGCAAGGTTTGATGTTGGCCATGTAATAAGCGAAATATCAAGGGATGTTCAGAAACATGTACAGGAGCTGAATGAGCGTACTGCCGAACTGGATCAGAAAAACGCCAGCCTGAATAATGCATATAAGGAGCTTGAAGCATCCTACTCCCGGTTGCAGACACTGATGGAGCAGCTTAACGAATCGGAGCAGAGATACCACTCTCTTGTAATTAATATTCCGGACATCGTCCTGACTCTTGACAGCCTTGGAAATATAACTTACGGAAACAGGGCATGCAGGGATGTTTTGAATTTCAGGCGCCATGATATTGTAGGGAAACCGTTTCAGTACATAATACAGGATTGTTATGCTGATTCTTTCGACTATGAAGAGCTTAAGAGAACAGTCCGGGAAAAAGGCGAATACCTGATGCAAATCCCGCTAAGGAGGAAAGACGGTACGGTAATCCAGACCGAGATTAAATTCACGCCCGCCCTGGAATCCCCGCAGGGCAGCATACAGGCTATTATACGTGATGTTACCGAGCAGAAAATGATGGAGGACAAGCTCCTTGAAAACAACCGCAGACTGAAGATAATAAACGGTTTCAGCCATAAGATTGCTTCGGCCATGGAACTGCCTGACATATACAAAACCTGCGTGGCAACATTAACGGAATTATTGGGTTTTTACGGCGCCGTGTATCTTGTCGCCGAAAAGAAAGACAGGTTTTACCATGTTGTTGAGTACTCCGGGGAATATTTTGCCGGGCAGGGCATTCTGAAATGCTTTTCCCATATTCATCGCAATACGGGTTCTTTATACAGCGAATGTAAGGACGGTATGGTTCTGGACTTAAAATCATTTACTGAACTTATTGATAAGGAACAGGGAAGTATTCCCCATGCTGAAGCGGTTTATCTCCAGGAACTGAAAATGGGAGACACCGGTAAAGGACTTATTATTGTGGTTGCGAACAAGGTCCTTCTGCCCGAGGAATTGGATATTTTGCGTTCCATTGGCAATACCACCGCCGTTGCCGTTGAAAATGCAATGTATCTTATAAAATCAAAAAGCAGTTATGTTGCGACCATTGATGCACTTATTGCAGCCGTGGAAGCAAGGGACCAGTATACAAGGGGACATTCGCAGAGGGTGTCGTCTTTTGCTGTTAAAATAGCCGAAGAAATGGGAATGAACAAGGAAGAGGTGGAAGAGCTTCGTATTGCGGGCATACTGCATGATATAGGGAAAATCGGGATAAGTGACAGAATCCTGTTGAAGAAGGGCCCTCTTACGAAAAAAGAGTACGAGGAGATTAAGAAGCATCCTGCAATCAGCAACAGAATCCTTTATCCGATCGGGTTGTCGGACAGAATACTGAGAGCGATAGCATTCCATCATGAGAGGTTTGACGGCAGAGGATATCCGTTTGGATTAAGCAATGAAAGCATCGGAATTGAACCGCAGATAATAGCCGTGGCAGATGCCTTTGATGCGATGACTTCAAAAAGACCCTACAGGGATCCACTGTCGGTAGAAGAGGCCATAAGGGAGCTTGAAGATAATAAAGGAAGCCAGTTTCATCCCGAGGTTGTTGATGTTATGCTCAAAATTCAAAGAAATAATTCGGGTTTCATTATGTGAAGCATATTTTACAGGTTTTCGCAGGCAGATCCAATTTTTATTGGCAATCATAAATTTGTATGTTATAATCATAAAGGTTTTTTAAAGTCCATGGGACTTTTTTGCTATAACCGATAAATCTGCTTTGTTACCTTTGATGTAAAATGGATATAATTACTTATTGACAGCTTGCATATAAATCCGATTGTTTGCTTAAAGGCATGGGATCAAGCAGATTAACATATAGAATTTAATATTTTAGCTTAGGAGGCCAGCATAAATGAAATCAAAAGTAGAAAATGTGGAGAAGAATGTTGTAAAACTGACAATTGAAGAGGATGCAGAGCATTTTAATGAAAGCCTTAAAAAAGCATACCAGAAAAACAAAGGAAGATTTTCAATACCCGGTTTTAGAAAAGGCAAGGCTCCGATGAACCTGATTGAAAAGTACTATGGAGAAACCGTGTTTTACGAGGACGCATTTAATATAATCTGTCCTGATATTTATGAAGAGGCGCTCAGGGAGCATAACATTATTCCTGTGGACACACCCGAACTGGATATTGAACAAATCGGCAGGGACAAGAACCTGATATTTACTGCGAAGGTTACGGTCAAACCCGAGGTTAAATTAGGCGAATACAAGGGACTCCCCGTGGAAAAGGAACAGGTTGATATTACCGACGAGGACGTTCAGAAAGAGCTTGAAAAAATCCAGGACAGGAATTCAAGGCTTGTTTCGGTGGAAGACAGACCGGTTCAGGACAAGGATATAGTTAATATTGATTTCGAAGGATTTATTGACGGCGAGCCCTTTGAAGGAGGTTCAGCAAAGGGATACACGCTGGCGGTTGGTTCGAACACATTTATTCCCGGTTTTGAGGAGCAGTTAATCGGAGCTTCGCTGAACCAGGAACTGGATGTTAATGTTACATTTCCCGAAGATTATCACAGTGAAAACTTAAAAGGGAAACCTGCAGTATTCAAGGTACGTATTAATGAAATAAAATACAAGGAGCTTCCTGTGATAGATGACGAATTTGCCCAGGATGTGAGCGAGTTTGACACCTTGGAGGAATACAAGGCCGATCTCAGAAAGAAACTGGAAAAAGAGGCCCAGGAAGCCGCTGAACGCAAATATGAAAACGAGCTTGTAAAAAAAGCGGTGGAAAACGCAGAGGTTGATATTCTCGATGTAATGGTAGAACGCCAGATTAACAATATTCTGCAAAGGCTTAATATGAGTCTGGCTTACCAGGGACTGGATCTGAACACCTATATTCAAATGATGGGAATTGACGAGAAAACATTGCGTGAAGACTACAGGGACAGGGCTTATGAGGAAGTAAAGACCCAGCTTGTGCTGGAGAAAATTTCCCAGGCTGAAAAAATTGAGGCCACAGACGATGAAGTCGAGGCAGAGATAGCCGAAATGGCCAAAAAATACAATCAAAATGCCGAGGATTTCAAGAAACATTTACAGAATGACGATATAGAATATATTAAAGATACTATTATTACAAGAAAAACTATTGAACTGATGAAGCAGAAACCCTGAAAATAAACAGGGCCGGCTGGTTATGCAAAAAATACCTGGAGGGCATTGACGGGTAATTTTGTTTATTAAGTCAGCAACCGGGGAAATTTATATAATACTATTGTAAATCGAACCATAATTGTACGGTCCGGAAAATCAGATCATGTTGAAAAGGGGGATGAAGTATGCCGCTTATACCTTATGTAATAGAACAGAGTAACAGGGGAGAACGTTCATATGACATTTACTCCCGTTTGCTGGAGGATAGAATAATTTTCTTGAGCGACGAGGTTAATGATGTAACAGCAAGCCTGATAGTAGCTCAAATGCTGTTTTTGGATGCAAAGGATCCGGACAAGGACATACAGTTTTACATTAACAGTCCGGGGGGCTCAGTATCAGCAGGTCTTGCCATTTTTGACACAATGCAGCATGTAAAAGCCGATGTATCCACGATTTGCGTAGGCATGGCAGCAAGCATGGGCGCATTTTTGCTTGCTGCGGGAACGAAGGGCAAACGTTTCGCTCTGCCCAACAGCACAATAATGATACATCAGCCGATGGGCGGTGCAAAAGGGCAGGCCACAGATATAAAAATTCACGCAGAGTGGATTTTGAAAACAAAGGATAATTTGAATCGCATTTTAAGTGAAAAAACCGGGCAGCCTTTGGAAAAGATCCAGCGTGACGTGGAAAGGGATTACTTTATGTCTTCATGGGAGGCAAAAGAGTATGGGATTGTTGATGAAGTTATGGTACCAAGATAACGAGGTGAAGTTTAGTGTCAAGATATGAAGAAAAAAAACAGCTTAAATGCTCTTTTTGCGGAAAGACTCAGGAGCAGGTCAAAAGGCTTGTTGCAGGACCCGGTGTCTATATTTGCGATGAATGTATAGAACTCTGCTCTGAAATAATTGGGGAAGAGTTTGAAGATACAGGTATGGATATACAGCTTGACGAGATTCCGAAGCCCATGGAAATAAAAAACATCCTCGATCAGTACGTTATTGGGCAGGAAAAAGCCAAAAAAACTCTCGCAGTTGCTGTATACAACCATTACAAGAGAATAAACTCCGAACTGGCTGCAAATGACGTGGAACTGCAGAAAAGCAATATCCTGATGATAGGTCCTACCGGTTCGGGAAAAACATTTCTCGCCCAGACACTGGCTAAAATATTGAATGTACCTTTTGCCATAGCGGATGCAACGTCACTGACAGAAGCCGGATATGTCGGAGAAGACGTGGAAAACATACTGCTGAAACTTATCCAGGCTGCAGACTACGATATCGAACGGGCTGAAAGGGGCATAATTTATGTGGATGAAATAGACAAAATTGCCCGGAAGTCCGATAACCCTTCAATAACACGTGACGTCAGCGGCGAAGGCGTACAACAGGCCCTGCTGAAAATACTTGAGGGTACCGTAGCTTCGGTGCCGCCGCAGGGAGGAAGGAAACATCCGCACCAGGAGTTTATACAGATAGACACTACAAATATTCTGTTTATTTGTGGGGGAGCATTTGACGGCCTCGATAAAATTATTGAAAACAGGATCGGCAAAAAAACAATTGGCTTTGGTGCCACAATAGAAAGCGGTATGGAACGCAGGAAAACGGTCGGGGAACTGTTCGAGCAGGTAACACCGCAGGATTTATTGAAGTATGGCCTGATACCTGAATTCATTGGCAGGCTTCCGATAGTTGCTTCGCTGCATTCACTGGACAGGCAAGCACTGATAGATATTTTGACGAAACCGAAAAATGCGCTTGTGAAACAGTATAAAAAGCTGTTTGAAATAGACGGGGTTGAGCTTGTTATGGAGGAAGACGCCCTGCACGCAATTGCGGACAAGGCTCTTGAGAGAAAGACCGGTGCAAGGGGTCTGCGTTCTATCATGGAAGAAATCCTTACAGATGTGATGTTTGAGATTCCATCGAAGAAGAATGTTGAGAAATGCATAGTTGACAGGGAAGTAGTGCTTTCAGGGCGTGAGCCCACCCTCATTTTCAATGATGCGAGGAAGGCATTGAACCCGCCAAAAAAGAAGAAGCAAAAGGAAAATATTGATTCTGCATCGTAAAATCCGGCCATGGCCGGATTTTCTTATGCGGAAAGATACTGCTTTGTTTACGGATATAGATATCGTGCGAATGCCCGGAAACAGTCGCTGCGTTTGCAAGAGCTGTGCGGTTCAGCTCGGGCAAGCCGAAATTTGAAAAATGCATATGAAACGAATATGTAAGCAGCATTTTTGCTCCGTTGGCTTGCTTATCCTCGCTTCTTTTCGCCTATCTCTAAGCTGCACTCCGCTGAAAGTTTCCTCGTATTTACATGATATCTGCAAATTCCTGATCTGATATGGCAAAGAAAGATATCGTGTGAATGCTCGGAAACAGTCGCTTCATTTGCAAGAGCCGCGCAGTTCAGCTCAGGCAAGCCAAAACTCGCAAAAATGCTTTAGAAAAAATATGGCAGGTAGCATTTTTGCTCAAACAGTTGGCTTGCTTATCTTCGCTCTGACTGCGCGGCTCTAAGCTGCATTCCGCTGAAAGTTTCCTCGCATTAACACGATATCTCCAAACACTTGATCCGTAAAGAATAGCTATCGTGTGAATGCCCAGAAATAGTCGCTGCCAAGAGCTGTGAGGTTCAGCCGGGCAATCCGAAACTTGCAAAAATGCTTTTGAAAAATATGGAAGGCAGCATTTTTGCTCCGTTGGCTTGCTTATCCTCGCTTCTTTTCGCACATCTCTAAGGCCCACTCAGCTGAAGTTTTCCCTGAATTGCACGATATCTGTACCTTTACCAGGTGCAAGGGAAGCCTGTAATAAATTAACTCAAACCCGGGTTGACATGGTACTGAACCAACAGGTATACTGATATGGATGACAAAGGAGGAATTAAATGCTCTGGGCTGTTATTATAGCTGTAATCCTTATGCTGGATCAGGCAACAAAATTATATGTCAGGAATAATCTGCCCCTTGGTTTGAAAAATGAAGTGATACCCGACTTTTTTTATTTTACGCATGTTGAAAACACCGGGGCTGCTTTTGGCATACTGAAAAACGGAAGATACTTTTTTATAGTACTCACCGTTGTTATTTGCGCTATACTGGTTTATATAATGATAAAAAACAATCATAAGGTTTTAAGGCTTTCCATTTCCTTTATCCTGGCCGGAGCGGCAGGAAACTGGATTGACCGTGTATTCCGTGGCAGGGTAACGGATTTTTTCGACTTTTATATATTCGGTTATGATTACCCGGTTTTTAACGTTGCAGATATCTGCATAAACATAGGCACCTTCATAATGCTCATATACATCCTGTTTATCTATAAGGAACCTGTGAAGCAGGACGCAGGCATAGAAACTTTGGGCGGAACAGGTGAGAGTCAGCATGAGTGAAGGCAGGCAGCTTGAGATTATTGTGGAGGAAAATGAAACCGGGCTCCGCCTTGATGCATACCTGGCCGGAAAAATTCCCGATCTGTCCAGGAGCTATATTCAGAGACTTATAAATGATAATCTTGTTCTTGTAAACGGAGAAAGCACGAAGGGAAAAATAAAAACCTCCACGGGCATGAAAATTGTTGTTAATGTTCCTGAACCCGAACCTCTTTCGCTGGATCCTGAGAATATCCCACTGGATATTGTTTACGAGGACTCGGATATCCTGGTTATTAACAAGCCCAGGGACATGGTTGTTCATCCTGCACCGGGAAACAGGGATAATACCCTTGTAAATGCACTTCTTTATCACTGCAGAGATTCTCTTTCGAATATAAACGGAGTTATCAGGCCGGGTATCGTCCATCGCATTGATAAGGACACAACCGGGCTTATTGCTGTTGCGAAGAATAATAATGCGCATCAGTCCCTTGCAATGCAGCTGAAGGATCACAGCATGGAACGGATTTATGACGCGATTGTTGAAGGCATTATTCATGAAGACAGGGGGACGATTGATGCGCCGATAGGGCGTCATCCCGTTGACAGAAAAAAGATGGCGGTAACGCCCGGAAAGGGCAAAAATGCGGTAACACATTTCGAGGTGCTGGAACGCCTGAAAGGTGCCACTTACGTGAGGTTAAGACTGAAAACAGGCAGGACGCATCAGATTAGAGTACACATGTCCTATATCCGTCATCCTGTATACGGAGATCCGGTGTACGGCGGAAGCAGCAGGAATAAAACAACCGGCGGACAGATGCTCCATGCAAGGTATTTGAGGCTGAAACATCCTTCCACCGGTGAATTTATGGAGTTTGAAGCCAAACTTCCCGAAGATTTTATACAACTTCTGAACTCATTGAGGGTATAAATTATACCCGTTACCGTTCTTCCCTGAAATATGGTTTTCCCAGGTCTGCCGGCGGCATATGGCTGGTACTCTTTCTTACAGATCCTATTATAATAACCAGGATTGTTGCTATATACGGAAGCATCCTGAGAAAATGCTGGTTTATTGAAACCGGAAGGTTCAGCGTCTGGATACGGAATCCTACGATATCGAGCCCGCCGAAAAGGAAAGCACCCCAGAAAGCCCTGTATGGACTCCACGAAGTGAATATTACAAGGGCAATGGCAATCCAGCCGCGTCCGGATGTGACATTATCCTGCCATGACGGAACATAAACAAGGGACAGGTATGCGCCGCCAAGGCCGCATAATGCACCGCCCAAAAGTATATGAACATACTTGTACAGGGTTACGTTAATGCCCGAAGCATCAGCTGCGGCAGTGTTTTCGCCCACAGCCCGAAGGTTCAGACCAAACCTGGTATGGTACAGGTATATACCCGACAGAATAACAACAGCATAACTCAGGTAAACAAACAAATCCTGCTCAAGGAATACCGAAAGCACGGGACCTATTACAGGTATCTTTGACAGAAACGGCATCGAAAGGGGACGGAAATTCCTGCTGAAGGACTCGGGTATAACCGTTCCCATCAGGCGCTTGCCCCAGAACCTTGACAGTCCTGTTCCGAAAATGGTCAGCGCAAGTCCTGTTACCGATTGATTTGTCCTTAACGTTACAGTTAAAAAAGCGTATATTAATGCACCCAATGCCCCGAATACCATTGCGGCAAGCAGGGATAACAGCGGGTTTCCGGTCAATATTGCGACCTGAAAGCCTGCAACCGCACCCAGAAGCATCATTCCTTCAATACCAAGGTTCAGATTACCGGCTTTTTCATTGTACATTGCTCCCAATATTGCGAATGTCAGGGGTGTTCCCGATATTATTGCGTTTTTCAGAAAAGGAATCATAATTACTTAACCTCCGGTGATATTGAATTCTTTCTGGTAAAGCGAATCTTGTAATTTACAAAGAACTCACTGCCCAGGGCACAGAACAGAATCATTCCCTGCAAAACATCCGCTGCCGCCTGAGGTATCTGGAGCGCAGACTGAATGTAGGAACCGCCCTGTAACAAGATGGCGAAAAGGAAGGAAACAATCAAAACCCGCGGAGCACTTAAACCCGACAAGTACGTGGTTATAACAGCTGTAAACCCGTAACCGCTGGATACGTTCATTGTAAGGGTTTTATTTACTCCCGCCGCCTGGATGACACCGGTAATACCGCATAAACCACCGCTTAACAGCATGGTTGCAATTATTATACGGGAAATATCCATACCGGCGTACCGGGCTGTGCTTACGCTTTCGCCCACCACGGCAATTTCAAATCCTCTTTTGGTCTTTCTCAGGAACCAGGATATAACTACAACAAGAACAAGCGCTATAATAAGCCCTATATGAACCCCGAACACTTTTGGAAGCAAAGCGTGGTCGGGAAAGTTTGCGATTTTCGCGAACCCTTTCAGCTTCGGATCCCTCCATGGACCGTACTGGAGGTATGTAATCCATTGGGTTGCTATATAGTTAAGCATAAGCGTCATTATGGTTTCATTCGCACCGAATTTTGCCTTGAAGAATGCAGGTATCAAACCCCATATCCCGCCGGCAAGGAAACCGACTATAAACATTACCGGGATAACAAGAAACTTCGGTACCCAGTCAGCGAACAGGGCTATATAGGTTGCAGCAAATGCTCCCATCAGGATTTGGCCTTCTCCGCCTATATTCCAGAATTTCATCTTGAATGCCACCAGTATTCCGAGCGATGTAATCACCAGCGGTACCATCTCGATGAGAGTGGACCTGAACCGGATTTTTGAACCGAGCGCGCCTGAAATCATATTGGCATATACCTTAACAGGATTATAACCTAAGCAGACAATGAAGATGCCTGAAACTAAAATTGCTGCAATGATGGCAATCAGGCGGATCATGATTATTTGCTTTGCTGAAGCTCCTTCACGTTTAACTATCTGCATTATGCATCCCCCTTGCTTATCGAAGAAAGAGTTTCTCCCGCCATCATAAGACCAAGGTCTTCCTTCGTAATATTTTCGCTGTCCGTGATACCAGTCACTTTGCCGTCACACAGAACCATGATTCGGTCACAAAGCTCTATCAGCACGTCCAAATCCTCACCTATGTAAAGTATTCCAACGCCTTTCTGTTTCTGCTCCTTCAGAAGATCATAAATATTGTAGGAAGCGCCTATATCAAGCCCTCTTACCGGGTACGCCGTTATCAGCAAGTGGGGATTAGCGTCTATTTCCCTGCCCAGGAGAACCTTCTGTATGTTCCCTCCCGAAAGTTTTCTGATTGGCGTATAAACATTGGGAGCCTGGATGTCAAGGCGTTTTGTAACACGTTCCGCTTTTTCCTTTGCGGGTTTCCTGTTTATAGCAATACCCGGCTGATTGACATAATCTTTCAAAAGCATGTTGTCAACCATGTCCATTGACGGAACAAGTCCCATTCCAAGGCGATCTTCAGGAATGAAACTCATGCTTACTCCGCGTTTTATAATTTCCCTGGGACTGAAACCCACGATGTTTTCTCCCTTAAAGTATATATCCCCTTTTTCCACGGGGTAAAGGCCGGCAATTGATTCGCACAGTTCTTTCTGTCCGCTTCCGGCAACGCCAGCAACACCAAGTATTTCGCCTTCAAACAAATCAAAAGTTACATTGTCAAGCACCGGTACATTATGTTCACCCAAAGCGGTAAGGTTTTTGACTGACAAAAGCAGATTGCCTTTTTTTGCAGGCACCCTTTCAATTGAAAGACTGACCGGTTTTCCAACCATTAATTCGGTCAGTTCGCGGATATTTGTTTTTGAGGTTTCCAGTGTTGCAACGGTTTCACCCTGCCTTAAAACTGTAACCCTATCGGTTACGGACATAATTTCGTTGAGTTTATGCGTAATTATAATTATTGCACAGCCGGTTTCGGCAAGGTTCCTGAGTACAATAAAAAGTTTGTCGATTTCCTGCGGTGTCAGCACTGCGGTCGGCTCGTCGAGTATAAGTATTTTTGAACCGCGGTACAGAACTTTCAGTATTTCAACCGTCTGCTTTTCACTTACCGACATGTCCCTGATTTTCTTGTTAAGATCAACCTGCATGCCGTATTTTTCCATTACATTTTGTATTGATGCAAGCCGGTTTTTGTTTGATATGAACACTGAGCTGGTGTGACCGAGCATAATGTTTTCTGCAGCGGTCAGTACGTCAACCAGCTTAAAATGCTGATGGATCATGCCAATTCCCAGTTCAATCGCATGTTTCGGCGAATGTATGTCAACCTGTTCGCCGTGAATGAAAATGCTCCCGCTGTCAGGGGTGTATATACCCGACAGCATGTTGACCAGGGTACTTTTACCTGCGCCGTTTTCACCAAGTAATCCGTGTATTTCGCCCTCGTACACCGAGAAGTTGACATTGCGGTTTGCGCGGATTACTCCGAAGGTCTTGCAGATATTTTTCATTTCAACATACACAGTCTTATCCATAATTACATCCTTTTCAGTTACTGTTTTTATTCTCTCCGGAAAATAAATCCTTTATTGAATCATTTACATTCCGCAAGGAATATATACAGTTTTCAAATGAAAAAGCACAGGATTAAAGGAGTACTCCTTTAATCCTGTTTGTTTTGAATGTTTCAGCTTTCGGGAAGGGTTCCGACAACTCCTTCAACAAACCAGTCGAAACTTAACAGTTCATCGTCTGTCATAACCTTTCCTTCAGGAACCTTTACATTTCCGCTCTGATCCTTAATCGGACCTTCAAATACCTTAAATTCACCGTTTATTATCTTCTGGGTCATTTCGTCAACTTTTTCCTGTGCACCGGCCGGAGCATTCTTTGTAAGAGGAGCCAGTTTAACAACTCCGTCTTCCATACCGCCCCAGTAGTTTTCGCTCTTCCATGTTCCGTCAAGAACCTTCTGAATCTGGTCGGTATAATACGGACCCCAGTTCCAGATTGGTGCGGTCAGGAATGATTCGGGAACGATGTCGGCCGTATCGCAGTTATATCCGATACACCATTTTCCGCGTTCCTGGGCGGCAATCTGAGGGCCGGTTGTGTCCTGGTGCTGTGCAATTACGTCGCAGCCCTTGTCCAGGAGTGATATTGCTGCGGCCTTTTCCAAAGAAGGATCATACCAGGTTGAGGTCCATACAACTTCAACGGTGGCATTGGGGTTGACAGAACGGACACCAAGGGTAAAAGCATTGATTCCGCGGATTACTTCAGGAATGGGATGTGCTGCAACATAACCTATTTTATTGGTTTCTGTCTTCATTCCGGCAACTATTCCTGAGAGATAACGAGCCTGGTAGATCCTGCCGAAATAGTTCAGCATGTTCTCCCTGCTCTTGCTGCCCGAGCAGTGCAGGAATACAACATCCGGGTGTTCCTGTGCCATGTCGTACATGTAATCCATGAACCCGTAAGAGTTGGCAAAAATCACCTTGCATCCCTGTTCAATCATCGACTGCATTACAGCGACAATTGAATCGTCAGTATCGCTGACATTTTCCTGGATGACGAATTCCACCTTGTCTCCCAATTTCTCCTCGGCATAAAGCCGTCCCTGTTCATGAGCGTAAGTATAACCGGGTTCCCCGGCAGTACCGATGTAGATAAAACCAACTTTGAGTTTTCCGCCCCCGGCACCCTTTTGATCGCTGCTGCACCCTGTCAGTACCATTGCCACGCTGAGAATGGCAACAAGCAAACACAGAATCCTTCTTTTTTTCATTTTTCCAAAGCCTCCCTGATAATAATTTTATTATTTTTTAAAGAGTCTATAATAACAAGGGACTCTACACGAATCCCAAGGCTTCGAAGAATTTCACCCCCGGGCTGAAAACTCTTTTCAATTACAATACCTGCGCCGGCAATTTTTGCCCCTGCCTGTTTTGCAATATCGATCATACCTGAAACGGCCTGCCCGTTTGCAAGAAAATCATCTATTATAAGAAGGTTCTCGCCTGGAGAAAGAAACTGCCTGGAAACCGATATGGTATAACAGGTTTGCTTTGTATATGAATAAACCTTGCTCTGGTATACTTCTGAAGACATATTGAGGCCGGCGCGCTTTTTTGCGAATACGACAGGTACGTTAAAGTGGTAACCCGCGCACACTGCGAATGCTATTCCGGATGTTTCAATGGTTAAAATTTTATCAATTTCAGCGTTTTTAAAGCGATTGTAGAATTCTTTTCCGATATCAAAGGCAAGGCGGGGATCAATCTGGTGGTTAATGAACGAATCAACCTTTAAAATATTCCCGTCAAGAATACGACCATCCTTTAATACACGCTGTTTTAACGATTCCATAATATATAACTCCGCATAATAAGTAATCTGTTAATTATTGTGCATTATTTTCAGGCATTTATTGAAAAATTGTTTTATATCAGGTTATATCCTGCAATCATAATAATTATTCTACAACAATACGGGACAGGAAACAACAAGAAACGAATAATAAATAAGAAAAGAAATTTTAATACCGGAATGCGATTTTTTGTGTAAAACGAACAAAAGCCGGCCTGTTTACGACAAAAAATAAAGTATCCTGATAAGTAGTACGTCAGAAATGTGTATGATATAATAATGAAGAAAATTTATTGATGAAAACTGCTGGTAATGGATATTTCAATGCCTTGAGAGATTAAAGGAGGACATATGACAAATGAAACCGGAGATACGGGATATGGTTGAAGAAATAAAGAGAATGAAGAATGAAAAGAATGCAGTTATAGTGGCTCATAATTACCAGGTTGATGAGGTACAGGAACTGGCCGATGTTGTGGGAGACTCGTTTAAACTTAGCCAATACTGTGCATCAACAGACGCGGATATTGTTGTTTTCTGCGGTGTTCATTTTATGGCGGAAAGCGCAAAGATCCTGTCACCCGAAAAAACCGTCCTGCTTCCCGAAATTGATGCAGGGTGTCCCATGGCCGATATGGCAACGGTTGATGCGCTGATCGAAGAAAAGAGAAAATACCCCAATGCAGCGGTGGTGTGTTATATTAATACTTCAGCTGCAGTAAAGGCGGAATGCGATATATGCTGCACATCTTCGAATGCAGTCAGGGTTATCAGGTCGATACCGAACGACGAGGTCCTGTTTGTGCCCGATCAGAACCTGGGGAGTTTCGTGGCCGGTCAGGTTCCGGACAAAAAAATCCATTTATGGAGCGGTTATTGCATAACCCATCACAGGGTGAGCAGGGAGGATGTTGAAAAAGCAAAAAGCCTTCACCCGGATGCCTTGGTTCTGGCACATCCCGAATGCAGAAAGGAGGTCCTGGTACGGGCCGATTTTGTCGGAAGTACGGCCCAGATAATCGAATACGCGAAAAACAGCAGCCATGACAAATTCCTTATTGCAACCGAAATGGGGATTCTGTACAAACTTAAAAAAGACAACCCGGATAAAACATTTTATCTTTTAACCCCGGGTCTTGTCTGCCCGAACATGAAAAAAACATCTGTTGAAAGCGTGTATAATGCACTGAAATACAACAGGTACGAGATAAATCTTGACAAGGAAGTGGCAGAGCGGGCACGCAGGGCGCTGGAAGCCATGCTGGCAGTATGACGGGGCATGTAAGCGCCTTATACATGAAGGACGCATATTTCCTGCCTGTTGATATAAAACCGTCGTAATGGTATCATTACCTTTATAGAGAGGCTTGAACATACAAATTATAGCAGGGGTGAATGTTTTGAAATCCAAATCATTGCTGCCGTTATTGTTTTATGCCGTTATACCGTTCATTTTTATATTAATCCTGTTCAGAATCAGCAAAATTGCAGGTGTTGTGGCCATTTTGGCTTACCTTGCCCTGATTTTGCTTGCCAATCTGAACCTGATTTACCGTATGAAGGCCCAAATGGAATACGGCAAGGGGAATCTTAAGGAAGCAGAAAGGTGGTTTAAAAAAGCAGCAGGTTCAAAAAAGGCCGCGGCCGATATTCTTGTGAGCTATGGATTCGTGCTTTTCAAGGAAGGAAAGTTGGAAGAAGCCGAAAAAGTGCTCGGGCAGGCTGTTGAAAAGAGCAGGAACAGGGATGAGAGAAACCTTGCAAAATCAAATCTTGCGCTTGTAGTATGGAAAAAGGGAGACCTGGATAAAGCATTCGAAATGCTTAACGAAGTAATATCAGAGTATAAAACGACGGCAGTGTACGGAAGCCTTGGATACCTCGCAATTGAAAAAGGGGATTTGGATGAGGCATTGAAAATAAACCTTGAAGCATATGAATACAATTCTGACAATGCAATAATCCTTGATAACCTGGCTCACCTGTATCACCTGAGGGGTGAGACCGATAAAGCCGGCGAACTGTTTGAAAAACTCATGGAAAAAGAACCTTCCTTTCCGGAGGCGTACTATGATTACGGCAGGTATCTTGAAGATGCGGAGGATACCGGGAAAGCCCGTGAAATGTATCAAAGGGCACTGAAATGTTCGTTTAATTTCAACACCACCATTACGAGGGAAGAGGTCCAAAGCGCACTGGACCGTTTATCTCCGGAATCAGGGGAAAATAACTGAAAACACTTGTTGGAAAAGAGGAAACTAATTGATGAAAAATACCGAAATATATCATGAGGCATTTAATATAAATTCAAAACTTGTGAAACTGTCGCAGGATATTGAGGAAAAATGCCGGGACGTTTTTGAGCGGATAAAAAACATATCTGCTTACAACCAGAGCAAAGTAATCAGGGCAATGCAGGAATACGGGGTCAGTGAATCCCATTTTGTCGGATCCACGGGCTACGGGTACAACGACAGGGGCAGGGAAGTACTGGAGAAAGTATATGCAGCGGCATTCGGTGCTGAAGATGCCCTTGTCAGGCACCAGATCACCTGCGGTACCCATGCTCTTGCATTGTGCCTTTATGGAATACTAAGGCCCGGAGATGAGCTTTTATCCATAACGGGAAAACCGTATGACACCCTTGACGAAGTGATTGGCATACGCGGAAGCAGCGGAACAGGCTCACTGAAGGACTACGGGGTTACATACAGGCAGGTTGATCTGCTCGAAAACGGGGAATTTGATTTTGAAAAAATAGAAGAAAGCATTAATGACAGAACAAAACTGGTGTTTCTTCAAAGATCCCGCGGTTATTCCTGGAGGAGCCCGGTAACTGTTGAACGTATCGCGCATGCCGTAAAGTTTGTGAAAAGAATAAAGCCCGATGTTGCCGTGATGGTGGATAATTGCTACGGGGAATTTGTTGAGGACAGGGAGCCTGCTGATGCCGGAACAGACATTATGGCCGGTTCGCTGATTAAAAACCCGGGCGGCGGAATTGCACTGTCGGGTGGATATATTGCAGGCAGGAAGGATTTGGTTGAACTGATTTCGTACCGAATGACCGTTCCGGGTTTGGGGCGCGAGGTCGGGGCTACGCTTGGACAAAACAGGACCATGTTCGAGGGCTTTTTCCTGGCTCCGCATATTGTGTCCGAAAGCCTTAAGGGAGCGGTATTTGCTTCAGCCCTTATGGAAAGTCTCGGTTATGATACCTGCCCGGCATACAATGAATTACGGAGTGACATTATACAGGCAATCAGGTTTGGAAATCCTGATGCGGTTATTGCTTTTTGCCAGGGTATTCAGAAAGGTTCACCCGTTGACTCCTTTGTTACTCCTGTACCAAGCGAAATGCCGGGCTATGATTCGCAGGTTATTATGGCTGCCGGAGCTTTTGTACAGGGTTCATCGATTGAACTTTCGGCTGATGCACCGATACGGCCGCCGTACATTGCGTATCTCCAGGGAGGGCTTGTATACGAACATGTTAAGCTCGGCGTTCTGTGCGCCGTACAGGAACTGGAAAACAGGGGCCTATTGGTTCTGAATGACTGACGGCAGGTTATTCCCTTGCATTTGCAGCGGATAAACATAATGCTCCGGTTATAAGGTGAGTTTGTACCGGGCATTTTGGAGGAGAATATGCGGACCACAAAAGATAAGGGAAGAGAAAGAATTGCTGCAGAAGAACAACATAAAAAGCGACGGGTACAAAGGAGAAGAAAAAGGGGCAAACCATTACGTTTTCTCCTAATCCTTTTTGTCCTTATTTACCTGCCTGCCCTGTGGAAGTGGATATTCCACGGAAACATTGAAAAAGACATCTTACATACCAATATTCTTGAGATAAAAATAAAGTCCGAAGGTGTTTTTATAAGGGATGAAAAACCTGTCGTGTCTCCCCGTGACGGGATTGTTATACCCAGGGTTGACCAGGGCGAAAGGGTTCCGAACAAATATGAGTTTGCCATAGTCGTTGACAATGACAGCAAAAGAATACTAAGCGAAATTGAGAATCTTGAGAAGAACATTATACGGCAGTTTGCAGAGAATAATCCCGAAATCCTGAGCGGAGACAGCGAATTCCGAAACAGGGTTCAGAGTGAAGTCAACAAGCTGACCGATGTTGCGGTGAATAAAAACTTTCCGGCAATCGAGGATATAAAGGCATCACTTGAAAGGCTGCTTTACCAGAGAAACAGGGAGATCTTTGAAAGCGGCGGAAACAGGCTCTACCTGGAAAACAAGAAAAAAGAGCTGGAGACATTGCGGGCGAAGGTGAATGAATCGGCAATCTCCATTGAAGCCGGGTTTTCCGGTATAGTTGTGTGGGACAGTGAGGATGTTGATGAAAAATACAGCCATTCCAATATTGACAACCTGAGAATCGAAGATTTGAAGTTCAGTGAGGATACGAAAAACAATAAGAAAACCAACGGCTTTGAACAGTTTTTCGAGGTTGACAGTGGTAAGCCCTTTGCAAGGCTTGTTAATAATGAAATAAGCTGGTATGTCTGTGCAATAAGCAAAAAAGACAGCAGCAAACTGAAAAAAGGGGATAATATATCACTGAAGGTTGACGGAATTAAGGATTTATTACCCTGCACCGTTGAATCAGTTGAAAACTTTGATGATAAATGCAGGGTTACCGTCTCATTTAACCGCTATATCGAGAAGACGGTAAACCTGAGACATGTAAAGGCCGATTTGGTGGTTGAAAGCATCGAAGGCCTGAAAATTCCCCAGAGAAGCCTTACAAACAGAAATATGTATGATAATACCGCTGATGTTTACCTGGTGCGCTTTAACAAGGCCGTGAAAAAAAGAGTAAAGATTATTGCAGAACAGGATTCATTTGCGATTATCGATAAACTTCCCGGCTCGACAGATACCGGTCCGGTACGGGTTTTTGATATTTACATCGTAAACCCTCAAAATATTGAAGAAGGACAGGTGATTGACTGATGTTTACTGCTGAGGACGCTCAAAAAATCCGGAACAACCTTGATAAGGTAAGGGAAAGGATTAATAATGCAGCACTGCGCAGCGGACGCAGGCCCGAGGATATATTACTGGTGGCGGTTTCAAAGACTGTCGGAGCGGAGGCTATAGAAACTGCAATTGAAGAAAAAATCCTTGATTTTGGTGAAAATAGGGTTCAGGAACTCCTAAAAAAATACGATATATTTAAAGAAAGGTGTAACTGGCATTTGATCGGCCGTCTCCAGACAAACAAGGTGAAATATATCATTGACAAGGTTACCATGATTCATTCACTGGACCGTCCGGAGCTGGCAGAAGAAATCCAGAAAAGAGCCATGGCCTGCAACAGGACAGTGGATGTCCTTATACAGGTAAACGTTTCGGGGGAGGAAACAAAAGCAGGTATTTCCCCGGAGGAAGTATATGACTTTGCAGTGAAAATGTCCCGGTACCCGAATATAAGGGTTAAAGGACTGATGACCATTGCTCCGTACACCGAGGATCCCGAAAGTGTCCGCTGGATTTTCAGGCGTTTAAAAAACATTTCAGTTGACATCGGACGGGAAAATATTGATAATATTGATATGCAATATTTGTCAATGGGTATGAGTCATGATTTTGAAGTTGCTGTTGAGGAAGGCGCAAATATTGTCCGCATCGGCAGCAGCATTTTCGGTGAGAGACAGTACCCATAACGTGCAAATGATTAACCGGCTTACATTTTACTTAAGAAGAGTGGGAGGAAGATACATATGGCAAACTTGCTGAACAAAATGCTCGATTTTGTTGGTTGGGAAACTGAAGATACCGATGAAGAATACTATGACGATGAAGATATTGAAGAAACTGATAAGGCTGAAAGCCGAAAAACTGCATATGGCAAAAGAAACCAGGGTAAAGTTCTGAATCTGAACAGCAACACCAATACAAAGGTTGTAATCGTTTCCCCCAAGAACATTAATGGTGCAAAGGAAATTTGCGATCATTTAAGGGCCAACCGCTCAATAGTTATGAATGTAGAAGATGTTGAACTTCAAACAGCTCAAAGGATTGTTGATTTTTTGAGCGGTGCTGTTTATTCCCTCGATGGTAATATTCATAAGGTGTCATCCGGAATTTTTCTTGCTACTCCGAACAGTGTTGATATACTGGGTGATGTGAGAGAAGAACTCCAGGAACAGGGTGTTTTCACCTGGATGAAGTAACGGTCGAAGCTGATGACAGGTATTTTATATGCCATGGTAGTTCTCTTTTTCAGGATATGCTGAAGCACCGGGTTCTCTGTGCTTGTTATTGCCGTGTTTTTCATCCGGTAGAGAATTCCTTTTTTATTCTGGCATAACTGCTGCATGGCTTTGCGGTTTTGTGCTTCTTTACAGTTATGATGGGCTTATTATTTGATTATGCCGGAGGTATGCTTTATGAATTTTACACCAAATGATTTATCGAACATTGTATTTCGCAGAACTTACATGAGAGGTGTTGACGAGAATCAGGTTTATGAAGTTATCCAAAAAATCATAGAGGATTACTCCGACTATATCCGCGAGCTGATGAAGGCAAAGGACCAGGTTATGGAGCTCAGGGACAGGCTGTCCCAGTATGAAAAGATGGAGGAAACCCTGAAGAAAAGCCTGATCCTTGCTCAGCAGTCCAGTAGCGAGATAATAAGCAATGCTGAAAAAAAGGCTGAGAATATAATTGCTGAAGCACAAAACAAAGCCAAGGAAATCATTGATGAAGCAAACCGTGAAGTGGTTAAAACCCAGTTTGAGGCAGAACGCCTGAAAAAGGACCTGGCTGTTTATAAAAACAAGGTTGCAAGTATCCTGCAGTCATTGCTGAAGCTGTTGAATGAAATGGAATAATTCCGTTTTGAGTATTTTTTTGTTCCATTGTTAAGCAAGTCCCAATTTTCTTATCCTTGTTTTCTTCCTTATATTTTCTTTTTATCACCGGACTGCATTCGACTGAAATTCCCATGCATTGCAAAATAACTTCGCTGTAGACTGTTTTTCTTTTGCTTGGATTGACTGTTGCCGGCTCCAATGTTTTACAAACAGTCTGAATGATTTATAATATTATAATAGTTTAAGAGGCATAAATGCTCAGTTGCATTCCTGCGCTTGCAATGCCTGTGCCTCAAAAAACACGGACGCGAGATAATAAAGAACGGACCGGAGGGAAGGACCATGGTTGTAGGAGCTTTGAACATAACATTGTATATAGGCGGTATGAAAAGCCTGAAAGATAAGAGAAGTGTCATAAAAAGCCTGCTGGCGAAAATCAGAACAAAACTCAATGTGTCAGCAGCAGAGACGGGGAGGCAGGACGAGTGGAACAGAAGCGAACTGGGTTTTTCCTGCGTAACAAATGATGCTTCACATGCAGACAGTATTATGTCGTCTGTCATTAAATACATCAACAGCGATGTCAGGGTTGAAATAATTGACTCGTATTCAGAAACTATTCATATCTGACCGCCTGAAACTGTCCCGCCTGAAGAGCGGAAATACTCCAAGAGTTTTCATAAAAAAAGAGCCGGCAGGCTCTAAAATTTTCTGAACAGTGCTATCACTTTGCCTAAAATTGTTAGGTTATCCTTTACAATAATCGGATCATAGTCGTCATTTTCGGGCTGCAGGCGGATATGATCCTTTTCCCTGTAAAAAGTTTTAACAGTGGTTTCATCTTCAATCAGCGCAACTACAATATCACCGTTTGATGCTGTGTTCTGCTGTTTTACCACAACCAGATCCCCGTCAAATATGCCCTTGTTAATCATGCTGTCGCCCTTAACCTTCAGCATGAATGCAGTGCCATTCTCAAGGTATTCCACAGGAACGGGAAAGGTATCTTCAATGTTTTCAACGACAAGAATGGGCTGGCCTGCTGCAACTCTTCCCACTATGGGGACATTTTCAATTTCATGATCCGAAACGTAGCCTTCAAGGCTTTTGTCATTCTTGTCCACCACCTTCAGGGCCCTTGTCTTTGAAGGATCCTTGACTATCAGCCCTTTTTCCTCAAGGGCTGCCAGGTACGAATGAACGGTGGAAGTTGACTTGAAACCGACGGCTTTGCAGATTTCCCGCACTGAAGGCGGATACCCTTTTTCCTGAACCTGTCTGTTTACAAAATCCAGAATTTGTTTTTGCTTATCCAGATTTTTTTGTCTCATCGCGATACCTCGTTATCATTTTATTAACCTAATTATACCATAAATAAAGCAAATGTCAAACAAATGTTCGAAAAACTATTGACAAATGAACAAATGTTCGGTAAACTACATATAGAACATTTGTTCTTTTGCTTCTGAATTCTGCTTTGGTTTTACTTTACAGCAGCCAGAGGAGGTTATGAATTATGAAAACATACCGGCTTAAGAATAAAAAAAGGTTTTTTACGTTTTTACTTTTGTTGTTTTCAGTTATTGTACTTTTTGTCGGTTCTGTCGTATCAGCCGGTGAAAACCTGAAGAAGGAGTATAAAACGGTAACGGTCAGGCAGGGTGATACACTTTGGGGCATAGCAAGCGAACACCGTGGCAACATGGATATCCGTCAGTATATTTATCAGATAAAAAAGATCAATAACCTTGAAGATGCAATAATATATGCAGGTCAGAAACTTAACCTGCCGTAAAGTTAGGGCTGCAGCAGACCCGCTTTCAGCTGGTCCGGGCGTAATGCAAAAGATTAGCCTGACATTCCGATTCGGGTTGCTGAAAACAGAAAACAGGATAAAAGAAACAGGAAACAAGCAAAACGTATAATGCAAAAAGCGGCGGGAGCGACGGATGAAGCATTCACAGATACAATAACATATTTTTTCAGATTCAGTAAAATAGAGGGGTTTTGGTATATTCAGCGGTCCCCGGGTGTATCCCGGAAGGCCGCTTTTTTTGTTTACAGGTCAGACCCCTGTTAAGCCATGTTCCTGCCTTTTCTCCTGTCTTTTGTGTACGAACCTTATCCACATAATTTACATAATATATTATAAACCGTGCTTTTTTATCAGGATGATCCGGTGTAAATACGCCGGCAATAAAGCCTGACAGAGAAAATATATAAAAAGGAGTGCAGGAGTATGCAGAGATTTGCCGTGCTTATGGCGGGAGGCTCGGGTACAAGACTCTGGCCGCTTTCAAAAGAAGCCAGTCCCAAACAGTTTATTCCGGTTGAAGACAATTGCCCGATGCTGATTCAAACCATAAAAAGACTGTGCAGGGTTGTACAGCCCGGGCAATGTTATATTATAACAAGCCGGCGTCTGGCAGATATTACGGGAAAAACGGCGGGTGAATACATTCCCCGGGAGAATATACTGTCAGAACCCGACAGGAAAAACACTGCCGCATGTATTGCATATGCAACGCTTTTGCTTAAGAAAAAGCATAAAGAAGGGGTTCTTTGCTTTGTGCCGGCAGACGGATATGTAAAAGATACCGAAAACTATGCGGAAACTTTGCAACTGGCATTCGAGACTGCCGAGCGGACGAACGGGCTTGTTGTCATCGGGGTAAAGCCTTCCTATCCCGCAGACGGATACGGTTATATACACGTTGAACCTGTAACCGGCACCGGTGATAAAGCGTCGAGAGTTCTTAATTTTATAGAAAAGCCGTCCCGTGAAGCGGCCGAGAAACTTATCCGTTCTGACGATTACCTGTGGAACTGCGGTATTGTGGTGGGCACAACCGATGCCATTATACGGAATGTAAAGGAATACCTTCCCGCGCATTACACGAAGCTTTCCGATGCACTTAATAAAGAGGACAGTGGGGTTTCAGACGCTGTTGAGAGAGCCTATGGTGAGATTCAGAGCATTTCCTTTGACAACGGGGTGCTTGAAAAATGTGCCCGGTCGCTGTATGCCGTAAGGGCAGATTTTGACTGGGATGATATCGGAAGCATTGATGCCCTGGCCAAGACCCTGAAAGCCGATTCCGACGGGAACAGGGTAAAAGGGCGCCACATAGGAATAAATACAACGAACTCGGTTATTTACGGGAAAGATATCGCCATTTGCACGATAGACGTTGACAACATGATTGTGGCCGGTACTAAGGACGAAGTGCTGGTTTGCCCGAGGAACAAATCCCAGAGAATAAAAGATCTTGTGGAAAAACTGAAGCAGCAGGGGCATGAGGATCTCCTGTAAGGAATGAAACAGGCGGGGGAATGCGAATGAAGGGACCAGATTTTTTATTAATAAGGGAAATAGGGGCGGGGTTGTGGAACGAAATGCACCATATTCTGGCTCAGCTCCTTGCTGCTGAGATTCTCAACAGGGTTCCCGTCATCTACTGGGGAAAGGGAAGCCTGTACGCGGCAAATGACGGCTCCAATGCGTTTGAACAGTTTTTCATGCCGGTATCGGACTTTAGTATACAGGATCTTGCAAAACAGGAGTATTCCTTTTTCCCCGGACGATGGAACAGCGATAATATTCTCATGCCCAACCGGGACAATGGAAAAACGGCGATTGAGGATTTGGCCGTGAGCAGTGCCGATGTGTGCGTTGCAGACAGTTTTATTGAACCTGAAAGTTTAATCCTGAAAATTCCTGAAGGACACCGATTTTATGGCCTGAACCGGAGGGAACTGTTCAACAGGCTGATAAGCAAATACATCCGCCTTAAAGAAGATGCCGAAAGGGCAATCTATGACTTCTATAACAGGAATATGAGCAGTTCCCTGTTTTTAGCCGTGCATATAAGAAGCAGTGACAAGGCAAACGAGGTGCGGCACCTGCACGAGCTGAACGAACGGTATCCTGCCGAAATAGAAAAGGTACTTGCCTCAAATCCTGGAATACGTATATTCCTGATGACCGATTGCATTGACATCCTTGAAGAATACAAAAAAAGGTATGGCGATCTTTTAATACATACCGACTGCAGAAGGGTTCCGGGCAACGGGCCAGGCGTACATTTTCATGATTTCCACGACAACAGGCAGAAAGGCCTTGAAATAATCCTTGATACATGGCTTGCCGCAAAATGCGACTACTTTATAGGAAACGGCCATTCCAACGTATCGTTGGCAGTGACTGAACTGAAGAACTGGGAAAAGAACAGGATTACGCTCTTATACTGAGTGAAGGGGGCAATGGTAATGGAAGAAGGAAAACTTCTTGAAATGTATAGAACCATGCGGTTAATCCGCCTGATTGAACAGAGAATCAATGATGAATACAAGTATGACGAAATAAAAACGCCAATCCACCTATCGATAGGGCAGGAAGCCGTTGCAGCGGGTGTTTGCATACACCTTCGCAAAGATGACTATGTGTTCGGCACTCACAGGGGCCATGCGCTGTATATTGCAAAAGGCGGAGATATCAGGAAAATGATTGCCGAGCTGTACCTGAGAAAAACAGGATGTGCGCTGGGCAGAGGCGGTTCAATGCATCTTGTTGACACCGATGTGGGAATCTTGGGGTTTACAGCAATAGTCGGCGGGAATATCCCGCTTGGAACGGGTACGGCACTGGTATCAAAACTTCAGAATAATGACAGGGTGACGGTGGTATTTTTCGGCGATGGTGCCGCCGATGAAGGAACGTTCCATGAAAGCCTGAACTTTGCTGCATTGAAAAAGCTGCCCGTCGTTTATGTTTGCGAAAACAATTATTACGCGATAAACTCGCACCAGCTTGCACGGCAGGCGGACGACAATATATACAGATGGGCTGAGAATTACGGAATGCCGGGCTTCCGGATTGACGGGAATGACGTAATGATGGTTTCAGAATATGCACGGAAAGCAATAGAGAGGTGCCGGAACGGTGCCGGCCCGACGCTGATTGAATGTGTTACGTACAGGTGGAAAGGGCACATCGGTACGGTCGAAGATGTGGGTGAAGGCTACAGGCCGAGGGATGAATATGAGTACTGGGTTTCGAAATGTCCGCTTAAATGGTACTCGGATTTCCTGAAGGCGAAGGGAGTTTTAACCGATGAGCTTTTGCAGAGCATCGATGAAGAAATAAACAGCCTGATTGAAGAAGCGTTCGAGTTTGCTCAGAACTCTCCAAAACCCTCTCCCGACGAGCTTTTGGAATATGTATATGCCGACTGAAAGGGGGATTTTATATGCCGTGGACCACAGTTCAGGTAGAAAAACTGGATAATTTCTTTATAAAGGGTGATACCGCGGGTGATCGGGTACTCACATACAGGGAAGCACTGCATGAGGCTTTTGACCAGGCGCTGGAAAGGGATCCGAAAGTGTTTATCATGGGCGAAGGGGTGGATGATATTGCCGGCGTTTTTGGAACAACGAAGGGATTAAAGGAGAAATACGGACCGGACAGGGTGTTCGACACTCCTATAGCCGAAAACTCACTGACAGGAATAGCGGCCGGGGCTGCGATGGCGGGTCTGAGACCCGTATTAATCCATGCCCGGATGGATTTTATGCTGCTTTCACTGGACCAGCTGGTGAACCATGCTTCAAAATGGTGCTATATGTTCGGCGGCAAGGTAAACGTTCCGCTTGTAGTAAGGACTATCAGCGCCAGGGGCTGGGGATCCGGGGCGCAGCATTCGCAGTGTATCCAGGGAATGCTGATGAATGTCCCGGGCCTGAAAATCGTTGCTCCTGCAACCCCGTACGATGCAAAGGGACTAATGATATCGGCAATCATGGACAATAACCCGGTTCTGTTTGTTGAGCACCGGTGGCTGCATAAAACAACGGGGCATGTTCCTGAAGAAGTTTATTCAATACCAATCGGCAGGGGTGTGATCAGAAGAAAGGGTGAAGATATTACCATTGTTGCCGTTTCATACATGCTTGTTGAGGCGCTGAAGGCGGCCGAAAAGCTCGAGGAGGCGGGGATTTCTGCAGAAGTGGTGGATCTTCGTACACTGAAACCCTTTGATGAGGAAATCCTGGCAGAATCGGTTGCGAAGACAGGAAGGCTGTTAATTGCCGACACGGGATGCAAAACAGGCAGTGCGGCGTCGGAGATAGCGGCTTTTGCTGCAGAAACGGTATTCCATTTCCTGAAGAGCCCTGTGAAAAGGGTGTGCTGCCCCGATACCCCGACACCGACAAGCGACGTACTTGAAAAGGCATATTATCCGAATGATGTGGATATTTTTGCCGAAGCGGTGAAACTGGTTGAAGACTAAAGGAGGATCTGTATGGACAGGTTTATAGAACAGGACTGTCTTGAATATATTGAAAAGGCAGACATGACGCCGTTAAAAAACAAAACCGTTTATATTACAGGCGCCAATGGCCTTATCGGCACATACCTGGTTTATATGCTGCATCTTGCGAATGTCGTAAAAAACATAGGGGTTGACATTTTCGCCGTAAGCAAAAGCCCGCCCGCGGACCGTCTTCAGGACATATTCAGGGACGGTTACGCCTTTTACCCGGTTGATTTGAATAACCCGGACAGTGATGTTTTCGGAATCAAAGCAGACTATATCATCCATGGTGCAACCTACGCCCAGCCGAAAAAATTCATCGGGAACTACCTGGATACTATTCACCTTAATACAACGGTGACGGAGAAGCTGCTGAACAAAGCAAAACAGGACAATGCGACATTCTTGTATTTAAGCTCATCCGAAGTTTACGGCAACCCGGACGAAAGTAATATTCCCACATCGGAGGATTATCCGGGACTGTGTTCTCCCGTGGATGTACGGGCTGTTTACTCCGAGTCAAAACGAATGGGTGAAACATTGTGCTTTGCCTACAGGAACTTTGAAGGCGTGAATGCAAAGATTGCGAGAATCTCAATGACTTACGGGCCGGGAATAGGCCTGACCGACGAAAGGGTGCTTGCCCATTTCCTAAGGCAGGCTCTTTACGAGAAAAGGATTGTAATGCTTGATGACGGAAGCAAGATAAGGACATTCTGCTATATTGCCGACTGTGTGCTGATGCTGCTGTATATAATGCTCTACGGAAAAGACTTTGTGTATAATGTGGGCGGAAAAGACAGTATAAGCATCCGTAACCTTGCTGAAGAAATCTGCCTTTTAACCGGAAGCGAATTATCCGGGGATATTGCTCACAGGGAAAACCTGAAGGATGTAAAGGTTTCACCGAAAATGGTCAGGCTTGATATCACGAAAGTCCTGACAGAGTTTCCTCTGCCGCCTTTTAAGCCCTTCCGTGAAGGCCTTCGCCGCACAATTGAGTGGAACATTGAAACGTCAGGGTTGCCCGGCTGATGAATCTTTAAGCCGGCACCCCTTTTTTCAGCCTTTATTTTCCCATATTTTTTCACATAAATCGGTAAGTATACATAATATAAACGTGAGGAAAGAATTTGCAGAAACAGCGAGGTGAACCTTTACATGGCGGGGGACAGATTTCTTCTGATTAAACCCTGGAGTTACCGGTTATGGTCCGATGTGGAGCACGTTCTCGGACAGCTTTTAATTGCCGAAATTACCAACCGCATACCTGTTGTTTTCTGGCCGACCCACTGCCTGCACAACGGTTTTATTCATACAAACGGGTTTGAACTGTATTTCGAACCCGTATCCGAATACAGCATATTCGATTTAACAAAGCCCGAGTATACTTTCTATCCACCGTTCTGGGACGCAGACAATCTGCTGGTGGAAGACACCACGAAGGACAACTGGATGTACAGGAGCATCGGTGACCTTATCAGCAGTGATGCCAATGTGGTGATCGGGGATGTGTATTTTTCAATATCCGAAATCATTCCGTTCGTAAAAAAGGACAACGATGCATACGGGATGACTGCCACCGAGATTTACCGCTATCTTTTCAGAAAGTATATAAGAATAAAAAGGGATATTCTTGCGGAGGTACAGGGGTTTTATCATTCCTGGCTCAGGGAATGGCACCCCCTGCTTGCGGTTCATGTCCGGAGGGAAGAAGAAGACATGCTGATTGACATAAGAAAGGACATCGCAGACGAGCATTACTGGCGCAGGAACAGCAGGAAATACGGGAGCAGATATCCGAAAGAGAATAAAAGAAAATACCGTTTCCTCGGGAAGGGGAAACTTCTGAAGGCCAATACGCAGTATCATTCGGAAATCAACAAACTTATGAACAAGTATTCGATAAGGAAAATATTTCTCCTTACGGACAGCGAAGAGGTAGTGGAGGAATACAGGGAAAAGTATGATGACATGGTTGTGTGTACCAGCTGCAAGAGACTTACGGCCGACGATCCTGCGTACAGCATAGAAAACCCTGTGGTGAAAAGAAGACGTGGAATAGAAGTTATAAAAGATGCTTTGCTTGCTGCGCAATGCGACTTTTTCATAGGCAACGACTTTTCAGGCCTGTCGCGGGCAATATCCCGGATAAAGGACTGGCCTGAGGAAAATATCAGGCTCCTTTTCCGCCGCAGGGAAAAGCGCAAATATCCCGTTAACGTAAAAATGATTGCAGCGGTCAAAAATAAGTTTTTCAGCTCGGTTGCGGAGTTTATCAGGAACCTTTACGAGAAGATTAAGAAAAAACTTGGCATCGGGGGTGGTGAATATGACAACTGATCGTTTCCTGCTGATAAAAAGCTGGGGCTGCGGTTTTTGGTCGGACGTGGATCATGTAATGGGGCAGCTCCTCGCAGCGGAAATTACTAACCGTATTCCCGTGGTTTACTGGGGCACAAACAGCCTGTATTCCGAATCCTTTAAAGGTAATGCCTTTGAACTGTATTTCGAACCTGTATCGAACTACTCGGTTGAAGACCTGGCAAAGCCTCATTATACCTATTATCCTCCCGTCTGGAACGATAAAAACCTTATGGTGGAGGATTTTGACAAGATAGCATGGGCTTACCGGAACCTTGGTGATATGATGCTCAGCGATGCGAATGTGGTAGTCAGTGATACCCACTATTTCGTGCGTCCGCTGATACAGTTCATCCCCAAAAACCACTGGGCTTACGGCATGACCGCCCACCAGATATACCGGTGCCTGTTTGACAAATATATCAGGCTGAAGCCCGATATCCGGCAGGAAATACAGGAGTTTTACGACGAGTTCATGAAGGACGAAAAGCCGCTGCTCGGCGTACACATCCGCGGCGGCGACAAGGTAAAGGAAGTGGAAAACCTGTCCCATCTGAATAAAAGATATCACCAGACAATACAGTACTTTGTAAGAAAGCACGGCATAAAAAAAATACTGCTCCTGACTGACTGCGAGGAGCTTCTTTCCGATTTTCGTAAACGGTACGGGAAAAAACTGATATTCACAGACTGCAAAAGAGGGCAGCTGAGCGATACCCGGAACGCTCCCCACCTTACAAGCTATTCGGAAAAAAGGCGCAAAGGGATAGAGATTATAAAGGATACCTACCTGGCATCTATGTGTGATTTCTTTATCGGAAACGGGTATTCCAACGTATCTTACACGGTAAAACGCCTGAGGGACTGGCCCGACAGCAATATTGTCCTTTTCTACAGGGATTTGAAGCATGAACAGAGGCTGGCAAGGAAACGTGTGAAAGCCGACCGGAAGAGAAGAAAAGCCGAAACAAAACGTCACAGACGGGAATATCCTGAGTTGTATGGAGGTGTGAATACGTATGCAGAACCGATTTCTGTTGATAAAATCGTTGGGTAAGAGCATCTGGGCCGACGTGGATCATGTTATGTGCCAGCTTCTTGCAGCAGAACTGACGAACCGAATCCCGGTAGTGTACTGGGGCATGGAGAGCCTGTACAGCGAATCAATCAGTACAAATGCTTACGAGTTGTTTTTTGAGCCGGTTTCAAATTATACGGTGCATGAAGCTGTCCGTCCCGGTTACACCTTCCATCCGCCCGTCTGGAACCCGGAAAACATTCTTGCTGAAGACACCGACAGGTTCAAAATGGAAGGCAGGGACCTTAAAAGCCTGATGAAAAGCGATGCGAATATTGTTGTAAGTGACATATATTACCCGTTAAGCTCGGTACTTGCATATACGAACAGGGCACACTGGTCCTTCGGGAATACACCATACCAGATTTACCGGCATCTTTATGACAAGTACCTGAAACTCAAACCCGAAGTAAAGCGGGAAATTAAGAAATATATCAACACAAACCCGAACTTCAGGGATGAAAAACCCATCCTCGGCGTACACTGCCGTTCCAATGCCATCGTGAATGAAGTGGCACAGCTTTATGACCTGAATGAATTGTATAAGCCATACATATGGCATTATATTGAACGGTATAACATAAGGCATATTTTTCTGATAACCGATTCGAAAAAAATACTGAAGCAGTATAAAAAACTGTATGACATAAACGGTATGCTTTTATATACCGACAGCAAAAAGCGGCCTTTAAAGGAACGCATACCCTTATGCCTTCAGGATTTTCCGAACAAGAGGCATAAAGGTGTGGAGCTTATCAGGGACACCATTGAAGTGATAAGGGACACATACCTCGCTGCCCAGTGTGATTTTTTCATAGGCAACGGTTATTCGAGCCTGTCCAATACCGTGTTGCGGCTTAAGGACTGGTCCGGAATCAATATAAAACTGTTGTATTAAACACATTTTGTATGACAGGAGGGAGGATTTTTGAATTCAAGCGAGCTGAAATATATTGAACTGATAAAAAGCAGGTTTCCGCAACTGGACCTGTCGAAGATCGAATTCAACAAGACCGACGGGAAATACAGTGATATCGCCGTTGTCAATAATGAGGTGCTGTTTAAGTTTGCAAAATACGACTGGAGTGCAGTATACCTGAGAACCGAAGCCGACTTCACCGGCTTTATCCGGAAACTGGTCAGCCTCCCTTTGCCCGAAGTGGAGATGATTAATCCGAACGCGTCGAAGCGCCTTTATATCAAGGGTGTACCGCTGTACAGGAATATACTGCTTAAGCTGGACTATCATACCCAGGACGCCATTGCCGGCCAGATTGCGGCTTTTCTGAAGGAATTGCACGGTATCCCGGTGAAAAAGGCGGAATACGCGGGAATCGGGGATTCGCAGATGAACCTGTCCCGCGAAAACTGGCTGGATGAGCTTGAGACCATTCAGAGAAAGATTCAACCATACTGCACTGGCTATGTAAAAGAATACTTGCGCCAGATTATACAGCCGGTCATTGACAATGAAGAATTCTTTGAATTCCGGCCGGTGCTGATACACGGAGATTTAACGCCCAACCATATAATATTTGATGAAACCTCTCGAAGAGTGGCAGGAATTATTGGCTTCGGCAATTCAGGTTTCGGAGATCCCGCCTATGATTTTGGAATGATTATGGATCACCTGGGCGAGAATTTCATCCTGAGGATGCACAGGTACTATCCCGTTTCTTCAGGGATTCTTGACAGGGCCAGGTTCTATGCCTATATAAGCAATTTCCTGTGGTTCAGCGACGTATGCGACATGATTACAACACGGGATTTTTCGCGGTTCCAGGTGACTGCGAAGGACAGGGATATATCACCTTTCGGTACGCTGTCACAGGTGGGCAGGAACAAGCCATCGAAAAAATGATTTGTGACATCAGGGCGGGATTGTGAATAAAATATTGTTACAGGAATATGAGTTGGGAGGTGGTCAAATGAATTACACCTCTGCAGATCTTGGCAGTATTGCATTCAGAAAAGCTTTTTTCGACGGGTACAGCAAAAAGCAGGTGGACAGTCTGCTCGCAAAAATTATTGAAGACTATAACGAAATGAATAACAGCATCCATGAGCTGAAATGCCAGATATCAACGCTGAACGAGACGGTACAGCATTATAAGGTGCTTGAGGAGTCGCTGCAGCACTCCATCCTGGTTGCACAGCATACTGCCGAACAAATTAAGGCAAATGCATGTGACAAGGCAAAAAATATTATCGAAGAAGCAGAGATAAAAGCACAGAAGATTATTGGTGACGCTGCGAATGAAGCACGCAATATCCAGGTTAAATATGAACAGCTCAAAAATGAAGTGTATACCTTCAAAACAAAATCGGAAGCACTGCTCCAGGCCCAGATGGATGTTCTAAAACAACTGTTTGCCGAATAAGGAATGTATCTCCCGAAAAACAGGGGGGATAAACCCGTTTGTACCGTATCCCCCCGAAAGCTATTTATTCACCATTTCCAGGTAGTACTCGTATTCCCTTTGCAATCCTTCCCTTATGTCCGTTTTCGGCTTCCATCCCATAGCTGTTATTTTTGAATTGTCCAGAACTCTGCGCGGTGTTCCGTCGGGCTTTGTCGTGTCAAACACAATCTCACCGCCATACCCTGTAACGTCCCGGATTGTTTCAGCCAGCTCCCGTATGCTGATTTCCTTTCCCGAACCGATATTAACCGGCTCGCTGCCGTCATAGTTCTGCATAAGATACACGCAGGCTTCGGCCATATCATCCACATATAAAAACTCACGCAAAGGTTTTCCGGTACCCCACAGTTCAACGAACGGCAGGTTTTCGGTTTTGGCCCTGTGGAATTTAATTATCATTGCCGGGATTACATGGGAGTTGTAGGCATCAAACCTGTCGTTAATGCCGTACAGGTTTGCCGGCATAACCGAAATATAGCGGGTACCGTACTGCTTGTTAAAGGCCTGGCACATTTTTATCCCCGATATTTTGGCCATGGCGTATGCTTCATTCGTGGGCTCGAGCGGACCGGTAAGCAGGTATTCCTCCTTAATCGGCTGGGGGCACAGTTTCGGGTAAATACATGAACTGCCCAGGAACATCAGTTTTTTTACATTATTCCTGAAAGCGCTGCGGATCACGTTGCATTCAATCAGCATGTTTTCCATTATGAAATCAGCCGGGTAGATATCATTCGCATGAATTCCGCCGACTTTTGCGGCGGCCAGGAACACGTATTCGGGTTTTTCCGAATCAAAAAACCTTCCGCAGGCTGCCTGGTCCGTAAGGTCCAGTTCCCTGTGAGATATCCTGATTATATTTTTATATCCGTTCCGTTCAAGACATCTGGCAATGGCCGAGCCAACCATCCCGGTATGTCCCGCCACATATATCCTGCTGTTTTTCTCCATTTAAATCTCTCCTTAATCCAGTTTTATTCCTGCGGCCTCTGCGTCGCTTCTTACCATCATTGCAACCAGTTCCTCAAAGGATACCCTTGGTTTCCAGCCCAGCTTGCTTCTCGCCTTTGTCGAATCGCCAAGCAGCAAATCAACTTCCGCGGGCCTGAAGAACTCGCTGCTGACCCTGACCAGCACCCTGCCGGTGTCCTTATCCACGCCTATTTCATTCAGGCCTTCTCCCATCCAGGCAAGGTTGATTCCGACAGCCTTGAAGGCCAGTTCGCAGAATTCCCTCACCGTATGTGTTTCTCCCGTTGCCACTACATAGTCGTCGGGTTTATCCTGCTGCAGGATAAGCCACATGGCTTCTACATAATCGCCGGCGAATCCCCAGTCCCTTTTCGCATTAAGATTGCCAAGATACAGGCATTCGGATTTCCCGTTCAGTATGTCAGCAATACCCGTTGTGATTTTCCTGGTTACAAAGTTTCTGCCTCTTCGGGGTGATTCATGATTGAACAGTATCCCGTTGCAGGCAAACAAATTGTACGATTCCCTGTAATTTACCGTTATCCAGTATGCATACAGCTTGCTTACCGCATAAGGGCTTCTCGGATAAAACGGGGTGTTTTCTTTCTGGGGTATTTCCCTGACTTTTCCGAACAGCTCACTTGAGGAAGCCTGGTAGAATTTAATCTCCGGGTTTACTTCCCGGATGCTGTCCAGTAACATTAAAGTGCCAACAGCATTAACATCTGCAGTGAATTTCGGTATGTCAAAAGAAACCTTCACATGGCTTTGTGCTGCCAGGTTATACACCTCATCGGGCCCGATTTTGTACAACAGTCTGCTGAGGCTGCCTGCGTCGGTCATGTCCCCGTAATGCAGGGTAACCCTTGCCGGATCACCGATGAGATGGCGGATTCTGTCCGTATTCTCTGTACTGCTTCTCCT
The DNA here is from genome assembly GCA_001513105.1 of Clostridiales bacterium DTU070. Classification (GTDB taxonomy): domain Bacteria; phylum Bacillota; class Clostridia; order DSM-8532; family DSM-8532; genus Thermoclostridium. The sequence goes on along the minus strand of LFSH01000046.1, from coordinate 14,974 downwards.
GATTAGTCCGTGTACTTCATATCCTTTATCCAATAAAAACTCGGCCAGGTATGAACCATCCTGTCCGGTGATTCCTGTAATTAACGCCCTGCTCATTCGCATTCCCTCCTTAAGTGCAATGATTCTTTTGTTACGGCTTCCATTACTGAGAAAACAACTGGTTGTAAATTCGGATAAACAAAAGCGTTTAACCGGTCTTGATACAATAATATGCAAACTGATTATGTAATGTTACATTTGCATAATTCCGCGGGCTGAAACTCTTTCGGAATCGGTGAAACATGATGATAAAACTAGGCATCATTTTCTGGGACATGGAATAAGATTGATCATGGGAAAAAAGGGGCATGCCCAAACCGGCGGGATCGAATTTACGGCTCTGCCGGCATATTACAGCCATGATTAAAATATGAAGTTACAAGGAAAGGATGTGACAAGACATGCCGACGATATCAATTGGAATTCCGGATACAACATTTGTATCTTCCTCCCAGCCGACACAGAATTTTTCGTTCTATCCGCTGATGTATGTCGGAAGGGATCCTGTTTTCCTGGATTGTATAGGACTTATGGAAATTGATTTGTCATCGATACCCGTAACAAGTGTGGACAGTGCGGTGCTGCAGTTATCGGTAATTGTCAAAACCGGTGATGAGCCGAGTCCAATAGTTGTTAACAGGGTAACAAGCCCTTTTGATGCTTCAACAGTGACGTACAATACTATTCCGACTTTCACGGGTACATCTTCACAGATTAATGTCGAAACAACCGATTTGTATTCAACTGTAAATATTGATATCACAACGCTTGTAAACGACTGGCTCAGCGGTGCGGCAGAAAATCACGGAATCGCGCTGACGAACCCGGACGGGGTAACCCTGGTCCAGTTCGGCACAAACAATATTATTTATGAACCGTATTTCCCGAAGCTGATTGTTACATACTCGGAAACTCCTGCTCCACCTGATAATCCGTTCGGGTATATCTACAACACCGGTAACCAGACCATCCCGGTAAACGGTACCGTTCCGTTTACAAACAATGGTGCGCTGAACGGTATAAGTCACGAAATAGATACAGGAACAATTACCATTGAGACGGCAGGTATCTATGCGATATGGTATTCGGTTACAAGCCTTGAGCCCGGCCAGTTTACGCTGTTCAAAAACGATAATCCCGTACCGGGAAGCACGTACGGAAGCAGGACCGACAATAACGGTTTTGCCGGTTTTGCAGTCATAAATGCCGCCGCCGGTGATTCAATAACGCTCAGGAACCATGAAAGCGCAGGTGACGTAACCCTTGATAATGCGGCAGGAGGAAACCAGGCAGGTGTCAGTGCATCAATAATGATTTTCAGGATTGGAGCCCCGGTAAGTCCTGATCCAGCCCTGGAAGACGTAAACAATGCACAGAGTATTGAACAGATGCGGGCAGCGATTACCGATCCGGCATTGGGGTTAAACCTTGACGGATTCAATGCTCTTGGCCTGGCAGCCCAGGATATAGTGTTGGATGAGTTGCTCAGGAACCGTCCTGGCCTGGGTTACCTGACCGTTGAGGAACTGCAGGAGGCACTTGATAATGCCGTGAACCAGGTGGTTGATACTGAAAACATTCAAGTGAAGGCAGGCAGCGTTGACGGCGACGGAAGCATTGCCCGTCCGTTCGGAAACATTGCCGACGGTATAAATGCGGTGGCAGCAGGTGGTACGGTTCATATAGGCACGGGTACCTATGAGGTTTCAACCCAGATTAACGTGAACAAACAGGGGATAACCCTGCTTGGTGAACCCGGTGCCGAGATAATCCTTACAAGTGATATTATACTCATGCTTATTACAGGAAGCGATGTAACCGTTCAGGGACTGACGATAACAAGCGACCAGCCGTATCCTAAGGAGTTTATTCAGATAGGTGCGCCGAATGTCAGGATCATCGGAAATACGATATACGGACCCGAACAGGATCCGCCTATGGACGACTGGGTTGTGAACCGGGCAGTTGTATCACAGGTTAATACCCAGAACGTGCTGCTGGAAAACAATACGTTTTACAGTCTCAGAACCGGAATGTATATCAATCCGGATACAACAGGCGCCATAAACAATAACGTGGTCTACAACACCAAGGGCGGATTCCTGGTAGATCGTGCATTTGTCACGTTTACAGGAAACTCCTGGGGAACGCCTCCAAATGAGTTTGACATTGTTCTCCTGGAAGGTACCACAGAAGATCCGCCGTATGACGATTTGGAGCAGCTGTCATTGGATAACAATAATGCAAACATCTCCGACCAGAGACAGGTATAATCCGAAACGGGCTGCCGCATGTACCGGCAGCCCGTTTTATCACAGTTACGGTTCTGAATACGCATTCCGCTAAAAGTTTCCTTGCATTGCACAATATCACCACACATGATGATTAAGCAAAGCTATCGTACGAATGCTCGGAAACAGTTGCTTCATTTGCAAGAACTGGTAAGTATCAGCTCGGGCAAGCCGAAACTCGCAAAAATGCTTAAGAAAAAATATAGTAGGATGCATTTTTGCTCAAACAGTCGGCTTGCTAATCCTCGCTCTGACAGCGCAATTCTATGCTGCATTCCGCTAAAAGTTTCCTCGCATTGTACGATAGCTACAAACACTTGAACAGAAAAGAAAGGCTATCGTGCGAATGCCCGGAAACAGTCGCTTCGTTTGCAAGAGCGGCGGGTATAAAATCTCCTTGCCTGATACAGGAAGGTTAAGATATAATTTAATCAGGTAATAGAGTTTTTCAGAGGTGGTATCATGCTGATTAAGCAAATTTCAATATTCATTGAGAATAAACACGGAAGGCTTGCGAAGGTTACAGGCATTCTCGGCGATAACGATATTGACATAAGAGCGCTGTCAATTGCAGATACAACCGATTTTGGCGTGTTGAGGCTTATTGTCAATGACCCCGGCAAGGCAAGTCAAATTCTCGTTGATAACGGTTTTACAGTAAGCATAAATGATGTTATAGCCATAGAAGTTGAGGATAAGCCGGGCGGATTGGCAAAGACTTTGTCCGTACTTGACAGGAAGGGCATAAGTATTGAATACATGTACGCTTTTGTAGGCAATTCCAGTCCGAACAGCGCGCTGGTTATTTTCAGGGTTGAAGAACCTGAAAAAGCCCTTGAGATACTAAAGAGTGAAGATGTTCATATCAAATCACCTGAAGAAGTGTACAGAATAAAATAAATCCTGTTCAACTGTCATACTTTATGATGTCCGGACCGTATTATTCTGTACATAGCTTAGTTGTATAAATTATTTATGGGGTGATTTTATGGATAAAAAGCTGTATCTCTCGGACACGAACAAGGTTATCGGCGGTGTTTGCGGAGGGATAGGCGAATACCTGGGGATTGATCCCACGGTGATACGCCTTATATGGGCAACGCTGTCACTGCTTTCTGCTTTTGTCGGCGGAATACTTCTGTACCTTATTGCAATGTTTATAATACCGAGAAGATAGTCCGTGGCCGGAAAAAACAACGGATTAAAAAAACCTTCCTGTTATTGTAACCAGGAAGGTTATACCGGTTTTTATTCTTTTATCCTTCTAAACTGAAACATCTGATAATTCAATTCCTCTGTTCTTTTCCTTTGCCCAGTCAATCGACCACTGGTTTTCAAAGATAAGCATATAACGATCATTTTTGTCTTCTGCAAGGATCGTGGACGAAGTCAGGTTCAAATCGCGGGGATCGGTGCCGGTAGTTATCAGCCAGCGTGCAAACTTGTGCGGCAGCATTGAAATTTTTATATCCACATTGTATTCATTAAGAAGCCTGTATTCAAGAACTTCAAACTGGAGAACGCCTACGGCGCCTACGAGGAATTCCTCCACACCAATATCAAGCTGCCTGAAAACCTGAATGGTACCTTCTTCAGACAACTGCTGTATTCCTTTAAGGAACTGCTTCCTTTTCATCGTGTCCCTGGGTGCAACCCTTGCAAAATGCTCAGCAGGGAACATGGGTATCCCGGAAAACAAAGCCGCCGGCCTGGCTGTGCTTAATGTATCATCAATCCTGAAGATACCGGGGTCATAAAGCCCCACGATATCCCCGGGCCATGCCTCATCAACAATTTCACGTTCCTGGGCCATTATCTGCTGCGGCTGTGCAAGCCGGATCTTTTTGCTGCTGTTGGACAGATAGACCTCCATTCCCTTTGTAAACCTGCCCGAACAGATCCTTAAGAATGCAATTCTGTCCCTGTGATTAGGATTCATGTTTGCCTGGATTTTAAATATAAAGCCGTAAAAGTCCTCTGTATCAGGTTCAATTACAGTATCGGTGAAAATACGTTCACCCGGCGGAGGCGCCATGTTCAGGAATTCTTCCAGGAACGGTTCCACGCCGAAATTAGTCATTGCACTGCCGAAGAAAATCGGAGTTAGTTTTCCTTCCAGCACCTCTTTCAGGTTAAAATCGTCCCCGGCGATGTTCAAAAGTTCTATATCCTCAACCAGATTAGAATAATACGGCTCACCGAGCAGGTCATGAAAAACGGGATCATCGGCAGAGCCAACAGTAGATTCAACTATTGACTGGCCGTGATTACCGCCTGTGAACAGTTCAATATGCCTGTGTTTCCTGTTGTATACCCCCTTGAAATCGCCGTCTGTGCCAATCGGCCAGTTCATTGGATAAGAGCGGATACCCAGTACATCCTCTATTTCCTGCATTAAGTCAAAAGGATTTTTTATTGCCCGGTCCAGTTTGTTTATGAAAGTGAATATGGGTATCCCGCGCATTTTACATACATGAAACAGTTTTATCGTCTGGGCTTCAACACCCTTTGCGCCGTCAATGAGCATGACCGCACTGTCGGCGGCAACCAGTGTCCTGTAGGTATCTTCACTGAAGTCCTGGTGCCCGGGGGTATCTAAAATATTTATACAGAAGTTGTTGTATTCAAACTGCATTACGCTTGATGTCACCGATATACCACGCTGTTTTTCTATTTCCATCCAGTCGGATGTTGCATATTTTTTAGCCTTCCTTGCTTTTACAGAGCCTGCCATGTTAATGGCACCGCCGTAAAGCAGAAGTTTTTCTGTCAGTGTTGTTTTCCCTGCGTCAGGGTGGGATATTATTGCAAAAGTTCTTCGCCTTTGTACCTGCTGCTGGATTTCCTTTTGTAAGTTTGACATCCGGTGTTGATCTTCCTTTCTTATTTGCCTGCGTTTCCTTTCAGGTGATCCACATATTTCATGTCAGAATTCAGAATATGGCTGAAAAGCCATCTTGCCAAAAAGTCCAGTGCTTCGGATATTACACCTATCTGCTGGCTGTCAATGTCCTGCATCGCAAGTTTGTCTATTCTCTTTACAAAGTACAGATGTTCCATACGGTGTTCTTCCAGACCGGGGTAATCGCTCTCGCGCATTTTTCTCTCTTCATAGCTGAAATGGTAGTCTGCATAGTCTTTCAGCTCGTTTATCGTCTCAAGTATATAGTCGTAATAGTCAAGTGAATCCCCGGCATAAAGCATGTCTTCAAGTTTGGCACCAATGTCTACCAGTTTTTTGTGCTGTTCGTCAATTGTATCGATACCGGTTTTATAATTTTCGCTCCATCTGAACATTTTTCTACCCCCTTAAATTAACCTGGCAAATTGTTATATAATCAATAATACCACTATTTTGCCGAAAAATTTAAGTAAAATTTCAGGTTCCATATCTTCACATGTTACAGTCAAAATATTGCCAAGTCAAGACGATGATATTTCAATAATATGGAAACATTATAACATGACTGTTCAATTAATAAAAAGATATGTTATAATTGCTGTAATTTAAATTTATATGTGTGAATAATATCCTGGAGGGATTGTTATGGATATGGTTCAAAGTGCGGTAACGGCGAAAAAGGTATCGGTCTCTCTTTCATCAATGACTGCGGAACAGAAAAACCATGCCTTAAAACTAATAGCTGATTACCTTGATAATAACAGGGAAGATATAATCCGGGCAAACGAGGAAGACATGCAACGAAGCATAAAAGAGAATCTGCCTGAGCCTCTCCTGAAACGCCTGAAGTTTGACAGCAGGAAAATTTCCGATGCGGTTGATGGTATCAACAGCCTGATAAACCTTCCCGATCCTGTCGGGAAAAAGCTCATGGCAACCGAGCTGGACGATGGCCTTAACCTGTATAAGATAAGCTGCCCTATAGGAGTAATAGGTATAATTTTTGAATCCAGGCCCGATGCTCTTGTTCAGATCTCCGCACTGTGCCTGAAAAGCGGGAACGCCGTATTGCTCAAAGGCGGAAGGGAGGCACTTGAAACCAACCGTATTCTGACTGAACTCATTAAAAAGGCTTCAGCCGAGGCGGGTATTCCAACCGGCTGGATTCATCTTGTTGAGACAAGGGAAGATGTAAACCGGATGCTGAAACTTGACAAATACATAGACCTGATAATCCCCCGGGGTTCCAATGAGTTCGTAAGGTATATCATGGATAATTCAAGGATACCTGTTCTGGGCCATGCCGACGGAATATGCCATTGCTATGTCGATAAGGACGCTGACATTAAAATGGCAGTTGATATAGTTAACGATTCAAAGACCCAGTATGTGGCGGTATGCAACGCAACAGAGACGCTGCTTGTTCACAGTGATATAGCCGGGCAATTCCTGCCCGAACTGAAAAGGAAGCTTAATGAAAGCTCCGTTGAGTTAAGAGGATGCGAAAAAACACGGGAAATAATCGATATTGCTCCTGCTTCGGAAGAGGATTGGAAAACAGAGTACCTTGACTATATATTGTCTATAAAAATAGTAGGTTCTGCCGATGAAGCAATTTACCATATCAATACCTACGGTTCCGGCCATACCGATGCAATTATCACCGGAAACAGGGAGATTGCGGAAAAATTCATGAACCTTGTTGATTCAGGGAATGTATTCTGGAACTGCTCAACCCGCTTCAGCGACGGATTCAGATACGGCTTCGGCGCCGAGGTGGGCATCAGTACAAACAAGATACATGCCCGCGGACCCGTAGGGCTGGACGGGCTTACAATCTATAAATACAAGCTGATTGGCAGCGGGCATATTGTTGCCGATTATGCCGCGGGCAGGCGTAAGTTCACGCACAAACCCCTGCTCACGGAGGAATGATCAGGTCAAATCACCGACTTCTTTTATCCTGCGATGTATAAAAAGCATGCATGCAGGCGCCAGCAAAAATGAGATTATCAGCATAACCAGGCCGGCTATATCCGATATGCCTGATTCAAATTCCGAAAGGAATACTCCTGATAAGTTCATGCCCACGTGAACTGCTATCGGGAGAAGTAACGAATCCGACCATAAGGCAACCAAGCCCAGTATTATACCTAAAACAAAGGCGTATGAGCCCTGGACAACATTCAAGTGTGCTATACCGAAAAGAAGGGCCTGGATTACCAGCGCCACGGATATTGGTGTGTTCTTTTTGAGCTGGTTGAAAATCAGCCCGCGGAATATGATTTCTTCAATCAACGGGGCCGCTATCCCTACCGCAAGAATCTGAAGGATAATGTTTTGATTATCCATCAATGTTTCAATATTTTCAGAATACTTTTCAAACAGGTCGGGTGCTACGCCTGCGCTTTCTATCAATGACACAATGAAACCTGTAGGCATTTGAAGGGCACAACCGGCCAAAAAACTTGCTGCAATGAATGCCGGCTGTGTTTTGTTAAATGACAGCTTTTCAAGGAATTTTCTTTTGAAAATTGCATGGATTGCCCATGCAGAAAAGAAAGTAAGTATTCCTGAAAGAATCAGGGAAGGCATAATGGAACTTTGCATAACCCTGTTTAAGTCAATGCTCATGAATGGATCCGGGTTGCCCACAAGAATTCCTGGCAGTGGATATAAAACCATAAAAAAAACAACAACAGGCACAGCAGCAATAAAATTTATTGCGAGCGGCAGAGCGGTAAACCCTGCGCAATATGAAAACACCTTAAGAAATTTCTTCATAACTGACCTCACCATACCCTGTTTTCAGTTCCCGATACAGAACCGTTGTCCCCTTTTGGTTATTAAATGTATTTCAGCTGGTATACTGTTTGATTCCATGTACTTCTTAATATTATTCATTATACTGTAATCGTTGGAAAAGTGCATGGGAAAAATATGTGTGCATGATACTTCCCTTGCAAACCAGTCAAGACCAAGCAGTGAAAAATTCTCCTGCCTTGGATCCGCCACCAGGAATGCAATATCAATATGGTGCTTTTTCAGCTTTTCTACCTGGGCCTTGTACTGTATTTCCATTTGCCTGTTAAACGAATCGGGTTCTCCGTCCCAGTGCCACCAGTGTAAATCACCGGCATGGAAAAGGACTGTTTCCTCTGCTTTCACCAGAAAGGCAATCCCCTCATCAGTGGAGGCAAAAGTTTCAGCATATATGTCCCTGATTTCATATTTATTGTCGGGTTCGGTTTTGTATATATTCGGATGGGATTTATAACCCTTTACATCGGACGAGATAATCAGGCTGATATTCGGGTTTTCATTCATCCACCTGAAAATAACTGGATTGTAATGATCCCTGTGGCGGTGGGATACAAAAACAAACACATCATGATCCTTAAAATCACCGGGATTGAAGATTCCATTATACAAAGAAGGCCCGTCATTGGCGGGACGGTTGCTGTAATAATCGAAGATCAGCAGTTTATTGTTTATTTTTGCGGCAAACCCGCTGTGATACAGATACCATACTTCAACCGGGTTTTTCATGTCAACTCCAGATAATACCATTATTATTATATGATTATATAATAAGCCAAAAAATTAGTAAAATCAACAGCCAAATTATATCCAGGTTTTTTGCCCGACCTTTAGCGGGGAAAATACCGTACTTATGTTTCCTTTATTATATTACAGGCGGCAAAAGTATCCAGGACCAAGAAATAAACAGGCAAACCGGGATGAAATTAACTGTTCATATTCCTTCTGAATCCGTTCAGGAAATTTAAAGGTCATAATTTTTTTTGACAAATACCGCGGTTCACGGGCTGTATAATATTCATAAACAGTTTAACCGGTCGGCGCAAACAATATTATCAAATTGCTGTTATAAACATCCCAGATCCTGCATATAGGTGTATAACGGGAAAAATATGCTCATTTGGCGCTCCGGGGTCAGCGAAGGATCATGGCACTGAACATATTGATGGTTTGACGGGCAGAGGTGTTTATATGTCGGTCTACATAGATATATTATTCCTTCAGAATATTGTTGTTAACTACGGGATCCTGTCTGTAACCGAGAAATTATCGGGCAGGTATTCAACAACACTGCGCAAACTCATTTCATCCGCCGTCGGTGCCGTTTACCTGATTGTAATGCTTTTGTGTCCCAGGATCAATACCCTTTATACCGTTGGAGGAAAGGTAATGCTGTCCATATTGATGGCAGCCATTGCTTTCCCGGGGCAAAAGCTGAAAAGCTGGCTGAAAGCCTTGCTGTCGTTCTATATTTCTACCTTCATTTTTGCAGGAGCGGGTTATGCATTAATGAGCATTCTGAACCAGGGAATCTACTTTAAAAACGGTGAGTTTTATACCGGTATGAAAAGCGACGGTCTGCTCCTGGTATTAACTCTTCTTACCGGCTTTTTACTGGTCCGTGCCTTCACGGATATATTCAGAAAACGTATAGAGAAGGAGTCTTACATTGTAAAGACATATATCAGCCTTGGCGGCAGAACGGTGTGTCTCCAGGCTTTGATTGATACAGGCAATTCGCTTACCGATCCTGTTTCGCAATGCCCTGTTATGATTGCCGAGCTTGAGAGCATTAAGGAGCTGCTGCCCGAAGGAATGGTCAAATGGCTTGAAAACTGGACACAAATGAGAGGAACCCTCGATTTGAATGACGATTCCGAATGGATGAGACGGATAAGGCTAATACCATTCAATGCGATAGGAACCCTGAACGGCATGCTTCCTGGTTTCAAGCCCGACAGCGTATGTGTGGAACAGGAGGAATTATACTTTGAACGTACCCAGGTTGTTGTGTGCATCAGCCGGAACAGGCTTTCATCCGGTGAACGGTACAAGGCCATTATAAGCCCTGAAATGGTAGCAGTTTAATAATATCGTATATAAAGAGCGATAGGGGGAATAGCATGAACCTTGTAAATGTATTAGCGGCTTCTCTGTATGAATTAATGAGAAAAGTCAGCAGGTTGTTCAGGCACGGGGATATTTATTACGTCGGAGGAAGTGAAGCGCTGCCTCCGCCGCTGACAAACGAGGAAGAGGCAGAGCTTTTGGACAAACTGTCAGGGCAGGACCGTATGGTAAAGAAAACCCTTATTGAGAGAAATCTGAGGCTTGTGGTGTATATAGCGAGGAAGTTCGAAAATACGGGCATGGATATTGAAGACCTGACATCAATAGGCACCATCGGGCTTATAAAGGCAATAAACACTTATAACCCGTCCCGAAATATAAAACTGGCTACGTATGCATCAAGGTGCATTGAAAATGAAATACTGATGTTCCTTAGAAAAAACAGCAGGCTTCGTACCGAGGTTTCAATTGATGAGCCGCTGAACGTTGACTGGGACGGCAATGAACTTCTGCTGTCTGATATTCTTGGCACCGACAGCGATTTGATTCAGAAAAACCTTGATGATGAAATAGACAGGGAACTGCTGTCCACCGCAATGGCAAAACTGAGCAAGCGTGAAAAAAGAATAATGGAGATGCGGTTTGGATTGAACAACGAAAAGGAAAAGACACAGAAAGAAGTTGCTGATATGCTGGGAATATCCCAGTCATATATTTCGCGCCTTGAAAAAAGGATTCTGGGCCGGCTGAAAAAGGAAATAACCCGGATGCTGTAGGTTTCCTGGAAATAAACCAGCGATAATATTTCCACGATGAATTAATTATAATAAAAATAGAAACCCTGTTATGCAACATTGCTCTTTGTTAAAGAAGCTGTCAAGGGGTTTTCAGGATATTTTCAGGGCTTTTTATCAGTATATTTGGCACCTTCCCGGAAAAAATGATAATAGGCTTTAGCAAATGGGGAGGTGTCATTTTGATCAACAAGGTGGAGATATGCGGAGTAAACACATCGAAACTTCCTGTACTGACAAACAAGCAAAAAGATGAGTTGTTCAAAAGAATAAAAAACGGAGACAAAAAAGCCCGTGAAGAATTTATCCATGGAAACCTCAGACTGGTGTTAAGTGTAATACAAAGATTCAACAACAGGGGCGAGCATGTGGACGATCTTTTCCAGGTAGGATGCATAGGTCTGATTAAGGCGATAGATAATTTCGATTTGTCACAGAATGTTAAGTTCTCCACTTATGCGGTACCAATGATTATCGGTGAAATCAGAAGATATCTGAGAGACAACAATTCCATCCGCGTAAGCCGTTCCTTAAAGGATATAGCCTATAAGGCATTGCAGGCAAAGGAAAAACTGACAAACAAGCTGTCAAGGGAGCCTTCGGTGAGTGAGATAGCCGAGGAAATGAATGTACCAAGGGAGGATGTCCTGCTTGCCCTTGATGCAATACAGGAGCCGATATCACTGTTTGAATCGGTTTACCATGACGGAGGAGACGCAATTTATGTAATGGATCAGATCAGTGATGAAAAAAACAACGATGAGAACTGGCTGGAGAATATATCAATAAAGGAAGCAATTTCAAGACTCACGGACAGGGAACGGATGATTGTGGACCTGAGGTTCTTTCGCGGCAGGACACAAATGGAGGTTGCAGAGGAAATAGGAATTTCCCAGGCACAGGTGTCAAGACTTGAAAAGGCTGCATTAAGACATATGAGAAAATATGTATAGGACGAAAAACGAAAAGGAAGTAGGGTGTTCTTACTTCCTTTATTTATGAATAAATTTGTAATGGAGTTTTTTTTCAGAGGTCAGACATGGTCCAGCGAGAATTGAGAAATTTTGAACGCGACGGCATACAGCTTCCAAATTCAAACCTCAGCAGAATAGCCGATTTGAGGCATAAAGAAGTAATAAACATTGCAGACGGAAAACGTCTCGGATTTGTAAAGGATGCAGAATTCAGCCTTGACACGGGCAGGATCACATCGCTGATACTTCCATGCAGGTGGTCAATTCTTCAGATTTTTGGTAGAATAGAAGAAATAGTAATTCCCTGGAGGGACATAAAAAAGATTGGCGACGAAATTATCCTTGTGGACCTGAAAGAAAGATAATTTTTTTTGTTAACACTATTTACCTTAGATGTAAAAATGACTATAATGATATAGTAGTTTGCTAAAAAATATTTGTAAATTTGTCGATAATTCATATATAATAAATAAAAAAAAGAATATATTATAATATAATACAAATGATAAAACACATTGACATTTATGCTTTATCAGCATTCAGGCAGGGAAAGTACAAAGGAGGTAAGCCATGAGATGTCCCTATTGTTCCCACCTTGAGGACAGGGTAATCGACTCGCGCCCTACAGACGAAGGAGCTACAATTCGAAGAAGAAGAGAATGCTTATCATGTCAGAAGCGTTTTACAACCTACGAAAAAGTTGAATACATGCCTTTGATTGTTATAAAGAAGGACAAGTCCCGACAGCCATACGACAGGGAAAAGCTGCTGAACGGTGTATTGAGGGCCTGTGAAAAACGGCCGGTTTCCATACATCAAATAGAAGAACTAATTGATAATGTTGAAGCAAAAATTCACAACACTCTCCAGAGAGAAATCACAAGCACTGCTATTGGAGAGATGGTTTTAGAGGAATTAAGAAAACTTGATGAAGTGGCCTATGTTCGTTTTGCTTCGGTTTACCGTCAGTTTAAGGACATAAACACGTTTATGGCTGAGCTGCAGAAAATCATTGAAGAAAAATAGTTGGAGGTAAAACAACTTGGCTGTTTTTAATATGTCCAGGCTTAACAGTATCATAAATGATACAGTCAACATGATTGACAAGAGCCGGGAAGCCATTTATGATATCGCGGAGGGTGCAAGAAGCGAATGTGAACGACTTAAAAGTGATCTCGATGCACTAAGGCTTGAAGTTGAAAGAATGATAAAAAAAAGCGATGAATTGGAGATTGCTTTAAAAAAAAGCCGCGAAAAACTTGCACAGGCAAGTAAAAACTTCGGGGAATCCTCGCAGGAGGATATACGGGCCGCATATGAAGAAGCCGACAAGATAAGGGTTGAACTTGCTGTCAACAGGGAACGGGAACGGTTTGCAATTATCCGCAGGAATGATTTGGAAAGACGCCTGGCAGAGGCTTTAAACACCGTCAGCAGGGCAGAACTCCTGATGAACCAGGTAGGTACCGTAATGGACTACCTGTCCGGGGATTTAAGCAATCTGAATGTTCAACTTGAGGATGCAGAAAAGAGGAAATACCTTGCAATCCGGGTTATCAAAGCCCAGGAGGATGAAAGAAGCAGGGTAGCAAGAGAGATTCACGACGGACCCGCACAGGCGTTGTCCAATATAGTGCTTAAAGCTGAGATATGCGAGAAAATAATTGATACTGATATAAACAAGGCAAAGGAGGAGTTGAAAGAGCTAAAAAGGATAATACGCGAATCATTAATAGATGTGAGGAGGATTATTTATGCGCTAAGACCTATGTCCCTTGAAGATATCGGGCTAATACCTACTCTGCAGAAGTACATAGACAAGTTTTCATCAGAGTCTGGCATAAAGGTCAAATTTCAAAAGAAAGGTCCGGATAAGGAAATACACGACGAAAACCTGACAATTACAATATTCAGGGTGGTACAGGAGGCACTTAACAACATTCACAAGCATTCAGGGGCAAAGGCTGCGGAGGTATGCATTGAATTGACATCTGAGAGGGTGGTTTTGACAGTTACAGACAAGGGCAAAGGATTTAATACAGGAAGTATGAAAATTGATAAGGATGATAACATGGGCGGATTTGGTCTGTTCAGCATGAAAGAGAGAATAGAGCTGCTTGACGGATTATTGGAGATCAAATCCGGTGAAGGTAGGGGAACGACCATTAAAGCAGTACTTCCATATGTTTAGTTGAAAGGGGTCATTCTATGGAGAGAATTCGCGTGATGCTGGTTGAGGATCATTCCATGGTTCGGCAGGGTTTGAAGCAGTTGATTGAACTTGAGAATGACATCAAAGTAGTCGCGGAAGCTGCTGATGGTATCCAGGCGGCCGATTTTTACCAGATAGAAAAACCCGACATTGTTTTAATGGATATCAACATGCCTAAAAAGAACGGATTACAGGCATTGGAACTAATCAAACAGAGAGATCCGAACGCAAAAATAATCATGCTGACAATTCATCAGGACAAGGAATATTTATTTCAGTCACTTCAGCTTGGCGCAAGCGGTTATGTTCTTAAAGATGCTGACGGATATGTACTTATTGAGGCGATCAGAAAGGTGTTCAGCGGTGAAACGTATATTCAGCCATCCATGGCAAAAGAGCTTGTTATTGAATTCAAAAAATACCTGCAGAGTGGAAAAACGGCTTCAAAGAAGGACTGCGTACTGAGTGACAGGGAGCTGGAGGTATTAAGGCTTATAGCGAAGGGCTTCCTGAACAAGGAGATTGCAAAAACTCTTTATATCAGTGAAAAAACCGTTAAGAATCACGTTTCAAACATTTTCAAGAAGCTGAAGGTTTCGGACAGAACCCAGGCAGCAGTCTTTGCATTAAAACACAATATAATCTGAACCTGATTTCACCACTTTTATTGATATAACCGCATACCTTATTCCGGACAAGCCTCTGCAGCTTTAAACAGGGGTTTTTCTTTTACATGTGCCTTTTTCGGTTCATATATATTTCAGGGCAACTTTATTTCACCGGTTCCGGCAAAAAACCTGTCCTGTACCGTAGGGAAGTTGTAAAATAAAATGCCGTAATATATAGAAAACTCATGGTAATCCATTGTAAAA
>LFSH01000006.1:404-13005 GCA_001513105.1 Clostridiales bacterium DTU070 | reverse complement strand
AGTAGGAGAAAGGAAAAGTAGCTTTTATGAACAATGAATTGGTTTTAAAAGCGGAAGTAATAATGCAAACATTGGTGTTATGATAAGCTGGCTGCTTAGTTTTGGTGATAAGGTTGAGGTTATCGAACCAATGGAAATACTGGAACGGATAAAGGAATCACTCAAAATATGCTAAACAAATAAAGAATCTATTCGCCTTTTTCGATTCTCCAACAAAACCTATGAGAGCTGTTCCAAGTGTGATAAAATAGATGTCAGTGTTAGCTGGCAAAACATATTAGTTGTTTATCGCTTTTCCAAGGTTGTGTTGTCAGCCTGGATGTTGGCGCTAATTCTATAAAAAGGCGTATATATAGGCAATATTTTCAATAAAATGGGCGATAAATAAATGGAAAAAGCAAAGGTTTATTTTACGGATTTCCGCACGGTACCATTCGGGGACGGACTGCCTGCCAAACTTAAAAGACTCATAAAAAAAGCCGGTATCGGTCAGATAGATATGGATGGCAAGTTCGTTGCTATCAAGATGCATTTTGGTGAGCTGGGAAATATCAGCTACCTTCGTCCAAATTATGCCAGGGCTGTGGTTGATGTTGTTAAGGAGCTGGGCGGCAAACCTTTTCTGACCGACTGTAATACCTTGTATCCCGGAAAACGGAAAAATGCCCTTGAACATTTGGAGTGTGCATGGGAAAACGGTTTTACACCGTTGACAGTAGGATGTCCTATTCTGATCGGGGATGGACTGAGGGGAACCGATGATATTGCGGTACCTGTAAATGGAGGACAATATGTAAAGGAAGCCAAAATCGGCCGGGCTATTATGGATGCGGACGTGTTCATCAGTCTGACTCATTTCAAGGGGCATGAGCTGACCGGGTTTGGCGGAGCAATTAAAAACATAGGTATGGGCTGTGGCTCCCGGGCAGGGAAAAAGGAGCAGCACAGTAATAGCAAGGCGCGTATTGATCAGTATCTGTGCCGGGGCTGCCTCAGGTGTCTGAAAGAGTGTGCCAACAACGCTTTGGTATTTGATACAGTCAACAAGAAGATGACGGTCAATAAGGAAAATTGTGTGGGCTGCGGCCGTTGCCTAGGTTCGTGTAATTTTGATGCTATCTCATTCGAAGGCGATGCTGCCGTCGAGCAGTTAAACTATCGTATGGCGGAATACGCCAAGGCAGTGGTGGACGGACGTCCTTGCTTCCATATTTCCCTGGTGGTGGATGTGTCACCCTACTGTGACTGTCATGGGGAAAATGACGTGCCTATTTTGCCTGATTTGGGTATGTTTGCATCCTTTGATCCGGTAGCATTGGATCAAGCCTGTGCAGACGCCTGTCTTAAAGCTTCACCGCTTCCGGGAAGCCATCTGACCGGAAACATGAATAAACCGGACTTTGTTGACCACCATGACCACTTCATCAATTCCACGCCCGAATCCGAATGGCGTTCCTGTTTGGAGCACGCGGAGAGAATCGGTTTGGGTACGCGGGATTACGAGTTGATTGTAGTTAAATAACTGGGGCCGAATAAAAAATACATAGTAAATTATCCCGGATGCCTTTTTTATATGTATATAGCGTCGTAAAATACGCCAACCTGGGGTTTTATATACACAAACAAGAATAACGATGGCTGACAAAAGCCGGTATATTACTTCTGGTATTTTTGTAGTAACTTAAGCCCCCAAATAGGCGGGGGTGACTTGACAAATCAGCTGATGTTTTTTTCATAACCTATATAGTCATACTTGATTAACCGTTTTGCAGCATATTGAATGCGTGGTATTGATGCCACGGCTGTAAGAGGTGACCGCACGATGCCGACATATGGAATACATAATGTGTTATAATTTGAGGAACAGGTGTTTTAAATGGAGATTCTGGATATTGTTGATGAATACGGTAATCCGACAGGAAAAACGGTGGAACGCAAAAAAGCTCATGAGGAAGGCATAATGCACAGAACATCGCATGTATGGCTTCTCAGGAAAAAACAGGGTAAGTTTCAGGTTCTGCTTCAGAAAAGGTCTGAAACCAAAGAATCATTCCCAGGCTGTTATGACATTTCAAGTGCCGGTCACATCCCGGCAGGAGTGGATTTTGTCGAATCTGCCATAAGAGAGCTGCAGGAGGAATTAGGTATCTCAGCGTCTGCTGATGAACTTATATTCTGTGGGGACAGAACTGTAATCTGGGATGATTGTATCTGCGGTAAACCTTATCATGACAGGCAATATACACGAGTATTCATTTTGTGGCGGGACATCGAAGAAGGAGAATTTATACTTCAAAAAGAAGAGGTTGACGGTGTGCTTTGGATGGATCTGGATGAATGCTTTGCAGCGGTCAGGAATAACCGAATAAAGCATTGCATATACACTGATGAACTGAAAATGGTAAAGGATGCTTGCGGATGCAAGTGAAGACAATAAAGATGTATGACAGTGGTATATATGCTTATAATTCATGGGCTGTCAGCAAAGCATTGAGCATGAAATATTCTTTTCCTGCGTTTGATGTGCATATAGCGGAATACTGTTTGCACCCTGCGACAGAATTGTGGTCTTGCCGCCAGTTGGACTCCTAACATATATTTTACATAAAGTAAAATCATACCTGATCTGCAGAAGACTCCATATGCGACATAACCGTTAAATTTTGGGATGGACAAAACCACGCGGTCAAAGCCGCGTGGCATATTTTTCCCGAAGTGCTGTTACCAGTTTGTTTTGTTACATCAATTGGAATTATAATCGTAACACAGATACTTTCAATTATAGGTCAATGACTGTTCCCCGGCTGATTCAGCAAATACGCGCGATACATACGAAAAATAGTCAGGATGGCCTGCTCCCTTGTATAAATACCATGAGGCATAAACCGTCCGTCAGATACACCCTGCATAACACGCTGTTCATTGTTTCCGCAGATAATTGAAGTTACAGAATATATACCGTCCCTTGCCCAATCTGCAAATTTATCCTCGTCTTTAAATGTGAGCGGTGTTTCTTCAGCTTTAATACCGAGGACATCAGCAGTGCGTGAAAGGATTACCGCAGCTTCCTGCCTTGAGATTGGCTGATTCGGTGAGAATTTTCCGTTTCCTGTGCCATTTACAATACCCAGCGATGCCGCAAGCAATATGTCTTCATCCTGTGTATCAGTGAAAGCTGCCTGTTTCTGGCTTTGCACACCTGCTATTTCCAGTAAAGGCGCAAGCAGCCGGCAAAAGTCACCCCGGATACAGGAATCCCGCCAGTCACGCTGTTGATTTTCGGGCACGAGACCTGTTGAAATTGCTTCGTTAATATCCTCAACTGCCCAGTCATGGGGCGGAATATGATATGGTTTCTCCACTAACGACAATACCCCGTATTTCCCGTTTTTATCCTGTGCAATTATATACTGATGTCCTGCTGCAATTAAGTTTGGATTGTTCATACTGAAAGACACCATGACATATTCGCCTTCAGGAACAATTATATTGCCATATAAATCGGTTATCCAGGCGCTGCCGTTATCATTGTATATCACCCAGCCGCGATTATAATCCACTGATGAATGCATATTCGGCAATCTAAGCTCATATCCGTCTATCATCATACGGGTGATTTGCCCTGTTTCCTTATTAACCAGGGTAAAACCTTTTCCGATGAAACTTCCGTCAGAAAGCAAAGCATATGGTCCATATGGAACAATCACTTCACCCCAGCGGTTTACTGCCATACTAACAGGAAACATGTTGCTTGTATCGTATTTTCCTTGAATCAGCACAAAATTATCGTGAGAAAAAGACAAATAACTGTCTGAAATCGGCGGGACAAGAACTTCCCCGGTTTTTGAAAGTCCGACAATAGCATTGTCCCCCCTTCGGCACACATATATAACATCGCCGCATACATCATTTACTGCGTTATACGATTCCGCTGAAAATGCCTGCCTTCCATTGCCGTAATGGATGGTAATGAAATTCGAATCTATGGCATGTGTGATCCAGTCCCATTTTGATAATGCGTAAATATCACCGGAAAAGGCCCTGGCATCAGTATATTCAACAGGCTGCAGAAGTTCTCCGGATGCGTCAATCGAAGATACACCCCATTTTCCGTCCTTTCTCACAAGGAGTGCACCGCTTAACAAGTCACCGAGCTGATCATACAATAACGGAACGCAAAGTGTCCCTTCGCTGTCCACCAGACCGTATAAACCGGTTTTCGTACTTCTGACTCCGTAGTATGCGTTTTTATAGGAACGTACCGCAACATAATCGACGGTGTCAGTTACATCGTTTCCATTCAAATCGAACACCCGGACCGAAAGATATGCGTTATCAACAATATATTTTCCGTCTGCGCTCATTTGCAGATTACTGTAAGACGGACTAATCAGGATTTCCCCTGTCAGAAGATCAATTGCACCGTATTGCCCGAAGAAATTGCCGGGAGGACGCCAGTCACCAATTCCAACAAGAGCTATATTCTGATCGGTAACTATTACATCATCGTAGCATTCTTCGAATACACGGCTGCCGTCTTTTCGACAGACAGTCCACTGCCGGGATCCTTCCGGCCGGATTTTAATATAACCGTTCTCAAGTGAAGCCATATCATATGGTTCTAATTTCACCGGTATACCTTCAGCGGTATAAACATATATGCCGTTTTCATCCTCTGTCATAACCAGATCACCGCTTATGTCTGTAATCCTTTGGTCGAAGATAAACGGCAGGATAACGGTATATTCCTGTAAAGAGTATGCGGGTACCGGGAGCAGGCTGAAAATTAAAATTACAATGATGATGGGCATAATAGTTTTTCTCATGAACAGATCACCCCGTTTCTATATTTAACAGTATGAATAATTAAGTGTATGCATATTATCTTTCTTAGTTGATATTTTACTCTTGAAAGGTATCTTTTGTCAAATTCCCAGATAAATGACAATACAAATTGACAGTTTTGACACTTTACCTGAAGACCGAAACATCGGTTTTCAAAAAAGAGCTTGCTCTGAAAACGGGTTTTACAATTACTTCGCAGGATTACGTTCTGATGTAAATGATTGTAAAGTGCAAGACAAGATTGATCAGTGGATAATTCCGCGGGGTGAATACATTATGTCTGTTCATTTTGACGGATACTTTTTTTAAAGTTAAATTTTACTTTTAATAGGTGTTGGGCGTAGTGTATTATTATACTGGGAATAAGTTCTGCACCTTTTAAAAATAAATAAGTAATTTGTGGGACACTTATAGCTTTTATCATAAATATAAGTTGTAATGGACCATTTACGTATCCGGCAAAACTTTGGAGAAAAACTGAAAATATCCAATTAGTTTATAAACGGTGCATGCAGACATCTATAGGCTGAAACATGGCTAACCAAAAATAAGAAGCAGCATTGAAACTGGCGAATAATTAGTTTTAAATATCAAGAGTGTTGCGAATTTAAGATAAATTAATAATTTGGAGGGATACTTATGGCTGACATTGTTCAAATTAACGATACTACCTGGCGGATTGAAGACAACGGAGCACGATGTTTCTTACTGATCGGAACAGAACGCCTATTTCCTGTGTGATATTCCTTAAGGCAAATAAAGTATAGAAATCACATCGGCATACACTCATGTCAAATAAGAAAAGACTCCTGTTCAAGCTTTATGTTTTTCTCAAGCATTAGTTTGATAACTTCTCTGAATTCACTGTAATCTTCATCTTTAAGTAATGATTTTAGTTTTTCAGCATACCTGGGATCAAATTTTTTGCCATATTTGATCCTGCTTTCGAGGGCTTTTCTGTCCATTAAATAAGGTTTTAAAGACGGGATAATACTTGATTTAAGTCTTTGAAAAATCATAAAACCACCCAGATCAATATCGCCCCAATGGTAGAATTCAACTCCGCATGGATGAGCCGCCTCGTACAGTTTCTTAAAAAACGCCCCTTTTACCGGGCTGTAGAAACCGCCGTGAAATACGATCATCAATGTATCGTCACTGTTTTCATTAATCAATTGAATATAGTTTGCCTTGTTTTCGATAAAGAGAATTTTGCGGACTTGGCCTATTCCGGTAATGGCTAAATTTCTGACTGTATCGGTATTCAGTGTAACGCCGTATATAAATGATGAAAAATCTATCTCTTTTCCGTCCAGTGTACCGACAATTCCACCCTTGAAATCAACCTGCTCCGGTGACTGGAGTATTCCGACCTGTGCAAGTATATCATCGTCCGACATTTCATCAGGTACTTCCTGATCTATGCAATATCTTTTTATAATTCCTGCCAGTCTTTTTTTGACCTTCTTTTCGAAATATTTGGAATCATTGAAACACCGAAGGCTGAACACTCTTTCAAGGCATTGGCCGCCATCCAGCGTTCTGAGATAATCCAATGCCTTTAAAACCGCCACTGCATGCTCTTCATCAGAGGGAAGCAAACCGGCTGTCGATGACTTTTCCTTAATAGACTGTTCTGTGTCAGCCAAGAAAGACAATATCCAACTGTTCGAAGTCTTTTCTTTAAGCTCCGTAATTCTTTCAAGCAATGCATCAAGAACAGCACGCCTTGCCTTTCTTCCTATTTCGGCATAACAGTCTTCAACCCTTGTGACATTCAGCCATACCTTTTCAATAATATTTCCTTCTTCGTACCTGGCCCATTCGAAACTAACCAGGCCTTTATCATCCAACTCTTTAATTACGCTGTTGAAGGTCTCTCTCACCAATGGTTTTTCAATGTCATACTCAGGCATGTCACCCCTTGTCATTTTAATCATGATCCTTCTTCTCGAATTTTCATCTTTAAAGGACTTGCTCTTTTCATACCGATCAAGCAGCCTGTCCAGCACAAGCTTTTTATACTCCATCCAACCCCTCCTCCATAAGCTTTTTGGGTTCAAATGCCTTAATTATTGATGTGTTCTTTTCCCTGATAACACAAAGCGTTCTGTCTACCAGGGGAGCAATATCGCCTATCTTTTCCGGAGGCGCCGAGAGGATGCACTGGAAATCGAATTTCCTGAGGAGCCGGACGCTTTCCCGTATTCTTTCGCTGTCCATTTTGCTGAAGGCTTCATCAAACACGATGAGTCGCATGCGGTTATAAGCCGGATCATTAATTTTATACATCTGGGCAAAAGATGCAAGCACAGAAATATAGAAAGGAGTCTGGGTCTCTCCGCCTGATTTCTTACGGAGTGTTCTGGAAAGCCTCTGGGTTTTTTCTTCCTCATCAGTGACAATGAGGTCAAAACTGAGGTAGGTTCTGTAGTCGGTAAACCTTTTGATATTTTTCTCAAGTTCTGCCCGTGCATCCGCATTGAGTTCGGAATCAACATCGGTTATCTGCCTGAAAAGCTCGTCTATGGCATCGCGGTGCTTGTCCCTGAAAGCCTGCGAAGCAATATTATAACCTTCCATCAGTATCTCATCGGTAATCATATCATAGTACTTTTTATACTCAGGCTTGGGCGAGCATGTAAACCTGTACCGTTCATTTCCCCATCTGCTTTCCTTAAGGGCATTGTTCAGTTCATTGATTTGAGATTTTACGGTATCTATATTGGCTTTGAGCTTCGCAAGGAAATCGTCCTCAAACTGTTGGAATGCCTTTTCTTTGGCGTCCCTAATCTGGTTCCTGTATTCAGGAAGTCTGATATCCTTTAGTTCATTCAACTCCTTGTCATACGATGAATTGTCTTCCTGCTTGATATCATATGACATCTTATATTCCCTGTTATAGTCAGACCTGGCTTTTTCCATGTCATCCTTCTTTTTGACAGTCTGGTTCCTGGTCCTTTCAAGCTGCGAGCTGAAATTCCGGATAATATCGTTCGCGGATTTTCTGTTCTCCAATTCCCGTAAAAACCGGGGTTCTCCTTTTTCGTTAACCCAGGAAGTATCGTACCGGGCCAGGTCTTCTCTCGCTTTTGCTTCTTGTTTCCCAGCAGAAGGCAGTTTTTCCTGGACGATTGTCTTCCTTGCATTTTCTGCTGATGCAATGGAGCTTATACATTTCTTCTCTTCTTCTTCAAACCCGGTTATCCTGTTCTCGCATTCCCTTATTTTTTCGTCAAGGCTGAAAAGCCAGGTAAGGTCAAGCTTTTCCAGTTCATCAACGACTTCATTCAGCCTGCTTTTCAGCCCGGGCAGTTTCCTGGTCTCCTCAATAACCCTCAGGTATTGCTCATACTCATTGCGGTTAATAACTATTATATTCGATGCTTTTGACAGAATGTCAACTAAGATTTTGCAATGCTGAAGATCCGTCTTTTGCTTTTCTATAGCCCTTTTTACGGTTTCCTTCTGTTCTTGCAGCGCTTTTCTTCCTATGAACGGATACTTCCACCTCTCTGGGTTGAGCTGCCTTGCAACATAACCCTGATACAGCATGCAGGAATCGGTTATAGCCCTGTCATGGTTTCGCAATTCTTCGACCTTGTCGCATTTGATTACTCTTCCCATGACGTAATCAATAAACATCCTGGCGTACATATTGTCTGTAACCACTTCCTCGGCAAGACTTCCTTTCTGTGCATGGGGTCTGAAACTTTCAAGCTTGCCTGCATCAATAAGGCCCCAGTCATAAAATCCCCCACTGAACTTCAGCCTGTCATATACCTTTAAGGCGTCAATAAAGTATTGCGGTTCCACAAGCAGGTAGTATTTCTGGGTGTGCAGGTATGCCTCAACCGCATTTCGCCAGCGCATATCCCTTATGTCGAGAAGATCGGCCAGTATATACACCGGGATATCCTTTTGGTACTTCCCGGCAAGTTCTTTACTGATCTCATCCCGCAGTGCGATAAGTTTCGGGTCATATGATTTTATACCCTTTTCCAGGTCGGCAAGGGTTCTTTCCAGTCTTTCTAGTTCGGACTCTATCCCGGCTTTCTTCCTGTCTGCTGAATACATAAGCAACGTGGACGATTTATTAAATCTGGTCAAATCTTCATTTATGCCGTTAAACTTATGGGCTGTCAGCGTGTCAATGCTTTCCTCATCAATGTCCAGAAGGCTTATGGCATGAGCCTGTGCCAATGCTGCGCATTTTTCTACATCCCGAATTTCATTGATAAACAAATCCTTTATTTCACTTTCGGGAAGGCGCTTAAGGTCTGAACAGCCTTTTGCAGCCTCTTTCCATTCATGGGCATATTTCCGAAGTTTCTGAACGGTCTCGTCAGCTTCGCCATTCAGCTTTTCTATCATTTGAGAAAGTTCTTTCTTCTGTGATTCCAGCTGCTTCATCTGAGTATAGATGTCTGACCTTTCTCTTGCAGCAATAAGCTCGTCCCTTTTTTTCCTTTCATTCACAAGCTTCACGGCAATATCTGCCTGTTTTTGGGAACAGGCGGCAATTTCTCTATCAAGCCTTCCTATCTCTTCATTAAGAGTCTTTTTTTCATCAAGTATAACCTGCAAACTTGCCCTGTCTATCAGGTAGCTCTGTATCTGCAGCCTTTGTTTTTCATCCAGGTATGACCTGTACATATCGGCAATGTTCTGAAGCGCTGATACGCGTTTTTCAAGGAGATCGGTCTCAAGCTCCATACGTTTGTACTGCCTTATGTTTTCCTGCATCAGTGATATATCCACCGGATTCTTAACATCGCACACATAGTCGGTGATAAATTTCTCAATCTCGGTGATGGGAGTGAATGAAACGGCCTTCTTGAAGAGGTCGAAGTACTTGTTTTTCAGACCGCCAAGCTTTCCTTTCAGAATCTCCTGGTACCCCCTGTCCGAATCGGGAAAATCGTATCTTCCCTTTTTGTAATGCTTATTTACATATGTCCTCAATTCCTTGTATGTCATCGGAACATTATTGACGATAAAGTGATTTTCCGGCAGTTCGGAATCCAGGATGAAAAACCGGTGCTCATCGGAACTGTCCTCATAGCATTCAAATACAATACCCAGGGTGAAGCTGGATTTTCTTACATCGTCATAAAACTCGCAGGCAATATAACTGGTAAAACGTCCTTCTCTCAGATATCTGAAACCTGCGTCACCGTCATCTCCGAGCTCGCCTCTCAAATACCCTTTCAGGCTCCTGGCGGATTTTTCGTTGGCGGCCTTATTGAAAAAACCCCTTCCGTTTGCGTCTCCAAGCATAATGACCTGTAACGCATCAATCATCGTTGTTTTGCCTGACGCATTCTTCCCTGTAAGAAAGTTGATTTTATCGAATTCTACAAGTTCATAACTGAAGAAATGCCAGTGTATCAAAAGAAGTTTTTTCAGCAGCTTCATGCCTCTTCGCCTTCCCCTCTTATGATTTCCGATACCGTTTCATTATCCTGGTTGTTCTCATCCTGAGTATTTTCGCCGTTTTCAACAAGATCATAAATCCTGCTTATTCTCTCATTGGATACCACAAAGAGCACTGAGGGCAGTATCAGGATTTTGGTATCCGCCTTTTCCCACGGGCCCGATATTTTCTGGATCAGGTTGTGATTTGACAAAAGCCTGAGAGAATCCGAAATGTCGTGATCCGAGGGTTTCTTTTTTATAAGGTTCAGATTGATCATTTTGTGTATTATCTGCCCTGTAGTAGTTATGACCTCGTTTCTTAAAGAAATGTGTTCCCGTTCTTCCTCGTATATCAGTCTGATTATATAAAGAAAGAAAGTGGTTAACCGGCTCAGCTTAAGCCTGTTGTATTCATATACGTTTTCTACTAAAATCACGCCATACTGGTTATCCTTGAGCAAATCCCAGCCCGAACAGAAAAAGTAACCGGAGAACAGTTCAAAATTCCTCTCAATAAACCTGTACTCCGGACTTATCTTCATCATCTCTTCCTTGCTGTCGTAATAGTCCCTTATTATGAACGTCTTCGACAGCAGCATGTTGGCAAGTCGTCTGAATTCTTCCTTTTCAGAGCTTGTCAGTTTCTCATAAGCTTCAGTCCACATTCGCTTTTTCTCTCCTTATAAACCTCATGCGCGGTATGGTATATCCGTCGCACCGGTCATATCCGTCTTCAAATTCCACCTGGTAGAAAACGCCTTTTTCACATTTTTTCAATGTCGCCAGAACGAGCATGACAAATTCATCATCGTCAGCAATTCTGATTTCAGAACTGTTCAGAACATGCTTGTTTCTCATCAGCTCTTTCATAAATGCCATTATCTTCTGATGGCTGTACTGTTTCCTGGCCTTTTTCAGAAAATCTTCAAACGCTTTACCGCCAATATTCTCGTCTGTTATCTCAAGGCCAAGAGGTTTTCCTTCTTTGCGTCCCATCCTGTTCGGTTTTACGTACAGCGACTTTTCATCTATATAGCACTGTTTGAACAGTTTTACATTGTCAGCCATTATTTCCGCCCATTTTTCCTGGTCTGCAGCAGCTGCAGAGAGGACGTCCACAAGCTTGCCTTTTATGCTCCTGTCAATAGTCAGAAGATAACGCATTTTTTCCAATGATGCCCGGGTGTAAGCCGTCCTCTTCCTGTCAATTTCAGCAAGCATTTCGTCAAGGCCTTCATAAATATCGCTTACTTCATTTATTCTGCGTATGATATCATCCATTGCATCATCCACCGTATTAAACTTGCCGCGCTGGACGGCCTGTTCGGCCATTTTTTGTCTTATTCCCAAATCCGAAAGCCAGCCCGTCAGTATTTTCATTATCGGAATTTTGTACCGCGGAACCGAGTCCATAGTTTTCAGCGGATGGTATATGCGATCCATGATAAGTTCCTTGTACTCATCAAAGTGGCCCTTCAGGATATCATTTACGGTAAAGTAATCATTAAGGGCCTGATGATATCTTCTTATATTGTTATGCAGTGTCTTCAGTTCATCCACAAGCTTCAGGGTGTTCTCATGGGCTGTCAGCAAAGCATTGTACATGAAATCGTCTCTTTCTGCATCGGCTGTGCGCAGGGCGGAATAGGTGGAATAAACATATGAATTGTATTCGCGCACCGTATCATCCGTAAATGAATATAAAAGGTCCAGAAGTTTTATTGTATAATCGGGAAGAGTAATAATCTCCTCGAACGAATCCATCTGATACTCAACTTCAATCCATTTTGTAGCCATGAGCCTTCTGAGAATCAGATGCGCAGTGGCAGACTGTCCCTGCCCGCCTTTTACTTCTTCTTCAGCTTCTTCAAACTCCATTTTTTCCGCTTCCAAATCAAGATCCAATAATGCTTCATCAAGACTTGCAATGAGCATTGCCACAAGATCACTCTTGCTTATGGTCATATGCTGCTTGAATGCCTTGCGCAGGACAAACAAAGCTTCAGCATACAATGCCTTGTTTTTGGAAACCAGTATGGAAAAAAGATTGGGGGGCAGTCTGTCAAAAAGCTTCACTTATTGATTCCTTCCAAAATGTTCTTTTATTGCATTAATAGGCACAACCTTTTTCTTAATGATATTTAAGCATATAATAAATCATATTTCAACACTGCTATAATGAAGGCAATATTTATGTACACCCCAACAGGTAATCCATGATAGCAATTGTTTGATATGATGGGTTGCTTGAGCGGCGTTTGCGGTTTGAAAGAGGTGTGACTGATATTAACTGATTTACTGAATTACATTCAATCTGTCTACTCGACATGAAGAGGCA
>LFSH01000006.1:0-380 GCA_001513105.1 Clostridiales bacterium DTU070 | reverse complement strand
TTATTCCAATAAGCAATGGATTTACCAAATTTTGCACGGCATTTAATATTGCAATTTATAAATATATTATAGTTTAAGCTCGAGTAAAATTACTGTAGGGAATTGCATGGAAATGAATTCCAGATGCATTGAAAAGAAGATGACATCCTGTTAAAATATAAAACCTAATCAAATAACAACAAAGGATGGCATCTTCTATGTATAACAGTATACAACATTTTATTGAATTTGGCACGAAAAAAATTGAAAAAAGAATTAGGGAATTTATTCAGGAAAAGAAGGATCTAGCAGACTTAGTTCTAGGTTTACAAGAAGAGCTAAATGCATTAGGAAGGGATATAACAGCAGAAATTTTAGAAGATATGGATGACTATCTCCGA
>LFSH01000058.1:1221-1490 GCA_001513105.1 Clostridiales bacterium DTU070 | reverse complement strand
GGAAAGGGCAAAGACCAAAGGTGCAGGAATGGCAACAGGGCACTAAATGCGATATTTCACTTTCTTGCAATCCAGATGGTAGCAGTATCGGCTTCAGGAAAGCCAAGGCACCCGGTATTCAGGGAGTATTTTGAGCAGAAGGTCAAAGAGGGCAAGAACAAGCCACAGGCGCTTGTGTGCGTGGCAAGGCGGCTTGTGAGGATAATTTACGGCATGATGAAAACTAAGACTGAATACAGGCCATATGAAAAGGTTGATGACAAGAACTG
>LFSH01000058.1:0-1203 GCA_001513105.1 Clostridiales bacterium DTU070 | reverse complement strand
GTTATGGTAGCAGGAATTATATAATAGATATAGTCCTTGTAGTGAGGGAACGCGTAGTACTATATCAGATGAAACGCTAAAATGGTTGAACAAGGGTGATGCTGATAATGTTGTGTATTATGGCGTAAAAGATGGTGAAGCTGTTTATACTGGTATCACGAAACAGGATTTAGCAAAACGTTTGTATCAGCATAACTATGGTCCGAAAGGAAAAGGCTTAGATTATCTTGAAGAGAAAGTTTCGGGATTAACGAGGAATCAAGCACGTGCTATTGAACAATATTTAATTGAAAATGGTCCAGCAAATGCAATGAATCAAATTAATAGTATTAGCCCTAATTCACCATATTACAACGAAGCACTTATATGGGCGAAGAACTTTTTAAATGGATTAAAGTAGGAGGATGGTATGATAAATAATCTAAAAGACATGAATGAAAATCCTATTTCCTTAAGGTGGAAAAAGAGGTTTGCTGAATTACCAGAAGATATCCAACTTAAAATTAAAGAGTTGGATAATAAAGATCCCAAAGAGTACCAATTAAAAGTAATTAAAAAAACGAAATGTAAACCAAAAGAAGGTGATATATTTCTGGTTAGTCCCAGGGAAGGCATCTATTTCTATGGTCGAGTGTTTAAAGCAGAAATAAAACACATAGCAAATGACACTTTTATAAATGGTAAAAATGCAGTGTTTATTTTCAAATGTAAAACAAGAACACTTGATTTATCAAACTATTTACCAAACTATGAAGAACTGATTATTGATCCAGTAATAGTTGATGATATTTACTGGAGAAAAGGTTTTTTTTATACAATCGCTAATATTCCAATTGATGATTATGAAAAAGAACTTGACTATGGGTTCTACAGTATTGGAAAAGGTAAATACTTCAAAGAAGATGGCCATGAACTTATGCATCAACCACAAATTCTTGGAACATATGGAATCGCAACAATTATTGGAATTGCTCGCAATATTGAAAAAGAGTTGATAATTAATCCGAATCTTCTAAAGTTTGATTAATTATTTATTGGTCGAACAGACTTTATTGACATATCCTTTTTCAATGTTATATCAGCGGACACTATTAAGACATACGCAGGTATATGAAGTTTAATTGAAGCAAAATGCATTACCCGGCAAGCTAATATAACGGCAAGTCGGGTTTTCTTTTATTCACGCTTGACAATATGTAATAC
>LFSH01000017.1:3875-4115 GCA_001513105.1 Clostridiales bacterium DTU070 | reverse complement strand
GCCGCCTGACGAGTTTCGAAACAATCCGTCCCGGAATCCAATCGCCCTGATCACTCAGCATACAACCTTTCTCTCCGATCTGCCTGTTTATGAGTTTTTGCACATGCATGCCAGGATTCGAAATAAAAATGATTTACATATCCCGGAACTTATCCAGAAGACACTTGATTTCGCAAATCAGCTCACCGGAGAACCTGTTAACGCGGGAATAAAAATGACCGAGCTTTCGGGTGGTCAAAC
>LFSH01000017.1:1148-3863 GCA_001513105.1 Clostridiales bacterium DTU070 | reverse complement strand
AGGGCATTATTGATTGCTGACGCTACTGTTATCTGCGATGTACATAGACCCTCGCATGGATTCATGACTAATCCCTGCCTGATTTCAGCGTGAAACCGAATACTCCGCCGCAGATTCCCCCTGCAATATGCGCAAACTGGGATATATTATCCTGGGCGGTTATACCCTCTACAATCTCCCGGCCCAGGTACAGAGAAGCAACAAGGAGAAGGGTAAGCGGAATGCTTCCTTTTTTTATGTTGACAAATGAACTTAAAATAATCAGCATAAAGGCAATACCGCTTGCACCCAGCAGTGCGGTATCGAAAAAGATAACGTTCAGAACGCCTGTTGCAAATGCGGTAATAACAATCATCTGCAGCATGCATTTCGACCCGTATTTCATTTCCAGCATGGGGCCGACAAGAAGTATTATTAGAAAGTTATTCACAAAATGCTCCCAGTTTACATGTCCTAATACATGCCCGAACAGCCTGATATAGAAGAATATGTCTTTCAGGCTTCCCTTGTATACCGAGAAAAGCAGCCTCGTGGAAGCCATATCGGTAGCATTTCCGATTATTAATACAACCAGTGACAAAAACGTATATGTAAGAATAACAGGAGAATTATAATGTATTCTTTTGAACAATTAATTACACTCCCCTTATTTTTATATATAAATTTTAATACTATTACCGGCGGTCTGTCAAAGTGTGCCTGTCGTTGGGGCGATTCAAAACAGCGGAAAAGCNNGCGTTTTTGAAGAGGTTCGGAAAAAATTTGCTGCTGATGGGCATTGCACGGTAACTTTAAATACTTGTAAGCGGCCAAAAGGCAAAGATACTGTTCGATTCCGGAAAACAGATGCTTCCTTGCAGCGACCTGCAAATACAGGCCGGGCGGACCAAAACCGGCAGAGATGGTGAATGGGAAAACACGGGATTTGGGAACGGTTACCTGGACCCTAAATAAAAAATCTAAAATAAGTTGACAAAAAATATTGAAATAATTAAACTCGTGTGATATTCTATTCATATGAACAAATGTTCATATGATTTTGCGAGGTGAAAACATGGAAGATATTAATTACGGCATGGATCGATGTGACTGCACCGTTATACACGAAGAAACGGTGAAACATGTCAGGACGAAGATGCCGGCCGATGAAAACCTGTATGATCTGGCAGAGCTTTTCAAGGTGTTCGGGGATACAACAAGGATTAAAATCCTTTGCGCACTGGCAGAAAGCGAAATGTGTGTATGCGACATTGCAGTACTGCTGAACATGACCCAGTCGTCAATTTCGCACCAGTTGAGGGTTCTGAAGCAGGCAAGGCTTGTCAGGTACAGGCGCGAAGGAAAGGTAGTGTATTATTCCCTTGATGATGACCATGTGAAACAGATATTCAATTTGGGGCTTATTCATCTTAATGAAATGTAAAGTGAGGTATATACAGTTATGCANNCAAAGAGAGCTATTAATGCTTGACGGTTTGAACTGTTCGAACTGTGCAGCTGAAATTGAACGGGAATTAAACAATATAGAAGGCGTTAGTGCTTCGCTGAATTTTATCACAAAAGTACTTACAATAGAACATAACATGGCGGATAATACAGACTTGGTAAAACAGGCCGAAAGGATTGTTCACGCTCATGAACCGGGGGTTAAAGTTTCTGTCTGGCACGGTGAAAACCCGGCAGGGAAAAACACCGGCTCACCGGGAATAAAGGAATTATTGCGAGTGAAACAGGTTATTGCCGTTGTCGGCGCTGTCATTTATATAACCGCACTGATAGTGCCGCTGCCCGAAATTGTTAAAACAGTAATGTACATTGCCGGTTACTTGCTGCTGGGCGGAGAAATCCTCTTCAGGGCTGTGCAGAATATTTTAAAAGGTCAGGTGTTTAATGAGAACTTTCTCATGTCCATTGCAACATTAGGTGCGATGGCAATCGGCGAATATGCAGAAGGTGCAGCTGTAATGCTTTTCTACCAGGCCGGAGAGTTTATGCAGGATATTGCTCTTGAGAGATCCAGGAAATCTATCAGTGATCTTGTGGATATAAGACCCGACTATGCGAACATTGTATCAAACGACTCGGTTATCAGGGTATCACCCGATAAGGTTAAAATCGGGGATATAATTGTTGTAAAACCCGGGGAGAGGATTCCGCTGGACGGTGTCGTTGCAGAAGGAAGTTCCAGCCTTGATATGTCATCCCTGACCGGTGAGTCCATTCCAAGAACGGTTAACGAGGATAACGAGGTATACTCCGGTTCGGTTAACATGGAAGGACTTCTGAAGATCAGGGTAACAAAACTGTTCCATGAATCAACCGCCGCAAAGATACTTGATCTGGTTCAGAATTCTGCAGCGAAAAAAGCACCCACCGAGAAATTCATAACACGCTTTGCAAAATGGTACACTCCTGCAGTAGTAATCACAGCCATGTTTATGGCTTTGCTTCCGCCGCTGATTACTTCAGCTGCCGGGGCAGGAAGTTTTGGTGCTCTTTTCTCCGACTGGTTTTACAGGGCATTAATCTTTCTTGTTGTATCATGCCCGTGTGCACTGGTAATATCAATACCTCTCGGTTTTTTCGGAGGTATCGGGCTTGCGTCAAAAAACGGAATCCTTGTAAAGGGCGGTAACTACCTTGAAGCACTTACATCGATTGAAACCGTTGTTTTTGACAAAACCGGCACGTTAACACGGGGCGAGTTTGAAGTTG
>LFSH01000017.1:0-958 GCA_001513105.1 Clostridiales bacterium DTU070 | reverse complement strand
GTTTATGTTGCAATCGACAGGGAGTTCAAGGGCTCAATTACCGTATCAGATATCGAAAGGAAAAATTCAGCGGAAACTATTGACAGGCTGAAGAAGAAAGGCATAAAAACCGCAATGCTCACGGGCGACCTTAAGGCAAATGCCGATGCAATGGCGGATAAAATGGGTATTGACGAGGTATATTCCGAGCTTCTGCCGCAGCACAAGGTAGAAATACTGGAAAGTTTTGCGGCAAGGAAGCAAAAAAACAGGAAGATTGCCTATGTGGGTGACGGAATGAATGATGCACCCGTTCTTGCAAGGGCGGATATCGGTATAGCAATGGGCGGGCTTGGGACAGATGCCGCAATTGAGGCCGCGGACATTGTTATAATGAATGATGAGCCTGAGAAACTGTTGACGGCAATAAACATTGCCAATGAGACGAAAAAGGTCGTGTACCAGAACATATTTATTGCCTTTGCGGTAAAAGCAGCGGTACTGGTTCTGGGTGCAGGCGGCCTGGCAACCATGTGGGAAGCGGTGTTTGCCGATGTCGGCGTTGCTCTTATAGCCGTATTGAATGCAATGAGGCTGACTGGCCGCCGCATGGACAGGTAAAAACGACGATAGGCTTGATTTGCCGGATAACCTCCCGTTTTTGTAAATGTATAAAAGAATAAAAAGGATGTCCCCCTCATTACGGGGGACTTTTCATGCAGTTCTGTTAACGGTTGAAAGTTTTTTTATTTCACAGCCTTTCAGGAGGAGTACCGATTAATAGTAATACCTTCTGTCTCTTCTGTCATCATAGAATAAAAGCAGGAAGAGGATAATGAAAAACAGGATTTCAGCATTATCACTGAAAAATCCTCTGTAGCCAATGTTGTCCATAACCAAACCTCCTTATGTTAATCTATGTTCTGTTAACTTAATAATAAAAATGAGACCTGAAACGCCTCTGGTATAATGGAAATTG
>LFSH01000026.1 GCA_001513105.1 Clostridiales bacterium DTU070 | reverse complement strand
TTATATCAGAGGTCTTTCCTTTTTTCTTATCTTTTTGTCACATATGTATTATCTTATATCACCGATTCGCGGAAAATGCATAATCTTCAGAGAAGTATTACTATATTTTACTGCATACTCAACTACTCTTTGACAAAATCTCGTTTATTCTGTTTATAATTGTCTTCAAAGGAAAGACCTCAAATATTCGTTTTTGTGGTAATAAACAATATATCCGGGGTCTTTCCTTTTTTCTTATCTTCTTGTCACATATGTATTATCTTATATCACCTGATGATATGACTGGGAAATTTCGCCTTCGCGGCATTTCTTGAGACGTTACAGAAAAAGAAAACACAAAGAGGTCATGATGTGAGCAGGAGATCCACACGGTATTATAATTTGTCAAAACCTCTCAGGTACAGGAGATTTGTGATAACAACATTGGATTTCCACCAGTTTCTGCTCACCGCCCATTCATCAGGCCAGGCGATCCATTTCCATGTAATGCCCCATGAGCCGTCCTCAAGCTGTGTATTAATTATAAAGTCACATTCATACTCTGCTATATCCCTGTTGGTGTCGTAGAATATACTGTCCCTGCTGCTGAAAAACTGTGAGGGTTTGCAAATGTATGATGTCTCCCACACTGAAGTATCCTTGCAAATAATTCTTTCAACCTGCTTTACCAGTTTATCCTTCAGGGCATTAATGTCGAATAAATCAGTCATGCCTGCCTCTTCAACATATTGCATCAGGCGCACATAACATGAAACTGTACCCATATTGTCAAAATACCCCTGGTTCATGTAGGAATCAAAGGCTTCCTTTGCCAGGCGGCAGCCAAGGTCGTGAATACTGCTGCCCTTATCGGCGATTTTTAAAATAAATCCTGCCAGGCAGGCAGTGGGATTGTAGTCATCATGCATCGTACTGCCAATAACCGTGTCCCACCATGGTGCGTGAGGATAATTGTCAGTGCTCTTTACCAGGATAGACCACGTACGCCCGTCAAAATCCCTGCCGCTTTCGAGATATTTAAGGATTCCTGCTGTTATTGGGTGCGAACTGTCGGTAAAACCAATTTCGCGCAGTATTTCTGTCGCATACCAGGTTTGAATGGGTGAAGAATTCGGATTCCAGGAATCGGGTTCAAGGGCATGTCCGAAACCGCCGTCCTCGTTCTGGTAAAATGCCAGGGCATTCAGAACATCTTCGGTGCTCCCGTTCTCAAAGTGATACCGAAAACGTGCCAAATCCAGGGGCCTTGCATTCCTGTATATGAATTCTTTAGCCTTTTGAAAAACTTTATTCATTTTTCTATCTCCCTTATTTTGTTACCTTTATATTACAGTTTTGTTCTATTACTGTCAACCAAATTTTGGCCAAGCCTTTACCAGCGGAGTTATATTCCTGCGCCGAATCCCAAAATTTGAATGCCGCCCGGTAAAAAAAAATCTTTTTTTTCAATAATTCCCTGTGCTATAATGATTACATGCAAACAAACGGTATTATGGATATATACGCTTGCTTTGCATATATCTTCCATGGATACACATTATGAAAGGTGAGCTGAAATATGAGAATAATTAAAGTTAAAAACTACGAAGAAATGAGCAAAAAGGCAGCGGACATTATTGCCGCCCAGATTTTGCTTGATCCCGGGACCGTACTTGGCCTGGCAACAGGCTCCACGCCAATCGGTACATATGACAGGCTTGTGGAACTGAACAAAAACGGCGACATCGATTTTTCCCGGGTAACCACCATCAATCTTGATGAGTATTGCGACCTGGAGCCTACCCATGAGCAAAGCTACCGTTATTTTATGAACAAGCATCTTTTGACAAGGGTGAACATCAACCTTGAAAATACCCATGTACCCAACGGAAAAGCCAGGGATACAGATGCAGAGTGTAGACGCTACGACGACCTGATTGAAAAAGCAGGCGGAATTGATCTGCAGCTTCTTGGCATAGGTCATAACGGACATATCGGCTTTAACGAACCGTCCGACGAGTTCGTTCCGGGTACACATTGCGTTAAATTAACCGAAAGCACGATTAATGCAAATTCAAGGTTTTTCAACAGTATAGATGAAGTTCCAAAGAGAGCGATTACAATGGGGATCAGGGCTATCATACAGGCCAAAAGGGCATTGCTGATCGCCAGCGGAGAAGACAAAAAAGAAATACTGAAAAAAGCTCTGTTCGGTCCGGTAACACCGCAGGTACCTGCATCAATACTGCAGCTGCACAGGGATCTGATTGTTGTAACTCCTTTGGATATTTAACGTAAGAACCGAGGCAGGCGAATCCGCAAAGACACCTGCCCCGTTTCCCGTGTTTTACATAATCAGTGTAATGTTACCGAAGGTAAGCTCGGATTTTTATGTAAAATGAATAAAACTTCGGGCAGGGATGAAGCGGCATCTTTTGCTTTTTTGCAGTCAGGCCGGGCCTGTACTTACCGGTTCCTTAATATACAGCAACTGTTTGGCGCGCATTGTTCAATATCTTCGTTTTTCCTAAGGCTTTACCCGGAAAAAAACGTCTGTTTGTTCCGTATTTTTATTGACTTTATTCCTGTATAAACATAGAATAATTATATAAGCAATATGTGCCGGAAAGCAAAAGCGAGGTGAAAAAATGGAGTCTGGCAGTAGTAGTATCGACAGCAGCGGTAAGCGTATGTACATGGAAAACTTAATAATGACTGTGCCAAACTCTGTTTTTTCATGTATAAGCCTCATTTTGCGGCACAGGTCATATTAATTTTCATACATACCTTTCCCTTTTATTTCAGATCACGGTATTATGCACTGTTTGGTACGCATAGCAAATATCCCGGTTTTGTGATTTGTAAAACCGGTAAAGTTTGCTGATGTTCAGACTCAATGTTAAGCCCTGGCATTGATGTTGCTTTCTGTTTTTCTGATGTTGTTTCGTTTTTATTATTTTTTACGGCGGAGGTGGTAGTTGTGGATCCTGTTCCTTTACCTGTTAATTTTGGCAAAAACACAAATACTAATATAAGAGCCATAACTACTGCACGAAAGGTGTGGCTCTTTTAAGGAGGGCTGCCGAATGAAGGAACTGATTATTGAACTCATTGAAAACGGCAAGTACAGTGAAGCAAGAAACAAGCTCATTGACATGAATGAAGTTGACATAGCCCAGCTTCTGGAAGAGCTGGACAAGCAAAAGCTGCTGATTATATTCAGAATACTGCCGAAGGAAATTGCGGCAGGGGTGTTTTCCTATATACCGTATGATCTCCAGGGATATATTATTGAATCCATAACTGATAAGGAAATCAAGGATATTATAGATGAACTGTTTCTTGATGATACAATTGACTTCCTCGAGGAAATGCCGTCAAACATCGTAAAAAGAGTGCTGAAAGCCACCGACGTGGAAACAAGAAAGCTTATAAACCAGTTTCTGAAATACCCGGAGGACTCAGCCGGGAGCATAATGACAATTGAATACGTGGACCTTAAAAAGGAAATGACTGTGGAACAGGCTTTGAAACATATAAAGGAAACAGGCGTAGACAAGGAAACAATCGATACCTGCTATGTCCTGGACAGTAACAGGATACTTGAAGGTGTTGTACCCATAAGAAAACTTATATTAAGTGATGAATCAACCCGGGTGGAAGACATTATGACAACCGATCCCATTTATATAAGCACCCTGGATGACCATGAAAAGATTGCGTCACTGTTCAAAAAATATGATTTTATTTCAATGCCCGTGGTTGACAATGAGCGAAGGCTTGTAGGCATTGTAACGATAGACGACGTTGTGGACATTATTGATCAGGAGAACACCGAGGACTTCCAGAAAATGGCCGCCATGCATCCTTCGGATGGAGAGTACCTGAAAACAAATCCGCTGGTGCTGGCAAGGCACAGAATTACCTGGCTTTTGATCCTTATGGTTTCGGCAACATTCACGGGGAATATCATTACCAGGTTTAACGACGTATTGCAGTCGGTTGTGGTACTCGCAGCGTTCATCCCGATGCTTATGGATACAGGCGGAAACTCCGGCTCACAATCGTCAACGCTTATAATAAGGGGCCTGGCACTGGGCGAAATTGAAACCAGGGACATTTTCAAGGTTATATGGAAGGAAATCCAGGTAAGCCTCGTAGTTGGATTAGCCTTGTCTTCCGTAAACTTTCTGAGAATTTACTTTTTGATGAAAACAGATTTATATGTGTCCCTGACTGTGTGCCTGACATTATTCTGCACTATAGTAATAGCGAAAATTATAGGCGGAGTGCTCCCCATCCTGGCAAAAAAACTGAGGCTGGATCCGGCGATAATGGCAAGTCCGCTTATAACAACCCTCGTTGATGCCGCAGCGCTTACGATATATTTCTCGATGGCTTCATGGCTTTTGCATATTTAAAACATAACCAAATCCCCCTAAGATCAAAACAGCCGGCAGGCAAGCACCGCCGGCTGTTTTGATTTTGAAACAAGGCTATGCCAGTCCGAAAATCCGTGCTGCGGCCGCAATGATAAGACATACCGCGATACCTGCCGCTGTGGGAATTGCAAATGCAGCGAGCGTCCATTTCATGCTGCCGGTTTCTTTTCTTATCGTCCAGAGCGTCGTGCCGCACGGGAAATGCATCAGCGAAAACAGCATCACGTTGAGTCCTGTAAGCCATGTCCAGCCATTCGCGTCGAGAAGCTGTTTTAAGTCCTTAAGCGTATCAAATTCAAGCATTGCCCCCGAAGCCGTGTAACTCATTATAATAATCGGGATAACAATTTCATTTGCGGGAAGCCCGAGGATAAAAGCCATCAGGATATACCCGTCCATTCCGAGCAATCTGCCGAAAGGCTCCAGAAAGTCTGCAGCATGCTTCAGAAGGCTTATATCATTCACCGCAACATTGGCCATTATCCATATAACCAGCCCGGCCGGGGCGGCAATCGCAACTGCGCGTCCAAGAACAAACAATGTCCTGTCAAATATTGAGCGAATAATTATCCGTCCTATCTGCGGCCTGCGGTATGGCGGCAGTTCCAGCGCAAATGATGACGGATAACCCTTCAGTACGGTTTTTGAAAGGATCCTGGAAACCAGAAGCGTTATTATTATGCCAAAAAGGACAACACCCGTTACAGCAAGGGTGGGGACTGCTGACTGAAAAGCCCCGCCAATGGCTCCACCGAAAAATATAACGCTTATTGCTATCAGTGTCGGGAACCGGCCGTTACACGGCACAAAATTGTTTGTTAAAATTGCAATCAGGCGTTCCCGCGGCGATTCGATGATCCTGCACCCTATAACTCCCGCCGCGTTGCAGCCGAAGCCCATGCACATTGTCAAAGCCTGTTTCCCATGGGCACATGCCTTCTTGAAGAAATTGTCGAGGTTGAAGGCCACCCTTGGCAGGTACCCCAGGTCTTCAAGAAATGTGAACAGCGGAAAGAAAATTGCCATAGGCGGAAGCATAACAGAAACCACCCAGGCAAGTGTGCGGTACATTCCATGAACAAGAATGTCATGAAGCCAGGCCGGGGAACCCGATGATAATATAATTTCCGAAATCTTTTTTTCAATCCCGAACAGGAAGTCAGCTAAGATGGAGGACGGCAAGTTTGCGCCTTCAACGGTCAGCCACAGTATCATTGCAAGCAGTGCAAGCATAACAGGAAGCCCGAATATTTTCGACGTCAGAACCCTGTCTATCTTTCTGTCAATACTGTTATACTGCCTGTTTTCAAATGTGACGGTTTCCCTGCTTAACTCTTCTGCAACGGTTACCAGCCGGGACACCGTTTTGTCGCGGAAATCTTCGGGCTTAATGCCGTTTTCGGCAAGGTACTGTTTTGCTTTGCCCAAAAGGGCGGCCAGGTTTGCATTACCCGCTAAATCAATACCGGTATGCCTGCTTATCGAACCGATAATGTGTTCATCCCCGTCAAGCAGTTTAAGTGCAACCCAGCGGTTGTTAATTCTGCCGCCTGTAAGTTTCCGAACTTCAGGCTGTATTATTTCCACGGCCTGTTCTATTGCCTTATCATATGTAATCTTTATCGGGTTAAGCCGGATTTTCCCGTTTGTCACGGCATAAACGGCATCCATCAGTTCATTCAGGCCTTTTTTCCTGCGCGCATTTGTGGGTATGACCGGTACGCCGAGGCGCCGGGACAGTTCCGCAAAGTCTATGCGGATTTTCTTCCTTTCCGCTTCGTCTATGAGATTGACGCAGACAACAACCTTGTCGGTAATTTCAAGTATCTGAAGGACAAGGTTCAGGTTTCTCTCAAGGCAGGTGGCATCGGTAACCACAACAACCGCATCGGGATTTCCGAAGCATACAAAATCCCGCGCAATCTCCTCCTCTGCTGAGTTCGCCATAAGCGAATAGGTTCCGGGAATATCAACGATTATAAAATTTCTGCCCCTATGCCTGCATCTGCCCCGGGCATTTGCAACTGTTTTCCCCGGCCAGTTCCCGGTATGCTGGTTCATACCTGTCAGACTGTTGAATACGGTGCTTTTCCCCACGTTAGGGTTACCCGAAAGAGCTATGATTTTGTCACCAGGAGCGCACTCTATTTTCAGCTCCTCCTGCAATACATTTGAGCCTGTGGACCGGTTTGTAAGCCCCATTTCCCAATCCTCCCCTGCGACATGCTCAGGCCATTTCCACGAGAATTCTTCCTGCTTCTTCCGAACGCAGGGCCATTACCGCACCACGGATATAGTAAGCCGTCGGGTCACCTGATGGGCTTTTCTGGATTGCTTCAACAACAGTGTCAGGAATCAGCCCCAAATCAAGCATTCTTCTTCGGATAATTCCATCCGACCGGAGCAGTTTCACTTTTGCCTTTTTACCAACCGGCAAACAGTTCAGCGGAATAGTAATACCTTTCATATACAAAACCCCCAGACATTTTTTTCATAAATTTAGCGGCGGCTAAATTTTTTGCTCAGGACTAATATATGAAACATAATTGCCGGTTGTTACGAATAGGGTTTTGTATAAATCACTTTTCAACCAAAACTTCAGGGGTGGAAAAATGAGCAGGAATGACAGGTTTTACACAGTACGCGGATACCAGCTTTTAAACCAGGAGGATAAATTACTGACATCCGGCATGGAGGATTACCTTGAAATGATTTACAGGAACATGGAGAAGGAAGGTTATATGAGAATAAACACCCTTTCAAACCTCCTGAACGTAAAGCCCTCCTCCGCGACAAAAATGGTCCAGAAGCTCTCTGCCCTCGGACTTTTGGATTACCGGAAGTACGGCATTATTTTTCTTACCGAGGCCGGGAAAAAATACGGCAGATTCCTGCTTGAAAGGCATAACGTTATCGAAAAATTCTTAGTAAACATAGGAATTACAGAAAACCTTCTTTCGGAGACAGAACTCATTGAACACAGTATCAGTAAAAACACAATGGCAAATATTGATATGCTGAACAGGTTTTTCGAAACCCACCCCGCCATACTGGATGAATTCAGAAAGTTCAGGGAACCGGGGTTTGAAAAGACGGATGAATGACAGCGGCTGCCGGAATTGTTGTATTACTTATCAACGACTTCAGCCCGGAAAAGCTACAATCGTTAACGGTGCAGCCGTTCAGTCCACAAGTTTCTGCATCCGCCTCTTGGCTTCATCGGATATGGCATCTCCAAGGTAATTGCGGTCCACCGCCTGTTTTTCCCTGAAGGCATTGATAATACCTTCGTTAGTCATTTTTACCTTTTCCCTCAGCTCTGACGCCGACATAAGGGCACATCCTTCACCCCTGATAATAACCTGCTGCAAGCCGTCTGATGTCGCAACGGTTATATTGTATTTTCCCTTGTTGACATGGGCGAACTTCTCAATATACTGGTCGGCTGTCTGCGCCTCCCTCGTATATACCACAATCAGGTTATCATATTCAATAACTTCCTCGGGGTGACCCTGGACGCGGTAAGCATCAAACACAACAATAACATTTATATTTTCAACGCTCTTGTATTTAGACAGGTAATGAAGCAGCCTCGACTTTGCGCTGTCCATGTTTTCTTTCGCCAGGTCTTTCAGCTCCGGCCACGCAAAGATAATGTTATAGCCGTCCACAAGAAGATATTCCTCTTTATCCTCCCTTGGTTTTCCTACGTATACATCCCGGCTGTAATTCTCTTCCGCGGCGGGCCTTCTTTTTTGCAGGTATGTTTTCCTGCCCTGGTTCGCGAAAAAGGTTTTTTCAAAGATCCTGTCAACCTCATCAGGTGTAATCCATTTGTCGGGATTGGCCCGGTTCTTCTCATCCTTTGCATTCTCATGCGATTTTCCCTGCTTCAGCCAGCTTTCAACATGCATGTATTCCTTTACTTTATCCCAGCTGACGGCAAAACCTGCGCCGTTTGCACAGAATATCGAACCCGTAGGGTTTTCAGCGTCCTTCTCGGAGTCGTAGCCAATGGCCGCAATTACCTCTTCAGCATTGTGGCAGACATCATACCCCTTCAGCGTACAGAACAGCCGTCCCTGCCCCCTTGTATATGCCGTAACCTCCTTCTGATAGTTCTGGAGAGTTGAAACAGGAGCACTGCCGGAGATAACCGCCATGTCACCACTGACCTGTGAAATCCGGCATGTACCGTGCAGCCTTTCAATATCCGAAATGGCGCGTCCAACCATTTTTTCAGGAATCTCAAGCTGAAAATCATAGTACGGCTCAAGCAGTATGGATTCTGCTTCCTTCAGCCCCTGCCGCACAGCACGATAGGTGGCTTCCCTGAAATCCCCGCCTTCGGTATGTTTATTGTGCGCCCTTCCCGAAACAAGAGTTATTTTCATGTCTGTAACAGGAGAGCCTGTAAGAACCCCAATATGGACCTTTTCCTTCAGGTGGGACAGGATAAGGTTTTTCCAGTTCCTTGCCAGTACATCGTCACTGCAGTCAACGGCAAATTCAAGGCCGCTGCCGCGCGCTGCAGGCTCCAGCAAAAGGTGAACCTCTGCATAGTGGCGCAGCGGTTCGAAATGCCCGACTCCCTCTACCGTATTTG
Organism: Clostridiales bacterium DTU070; assembly: GCA_001513105.1. Classification (GTDB taxonomy): domain Bacteria; phylum Bacillota; class Clostridia; order DSM-8532; family DSM-8532; genus Thermoclostridium. The sequence goes on along the minus strand of LFSH01000026.1, from coordinate 119,039 downwards.
CAATGGTTTCTTTGTATACAACCCTTCCCGAATCAAAGGATACATCTATTCCGAACCGGTCTTTTATCATGCTTTGCAGGATTTCAAGCTGCACTTCTCCCATTATCCGGACCTGGATCTCCTTAAGCTGCTCATTCCAAAGTATGCGAAGCTCAGGTTCCTCTTCTTCAACTTCCCTGAGCTTTGGAAGCATAACCCTCGGATCACAGTCTTCGGGAAGTACAACGCGGTATGACAGTACAGGTTCGAGAACGGGTGAATATATGTTTCTTTCCTCGCCCAGCCCTTCGCCGGACCTTGCCCGGGTAAGGCCCGTAACAGCGCAAACCGTCCCGGCCTTAACTTCATTTACGGCCTCATACTTCTGGCCGGAATAAATACGGATTTGCGTAACCTTTTCCTCCCAGTCGCCATTGCTGACAATATCCCTTACCTTCAGCCTTCCTCCGGTTATTTTCATATGGGTCATCCGGTTTCCCTTTTCATCCCTGCTGATTTTAAATACCCTGGCACCGAAATTTTTGGGATAGGACGGAGCTTCGGTGTATTTCCCGATACCGTTCAAAAACTCTTCAACACCGTCAAGTTTCAGGACAGAGCCAAAGAAACACGGAAATACCCTGCGCATTTTTACTGCTTTTTGGATTTGGGAATTCTCTATCCGCCCTTTTTCAAGGAAGGTCTCCATCAGGCCTTCATCACACATTGCCAGCTGGTCAAAGAAGTGCTCGGTATCGGTTTGCCCGAAATCCATGCACCGGTCAGACAACTGTTTTTTCAGTTCAGCCATTAATTCTTCCCGTTCTGCCCGGTTCTGATCCATTTTATTTATAAACAGGAAAACGGGGATCTGGTATATATCAAGCAGACGCCACAGTGTTTTTGTATGCCCCTGTATGCCTTCCGATCCGTTGATTACCAGGATGGCATAATCCAGCACCTGGAGCGTTCTTTCCATTTCGGTCGAAAAATCCACATGCCCGGGGGTATCCAGCAGAGTAACCTGCAGATCACCAATCCTGAACACCGCCTGCTTCGAAAAAATTGTAATCCCCCGTGCTCTTTCAAGTTCATAGGTATCAAGATAGGCGTCCTTATTGTCCACCCTTCCGAGTTTCCTGATTTTGCCGCTTAAATACAGCAGGCTTTCCGACAATGTCGTCTTGCCTGCATCCACATGTGCCAGTATTCCTATTACCAGATTTTTCATAAGTTGTTCAGTTCCCCTGTTGCAATAATATATATCCTATAATACCAATAAGCCCTCAATCGGACAAACCTCCGTCAACGCTGTAATTATCAGCCTTATCTCACATAACACTACCATAAATATACCCGGTTACAGCCAAAGCCTCTCTCAAAATACATGAAAAAATTTATTGCTTGCTGTAAACCTTCACACCCATGCAGTATGCAGCCATTACGTCAAAATTGTCATCAACAACCACGAGATCGGCATCGTTTCCGGACCTTATGCTGCCCTTTCTGTTTTCAATTCCAATGGCTTTTGCCGGGTATAAAGTTGCAGAAAGAATTGCAGTTTCAACAGAAACAGATGCACGGCCTGCAAGGAACCTGACGCCCTCGTTCATTCTTAACGAACTGCCTGCTATCGTATCGGTACCGAAGATCCATGCAGTTCCATGCCTGTCAAGCGATACCTTGACATTTGATATGTCGTATATTCCCTCCGGAAGTCCCTTTACACCGATGGAATCTGTTATAAGAATAACGTTCCTGTTGCCTTTCGCATTAAACAGGATTTTCACAACATTCGGATGAACATGGTACCCGTCGGCAATCACTTCCGCATACGCATCGGAGCTCATCAATGCACCCACTACGCCCGGTTCACGGTGGTGCATCGCCCGCATTGCGTTGAAACTGTGTGAAAACGAGGATGCGCCGTTGGCAAGTGCAAGCATTGCCTTTTCAAAACCTGCAGCGCTGTGGCCGATGGATACTTTCACCCCGTTCCTGCTTGCATACCGTGTCAGCGAAAAATCATCGTCATGCTCGCAGGCTATTGTCATATATTTGACCAGGTTACCGGATACCTCCTGGTATTCAATAAACTCTTCAATAGAAGGAGCCCTTAAATGCTCTTCAAGGTGCATGCCCCTGAAATTGTAATCAAGATACGGCCCTTCAAGGTGTACGCCCAGGATTTCCGCACCGGGATGCCGCTGTTTCTTCACAAAGGCAATATTTTTTAAGGCCTTAATTGTAGTTTCACGGCTTTGCGTTGTGGTTGTCGGCAGGAAGGATGTGACTCCCTCGGAAGGAAGCGTTTTAAGCCATTCAACGAGGCCTTCGGGAGAAGGTTCATCGGCAGAATAACCGCCCATCCCATGGGTGTGTATATCAATAAACCCGGGTACGATTAACAGGGTATCATAATCCTCATCGGGAACTGATGCGCCATATGCTTCAACTTTCGAAATTCTGCCTTCATCCACGTGAACCTGGGCAGGGATAAACTGTCCTGAAACAAACACCCGCTTGCTTTGGATAATCATAGGCTCATCTCCTTTCCTGCACTTAAGCCAGTTTAACCTCTATACTAAATATAGCATTTTAAGCGTATGCATACAAATCCTTTATTCCGGTACAACAGTGTCACTTCACGTTCAGCCCAAGCATGACAATCTGTTCCTGTGTTTATGTTTCATGAAGCAAAGCGTAAAATGAATGTGACAGTACAGGATATTTATGTTATTATTAATAACAGGGAAGATATAAGCCGGAAGTTATTACCGGGATTTTTACGAAATTACGATCCGTCGATGTCCGATAGCGTAAAAATCCCCGGGGATCGACGGAAGAAAGAATTCAGCAATTTCAACTATCAGAGGGTTTTATACTGAAAAACTTTGCAATGTGCATTTTTTAGCAGCGGCTTATTATGCGTACTTGACGGGTTTTTAGCCTACCTATAAGGAATTGAAACCGTGATTGGAGCTTGCGAATTGAAATTGCCCTGGGTTTTTAGCCTACCTATAAGGAATTGAAACACCAGATAAATAACGAGGAAACGTTCGACATAGAAGGTTTTTAGCCTACCTATAAGGAATTGAAACTTTTTTGTTTTTATGACTGCTCCGTGCGAGAAATCACAGTTTTTAGCCTACCTATAAGGAATTTGATCAAATCAATTTAGGTTTGATATCGGGACATGAAAGGAGAATAAAACTATGTATGAATTGGATTTTAACGTAGATTTTCAGGGTAAAATATGGAAAATTGCAAAATTGTAGAAGACGGGCAGGAATATATTGCAATGGTAAGGGCAAAGTTTCTTACAGAATTGGATGTTGTATTGGATGAAAGATTATATGATGAAAAAGAGGCTAAAAAGAGACTTAAAAAATTAAGTAAAAAATATAACCTGCCTATTTTTTAAATAACATTTGATACAGAACCTTTTGAATAAAAGCATAATTTGCTTATCCATTTCTATTTTATTAGGGAGTTGAAAACAGCGTTGCTAATTTATCTATGATTTTCACTCCTCGTTTTCAGGCTGCCTATTATAAGAAACTGAAACTCACTCGTGATAGCTATAAGTGGTGTTACTCCACCGTTTTGAGCACGCCTACAAGGAATCAAGCATGTCAATATAAAAACACGCCTGACCAATTCATATTTTTCAGCTTTTCTGTTAAGAACTGAAAAGATATAGAGCGGACGGGATTGTCTGCCCTGCCTTTTTTCTCCGAACTGGCGGAAATCTGTCTTATGTAATATTTTCCATTCCTGCGGTAAAAATTCGATTTTAATCTTCATTTTGAAATTAATTTGTATTATAATAGAAACAGTTGTGTAATTTATTGCCGCGTTATTATCGAGTGATCGGGTTATATAGCGCTTTTGAGGAACTTGCATCAAATCCCGTGCACAAGTTTGGCTTAATCTTATCACAAAAGTTAAAGGTGGAGCGGATATAATTTTTTCTTTTTTATGAAATCATAAACAGATAAGATTTTTTGATTTCTAAAAAAACTGAAAAAGGGTGGCATTATGAAAAAAGGAAGACGAAAAACGCCCAAGACAAGGAAATACGTATCGTTAATGATAGTACCCCATAATTCTAACAGGGTTAAAACCCTGAAAACGACTCATCCTTTCTCAAAACTGTTTTTATTTTTGACCTCTATTGTACTGGTTATTGCCTTTCTTTCAATAAGTCTTGCTTATGCTGTAAAGGAAAACCGGGAGCTCAGGGAAGAATACATGGCTTTGAATTCGTTTCTTGTTGAGCAGCAGAACATTGCCCGGCAAAATATAGCGATTATATCCGAAATAGAAAGTTTTGACAAGCTTTCAACAGATAAACTGGAAGAATTCAATTACCAGGTTCAGAACATAGTGAGCAATTATATTGACAAGGAAATAAAATCCTTTGCTATCAGCAGATCAACCATCGCAAGCAATCCTTCGCTGTCTTTCGTAGGTAAAATATCAGAACTGAAAGCATTGCTGAATTTCCTTGAAGATGCTGAAGAAAAGGAAGATGAGCTTTTTTCCGAGCTGTCCGATAAAAAAGCAGAACTTGAAAATTTCCTGAACAGTCTGCCCACTTTCTGGCCCACCAAGGGTATCATAGAATCGGGTTACGGAAACAGGCTTCACCCCATTTATAAAAAATATCAACCTCATACCGGGGTGGATATTGGAGGCAAGAAAGGAAATCCAATCTATGCAGCCGCGTCAGGTACCGTTATTGCAGCCGGTAAAAGCGGCGGCTACGGGTATATGGTGGACATTGATCATGGCAACGGCCTTGTTACAAGATATGCCCACTGTTCCAAGATACTCGTAAAGAAATGGCAGAAAGTCAAAGTCGGAGAAAAGATTGCCGAGGTTGGATCGACCGGGGTTGCAACGGGACCTCATCTGCATTTTGAAATAGTGCTGAACGGGGAACCCATAGATCCGACTATATTTATTGGTACGGGAAAGAATTAAGAAATATCACGGAGGCTGGTTATTATGATGAAAAAGAGAAACACTGCGGTAATGGACACAATAATCGGAGAACATTCAACCGTTACAGGAAGTATCGAGTCTGACGGTTCTGTCAAGGTTGAAGGACGCATAGAGGGCGATATTAAAGTTGCAGGTGATGTCATCGTTCTCGTCAATGCTGTTATCACGGGAAACATTTGGTGCGAAAACATGATCCTGGCCGGTACCGTTAATGGGAACATTTATGCCAAGAATAATCTCCACCTTGAATCAACGGCCCGCCTGAAGGGTGACGTTGAAATACATAGCCTTGTAACCGATGAAGGTGCTGTTTTCGAGGGAGCCTGCAAAATGGTTGAGCCTTCCCCTGATGATGACAAAAACCGAAAAAAGAGACTCGACTTCAAAAAGAGTAAACCTATTAATAATGTAATAGAAGAAAAAGAGGGCTGAATATGCATCAGCGCTGATTATGAAGGTTTTGGCAGCGGGACGGTTCCGACCGTCCCGCTGATCTTATGAAAAGGTCTAATTTTTCACTTCCTGTTTCTTCCCCGGTCTGTTCAGATACAGAAAAACGGTCATCAGGATGTCCATTGCTAACATGGCAGCGAAGGTCCAGAAATAATATACCGGCTGGTTCGTCTTAAAGGCATGCAGCGGTAAAGCAAGAATAAACATTAACGGAAATCCTATGAATATTGCAAACCCGCTTCCCAACACAAGGTTTTCAGGCACCCTGGACTTTGAATACGGATCAATTTCACGAAGAAGCGCAATACCCGTGGTTATCGTTCCGGTCCACATACCGTATAACGCTATAATATGCTCCAACTGCTCGTCTTTATAGATCCACCTGCACAGGTAATAACAGTAAAACATCATCGAGATGCCTCCTGCGGCTGTTATAATCAGAATGGGTATAAAGTTCTCCCTTAATACGCTTATTGAAACAGCAGCAAGTGATGCTGTAATCATAAAGTCGAAAGCTGCTGATGAAATTCTCTGAAGCAGGTAGTTATCAGCATAGTTATGACGGATAATCCTTTTAACCCGCAGTTTATCTATAAAAATACGTGCTACCAGGGCTACTACCGTTCCAATCACAAAGTTGAATCCCCACAGCATTTCTGAAACAGTTTCGCCGAATGAACCGAGCGAAGTCAGAACGGCTGACAAACCCCAGATTAACAGGTAAGTCATAAGATAAGCCGAACCTATAAGAAGAAGCTGAATTGTCAAATCATCAATATGCGCACTTTTGGGAATTGATATCGTACGCCGTGTATTTTTTTCAAGTTCCATGTCTTTCACTTCATGTATGCTGTATTTTTTCTGGTTCTTATAAACTCTTTTGAGAAGGAAATTCAGGAACGGCACTCCTCCGATTAATGCCCATAAAAACCCGAAATTAGCGATTGCAAGACCGATATTTGCCCCGTCGGTAAAACCGGCCTCCTCCCACTTAATGCCGATGTTCACTGCCTGACCAGGCCCCTGGGCAAAACCCAGCGGAAGCAACATACCCAGCGGCGGAAACAGGTCGGGATAAACAAACCTCACCAGCAAAAGGGAAATAACCAGTCCTATAATACCCTGGACCATGTATGTCTTTACAATGGCATAGCCCGTATTGACTATATCCGTATTCTTCTTTTTATTCCTGTCCTTTAATGCCAGAGCTATAAAACCCACTGCCATGAGATGGGAAACCAAGTATCCAAGTTCATGCTGGATCTGCCTAAGCGTTTCCTCGCTGAGCCAGCCGAAAACATACCTTGCAAGCTGCAGGGCTATGAACCCGATAGTACCTGCAAGCATTGACGTGGGCATCAAATGCTTGTGAAAAATTTTGATCTTTATTTTCAGAGCTGTAGCTATACCAAGACAAGCAGCTATCCCTGAAAAATACAATGCAATAATCCAACCGTTCTCCATAAGTAATACTCCCCTATCCAGTTTATTCGCGGATTAGATCCCCGCTTTCAATCTTTATGTCAATAACATTCCCCCGACTCATTATCAGCGGGATATTGATTATGGTACGTTTTTTCTGGCTAAGAGTGGATATGTAAACGCAATCTCCTTCAACCAGGGTGGGATAGCTGATTTTGACCTCAATACCTCTTTCAGAAAATATTATACCCGTTCTGCCGAGAATCATTGTTGCCATTTCAGCGACTGCACTTTTAGCCATATCATCAAGCTCGGTGATTTCTTCTCCCATCATTGTACTGGCTATATATAAAGCGACATCCCGCTTTATCGCAAATACAAAACGCCCTTCAAAATCCCCGCTCATCCACATAATAATTGCCATGCTGTCTGTAAGGTTATGGCCGTCAGACAGGGACAGCCTTCCCAGTATTACATCTTCCTGCAGAAGTATTTTGATGATTCTGCTCGATGCAATCAAAACGGGATTAATATAATCAACCTTCATTGTTTCCCCCAATTAACCCAATATAATAATTAATCGGAATATTTCATGCAAAATCTGAATTAATCCTTTACTTTCCCCTAAAACTGATTTTTTTCTCAGTGTGGTTTATCAGCCTTGAAATATTGTCCTTGTGACGAACTATTATCAGCACGACCATCAGTATGCCCGCAAATATCAAATCCGCGGGCAGGCCAAAAAGAGCTGACACAACAGGCCAGCAAACTGCCGCAATCATGGAACCAAGAGAAACATACCGGGTTATTGCCACTACTATTATGAAAATACCGAGACAAACAAGAGCAGGCAACGGACTTATATACATAACCACCGAAAATGTTGTCAATACGCCCTTGCCGCCTTTAAAGCCAAAGAATACCGGCCAGTTATGGCCTATGATTGCAGCAAACCCTGCTGCATACATTCCTACATAACCTAAGTTATCCGAATCCCCGATAATCAATCTTCCGGTAATACATGCAAGAATGCCTTTAAGGATATCAACCGCCAAAACACCGGCAGCAGCGGTTTTTCCCAGGGTTCTCAGCGTATTTGTGGCTCCCGCATTCCCGCTGCCATGTTTTCTGACATCCTGGTTATAAAACAGTTTGCCAATTATCAGCGAGCCATTAAGACTACCCAGCAAATAACCGGCAATTACACATAAAGCCGTTCTGATAATCATCTAACAGACCCCTGCTTTCATATACCATCCTGATTTTTTTCTCGCAGAATCAGCCGAATGGGCGTACCCTCAAAACCAAAATTCTTTCTTAAAGTGTTTATTATATATCTTTCATAGGAAAAGTGCATTAAATTCGCATCATTAACAAACAAAACAAACTTAGGCGGCCTTATGCCTGTCTGGGTCATGTAATAAATCTTCAGGCTTTTGCCCTTATCCGAAGGAGGCTGAACCATGGCTGTGGCTTCATTAAGCACATCGTTGAGTATGCCGGTCTGTATGCGGAATGATGCCTGGTCAAAAACAAAATCCACAAGTTCAAACAGCCGTTCAACCCTCTGGCCGGTTTTTGCAGAAATGAAAACCACTGGCGCATAATCCATGAAATCAAGTTTCTGCAGTATATCCTTGCGCATTTTCTCGAGAGTCCCGGTTTCCTTTTCAACAGCATCCCATTTGTTAACCGTTATAATACATGCCTTGCCCTGCTCATGGGCATAGCCTGCAATTTTCGTGTCCTGTTCTGTGACGCCTTCATTCGCATCAATCATGATTATGCAGACATCCGCCCTGTCCACTGCGGTCCAGGAACGAATCACACTATATCTTTCAATGTTCTCTTCAATCCTGCTCTTTCTTCGTATTCCCGCAGTGTCTATAAAATTATATACCTTCCCATTTCTTTCCACGCGCGTGTCAATTGCGTCCCTTGTGGTTCCGGGTATATCGCTTACGATAACACGTTCTTCACCAAGTATACGGTTTATAAGTGATGACTTCCCGACATTAGGCTTTCCGATAACAGCAACATTGACAACATCCTCATCCTGTTCCTCTTGCGCTTCCCCGGGAAAGTATTCATATACAGCATCAAGCAGATCCCCAATGCCAAGCCCGTGTATCGAGGATACGGGATAAATCTCGCCCATGCCCAGGTTATAAAACTCGTACGCTTCGGGCGGAAGTTCGCCGACATTATCAGCCTTGTTTACAGCAACCACTACAGGCTTTTCAGATTTTCTCAGCATTACCGCCACGTCTTCATCGGCAGAAGTCAAGCCTGTTTTCAAATCCAGCAGGAAAATAATTACATCCGCGGTTTCAACAGCCAATTCTGCCTGACGGAGCATCAGCTTTTTTATATAATCACCGGTATTAGGCTCTATTCCGCCGGTGTCAATAAGAGTAAACGTCCTGCCCCGCCATTCTGCCTCGGCATAAATCCTGTCCCTGGTTATACCCGGTGTATCTTCGGTTATGGATATTCTTCGACCTGTTATATAATTGAATAATGTCGACTTGCCTACATTGGGCCTTCCTACTATTGCTACAACGGGTTTTGACAATTTCTCAGCCTCCGACATAAAAATTCCTCATACTATGATAAACGTTTGACAGAAGTCTGTCAACGTTTAAGTGCCGCAGCGCTATTGAATACCCTTTACCGGGAAAATCAATATTTCCCGTCGGTTTATTGCACAAAAAAACTGCATTCCCGCTCTTTCGGAATGCAGTGTGCCAGATAAGTTTTCAGGTTAAAACAGTAATGGGAAGGTCTTTTACAGGTCGTCGGGCATTATGTCATTGCGGATAATATCATCATAATCCTCACGTTTTACAATGAGGCGATCCTTTCCGTTCTTCACCAGTACAACCGGCGGTTTGCCTATCCTGTTATAATTCATCGCCATTGAGTAATTGTATGCCCCTGTTGCAAGTACAGCCACAATATCCCCGGGCCGGGTTTCAGGCATTTTAATATCCTTTGCTATCAGGTCACCTGATTCACAGCATTTCCCTGCTATTGTAACCGTTTCGGTTTTCGGGCTGCCGGGTTTATTTGCAAGCAAAGCGGTATACTCGGCGTTATACAGGGCATACCGCGGATTATCGCACATTCCCCCGTCAATTGAAATATATTTTCTTACTCCCTCTATCTCCTTAACATTTCCCACCCGGTACAGTGTTATCCCGGCAGAAGCTACGAGCGACCTCCCGGGTTCCATCAGGATGAATACATTCTCTATGTTCTTTTCGACGCATATTCTCTTAACAGTTTTTGAAATCGATTCCACAAACAGCTCAAACTCCAGGGGCTTATCCGCTTCGGTATATTTAACCCCGAAACCGCCTCCAAGGTTCAGCTCGGTTAACCGGACACCAAACCTGTCCCTTACTTCGGCGATAAATCCCAGCAGGATCTCAGCAGCACGTTCAAAGGGTTCAAGTTCAAATATCTGGGAGCCGATATGGCAGTGTACCCCGACCACTTCAATATTATCCATCTTAACGGCCTTTTCAACCAGTGCATGGGCTTCGCCGTTTTCCAGGGCCACACCGAATTTCGAATCAATCTGTCCGGTCAGAATAAACTGATGTGTATGGGCATCAATACCCGGCTTGACCCTGACCAGTATTTTGACTTTTTTCCCCTTCCGGGCCGCAATTTCTTCAATATTATAAAGTTCTGTCTCATTATCAACAACAAATCGGCCCACGTTATGGTCTATGCCCATTTCAATCTCATCAGGAGTTTTATTATTACCGTGGAAATACACTTTTTCCATTGGAAATCCGGCTTTTATTGCAGTATACAGTTCACCACCCGAAACCACGTCGAGACCGAGCCCTTCCTGTTCCGCAATCCTGCATGCGGCAATTGTGCAGAATGCCTTGCTTGCATACAGCACCAGGCCGTTACCGTCATAATATTTATCAAGTGCTTTTTTATACATTCTGCAGTTGTTGCGAATAACCATTTCATCCATAACATACAGCGGCGTTCCATACTTTTTTACAAGCTCAACCGTATCACAACCGCCTATTTCGAGATGTCCCGCGTTATTTATCCTAAGATTATCCAGCATACCGTCACCATCCTGTCCGAACTGATATACACCGTATCCTGATACGCCTCATTCATGGCTCTTAAAAAGCAAGGATATCATGTTTATTAAGTACAATTATTTTTTATTGAATAATGAGCCTGAAAAACAGTTTTTAATATATTATCATCTGCAATAAGAAAATGCAAGTTCAAAAAATAAAACTTGCATTTTGCAATTATGTTTAAATGCAAAAAAACCCGCATTTCATGCGGGTTTTCATGTTTACTGCAATTACTTGAGTTCGCAGGTAGCTCCAGCTTCCTTGAATTTTGCAACCATTGCATCTGCATCTTCCTTGGAAACGCCTTCTTTAACGGTGGAAGGAGCCTTGTCAACAAGCTCCTTGGCTTCCTTAAGGCCGAGGCCGGTAACTTCACGTACAACCCTGATAACCTTGATCTTTTCAGGACCAACATCCTTCAGAACAACGTCAAACTCAGTCTTTTCTTCTGCAGGAGCGGCATCAGCAGCACCGCCGGCTGCAGGAGCTGCAGCAGCAACAGCTACAGGAGCTGCGGCAGAAACTCCGAATTCCTCTTCAAGAGCTTTTACTAATTCAGAAAGTTCAAGAACGGTTAAACCTTTAATTTCTTCCATTAATTTTGCGATTTTTTCACTCATCGTACTAACCTCCAAATCATAATTTTATTAAGCTTCAGCTTGCTTTTTCTCCGCGATGGCGTTCAATGCCACCACCAAACCGCGAATATTTGCATTCAGAACATTGACTAATCCATACAATGGACCCGACAAACCACAAACAACCTTTGCCACCAGTTCTTCCCTCGAAGGAAGATTTGCAATGGATTTGACACCTTCGATGTCAATAACCTTACCTTCAACAACACCGGCTTTAATTTCAAGTTTATCATATTGCTTGGCAAATTTTGAAAGCAGTTTTGATGGTGCCACCGGGTCATTCAAACTGATTGCCAGAGCCGTAGGCCCTACCAGGTACTCGTCAAGTGCGTCATAGCCATTTTCCTTCGCTGAAAACCTGATGATTGAGTTCTTCATTACGGTATACTCAACACCGGCTTCACGCATTTCCCTTCTTAACTGAGTATCCTGTTCAACTGTCAATCCTCTGTAGTCAGCTAAGATAAAAGACTTTGCCTCTTTCATTTTCTGCGAAAGTTCTTCCACCTTGGCCTTTTTCATGTTCAGGATTTTTTCACTTGCCACCTGCTGCACCTCCTTGCTATTTACTGCTTCTGCCCAGGTAATAAGAGCATATATAAAACCCTCTGTATTCATGGAAAACCACAGACATACAGAGGGCAGTACTGTTAAACCCTTATATACTTTCACCTCGGCAGGATGATATACGTTACACCATAATGGTTCCTGCTGTCTATGGTTTTTATTCTGTTTTGCAAACAAGTGTTATTCTACTACATTAAACCCTGTTTGTAAAGAACTTTTTAGTCCAGTACCTTCTGCTGGTTGATTTTTATACCGGGACCCATTGTTGACGATACAACAACGCTCTTCAGGTACTGGCCTTTTGCTGCAGCCGGCTTAGCCTTGATAAGCGCGTCCATAAGGGTACGGAAGTTATCAAGCAGCTTCTCTGTACCAAAGGAAACCTTACCAATGGGACAGTGAATAATGTTTGTTTTATCAAGACGGTATTCAATTTTACCGGCTTTAATATCTGCAATTGCCTTTGCAACATCCATTGTAACTGTACCGGCTTTCGGGTTCGGCATTAAGCCCTTAGGGCCTAAAAGACGTCCAATTCGCCCTACGACACCCATCATGTCAGGAGTTGCAACAACAACATCAAAATCAAACCAGTTTTCCTTCTGGATCTTTGTTACGAGCTCTTCTGCGCCTACATAATCAGCACCAGCGTTTTCGGCTTCGGTTGCCTTTTCACCCTTTGCGAATACCAACACACGTACGGTTTTACCTGTTCCATGGGGAAGAACAACAGCGCCGCGTACCTGCTGATCAGCATGGCGGGAGTCAACACCCAGACGGACGTGAACTTCCACTGTTTCGTCAAACTTTGCCCTTGCAGCTTTCTGAACAATCTCAAAGGCTTCTTTCGGTTCATATAATGTGGTTCTATCTACAAGCTTTGCGCTTTCAAGATACTTCTTACCTCTTTTTCTCATAACCTATCACTCCTTTGTGGTATAATACCCGGGATTTCTCCCTCCCACGTTGTAAGACAAACAATCAGTCTTCAATAACAACGCCCATACTTCTTGCAGTTCCGGCAACCATTCTCATTGCCGCTTCAATATCTGATGCGTTCAAATCGGGCATCTTAATCTCGGCAATCTTTCTCAGATCTTCTTTTGAAAGTTTTGCCACCTTGTCACGCTGCGGAACGCCCGATCCTTTTTCGATCTTGCATGCTCTCTTGATAAGTACGGCAGCAGGCGGTGTTTTGGTTATAAAAGTAAAAGATCTGTCTGCATAAACCGTAATTACAACCGGAATGATCAGCCCGGCATCTTTCGCCGTTCTCTCGTTGAATTCCTTACAGAAACCCATAATGTTAACACCATGTTGTCCTAAAGCTGGTCCAACCGGTGGAGCAGGTGTAGCCTTTCCTGCAGGTATTTGGAGCTTTACATAGCCAATAACTTTCTTTGCCATTTTAATCCACCTCCCAGAAAATTAACTGCCATTCAGGCAGTTTATATCTGAATCTCCACATTATTATATGGATAATAGATTCCTGAATAAATAAATCATTAATATTACAATTTTTGAATTTGAGTAAATTCAAGCTCTACCGGAGTTTCACGTCCGAACATTGAAACCAGGACGCGTACCTTTTTCCTGTCCATGCTGATTTCTTCAACAGTACCGATAAAACTTTCCAGCGGTCCGTCTATTACTCTTACACTGTCGCCGATTTCATAATCAACAACAGTTTCAACCTGTTCCACACCCATTGCCCGTATCTCGTCATCGGACAACGGAACGGGTTTTGACCCCGGCCCGACAAAACCGGTAACCCCCCTGATGTTACGCACAACATACCAGGACTCATCAGTGATTATCATTTTAACAAGCACGTATCCCGGAAAAACCTTTTTTAACGTTGCTTTCTTTTTCCCGTCCTTAATTTCTATCTGTTCTTCCATAGGAACAACTATGTCGTGGATATAATCCTGAAGATGGGGGTTGTTCTCTATAATTTTTTCCAGGTTCGCCTTTACTTTATTCTCATAACCCGAATAGGTATGAACAACATACCAATATGCCTGTTCGCTCATTAATATGCGGAGACGCGCTCCTGCCCTCCTTTTTCAACTCTGCATCTGCCCTGTATTAAGCAAACACAAGTTTGTATAAAAAGCTAAAAAGGGCATCAAAAAGCCAAATTACGGCACCCAACATAAGGCATATGACAATAACGGTAAGCGTATAAGTCACTAATTGGCTTCTTGAAGGCCAAATAACCTTTTTCAGTTCACCGCGAACTTCCTTGACGAATTTCACAAATCTTTTGAAAATATTAGGCTTTTTCTGTACCTGTTCAGCCATTGAAAACAACTCCTAACCATGATTTACTGTATGAATGAAAGCCGTCCTATCTTGTTTCCTTATGCAAGGTATGTTTCCGGCAGAACTTGCAGTACTTGTTCATTTCAATCCTGTCCGGATCATTCTTTTTATTCTTCATGGTATCATAGTTTCTCTGTTTGCATTCAGTACAAGCCAAGGTAATTTTTACTCTCATTTTCTACACCCCTTATAATCTGCTCCAAATGAATATTAGCTAACTGTGTAAAGGCATAATACCCATGCATAAAAAATTAATGCATAAAAAAAAGCCCTATTTGCAAAGCAGGTTATAGTTTAGCACATTTTAAAATCACTGTCAATACTCCAACTTTGGCAATAATTTATTATAACCTGTTTTCAGAAACAAAACAAGCGGTATATTAAAACTTTAAGGAACATTTATTTTACTTTTTCAATGGCACTTTTCATCATGCGGACATATCCGGCTACATGGGGAACGCATTCCCGGCCGTATTCCCCGATAATTCTAACTATTGCGCTTCCCACGATCACACCGTCGGCATACCCTGCCATTTTTGCCGCCTGCCCGGGAGTTGAAACACCAAAACCAACGGCACAGGGAATGTCATTAACGGTTTTTACAAGTTTCACCATTTCCTTTACTTCGTCACCTATGTGCTGCCTTACACCGGTCACACCCATCGATGATACACAGTATATGAATCCTTCGGCTTCTTTTGCTATCATCTTTATCCTGCTGCCTGATGCGGGAGAAATCATTGAGATAAGGGTTACCCCGTACTTTGAACAGAACGGTTGTATTTCCTCCTTTTCTTCATACGGCAGATCGGGAATAATAATACCGTCAACACCGGCTTCTCTGCAGTTTCCCAGGAACTTTTCAGCGCCATAACGGAACACCGGGTTTGCATATGTCATGAAGACTATCGGAACGGTACATTTGTCACGAATATGTTTTACCAGTTCAAATATTTTGTCGGCGGTTACCCCGCCCGATAAAGCACGCATGTTGGCTGCCTGAATAACCTCTCCTTCGGCGACGGGATCAGAGAACGGGATTCCCAGTTCAATCAGGTCAGCCCCGGCTTCAGCCATTTGAAGTACAAGTTCTCCCGTTATTTCAGGCGATGGATCGCCCGCCGTTATAAACGGTATAAATGCCTTGCCGTTCGCAAACGCGTTTTTGATATTACTCATGGATATCAACCCCCCTGTATCGTGCTATAGCGGCAACGTCCTTGTCACCCCTGCCCGAAAGGCCGATTACAATAATCCTGTCCCTGCCCATCGTTGGAGCAAGTTTTATCGCATAGGCAACTGCATGGGCGCTTTCAATCGCAGGTATTATCCCTTCGGTACGCGACAGGTATTCAAAAGCCTCTACTGCTTCATTGTCTGTAACAGCCACATACTCCGCCCTCCCGATGTCATGCAGGTAGGCATGCTCAGGACCCACACCCGGATAGTCAAGTCCTGCTGAAATGGAATAAACCGGTGCTATCTGGCCATACTCATCCTGGCAGAAGTAAGACTTCATGCCGTGAAATATCCCTACAGTCCCGGTGTTTATTGTTGCGGCATTCTTACCGGTGTCAATCCCGAGGCCTGCAGCCTCGCAGCCAATGAGCCGTACATCAGGCTCCTTTATGAAATCATAAAACAAGCCTATTGCATTACTGCCTCCTCCAACACAGGCAACAAGGGCATCGGGGAGCCTTCCTTCTGTTTCGAGTATCTGCTTTCTGACTTCAATTCCTATAACCTTTTGAAAATCACGTACAATGGTAGGAAACGGATGCGGGCCCATTACCGAGCCTAATACGTAATGGGTGTCGTGAACGCGCCTGCTCCATTCGCGCAGGGTTTCATTCACCGCATCCTTCAGTGTCTGTGTTCCGCTTGTCACTACGTTAACCTTTGCGCCGAGCAGTTTCATCCGGAAAACATTGAGTGCCTGGCGTTCGGTATCCTCCCTGCCCATGAATATTTCGCATTCCATTCCCATAAGTGCGGCAGCGGTTGCGGTGGCAACGCCGTGCTGGCCCGCGCCTGTTTCTGCAATCACACGTGTTTTCCCCATGTATTTCGCAAGAAGAACCTGCCCCAGAACATTATTGATTTTATGCGAGCCTGTATGGTTCAGGTCCTCTCTCTTGAGGTATATTTTCGCCCCGCTCAGGTCCTCTGTCATCTTTTTTGCATAATACAGCGGGGACGGCCTCCCGGCATAATTCCTCAGCAAACTGTCCAGTTCTTCATTGAACCGGGGATCCTCCCTTAACCTGTTATATGCTTCCTCAAGCTCTATAACCGCATTCATCAGTGTCTCGGGAATATACTGCCCGCCATGGATTCCGAATCTTCCCTTTGCCATTTTCCTGTCCTCCTTTGTTTGATGTTAACATATACAAGGTTTTGCCTGGTAATTCAGTTTAGGTATCCTTGATGTCTTCTGTCGTAAACTGTCTTACGATAGCCACAATTTCCTTTATTTTATCCCGATCTTTGCATCCGCCGGTCTCAACACCGCTGCTTACGTCAATGCAGTATGGTCTGCAATGCTTTATTGCACGCACTGCATTACCGCTGTTGATGCCGCCCGCAAGGAAAAAAGGCCTGTTAACGGCCGAAATCATCGACCAGTCAAAAGTCTTTCCCGTACCTCCATATTCCTTCTCATCGAAAGCATCCAAAAGCAGGTAGTCGCAGGAAAAATCCGCAGCCTTTTCTATATCAGCAGGCTCCTTAACCCTTACCGCCCTGATAATCTTATTCGGAATATGGCACCTGAGGTGCCTTATGTAGTCCTCATCCTCATCACCGTGAAGCTGGACCAGGTCTATTATTTTATTTCTGCACAGGTTTATAATTCTTTCGGGTTCTTCATTGACAAATACCCCAACGGCCTTTATATGCGGGCTTAAACGCTTCTTCAGCTCTTTTGCCCTGTTTTCGTCAACCTGTCTTCTGCTTTTGGCAAAAACAAAACCTATGTAATCGGGAAGGGCTTTATTTACCGATTCTATATCCTGTTCGGATGTCAATCCGCATATCTTGATCTTTACCATTTTATCAGCCTCCGGGATGTAATTTGCTTTCTCCGCCCCTGAGTTTCTGCAGCATGCCTTTTTTATCCCTGCTTCTCATAAGGGTTTCACCAATCAGAACAGCGTCAACCCCTGCATTTTCAAGCATTGATATGTCTTCAGGCGTCTGAATGCCGCTCTCCGCAACAAAAATGATATTATCCGGGACCAGCGGCCTTAGTTTGATACAGTTCCGTATATCCACCCGGAATGTTTTAAGGTCACGGTTATTCACCCCGATAATCCTTGCTCCGGCATCAACAGCCGACAGGACCTCCTTTTCGGTATGGGCTTCCACAAGGGCTGAAAGGCCAAGAGCATCGCATATTCCGATAAATTTTTTCAGAGCGTCCGTGTCAAGCAGCGCACAGATTAGCAATACCGCATCGGCGCACAGGAGTTTTGATTCGTAAACCTGGTACTCATCGATGATAAAGTCTTTCCGGAGCACAGGTATGTTTACAAGCTCGCTTATTTCTTTCAGAAAAACATCGCTTCCCTTGAAATACTCCGGTTCTGTAAGCACCGATACGGCACTGGCCCCGGCTTCTTCATATTCCTTCGCAATTTCCAGGTACGGAAAAACCGGCGCTATTATCCCCTTTGACGGTGAGGCCTTTTTTACTTCACATATGAAGGATATCCCGTTCCCCTTCAGGCTTTTTTCAAAGGCGAAATCTTCGCGCCTGTTAAATCTTCCGGCCTTCAGGTCATGATAAACCCGGGATTTCAATTCTTCGGGGCAAATCCTTTTTTTCGCCGCTTCTACCCGCATTTCAGTTGATTTTACTATGTTTTCAAGAATCATATCAAAACACCGGCCTGTTTAATTATTACTCCTCGTTTGACAACCTGACAAACCTTTTCAGCTGCTCCATCGCCCTGCCGCTGTCGATTGTGTCGGCTGCCAGTTTCACGCATTCCCTTAATGTTATGTTGTTAAAAAACATGTATAGGCAGACAGCTGAGTTCAGAAGTACTATGTCCCGTTTCGGGCCTTTTTCACTGCTTAATATTCTTAATGCAATATCAGCGTTTTCTTCAGGACCGCCGCCTGTCAAATCTTCAGGACTGCAGTATTCAAATCCGAACTGTCGCGGATCCAGGAAGAAGCTGTTCAGATACCCGTTATTTACTTCGCATACGGTGGATGAAGAGGTCAGGGATATTTCATCGAGACCGTCATGTCCATGCACCACCATTGCTTTCTTCACGCCAAGGTTTGAAAGTACCCGGGCAAGAGGTTCCACAAGATTCTCGTCATAAACGCCCAACAACTGCATGCTTGCATTTGCGGGGCTTGCAAGCGGTCCCAGGATATTGAAAATGGTGCGCACCCCCAGTTCCTTTCTTACAGGCGCGGCGTATTTCATCGAAGGATGGTAGTTTGCGGCGAACATAAAGCAGATTCCTGTTTCCTTCAGTATCTTTTCGCTCCTTGAAGGCGGAATATCTATTTTAACTCCCAGCGCTTCCAGTACATCGGCACTTCCGCATTTGCTTGACACGCTCCTGTTGCCGTGTTTTGCGACTGGCACGCCTGCAGCGGAAATTACAAAAGCCGAAACTGTGGATATATTGAAAGTATACGCCCGATCGCCACCCGTTCCTACGATATCCAGGACATCACCGTCATACCTCAGTTTTGTGCCGCATTGCCGCATAATCGTCGCACAAGCCGTAATCTCGTCTATAGTTTCGCCCTTCATTCTCATCGCGGTGATGAAGGATGCTATCTGCGCGTTGGTTGCTTTTCCGTTCATTATCTCATCCATAACCGCTTTTGTCATTTCAAAGGACAGGTTTTCCATGTTCAGAAGTTTCTGAATTGCTTCCTTAATCATATTGCTTCACCTCCGATCTGCAGAAAATTGTTTATTATTACTGCTCCCTGAGGTGTCAGTATCGATTCGGGGCTGAACTGAAGACCGAATATTTCGTAATCCCTGTGCTTCACTCCCATTACTTCCCCCTCATCATCCTCCGCAATAACCAATAGTTCATCGGGAAGCGACTCTTTCCTGACAACGTGCGAGTGATACCGTGCAGCCTGTATTATCGGCGGAAGACCCATGAACACCCTGCACCCGTTCGCAATATGTATACTGCTCTGCTTTCCGTGCATGGGTTTGCCCGCCTGAACTACAGCGGCACCAAACGCTTCACATATTGCGCCGTGACCGAGGCCTGTGCCTAATATCGGAACAATTCCCTTCATTAGTCCGATAACCTCCCTGCACACTCCTGTATTCCCCGATCCTGATGAAATAATAATATGAGAAGGGTTCATGTTTTTTATTTCTTCCGCAGTCTTCTCATCATTCCGTACCACAACGATGTCTCCGCGCGTGTTTCCCGCAAGCTGTACCAGGTTATAAGTAAAACTGTCATAATTATCAATTATCAATATCATCACCGTTCCACCTCGCTTGCTTTTAGAATGGCCTCTATCACGGCTCTGGCCTTGTTCTCGGATTCCTCGAACTCCTTTTCGGGTATGCTGTCTGCAACAATCCCGGCTCCTGCTTGGACATATACCCTGTCATTTTTCTTTACCGCCATGCGGATTGCAATACATATATCCATATTGCCTGAAAAATCTACATAGCCTATTGCTCCGCCGTAAATACCCCTTGGATCCTTTTCAAGCTCTTCAATAATCTCGCATGCCCGGACTTTAGGCGCCCCGGACAGGGTTCCGGCCGGCAGAAGCGCTTCTATCGCATCGAAAGTATCCCTGCCTTCGGCTATTAAACTCTCAACCTCGGAAGTGATATGCATTATTTTTGAATAGCGCTGTATCATTTTGTATTTTGTCACGTTAACACTTGAAAATTTGGATATCTTCCCCAAATCGTTTCTTGCAAGGTCAACCAGCATATCGTGTTCCGCCAGCTCCTTTTCATCATTCAACAGTTCCCGTTCCAGTTCCATATCCTCAATGGCGTCCCTGCCGCGGAGCCTGGTTCCTGCAATCGGAAAAGTCGTTAATTTGCCGTCCTGCAGCCTTACAAGTGTTTCGGGGGATGTACCTATGATCTGGACATCATCCTTTTGCATAATCACCAGGTAAGGTGAAGGGTTGGTTGTTCGTAAAACCCTGTATGCATTGATGAGACTGTCCTTATATTCTGTTTCAAAACGTCTTGAAATAACGACCTGGTAAATATCGCCGTTTCTTATGTATTCCTTTGCCTTATCAACCATGGTGCAGAATTCTTCTTTGGACACATTGCAGGTAAAACAGGGGCTGCTTTCGGTTACCGTTTCAGAAACTTCGGCCTGCCGTGTAATCATCCCGGCTGTCTCTTCAATGTCTGCAAGGGCTTTCCTGTAGTTTTCTTCAATGTTTTCGGCTGATATGTTTACAATGATGTTGATTTTCTGCTTCAGATGGTCATAGGCAATTACCTTGTCAAAAAGCATCAGGTCAAAATCGTTGAATTCACCGCTTTTGACTTTCACCGGTTCTGAGTAGCCTATCATGCTGTATGAAAAGTACCCGACAAACCCTCCTGTAAACGGGGGTATTTCCTTCAGCCTTGGAGATTTGTATCTTGCAAGATATGCTCTCAGTTCTTCAAGAGGTTTCTGCGAACGTACCACCTTTTTCTCTTTTTCCTCAATGGTTATTTCCCCGTTTTTGCATGTAATACTTGCAACGGGATTGTAGCAAAGGAAGGAATACCTGCCCCATTTTTCGCCGCCGTCTACACTCTCAAGAAGGCAGTACCTGTCACTGATCCGGGAAATTTTCTTAAGAAGCGCAATGGGAGTTGTAATGTCGGCATAAATTTCCCTGCAAACCGGAATGGTATTGTATTTTTCCGCCAGTTTCACAATTTCGTTGTAATCAGGAATTGTCAATGTAATCACCCCTTTTAACCGAATTAAACAGGTTTTTATGTATAAACAAGCGTTGCATGCCTGAAAGAAGGTATAAAAAAAGCTCTTGTCCCTGAAATGGGACAAAAGCTTCAGCTTCTGCGGTGCCACCCAAATTGGCGTATTGCTACGCCCGCTCATTATTGCATACCAACATATGCACCCAGCTGATAACGGGCAGGGCCCCCGTAAGCGACTACTCTCCTTCCGGATTTCGGGCTTCCCTCACAAGTCCATTCGGAATAAGCTTGCAGCCGGATTCACACCAGGTACGGCTCTCTGAATGCAAGTGATTATTCTTACTATTCTTGTTCAACGGTTTGTTCGGTTTATTAAACTGTTGGTTTAAATCAATGGTTTGTCATCAAAAATTATTGTTTCTAATCGTAGCACAACTTGCTTTTTTTGTCAATTATATTTTATGCATTTTTTATCATCTTATAACCATTTTTATCCATGTACACGCAGGCAGTAAAAAAGGGTACTTCCGCAGTATTCGCGGAAGTACCCTTTATATAATACTCAGGTTTATTTATTTCTTGGATTCTTTATCTGGGCCTGGGCAGCTGCAAGCCTTGCAATGGGCACTCTGAACGGTGAGCAGGAAACGTACTGCAAACCTACATTATGGCAGAATTCAATTGAAGAAGGATCTCCGCCATGTTCACCACAGATACCCATTTTGATGTCAGGTCTTGTACTGCGCCCTTTTTCGGCCGCAATTCTTACAAGCTCGCCAACACCGGTTTGATCAAGTTTTGCAAAGGGATCGAATTCATAAATCTTCTTGTTATAGTATTCTTCAAGGAACTTGCCTGCATCGTCCCTGCTGAAACCAAAGGTCATCTGGGTCAGGTCGTTGGTTCCGAAGGAGAAGAATTCCGCTTCTGTCGCAATTTGATCTGCGGTTATGGCTGCGCGAGGTATCTCAATCATTGTACCGACAAGGTACTTCAGATCCACGCCGGCTTCCTTGATGACTTCGTCGGCTGTTTTTACAACAACGTCCTTCACATATTTCAGTTCTTTTACATCACCTACGAGCGGAATCATGATTTCAGGCACAATGTTCATGCCTTCCCTGTTTACGTTTATGGCAGCTTCAATAACCGCTCTTGTCTGCATTTCAGCTATTTCAGGATAGCTTACCGCAAGGCGGCAGCCCCTGTGACCCAGCATCGGGTTGAATTCATGAAGCTCTGCAACGACTTTCTTTAATTCATCAGCTGAAATTCCCATTTCGGATGCCAGGGCTTCAATATCTTCCTCTTCCTTGGGCAGGAACTCATGCAGCGGAGGATCCAGGAAACGGATTGTAACAGGATACCCCTTCATTGCCCTGAACAGCTCTTCAAAATCTGCCCTCTGCATAGGCAGCAGCTTGTCAAGAGCCTTTCTTCTCTGCTCCTCGGTGCGGGCAACAATCATTTCTCTCATTGCGCCTATTCTTCCGCTGTCAAAGAACATATGCTCGGTGCGGCACAGCCCGATTCCTTCTGCACCGAAACTTAAAGCCTGTTCTGCGTCTTTCGGAGTATCAGCATTAGTCCTTATTTTCAAAGCCCGCACTTCATCCGCCCACTGCATCAGGGTTGCAAAGTATCCCGTCATTTCAGGCGGTACTGTCGGCAATTGTTCACCGTATACATATCCGGTGGAACCGTCAAGGGAAATCCAGTCCCCCTCGTTGTATCTCCTGCCGTTTTTATCAATAAAATATTTCTCTTCTTCTTTAATTGTAATTTCACCGCATCCAGCAACACAGCATCTGCCCATACCTCTTGCAACAACAGCAGCATGGGAAGTCATTCCGCCGCGGCCTGTCAAAATACCCTGCGAAACATGCATTCCTTCAATATCCTCAGGAGATGTTTCCACACGGACAAGTATTACCTGTTCACCGTTCTTAAAGGCCTTGGCAGCATCATCGGCACTGAAATAAATCTTACCGGTGGCAGCACCCGGAGATGCAGGCAGGCCCTTCGCTACAGGCTTTGCGGCCTTCAGCGCCTTAGGTTCAAACTGGGGATGGAGGAGCGTATCCAACTGCTTCGGATCCACTTTCATCAAAGCCTCTTCCCTGGTTATCATATTCTCTTCCACAAGGTCAACCGCAATCTTTAATGCCGCCTGGGCGGTTCTTTTACCGTTCCTGGTCTGGAGCATGAACAGTTTTCCGCGCTCAATCGTAAATTCCATATCCTGCATGTCGCGGTAATGCTCCTCAAGCTTCCTTGCAATATCAATGAACTGGTTATACGCTTCAGGATTTATATCTTTTAATGTTTCAATAGGCTGAGGAGTTCTTACACCGGCAACTACGTCCTCCCCCTGGGCGTTCATAAGGAATTCTCCGTAAAGTTTTTTCTCACCGGTGGACGGGTCTCTTGTAAATGCAACTCCGGTACCGGAATCATTGCCCATATTGCCGTACACCATTTCCTGGACGTTTACTGCTGTTCCCCAGTCAGAAGGAATATCATTAAGCCTTCTGTATACTATTGCTCTTTCGTTATTCCATGAACGGAATACAGCCTTGACTGCTTCCATCAGCTGAACTTTCGGTTCCTGCGGGAAGGGTTCACCCATTTCTTTCAGGTAAACTTCCTTATACTGCTGAACAAGATTCTTCAAATCATCGGCATCAAGGTCGGTATCGTTCTTAACGCTTTTCTTTTCCTTCATTTCATCCAGCAGCTTTTCAAATTTCGCTCTTTCAATTCCCATAACAACATCGGAAAACATCATTATAAAGCGCCTGTAGCTGTCATATGCAAAACGGGGATTCTGCGTCAGGTTTGCAAGCCCTTCAACTACTTCGTCATTCAAACCGAGATTCAGGATGGTATCCATCATACCGGGCATTGATACTCTTGCGCCTGAGCGTACTGAAACCAGCAAAGGGTTTTCGGGATTTCCAAACTTCTTCTCTACAATTGATTCCATTTTTGAAAGGGTTGCAAATATTTCATCCTCGATTTCCTTTGCAATAACCTCTCCATCCTCGTAAAAACGGGTACACGCTTCTGTGGTAACCGTGAACCCTCTTGGCACAGGAAGGCCAAGACCTGTCATCTCTGCAAGATTGGCTCCCTTTCCTCCAAGCAGTTCTTTCATTGAGGCATTACCCTCGCTGAATAAATAAACATACTTCGCCATATAAAATTCCCTCCTAAAACTCCTTCTATATAGCAGCTATTACTATACATTTATGTAAATAATTGCATATGACAGTTTTTGACATACTACGCTGTTCTTTTTACGATGCAACTGCTATAAATATCCAATCGGTTATCAACGTTACAATAATAGCACAAGTGAGTATTACTGTAAACTTGAAAAAGCAAAAAATTAAGTTTAAAAATTTAACTTTCAGAGCAAATCAAACTTGCCTGAAAAATAGTCCTTCAGCTCCGCAATGGGTATTCTTACCTGTTCCATGGAATCCCTTTCGCGGATTGTTACCTTATTGTCGTCAACCGATTCGAAGTCAAAGGTTACACAATACGGGGTACCAATCTCGTCCTGGCGGCGGTAACGCTTACCGATACTTCCGGTATCGTCATACTCGCAGTTGTAATACTTGATCAGTTCTTCATAAATCCTGAATGCATGGTCGGCGAGTTTTTTAGACAGCGGCAGAACCGCAACCTTAACAGGAGCAAGTGCGGGATGGAACCGCAATACGGTACGGACATCACCCTCGCCCACTTCCTCTTCGTCGTAAGCTTCACACAGGAATGCCAGGGTTACCCTGTCGGCGCCCACCGACGGCTCTATGCAGTACGGTATATATTTCTCGTTTGTCATCGGGTCAAAATAGCTCAAATCCTCTTTGGAATGCTCCATATGCTTTTTCAGGTCAAAATCGGTCCTGTTCGCAATTCCCCACAATTCACCCCAGCCGAACGGGAACTTGTATTCTATATCGGTGGTGGCCTTGCTGTAATGGCTGAGTTCCTCCTTCGAGTGATCCCTCATCCGTAGGTTTTCTTTACTGATATTCAGGGACAACAACCAGTTATAACAGAACTCTTTCCAGTACGCGAACCATTCCATGTCTTTTCCGGGCTCGCAGAAAAACTCCAGTTCCATCTGCTCAAATTCCCTGGTACGGAATATGAAATTACCGGGAGTTATTTCGTTCCTGAAAGATTTCCCGATCTGCCCGATTCCGAACGGGAGCTTTTTCCTTGTGGATCTCTGGACATTTTTGAAATTCACGAATATCCCCTGGGCTGTTTCGGGTCTCAAATATATCTCGTTTTTCGAATCTTCGGTAACACCCTGGAATGTTTTGAACATCAGGTTAAACTGCCTGACAGCGGTAAAATCCTTTTTCCCGCAGTTAGGACATGTGATTTCGTTTTCTTCTATATATTTCGTAAGAGCTTCGTTGCTCATTCCGTCAACTCTCATTTCAATGTTGTGTTCCCTATTCCATTCTTCGACAAGGTTGTCTGCACGGTGCCTTTTTTTGCAGCTCCGGCAATCGGTTAACGGATCTGAAAAACCGCCTACATGCCCTGAAGCAACCCAAACCATCGGATTCATCAGTATTGCCGAATCAAGACCGACATTGTAGGGGTTGGACCTGATAAATTTCTTCCACCACAGTTTTTTTACATTATTCTTAAGTTCCACGCCCAAAGGTCCGTAATCCCATGTATTTGCCAAACCGTCGTAAATCTCGGAACCCTGAAAAATGAATCCCCTGTTTTTAGATAGTGACACTATTTTTTCCATCGTTTTTTCAAAAGCCATATATTCTTCCTCCCGGTAAAAATCTCAGATACTATTGTGCAGCACTGCCTGGGCGTTTTATTCTTTTATACCTGATCTTTCCCTCATTTATTTCATTTATTGCAGTTGCAACATCCTTGTCAAAAGTTTTTGCAGTCAGGGGCTGTGCGCCTTCATTAAGCATTCTTGCTCTTTTCGCGGTCACATTAACCAGGACATAGCGGTTTTCTATCTTATCAAGAAGCTCAGCTATTGAAGGTTTTATCACCTGTATCACTCCTTATGCATATTTTTCTTATTTAACCTGTTTCGTTCCTTTTCAATTATTTCAAGCAGCTGATTTGCCGCATCTTCCACCGATTCGTTTGTAATTACATAATCATACCTGTCAAGCTGTTCAAGCTCTTTTTTTGCCCTTTGCATGCGCTTTTCAATAACTTCGGGAGATTCAGTCCCGCGCTTAACTATACGATTTCTCAGCTCTTCAAGACTTGGTGGAGTTATGAATACCAGAATACATTGGGGATATTGTTTTTTAACGTTATGAGCACCTTCGACCTCTATTTCAAGAAGAACGGTATTGCCCTTTTCCAATTCCTGCTCGACATACATTTTCGGGGTGCCGTAAAAATTACCGCAATACTCAACCCATTCCAGCAGGGCATTCTCACGTATCATCTCCTGAAACCTGTCACGGGAGACAAAAAAATAATTCACGCCGTCTTTCTCTCCCGGTCTTGGGCATCGCGAAGTTGCCGAAACCGAAAAAACAATGTCCCTGTTTTTTTCCCGTGCAAGCGATACAACCGTTCCTTTTCCAACCCCCGCAGGTCCGGATACCACAACCAGCAGACCGGGACTCATTCATCAACCTCCGGTTCAACCTCATCTATAATGGCGCTGTTCAATGCCTTGCCGCCAAGCCTGTGAGCGACAGTTTCGGGCTGTACAGCAGACAGAATGATATGATCGCTGTCTGTAACGATAACGGCACGGGTTCTTCTGCCATATGTCGCATCAATCAGCATGCTGCGTTCCCGGGCTTCCTGAATAATCCTTTTGATAGGTGCTGATTCCGGACTTACAATTGCAACAATCCTGTTCGCGGCAACAATATTACCGAAGCCGACATTAATTAATTTCATATCAAATTCCTCCATATTGCGGGGTTTTATAAATCATTCCACGTTTTGTACCTGTTCTCTTATTTTCTCAATTTCGCTCTTCAGTTCAATTACATTCTTCGTAATATCCAGGTCATTGGCCTTGGCGCCTATTGTATTTACTTCCCGGTTCATTTCCTGGAGAAGGAAGTCAAGTTTCCTTCCTGTGGGACCTTCGGTGTTCATAATTTCCAGGAACTGATCTATATGACTTTTTAAGCGTACCAGCTCCTCATTAATGCTGCATTTGTCTGCGAATATGGCAACTTCCATCGCAAGGCGTGACTGATCGACAACATCATTTGTCATCAGCTCCTGGATCCTGCCTGATAGTTTCTCCTTATATTCAGCAACAACAAGGGGTTCACGCTCTTTTATCCGCAACCTGTAATTCTCTATGTTTTTACATATCTCTACGAGACTTGCCTTCAGCTTTTCCCCCTCTGCTTCACGCATTTCAATCAGAAGATCCAATGCCTTGTTTACGGCGTGCTCCAATACAGACCAGACCTCATCCGAGTTTTCCTCTTTCTTTTCAATTCTGAGGATTTCAGGGAATCTTGCCAGCGCCAGCGAAGAAACATCGTCCCTTAACTGAAGCTCCTCTGCTAATTCTCTCATTGCATTATAATATTCCAGCGCAAGATTTTTATCAAGTATAACTTTTTTAACCCCTTCTCCAAGGTTTTCCCAGTTAATGAAGACATCCACCTTGCCCCTGAATACACGGCTCATAATAAGCGAGCGTACTTTGTCTTCAAAACAGCTTAGCTGCCTGGGCATCCGTATATAAACATCACAATACCGGTGATTCACCGTTTTAATCTCAACATCCATGGATACCAGTTCGTCCTGGTATTTATAGTAACCGTACCCGGTCATGCTTCTAATCATTTCATATCCTCCAGAGTCATGTACAAAAAAATAGCATAATCAGCCTAAAAAGCCAATACATTGTTTATGGCCTGGTAGACTTTGTACCTTTCAAACGGCTTTATAATAAAATCCTTTGCACCATGCCTTATGGCATCAATAACCATTGACTGCTGCCCCATTGCCGAAACAACTATTACCCGGGTCTTCGGACTTGCCTCGAGAATTGCCGGCAGCGCTTTTATTCCGTCCATTTCAGGCATGGTTAAATCCAGGGTCATAATATCAGGCTTATATACCCGCGCAGCCTCAATTGCCTCTTTGCCGTTCGAGGCCTCGGCAAGCACGGTATAGCCATCAATCTGTTCTATAATCTTACGGATCAGGGTCCGCATAAAAACAGCATCATCAACTATAACAAACGAAACATTCGTCATAAATCAAACTCTCCCATTTCGTACATGATGACCGACATGACTGCTATCGCTGCAGTTTCAGTTCTCAGTATTCTATTACCCAACCCGACAGGAATAATACCATAGTCTTTGGCGAGCCTGATTTCTTCTTCTGAAAAACCGCCTTCAGGTCCTACAAATATACCGACGGTTTTAACACAATTTATATTATAACATTTAAGCAAATCTTTCAAACATTTTTCAGTTTCGTTTTCATAGCAGAAAACCGGAAGTGACAGGCCGCTGCTTTCATCCGAGGAAATGCTTCTCCACATCCCGAGGGCCCGGCAATATTCCACAGGTTCCTGCACTTCAGGGATAAGAACACGCCCTGATTGCTTGCAGGCTTCCCGGGAAATCCTGTTCCATCTTTTCTGCTTTCCGTCGGCATTTCTTACTACTGAATACCTGGTTATCACCGGAACGATTTGGGCAACTCCCAGTTCAACGGTTTTCTGAATAATCCATTCCATTTTATCAGACTTCGGCATTCCCTGGAACAGGATGACTCTTGTCTCCGGTTCGGTATCGGGTTTATAAGTCCTGATTATCCTTCCGACAGCCCTGTTTTTTTCAACTGAAACAAGCTCAACTTCGTGTTCCGGACCGGTTCCGTCAAACACCAGCAGGTGATCGCCGGCCTTGAACCGAAGAACCTGGACCATGTGTACAAGGTCCTCTCCTGATATAAATACAGTATCACCATTTATAGCGTCGGGCGAAACAAAAAACCTGTGCATATCTGCATTGCCACCCACTCACCGTCTTTTTTTTCCCGGATTAATTTATAACCGTACTTTTCCATGGCATTAACAATGTCTTCACGCCTGTCTGAAATAATACCCGACAGAAGTATGTTTGTCCCTTCACTGCTGTAATTTTTCAAATCGGGCAGCAATGATAAAATTATATCCGAAATAATGTTAATTACAATAATATCGTATTTTTTTGATTCTGTATCCTTTAATTCACCACGGATCACGCGTACCGTGCCTGAAACATTATTTCTTGAAACGTTTTCAACGCAGGCCCGGTACGCTGCATCGTCAATGTCAACGCAGGTTACTTCCGCCGCACCTAATTTAGCAGCGATTATTCCCAGGATCCCGGTTCCGCAGCCCAAATCCAGGACGGTTTCACCGCCCTTTATAAGCTCATCAAGGAAGAATGCACACATCCTTGTTGTCTCATGCGAACCGGTTCCAAACGCCATTCCGGGTTCAAGCTCAACAACCGCCTCATTGCCCGAAGGCCGGTAATCTTCCCAAGTAGGCTTGATAGTAACCCTGTCCGAGATTTTGAATGTCCTGTAATACTTTTTCCAGTTATCCTTCCATTCGGAGTCATCGCGAATTTTAAACCCGTATTCGAGTATCATGCCCAGTTGTTTCTGAAACTCTTCCTCAAGCCTATTCTTCAATACTTCAATGTTGCTATCCGGACTGAAGTAGGCCCTGATAACCACCTTGTCGCCGTAACTGTCTATTAAGCCGTCATCAGCAAAATCAAGATAACTGTTTTCATCAAGAACCTGCCTGAAAGCATCGGGGTCCACTATCTCCAGCCCCTGGACTCCCTGGTCGAGCAGAATCCCGGATACCGTTTCCTGGTGTTCAGGCTCTGTTGTAACTTCTAATTCCAACCACTCCACAAGAATGCTCCTTCTGAACCTTATAAAATTTTCCGCAGACTTTATAAACACTTCATGCTTAGCATGCGGCGGAAAAGGGTATTTAATTGCTGAACAAATCCTTCATTTTTTCGAAAAAGGTCTTCCTCTGCTGAAATACATCATCCCCGCTGATTTCAGCAAACTCTCTCAGCAGTTCCTTCTGTTTAGCGGAGAGCTTTGTCGGCACTTCAACATTGACCTTTATAAGCTGATCACCTTTCGCATTCGACCGCAAATGTTTGATCCCCTTGTTTTTAAGGCGGAAAACCGTTCCGGTCTGCGTTCCTTCGGGAATGTTGAATTTCATTGTGCCTTCAAGGGTGGGTATATCCAGTTCGGCACCCAGCGCAGCCTGGGTAAAGGTAATTGGTATTTCACAAATTACATTGTACCCGTCCCTTGTAAATATAGGATGGGACTTAACCCTTACGGTTACATACAGGTCACCGGGAGGACCTCCCCTGAAGCCCGGTTCCCCTTCCCCGCGAAGCGATATGGTCTGCCCGTTGTCAATGCCTGCAGGTATTGTTATACTAATCTTTGATGTCTTCTGAACCCTTCCGTTTCCACGGCATTCATCACATGGATTGGTTATAATCGTTCCCTCTCCACGGCAGACGTCACACACCCGCATATTCACCATCTGCCCGAACGGAGTGGCCTGAACATGCCTGATCTGCCCTGTACCGTTACAGCGCTTGCATGTTTCAGGAGCCGAACCGGGTTTTGATCCCGTGCCCTTGCAGACATGGCACAGCTGCATCCTGCTGATGTTTATTTCCTTCGTTGTTCCAAATGCAGCTTCGGTAAAGCTGATTTCAAGTGAATATTTCAAATCGGAGCCCCGCTGCGGTCCGGTTTTTCTCCGTGTGCTTCTTCCGAAGGGCGAACCTCCGAAAAATGTATCAAAAAGATCTTCAAAACCAAAATCAAAGCCAAAACCGCTGAAACCTTCAAAACCGTTCCCATTAAGGCCAGAATGACCAAACCTGTCATATTGCTGCCTTTTCTGGGGGTCGCTTAAAACCGCATAGGCTTCGTTGATTTCCTTGAACTTGGCTTCAGCTTCCTTGTCGTTGGGGTTCATATCCGGGTGATATTTCTTGGCCAGTTTTCTGTATGCTTTTTTTAACTCTGCTTCATCAGCGTCACGGCTTACTCCCAGTATTTCATAATAATCTCTTTTTTCAGCCAATTGAATCAACCCCCACAGCCGTTTTCCATAAAAGTAACTTCAAGATTATAGCATAATTCAGATACGCCTTCAACTGACACAAATCCATGCCGGTTTATGTCCTTGTTCCTGCAATTAGCCCATATCACAGCAACGAGTCAAAGGATTGCCTTTGACTCGTGCTTATTGCAACATGATTATTATCTGATTTTTTATACCGATTAATCAGTTTTTGCCGTCTTCTTCATCCACTACCTTATAATCGGCGTCATATACATCATCCTGGCCGCCGCCTCCTGCTGCGCCCGCACCCGGATTGAAGCCGTCTGCCCCGGCCCCTGCAGCACCGGGATTCTGCTGGTAAATCTTCTGGGATACTGCATAAAAGGCCTGGGAAAGTTTTTCGGTTGCATTCTTGATTGCAGCAGTGTCATTTCCCTTAACAACCTCTTTCAGGTTATTAAGTTCGGCTTCTATGCTCGACTTGTCAGCAGGATCAATTTTCCCTTCCAGTTCCTTCAGCGTTTTTTCGGTCTGATAAATCAGTGAATCAGCCTGGTTCTTCGCTTCAATGCTTTCTTTCCTCTTCCTGTCTTCCTCTGCAAACCTTTCGGCTTCCTTGACCGCTTTTTCAATTTCCTCCTCGGTAAGATTTGTAGACGCTGTTATCGTAATCTTCTGCTCATTGCCCGTTCCAAGGTCCTTTGCAGAAACATTTACAATACCGTTCGCATCAATATCAAATATAACCTCTATCTGGGGAACTCCTCTTGGTGCGGGAGGTATTCCGGTCAACTGGAAGTTGCCCAACAGTTTATTGTCTGCAGCCATTTCCCTTTCGCCCTGGTAAACACGAATGTCAACACTGGTCTGGCCATCGGCTGCTGTTGAGAATATCCGGCTCTTCTTGGTGGGTATGGTTGTATTGCGCTCAATCAGTTTTGTAAATACTCCGCCAAGGGTTTCAATACCAAGGGAAAGCGGAGTAACGTCAAGAAGAAGCAGGTCTTTAACTTCCCCGGCAAGAACACCTGCCTGAATGGCAGCACCAATCGCAACGCATTCATCAGGGTTAATGCCCTTGAACGGCTCCTTGCCGAGATATTTCTTAACGGCTTCCTGTACTGAGGGGATCCTCGTTGAACCTCCGACGAGCAGAATCTTGTCAATATCCGACGGTGAAAGCTCTGCATCAGCCAATGCCCTCCTCGTGGGTTCCATGGTTTTTTCAACCAGGTCTGCCGTCAGTTCATCAAACTTTGCCCTTGTAAGCGTCATGTCCAGGTGCTTGGGCCCATTGGCATCGGCAGTAATAAAAGGAAGGTTGATGTTTGTCGAAGCAACCCCGGACAATTCAATCTTGGCCTTTTCTGCAGCCTCTTTCAGACGCTGCGCAGCCATCCTGTCGTTTCTCAGGTCAATTCCTGTTTCCTTCCTGAACTCTTCAGCCATCCAGTCAATAATTCTCTGGTCAAAATCGTCACCGCCCAATCGGTTATTACCGCTTGTAGCCAGAACTTCAAAAACTCCGTCCCCGATTTCCAGTATTGATACGTCGAATGTACCTCCGCCAAGGTCAAAAACAAGGATCTTCTGATCATGTTCCTTATCCAGGCCATAAGCAAGAGCAGCAGCGGTCGGCTCGTTAATGATACGCAGCACATCAAGTCCTGCAATTCTGCCCGCATCCTTCGTGGCCTGGCGCTGTGCATCGCTGAAATATGCAGGAACGGTTATTACCGCCTGGGTAACCTTTTCGCCAAGGTAGTCCTCGGCATCGGCTTTCAGTTTTTGAAGTATCATTGCCGATATTTCCTGCGGAGTATATTCTTTATTATCAATTTTAACCTTCCTGTTGGAACCCATATCCCTCTTTATGGACATTACCGTCCTTTCGGGATTTGTAACGGCCTGCCTTTTGGCAACCTGCCCAACCAGTCTTTCACCGGTTTTCGAAAAAGCAACAACCGAAGGTGTGGTCCTGCTCCCTTCTGCATTAGGGATAACAACAGGTTCTCCTCCTTCAATAACAGCAACGCATGAATTGGTAGTTCCCAAATCTATACCTATCACCTTTGCCATAAAAATCACTCCTAAAACATATATATTTAAAGGTCAAAGAAAGTCTTTAATTTGCAACCTTTACAACCGAATGACGGATGACGGTTTCGTCATTGAAAATATATCCTTTGAGGAACTCCTCCACAATTTCATTTTCTCCGAAATTCTCATCTTCAACATGCGCTACGGCTTCATGGAAGTCCGGGTTAAACTTCCGGCCCTTGGCTTCAATGGGCTTAACCCCTAAATTAGACAGCACTTCCATCATCTGCCTGTGAATCAAAACAACGCCTTCCCGTATGCTTTCATCGCTTCCTTCTGAAGCCTGCAATGCTCTTTCAATATTGTCCACAACAGGAAGAAAAGCGGATACAACATCCGCAATCGAAGATGCATATATTTTTTCTTTTTCTTTCCGTGTTCTTTTTTTATAGTTATCAAACTCTGCGGCAAGTCTTTGCAATTGATCCTTCAATTCGTTTATTTCCTTTTCTTTTTGATCGTGGCCTTCCTCCCGGCTGCCTGTTCCTTCTTCTGCCTTATCGCTTAGGCCGCCTTCGGAAGCTGTTTCGCTTTGCTCTGCCTTATCACCGGTTTCTCCGTTTTTTGCTTCCTGTTCCTTTTCTTCAGTGTTTATCCCTGTCTCCATGTTTTCCTTCGCAAGCTCTTCCGTTGCCTTATCCAGATTTTTATCATCTGTCCTGTTATTAGCCATTGAGTTTCATCCTTCCATTCAATCAGTAATAAGTGATGCTATTCTTCGCTTATTATTCTGATTATCTCATTGTTTATTATTTTCCTTATATAACTCATTGCTGAAATAACCCTCGAATAGTACATCCTTGTAGGTCCCAGGATACCAAGCGTGCCCAGTTCGGTATCACCAAGGTTGTAAACGGTGGTAACAAGGCTGCAGTCGCGCATAACCTCGTGTTCATTCTCGGTTCCAATCTGAACGCTAAGCCCCTGCTTTTTCATTGCAGAGCTCATCAACGATTTAATCGTACGCTGTTCGCTAAGCAGGTCAAACAATTCCTTAACCTTTATCAGATCACTGAACTCAGGGTGATTCAGCAAGTTTGACACGCCATTCATTATAAGTTCCGCGTCCTCAACATCCTGCAGGCATTTTTTAAGGCCATCAATCACATGATTTGCCACTTCGCCCGATACACCCGTTTCAAGCTGAATTTCAAGGGCTGAAGGAAGCTCGATATTTTCGATTATCCGCCCGTTCAGCTTTTCCTGCAGGTAATTGGAAAGCACGGTAAGCGTATCCTGCCTTAATTCATAGCCGATACGGACAACCTGGTTTTTTACAACACCCGTGTTCACAACGGCTACAATCAGGATTTTCTTCTCATCCACCGGTACTACCTGTACCGATTTAAGGGTGGTTTTTGTTAAGCGCGGCGAAAGTGCTATTGACGCATATCCTGTAATCATGGATATAATGTCAGAAGCGCGCCGAATCAGCGTATTTATTTCATTTATCTTAAGTTCAATGGCATCCTTTATCTGTTTTATTTCATCCATTCTCAATGCCTGGACCTGCATCAGGTGATCGACATAGAACCGGTAGCCCTTGTCAGAAGGAACTCTGCCGGCCGAAGTATGGGGCTGTGAAATATATCCCATCTCTTCCAGGTCAGCCATTTCATTTCGGATGGTAGCAGAACTCAGACCCAGTTCGTTTTTTCTTGAAATGGTCCTTGAACCCACTGGCTGTGCGGTTTTTATATAATCATCAATAAGCGTTCTTAAAATCTGCATCTTGCGTTCGCTTAATCCTTCTTCACACATCGTAACCTCACCTCCATACAATAGTTATAGACCCCATAATCAAAAAAACTACTGTATAACAGAGTGAAACCACAAACCTGCATTAATCTTAATCTTTTACAAACCCATCATCTCTTAATATATACCCGTTAAGATTATTAATACTACTTTAACCAATATATATTTATAATAAGGTAGCAATCCTTACCGCTTGTTATTAGCACTCTCTTCAAACGAGTGCTAAACGCTATAATAAAAATACCACCCAGCCTGTTTTTTGTCAAGAGGGTGGTTTTTTCTTTTTTGGAAAATCCGGACCTTCCGGTGCTAAGCAATGAACTCGATCCAAACCTGGTTTGCATAATCAAGTCCTGTTTTTGTCAGCTTCAGCATGCCGTTCTCAAGGCAGAGAAGGTTTTTCCCCATCAGCATCCGGATTCTTTCATTGTATTTTGCCACAGCCTCATCCCCGAATTCCTGTTTCAGCTGCTTCATGTCAATCCCTTCAACCAGCCTCAGCCCAAGGATGAAGCGTTCGGAGAGTTTCTCGTCAGAACCGATATATTTGCCTGGTTCGGTTACGGGTTTTCCTTCCCTTATCCCCATGATATATTCAACAGGATTTTCGGTGTTTGAATACCTGATGTCCCCGATATATGAATGGGCAGCTGCTCCGAAACCAATGTAAGGCTTGCCTGTCCAGTATTTCAGGTTATGAACCGACTGGTATCCGGGTTTTGCGAAATTGGATATTTCATAATGAACAAAGCCCGATTCCTTAAGTCTTCTTATTGCCCAATAATACATTTCTCTTTCCAGGTCTTCATTTATTTCGGGCAACTCTCCTTTTTCATTCAGCTCATACCAGGGAGTGCCTTCCTCAAGTTTAAGGCTGTAGCATGAAACATGTGTTACCCCTTTCCTGAGAATCAGCTCGACTGTTTTCCGGAAATCATCCATGGTCTGGGTCGGAACGCCGAAAATGATGTCTGCATTAATATTGGTAAAACCGCTCTCTGTTGCAATTTCGAAACATTCCTCGAACATCTCCCGGGTATGGATCCTGCCCATCAGCTCAAGAAGCCTGTCCTCTGCAGACTGCAGCCCTATGCTGATGCGGTTGAAACCAAGCTCCCTGTACACGGCCGCCTTTTCACGCGATATTGTTCCCGGGTTGACTTCAATTGATATTTCCGCATTTTCCGATATATCGAAATTGTCCGACAGGGCATTAACAATCCTGGTAATGCATCCCGGGGGAAGAACCGACGGGGTTCCTCCTCCGAAGAAAACAGAATCCACCGTTTTATCCGAAAGGCTGCCGGCCTTCTGAACGATTTCCCTGCACAATGCATCGGTGTAATCCCCGAAGCAGCCGTCCATGCCCGGAAAAGAGGGAAAATCACAATAATTGCATTTCTTAATGCAGAAAGGTATATGAATATATATTCCTAAAGTTTCATTCCTGCAGGTTAACATTTCTCAACGCCTATGTATCAAGTTTCAGAACGCTCATAAAGGCTTCCTGCGGGATCTCCACGCTTCCCACCTGGCGCATGCGTTTCTTGCCTTCCTTCTGCTTCTCAAGCAGCTTCTTCTTTCTTGTTATATCTCCGCCGTAGCATTTTGCAAGAACGTCCTTCCTGTATGCCTTTACCGTTTCCCTTGCAATTATCTTTGAGCCAATGCAGGCCTGGATCGGAATTTCAAACATCTGCCTCGGAATGGTCTCTTTAAGTTTCTCTGCAATTCTTCTTCCCCTGTCGTATGCTTTGCTTTTATGCACGATAAAGGACAAAGCGTCCACCACTTCTCCGTTAAGGCGGATGTCAAGTTTCACCAGGTCAGATTCCTTGTAACCCTTGAACTCATAATCAAAGGAAGCATATCCCTTCGACCGTGATTTCAGGGCATCGAAAAAGTCATACACTATTTCATTCAGCGGCATATCGTAAGTCAATACCGCCCGGTTGCTTTCAATATATTCCATGCCGATGTACTCGCCCCTGCGATCCTGGCACAGTTCCATTATGCTGCCGACATACTCGGGAGGAGTCATAATTGACGCTTTCACCACTGGCTCTTCCATTTTTTCTATTGAACCCGGATCGGGCATATTCGTCGGATTGTCTATCGTTAAAACTTCACCGGTTGTTTTTGTTATGCGGTATATAACACTCGGAGCCGTGGTAACGAGATCAAGATTGTATTCACGTTCAAGCCGCTCCTGGATTATCTCCATGTGCAGAAGCCCCAGAAATCCGCATCTGAACCCAAAACCCAAAGCAGCTGACGTCTCCGGCTCATACAGCAGTGAAGCATCATTCAGTTGCAGCTTTTCAAGGGCATCGCGCAAATCGCTGTACTTGGAACCGTCCGCGGGATAAATACCGCAGAATACCATAGGAACTGCCTTTTTATATCCGGGCAGCGGCTCCTTTGCGGGATTGGATGCCAGGGTTACCGTATCCCCGACACGGGTATCGGCTACATTTTTAATGCTTGCACATATAAAACCCACTTCACCGGCATACAGTGCATCGGCTGATATCAGGCCGCCGGGACGGAAATAGCCCAGTTCGGTAACGGTAAATTTCTTTTTGGTATGCATCATGAAAATCTCCTGGCCGGGCCTGACGCTTCCTTCCATTACCCTTACATGCGCTATTACTCCCTTATAATTATCGTAAAGGGAATCAAAAATCAGCGCGCGAAGGGGGGATTCCTCATCACCTGACGGCGGAGGAATCAATTCAACTATTTTTTCAAGAACCGCCTCTATATTAATCCCGTTTTTTGCCGAGATAAGCGGAGCATCGCTGCAATCAAGGCCAATAACATCCTCTATCTCGCGTTTTACCTCGTCGGGTCTGGCACCGGGCAAATCTATTTTATTGATAACGGGTATGATTTCAAGGTTATGCTCAAGGGCAAGATAGACATTTGCCAAGGTCTGAGCCTCAATACCCTGTGAAGCATCAACGACCAGTATTGCACCTTCACAGGCAGCAATACTTCTTGACACTTCATAGTTAAAGTCAACATGGCCCGGTGTATCGATAAGGTTCAGAATATATTCCCGGCCGTCGTTTGCCCTGTAAACCATCCTTGAAGCCTGGGCTTTTATTGTGATACCGCGTTCCCGTTCCAGCTCCATGGTATCCAGGACCTGCGACTCAATTTCCCGTTCTGTAAGAACACCGGTTTTTTCAAGCAACCTGTCGGCCAGTGTTGATTTTCCGTGATCAATATGAGCTATAATACAGAAATTCCTTATGTTTTTTTGTCTCTCTCCTGGCATTTAACTACTGAAACCTCACTTCTATCATTCGGATTTTAAGAAAGAGAAATTGCCCTGCAATTTCTCCGTGTCATTTCAATAAGGCGGAAATTCCGGCTTACCGTCCGGGGTGACAAAATATTACTAATGAATTATACCACAGTAACCAAACTTTTGTACAGATACCGGTTAAAACAGGGACCGTGCCAAAATGTCGGGTTGGGATAAAGTATATAAAATAAATGAAACATATACAGGGAGCAAACGGGATTAATTCATGCCCAGCATGGTTTCAATAAAAATTCCGTAGCCCCTTGTAGGATCATTCACAAGAACATGCGTGACCGCTCCGATTATTCTTCCGTTCTGGATAATAGGGCTGCCCGACATCCCCTGGATAATTCCGCCTGTTTCGCTCAGGAGCCGCGGATCGGTGATTTTTATTATCATGCTCTTCGGTCCCGAAAGATTTCTTCTTGCAATACGCTGTATTTCAACGGTAAACTCTTCAACCTCTTGTTCATGTATATTGGACAGGATGGTCGCAGGGCCTTCCTTTACCATGCTTCTTGTTCCGACGGGATATTTCCTTCCGTTCAGCCCGGACAGTACATTCCTGTCTATTCTTCCGAATACTCCGAATGCTGTGTTCCAGTATATTTCGCCTATCACTTCGGGGCTTTTCAGGAAATCACCCTGCAATTCACCCGGGCTGCCCTGGAGCCCCTTTCTGATACCATATACGGATGATCTGAGCAGTTCCCCGTTCTTAACAGGCATCATGATCCCGGTATCAATATCAGTAATCCCATGACCAAGAGCTCCAAACTTTCCCGTTTCCTCTTCAATATAAGTCAGTGTCCCGATTCCCGCCGTACTGTCCCTGACCCATAATCCAATCCTGTACTTTCCGTCTTCAGCGCTTTGCACCGGCGTAACCTTTACCTCCCTCACCTGGCTGTCGTGTATAAACCTTATTGTAATTTCTTTCCCACACGACTTGTCAATTATTTCAGATAAATCGGTTATTCTTTCTATTTCCCTGTTATCCACGGCGATGATGAAGTCCCCGGGCTCAATGCCTGTATCCCTGGCAGGCAGGACCTCCTTCCCGTCGGAAGTCATGACGCCTGAAACTCCAACAACAAGAATTCCCCTGATGTACAACCTTATGCCGACAGTATTCCCGCAAACGATCAGTTCACTGGCAGGAATAACATTGACGTTTATGTCCTTGACAGGGACAAGGCCGAACAGGCTCAGCTGGACCTTTTTCTGCCCATACTGGGTTCCCTTAAGTGTATACGGCATAGAGAGGACAGAGCTCCTGTATGCCGTTTCCATCCTCTCAACATGTATTCCCCCGGTTTCAGCCGATAACTGAAGCCGGAACGGCGAGAAAAACTCGACGCGGTATACTTCTCCCGCCAGAACAGTCATCTGGCTTGGCGTAAACACTACCAGGGAAAGATACAACGATACTATGACAATCAAAACAAGAAAACCAAGCCTGAGAAAAGATTTCTCCTTCCTGAATATCATATCACACGCTCCAGTTCGGGTACCTCGGGCGGCTCCGAAACGGCGTTTTCATTATCTGATGCCGGAAAAAGCACGGAACCGCCCCGATGTAATTTAAGCCATGGCATTTTATTTCATATTCATGTGTTGAATGCCGATGTTCTTAAATTAACCGGAGCGACATGAAATTATTCGGTAAAAAGAACGGAATAAATTGCTTCGCAGTTCTACGGCACAGGCCCATTCTGGTCATGCCGTTCCAAGCCAGTTTATGATATGCCTTGTTTTGTCAATACAATCAGACTTAAGAAAATCATCGTCATATTTTGAAGAGCAAAGCATGGGATGCCTTGAAACAAAAAAGGTACCCCTGTTTATAACCGGTTTCAGGCTTATAGCGTGTTTTCCCCATAGAAACCAGCAAAGCTCGAATCTTTCCGAGATA
Source organism: Clostridiales bacterium DTU070 (assembly GCA_001513105.1). Classification (GTDB taxonomy): domain Bacteria; phylum Bacillota; class Clostridia; order DSM-8532; family DSM-8532; genus Thermoclostridium. The sequence continues at coordinate 78,405 of LFSH01000026.1, read as the reverse complement.
TACCCTATCAGTTCACGGGTAAAATCCTGCCATATTAATGCATGGCTCTGAGGGCTGTTCGGAATGCAGCTGAAAGACGTATTCAGAAGCAGGACGCCCTGCTTTTCCCACGACTCGAACAGTTTATCAGGCGGGAGTATCGGAAACCTGCCTTCCTTTATTTCTTTCTTTATTTCGGTAAATGAAAGGATATCCTCGTACCTGGTTATATTATTGTAACTTTTATATACCAGGCGGATAATGTTTTTCAATGAAACCTGTCTGAAAGGCTGATCCCACGACTTCAGGCCGCCTACTTCAAAGGCCCTGCCCGTGGCCGTTCCCTTCTCGGGATATGGATCCTGCCCTAATACAACAACCTTTACATTCAGAAGATCCACATTCAGAAAACGCAGAATATTGTTGTACTCAGGATTGACGTCCTCCCCTATTCTGCATGATATGTCCTTTATCATTTCCAAACGTTCGCGGCTTAAGAAATCAAACCACGAACTGTGAACATTATCCGGAATCAACGGGATTCTCATTTTAATCAGTTTCCTCTTCCTCAAGTTTTTTCTTCAATTCGTTAATCCTGTCTCTCAGCATTGCGGCTTTTTCAAACTCCAGCTCTTTTGCAGCAGCCTTCATTTCGGCAGTAAGTTTCCCGATCAGTTTCTCAACGGGCATGTCACCATCGTCAATAACAAACGCCTTGCCTTCTTCAGCCACCTTTAAAGTCTCAAGGGTGTCGTGCACGGCTTTCTGTATTGTTTTCGGAGTAATCCCCATTCTCCTGTTATATTCCATCTGTTTCTGCCTTCTCCTGTTGGTTTCACTGATTGCCCTTTCCATTGAGCCTGTCATATGATCAGCATACATGATAACCTTACCGTTTACGTTTCTTGCCGCCCTTCCTATTGTCTGTATCAGCGATGTTTCAGAACGCAGAAAGCCTTCCTTGTCGGCATCAAGGATTGCAACAAGGGAAACCTCCGGCAAATCAAGGCCTTCCCTGAGAAGATTGATGCCAACGAGGACGTCAAATTCACCCAGCCGCAAATCCCGGATTATTTCCATACGTTCAATCGTATCTATATCCGAATGCAGGTACCTGACTTTAATCCCGACATCAGCAAGGTACTGGGTCAAGTCCTCCGCCATCCTTTTTGTAAGGGTGGTCACCAGGACCCGCTCATTGCGTTCAACCCTGACCTGTATCTCTTCCATGAGGTCGTCTATCTGGTTCTTTACCGGTTTTACAATAACTTCAGGATCAACCAGTCCCGTCGGTCTTATAATCTGCTCGACAATAACCGAGGATTTCTCCCGCTCATAGTTCCCCGGAGTGGCGCTTACATAAATGACCTGGTTGACCTTCTGTTCGAACTCCGAGAACGTAAGGGGCCTGTTATCAAAAGCAGACGGAAGGCGGAATCCATATTCAACAAGGGTTTCCTTTCTTGAGCGGTCCCCGTTGTACATCGCGCCGATCTGTGGAACTGTTACATGGGATTCGTCAATTACCACAAGAAAATCTTTCGGGAAATAGTCAAGAAGGGTATACGGCGGGCTTCCGGGCTCCCTGCCGCTGATATGGCGGGAGTAGTTTTCTATTCCCGAGCAAAAGCCTATCTCTCGCATCATTTCGAGATCATATCTTGTCCTCTGCTCCAGCCTCTGGGCTTCGAGGAGTTTGTCATTCGCCCTGAAGTATTCAAGCCTTTCTTCAAGCTCCTGTTCTATTGACTTGATTGCAGCCTCCATCTTTGCCCTTGTCGTGGCATAGTGGGATGCGGGAAACACGGCAAAGTAGGTTCGTGTTCCTATTATTTCGCCTGTAAACGGATCCACTTCGGTAATCCTGTCTATTTCGTCACCAAAAAACTCCACCCTTATTGCAGTACCGGAAGAAGATGCGGGATAAATATCCAGTACATCCCCTTTTACCCTGAATGTTCCCCTTCGGAAATCAATTTCATTGCGGGTATACTGGATATCAACAAGTTTTTTTATAACTTCATCCCTGTCCTTCTGCATTCCCGGCCTTAAAGATACCATAAGATCGGTGTAATCCTCGGGATCGCCAAGGCCGTATATGCATGAAACACTGGCAACGATTATTACATCTCTTCTCTCAAACAGGGCTGCCGTTGCGGAATGCCGCAGATTATCAATCTCGTCGTTTATTGATGAATCCTTTTCTATATATGTGTCGGTGGCGGGAACATATGCTTCGGGCTGGTAGTAATCATAATAGCTTACAAAATACTCTACCGCATTATCGGGAAAAAACTCACGGAATTCCGAGCACAACTGTGCTGCAAGGGTTTTGTTATGGGCGATGACCAGGGTGGGCTTTTGTACCTTTTCTATCACATTGGCTATTGTAAAGGTTTTACCCGAGCCCGTAACACCAAGAAGTGTCTGATGTCTGTTCCCCCTGTTAATTGAATCTGCCAATTTTTCTATTGCCTCGGGCTGGTCACCCGAAGGCCTGTAATCGGATTTTATTCTGAATTCAGGCATAACTAACCTTCTTTTCCATAGAAATTTTAAAGAACGGATTATAACGCAAATTACAAAACACCGATAAACAAAAAGACCATACACACCTTCGAAGCATGTACAGTCCCGTTCGCGTTGTTGATATTACCTAAGGCAATTACTTTAATAATATTGTCAGAATAATGGATGTTACAATGAAAACAGCAATTGCAAACTTTGTGTACTTGCTAAGCATTGCGTCGATGGTACGGCCTTTGTGTTTTCCGAAAAAGGTTTCTGCACCGCCGGCAATAGCACCGCTTATTCCGGCAGAACGTCCGGACTGTAACAATACTACAGCGATTATTGCGATAGAAACTAATATATGCAGAATATTAACAACAATCTCCATTACTAAACCTCCAATAATTCCGTTCTCGATGAAATCCAGCGTCATTAATTTTAACACAAACAAATTTATATTACAAGTAAAAGTTTCTTTTGCATTTTTCCAACCCGGCCCGCACCGGCTGATACTTACCGGCTCCTGCAAATGCAGCGAATGTTTCTGAGCATTCGCACGATATCGTTTCCGTCCTACAGCTCCTGCAAAAAATTCATTTTGCTGTACTTCTTTTCCAGCCTGTCATCAACGTACCTGTCAACAATTTCGATGAAATTCTTCAGAACATCGGGGGCAAGCTCGAACCCGAATGCTTTGCGCGGTTCTGCACAAAGCACATAAATCAGTGCTTTTGCGGCACCTGTTTTCACCGGGACAACATTGTTAAGCCCAGCAACGCATTCTTCGCACACGAATCCGCAGCGCTCAAAACTGAAGTATATATTATCAGTTTCCCTGGTCTCGCATAAACAGCAGCCTGAAACAATGGGCACATAGCCCATTAACTGAACGGTTTTCAGCGCAAACACACGGGTAACAAGTGAAGGAGTCCTGTTTTTCTGTAGAAGGTTTTCCAAAGCATGCAGCAAAACCGTGAGCCTGTCCTTTGCAGGCTGATTCTCGTATGAAGTGTCATGAATCAGCTGCAGCATATACGCAGCATGAGCAAGCAGGGTCATGTCCTGCCTTATTTCGTAAAAAGAGTTAATAATCTCACATGAATTCAGTATATATGTATTTTTTCCCTTGTACAGAACCCAATCACAGTAGGAAAAAATCTGAGTTCCGGCAGAGCAGCGGTTACCGCTGCGCCTTACACCTCTCGCCGAAACCGAAATTCTTCCCAAATCCTCTGTAACTACCGTAAGGATTTTGTCATAATCCCCGACCTTTACTTCCCGGACGACCATTCCCCTGGTTTTGACATACGCCATTTTTCACCATCCAAAACTGTATCGGAAGCTGCTTCAGTACTGAAATCCGATTTTCCCTTCTCAAGGTTTTTATACTGCAGAAAATACTCTATATTACCTGTTTTCTTGAACATTTGCCATGCTAAATCCTTTATCATGTTATCCCCCTCAACGAACAGATATTATATATGTATTTTCTGTCCAGCCTTTTGGTTTATGTATACCAAATCAAGCCAAATCCGAAAGCGACTATGTCCTTAAAGCCATATATGCTGATATAAGCCGTTTGTTGAGGGAGCAACCCATTTTTACCTGTGATATAGTTTTTTGGTCTGGTACTGGGGTTCGCATGTTATGTTAACGCCAAGTTTCTGAAATACATTCTCATCCACCCGTGACAGTATTACTGTTGAATGGGCTTCACAACCCCTAAGTTTCGGCAGCTGCTGCATTGCAAGCGCCGCGGTAGGGTTTGTGGCGGCACAAATGGACAGGGCAATTAATATCTCATCGGTATGCAGCCGCGGATTGTGATTTCCCATATGTTTTATTTTCAAAACCTGTATCGGTTCAATAATAATTGGGGAGATAAGATGTATTTCGTGCTGAATTCCGCCCAGCTCCTTCAGTGCATTCAGCAAAAGCGCCGCCGACGCCCCCAGTAAAGCTGATGTCTTCCCTGTGATTATTCTTCCGTCGTTCAACTGAAGGGCTACTGCAGGGCCGCCGGTTTCCTCCGCACGTTTCAGTGCAGCCTCGACAACAGGCCTGTCTTTTGATGAAATACCCAACTGGTTCATTAACAGCTCCAGCTTATACACTTCCTCGCGTTCTGCCAGGCCCTGGCGCAGCGAACAGCGTGTATTGTAGTACCTGCGAATAATTTCCTGCTCGGACGCCCTGCAAACCACTTCGTCATCGGTAATGCAGTATCCGGCCATATTGACGCTCATATCCGTAGGGCTTTTATACGGCGACCTGCCTGCTATTTTTTCGAATATGGCATTCAATACAGGGAATATTTCAATGTCCCTGTTATAGTTTACGGATGTTACACCGTATGCTTCAAGGTGAAACGGATCAATCATGTTAACATCATCGAGGTCGGTTGTAGCTGCCTCATACGCAAGGTTAACAGGATGCTTCAGCGGAAGATTCCATATCGGAAATGTTTCAAACTTGGCATACCCGGCCTTGACTCCGTGTTTATACTCGTGGTACAGCTGGGAAAGACAGGTTGCCATTTTACCGCTTCCGGGTCCAGGAGCAGTAACAACCACAAGTGAGCGGGTGGTTTCAACGTAATCATTCTTGCCGAACCCCTCATCGCTTACAATAAGCGGAATGTTTGACGGATAGTCCGGTATTGGGTAATGCCTGTATACCTTGATACCAAGGGTTTCGAGCCGTTTTTGAAACATATCGGCTGTTGTCTGGGATCTGTAATGTGTTATTACAACACTTCCCACGTAAAGCCCGATATCCCTGAAAGCATCAATCAAACGCAGAACATCAAGGTCATATGTTATGCCAAGGTCGCCGCGGCGCTTGTTTTTTTCTATATCGTCGGCGTTTATTGTTATTATGATTTCGGCCTGATCTTTCAGCTGGAGCAGCATTTTAACCTTGCTGTCGGGTTTGAATCCCGGCAGTACCCTCGAGGCATGATAATCGTCAAACAGTTTGCCTCCGAATTCAAGATAGAGTTTACCCCCAAACAGTTCGATCCGCTCAAGAATTTTTTGAGACTGTAGCTGAATGTACTTGTCATTATCAAATCCTATTTTATTCATTTGTCTTCTCCCGCATCGGTACAGTTTTTTACAGCAAACAAGCGTCTCACAAGCAGAGACGCTCGCACGCTGATAAAGTTTATGCATCATTTAAAGTATACCATTGCTCTACGCTTCAATACAAGAGGTGAAAACCTTATTTTTGGAATTTGCTTATTTGTACCCGAGCTCCCTAAGTACAAAATCGCTGTTCCGCCAGTCCTCCCTGGTTTTCACCCAGAGCTTCAGGAATATCCTGGAACCAAGAAGTCTTTCAGCGTCCTCTCTTGCAAAAGTTCCTATTTTTTTGAGCATCTCGCCGTTTTTCCCGATAATAATTCCCTTATGGCTTTCTTTCTCGCAGTAAATATTTGCATGTATTTCAATCAGTTCCTTTTCGGGCATTTCCTTAAACAGTATGACTTCAACGCCAACCCCGTGGGGAACTTCATCGCTTATAAGGTGCAGGATTTTCTCACGGATAAGCTCCTGGACCAATACCTTTTCCTGCTGATCGGTAATCATATCTTCAGGGAAAAAGGGCGGCCCTTCAGGAAGCAGCTTAACCGTTTCATTCAGTACCAGTTCCTTTGTCCTTGCATCAAGAGCGCTGATTGGAATGATCTGTTCAAAATTCAATGCTTTGCTGTATTCATCAATAAGGGGAAGAAGGCTGGGTTTATCCACGAGATCTATCTTGTTAATCAGCAGGAGAACAGGTGTATTAACCTTTTTCAGAAGTTCTATTATTCTCATGTCACCCTGTCCGATGGTTTTGTCGGTGGCCTCGACTATATACAGGATTACATCAACATCTTCAAGAGCTGATACCGCAGTTTTCTGCATGTAATCCCCCAGTTTGTTCTTCGGCCGGTGTATTCCTGGTGTATCAATAAAAACCACCTGGTAGTCTTCGGTGGTAACAATTGTCCTTATTGAATTCCTCGTTGTCTGAGGCTTGTCGGAAATGATCGCGATCTTCTCACCTGTCAACAGGTTCAGCAGTGTCGACTTTCCAACATTGGGCCGTCCTACAATGGTTACAAATCCTGAACGAAAAGACATAAACAGCTCCTTTCATATCTCTTTTATTACGGTTATATCCCGATTATTCCATGTCCTCCCTTGTAAATGCATGAGGCAGAATATCATTCATCCCGTATATTTTATATTGCCCTTTTTTATCACTGCAAATTATTTTTATATCATCGCCTGCGAATTCAGATATCACCTGGCGGCAAATTCCGCACGGGTACGTCAGCCGGTCGCTGTCGCTGGTGATTGCAATTGCGCTTATTTTTGTGCTACCTTCGGATACAGCCTTTACTATTGCCGTACGTTCAGCACAGATGGCAGCGCCGAACGATGAGTTTTCAACATTGCATCCTGTATAAATCCTGCCGTCAGATGTCTGTATACAGGCACCGACACGGAAGCCCGAATACGGTGCATAGGCATTTTCCCTGGCTTCCATCGCCTTTTTCACCAGAAAATCATAATCCATCGGAAAGATTCGCTCCCTGCCCTGGAAAAAGATTTCTTGTTTCTGATACTATTTTATTACAAAAATTACTTTATAACAATAGTTGCTTTGCAAATGCAGCGACTGCTTCCGAGCATTCGCACGATATTTTTACCTTACAGGTCAAGTGTTTCGAGATATCGTGCAATGCGAGGAAACTTTCAGCGGAATGCAGCTTAGAGATGTGCGGTCAGAGCGAGGATTAGCAAGCCGACTGTTTCAGAAAAAATGCTACATACTTTTTTGGTTTAAAATATTTCTGCGAATTTCTGCTTGCTCGTGCTGAACTGTCAAATGCGCCTACAGATATTTGTGCAATGTAAGGAAACTTTCAGCGGAGTGCAGCTTAGAGATGTGCGGTCAGAGCGAGGATTAGCAAGCCGACTGTTTGAGAAAAAATGCTTCCTAACATTATTTTTCATAAGCATTTTTTCGAGTTTCGGCTTGCCCGAGCTGAACCGCACAGCTCTTGCAAACGCAGCGACTGTTTCCGGGCATTGCACAAATATCCCTGCTTTATCTGCAACATTAAAGCATTTTTTCGAGTTTTGGCTTGCCCGAGCTGAACTGCACAGCTCTTGTAAACGCAGTGACTATTTCTGAGCATTCGCACGATATCTTTTCCTTACAGATCAACTGTTTAAAGATATCGTGCAATGTGCCTTCACAAAAGGTATCAATTCTTTCTTTCTGTCAAGCGAACCAGTTTATATATCCCTGGATCAGCACTATCAGGATAATTGCAGGCAATATCCATGTCAGGTATATTCTGAGTGCACGGGGCATTTTTATGCCTTCCCCTGTATTCACTTCCTCCATGAAATTATCAAAACCCCATCCGTAGCGGCTGACGCAGAACAATACATAAATCAGCGAACCTATGGGAAGGATGTTGTAACTTATAATAAAATCTTCGAGATCGAGAACGGTGGACCCTGCTCCCAAAGGCTGGAACCCGCTTAATACGTTGAATCCGAGGACACATGGCATTGAAAGCACAATAAGCAGAAACATGTTGACAAAAGATGCCTTTTTCCTGCTCCAGTTCCACAGATCCATTGCAAAGGAAATAATATTCTCAAAAACTGCTATTACCGTAGAAAACGCAGCAAATGACATAAATATGAAGAAAAGCGAACCCCAGATTCTGCCCCCGCTCATGGAGTAGAAGATATTGGGCAGCGTAACGAATACAAGGCCGGGCCCTTCACCAGGGTTAACATCAAATGAAAAACAGGCAGGGAAAATTATAAGGCCTGCAATAATCGAAATAGCTGTGTCCAGTGCAGCGATATGGATGGACTCACCCAGCAGCCGGCGTTCTTTTCCTATATAACTGCCGAAGATGGCCAAGGAACCTATGCCGATGCTCAGGGTAAAAAAAGCCTGGCTCATCGCTGCATAAATGGTCTCCCATATACCGTATTCCTTCATACGGCTGAAATCTGGCAGCAGATAAAACTTCAGGCCTTGAACGGCATTCGGAAGCGTCATGGATCTGACCGCAAGCACCACTATGATTGCGAGCAGAAGAACCATAAAAATCTTGGTAACTTTTTCAACGCCTTCCTGCAGCCCGAAAGAGCAGATTCCAAAACAGATTACCGTTGTTAATACCATCCAGATTGTCATTTCAACAGGATTTGCCAGGAGGTTGTTGAAAACCTGGCCAACCTGCTGGGTATCAAGCCCTTCAAACTGACCTGTCAGCATCTTGTAGAAATAGGCAACCATCCAGCTGGCAACGGTGGTATAAAACATCATCAGTATGTAGTTCCCGGCCATGCCCAGATAGCCCATCCAATGCCATTTATGTCCTTTTTTCTCCAGAACATTGAATGATGTGGCGATGCTTTTCCTGCTGGCACGCCCCACTGCAAGTTCCATTGACATGATGGGCAGTCCCAGAATAATTATGAACACCAGGTATACCAGGACAAACAGTCCTCCGCCATACTGACCGGTAATGTACGGGAAGCGCCATACATCTCCCAAACCGATTGCACATCCCGCAGAAATCAGGATAAAACCCAGACGTGAAGCAAATGTCTCCCTTTTTTCCATACTGCCAACTCATTCTTATTGTAAGTAAGCACAGCTTATTCATGAGCCATGTGCAAAACAGAAAATATTCCGTATCAAAATAAGTCCATGCTACAAAATACTACTGCTGGCTTGCTTATCACAATACGGATTATATAGGAAATATTATATCCGTTATCTGTTCACATCACAATATGGAAAACTTCATTTTCCGGGACTTAAACCAGTATTTCACTGCATAATTAATCTTTTCTGTTAAGATGCAATCTGGGAAATGAAAAAAATGAGTTGAGGAAAACGATTGTTTCAGGAGTTGAACAATACCAGTTGCGCAAAATCAAAACAGGGGAGTGGCTTCACCGGTTCCGGTTTTATATTTGAAGAACAGGTAAAGAACCGGAAGAGCCTTCCCCTAAGTTATTATTCAGATACTTTTACTAAAATCTCGTTCAGATCGGTATCTGCGTCAATTACGGCTTTCGATCCTTCATGAATTTCACCCGAAATAATCTTTTTACCCAAATCGGTTTCAACAACCTTCTGGATAAACCTTTTCAGCGGGCGGGCACCATACGTCGGCGAATATGCCTTTTTCAATATTAAGTCCTTTGCATTGTCGGTTATGGCAAGACTTATGTTTCTGTCCTTAAGCCTTTCGCGCAGTTCGTCCAGGATAAGTTCAATAATGCCGTACATTTCCTTCCAGCCTAATGGCCTGAACAATACTATATCATCAATGCGGTTTAAGAATTCAGGCCTGAAATAGTTTTTCAGGCTGTCCATGACCATGTTCTTCACCCTGTCCGAAATCTCGCCGTTTTCGTTTATGCTTTCAAGCAGTAACTCGCTTCCGATATTGCTTGTCATAATGATTACGGCATTTTTGAAATTCACCGTTCGCCCCTGGCTGTCGGTCAGGCGTCCGTCGTCAAGGAGCTGAAGAAGTACATTGAATACATCGGGGTGGGCTTTTTCAATTTCGTCAAACAAAATCACCGAATAGGGTTTCCTTCTCACAGCTTCGGTCAACTGACCTCCCTCTTCATACCCCACGTATCCGGGAGGTGCACCTATCAGTCGTGCAACCGAGTGTTTCTCCATGTATTCACTCATATCAATCCGGACAAGGTTTTCTTCACTGTCGAACAACGCATCAGCCAGTGTTTTTGCAAGCTCTGTCTTTCCGACACCGGTGGGCCCGAGGAAAATAAAGGAACCGATAGGCCTGTTTAGGTCCCTGAGACCTGCCCTGGCGCGGAGAACGGCATCGGCCACCGCTTTTACAGCCTCGTCCTGGCCAATCACGCGTTTCTGAAGTATTTTTTCAAGGTTCAGAAGTTTCTGCTTTTCCTCTTCAACAAGTTTTGTAACAGGGATACCGGTCCATTTTGCAACAATTTCAGCGATTTCCTGTTCGGTTACCTCTTCCTTTAAAAGCTGCCTGTCCAGTGAGTTCTGGCGTTTTTTATATTCCTCCAGCTCCTTTTCAAGCCCGGGCAGCGTTCCATGTTTCAGTTTTGCAAGGGTCTCCAGGTCATATACCCTTTCAGCGTTCTCTATCTCACGCTTTACATTTTCAATCTCTTCTTTCAGTTCCTTTTCCCTCTTTATAAAACTCTTTTCCATCTCCCACTGGGCTTTCATTGAGTCGGCTTCCTGCTTCAGACGCTGTATCTCCTGAGCAAGCTGGTTCTTTCTTTCAATTGAGTTCCTGTCAGTTTCCTTGCCCAGAACCTGCTGCTCAATTTCATACTGCATTATTTTCCTGTTTATCTCATCAAGTTCATAAGGCATGCTGTCAATTTCCATTCTCAGCATTGAAGCAGCTTCGTCCATCAGGTCGATTGCCTTGTCGGGCAGGAACCTGTCGGATATATACCTGTCCGACAAAACGGCACAGGCAATGATCGCATTATCGGTGATACGCACGCCATGGTGAATTTCAAACCTTTCCTTAAGCCCTCGTAAAATGGATATTGTGTCCTCGACGGTGGGCTGATCCACCAGTACGGGCTGGAACCTTCTTTCGAGCGCAGCATCCTTTTCTATATACTTTCTGTATTCGTCAAGGGTTGTGGCACCGATACAATGCAGTTCTCCCCTTGCAAGCATCGGTTTTAATATGTTTCCCGCATCCATTGCGCCGTCGGTTCTGCCTGCACCGACTATCGTGTGAAGTTCGTCGATAAAAAGTATTATCCTGCCTTCTGATTTGGTTATCTCCTTAAGAACAGCTTTCAGCCTTTCCTCGAACTCGCCGCGGAATTTGGCCCCTGCAATCAGCGCACCCATGTCAAGGGCAAAAATGGTCTTGTCCTTCAGCCCTTCGGGTACATCACCCTTCAGTATTCTCTGGGCAAGGCCTTCAACAACGGCAGTCTTTCCTACACCTGGCTCGCCGATTAATACCGGATTGTTTTTTGTTCTGCGTGACAGGATCCGTATTACCCGCCTGATCTCCTGGTCCCTTCCAATAACCGGGTCCAGCTTTCCTGCCCTTGCAAGTTCAACAAGATCCCTGCCATACTTCTGCAGAGCCTGGTAACCTTCTTCGGGGTTTTTGCTCGTTACCCGTTCATTTCCTCTTATCTTCGACAAGGCTGCAAGAAGTTTTTCCCTGTCTACCTGATATTTCGCAAGAATCCGGGCGGAGGGCGTATTCTTCTCGTTTACTATAACAAGGTAAATGTGTTCCACGCTCACATATTCATCCCTGAACTTGTCTGCTTCGTCTTCGGCTTTAATCAGTACCTGGTTGAAACGCCTTGTTGCATAAACCTGGTTCACATTTGTGCCATATACCCTGGGAAGCCTGTCCAGTTCCTTTTTTAGTTCATTCATCAATCCCGAGGTATTAACCCCAATCATTTCAAGAAGTTTCGGAATAAGCCCGTCCTCCTGCTCAAGCAGCGCTGCATGCAGGTGTTCGACGTCCACCTGCTGGTGATCAAGTTTAAGCGCCAGCTGCTGCGCATCAACGACGGCTTCCTGTGCTTTATCAGTAAATCTTTCAAAATTCATCCTTTCGCATCCTCCCTTCCAGGGCTGCCATAAGATATAAAAGTCTTGCTCTAATCAGTCTCTGTAGCCTTAAGTTTTTCATACAGTTTTCTCTGCTCGCTTGATAAATGCCGCGGATTGACAATCTTTATCAGGATATAGAGATCACCGCGGCTTTCCCTTGTTTTGCCATAACCCTGTCCCGGTATCCGTATTTTCTGGTCGGTCTGTATACCTGCAGGTATTTTTACCTGGATCATGCCATCCGGTGCCTGTACCCTGACTTCTCCGCCAAGGGCGGCAGTCCACGGATAAATCTCGGTCCTTTTAATCAGGTTGTTGCCTTCCAGCTTATACTTGCCTTCCTTAAATCTTATATTAATGTACAAATCTCCGCTACGGCCGCCTCCGATACCGGGTTTTCCCTGTCCGGCCAGTTTGATCTTTCCGCCTTCGGGAATACCCTTGGGTATTTTTACCGAGAGGGTTTTTTTTCCTTCACCGGTTCTGATCGTAAAAGTCTTTTCAACCCCTTCGAGGCCTTCCTCCGGAGTAATGGCCAGCTCCGCCTCTATATCTTCGCCCCGCATTGCGCGGGTACCTGAGAATCCTTTGCTGAAGCCTTTGAACCCTCCGCCCGCTCCGAATAAATCATCCAGATCGATGCCGCCGTCACCAAAAAACATGTTAAAGAAGTCACTGAACCCGTTATTGCTTTTTCTGAATTCAAAATTGCCGAACTGGAACGGATCAAAGTTCATTCCGTTCGTGAAATTCATATTCCCGAACTGATCATATTTCCTTCTTTTCTCTTCATCGCCTAAAACCTCATAGGCTTCATTAACCTCTTTAAATTTTTCTTCGGCTATTTTATCCCCGGGGTTGGCATCAGGATGATATTTCTTGGCAAGTTTCCTGTAGGCCTTCTTTATCTCATCCTGGGAAGCGTTTTTGTCAACTCCCAGTATTTTATAGTAGTCCTTATATTCCATGCGGCAACCTCCAACTTTGACTTTCTTTGACTATTATAATTATACAAATATTATCCAGCAAAATCAACGGTAATTTTTATTTTGTAATTATTCTGTGACAATTCGCCCAATGCTTATTCCCGGTGTATAAAACAGAATCCCCTGCCTGGCGGTACAGGCGATTGGTTGGTTAATTTAATAAAATGTCAATTATATGCAATACTGTCCTGCAGGCCACTTATGATTTGAGTCTTAAAATCTCAGTAAATTTAAACACAAAATAATCATCAACCTCCATACATAAACTCATAAATTGCTGTTGATTTGCAAAACATAACATCAGACAGGAGGTTATGATGAGAAAGGAAATTATTGCTCTTATCCTGGCCGGCGGCCAGGGAAGCAGGCTGGGAGTTCTGACAAAACTGATAGCCAAACCTGCCGTGATGTATGGCGGAAAATACCGCATCATTGATTTTTCACTGAGCAACTGTATTAACTCGGGCATTGATACCGTAGGCGTGCTCACACAATACAGGCCCCTGCAGCTTAACCATCATATAGGAATAGGCAAGCCATGGGACATGGACAGGATGAACGGAGGGGTTACAATTCTTCCGCCTTTCACAAAGCAGCTAAGGAGTGAATGGTATTCAGGTACAGCCGATGCTGTATACCAGAATATGCACTATATTGAAGAACAGAAGCCGAAATATGTAATAATCCTCTCCGGTGATCATGTTTACAAGCTGAATTATTCCATGATGCTGGATTTTCACAAAAAAAACAATGCGGATGCAACAATATCCGCAATTGAGGTCCCCTTTGAAGAGGCGCACCGATACGGCATCATTCATGCAACCGACGAGGGCAAAATATACGGTTTCGAGGAAAAACCACCTCAGCCGAAAAGCAATCTTGCATCAATGGGCGTTTACATATTCAATTTGAACGTCCTGAAAGAATGCCTGATTGAAGACCATCACGATGACAAGTCGGACCATGACTTCGGAAAAAATGTCATCCCGAAACTCCTTAAGGATGGCAAGAACCTTTGGGCATATACCTTCTCCGGTTACTGGCGGGATGTGGGAACCATCCAGGCCTATTATGAATCCAACATGGACCTGATTACCCGCGTTCCCCAGTTCAACCTGTTTGATCCGAACTGGAGAATCTATACTCCAAACCCGATAAAACCGGCACATTATATCGGAGAAAACGGGTATGTGTCGAGATCGATAATTGCAGAGGGCTGCATGATTTTCGGCAGGGTTAAAAACTCGGTCATCTTTTCGGGTGTTACCGTTGAAGAAAATGTCAACATTGAAAACTGCATTATTATGTCAAACAGCACTATAAAGCAGGACTCCTCCCTCAACTGCACAATCGTGGGAGAAAAAACCGTGATTGGTTCAGGCGTCAGGACCGGTGTCGGTGAGTACGCTGAAAACATTTTCAACAACAAAATATACCAGTCGCGTATTACCGTAATCGGATCCAATACCATAGTGCCCGATAATGTAACCATCGGCCTTAATGCTGTCATAGACAATCATATATTACCCGGTGACTTCCCGTTTTTAGACATTCCGTCGGGATATGCGATATTGAAAGGGAGTGACGGCAATGCATAATATGATGGGTATTATACTGACCGGTGGAAAAAACAACCGGCTGAAGGAGCTGTCAGCCGGGCGCTCCATCTCAGCCGTGCCTTTCGGCGGAAAGTACCGTGCCATAGATTTTGCCCTTTCAAACATGATAAATTCAGGAATACGAAATGTAGGAATCCCGACACAGTATAACTTCCACTCATTGATGGACCACCTTGGTTCGGGAAAGGAATGGGACCTGGACAGGAAAAACGACGGCCTGTTCATTCTTCCCCCCTATTTATCGGAATACGGGACGGGCTGGTACAAGGGCAATGCCGATGCAATGTACAGCAACCTTACATTCCTGAACCGGAGCAACGAGGAATTCGTTCTGATAAACCAGGGATATGCGATTTATAACATGAATTATACAGATATGCTGAAGCAGCACGTAGACAAGGACGCCGATGTTACAATAGCCTGCCGGTATATGAAGGATTTCCCGCAGGAATACCTCTGCAACCTCGGCATTGTTGAAAAGGACAGCGACCAGCGTATTACCGACCTGCAGGAAAAGCCGCTTAACCCGAAAAGCGACTTTGCATCAATGGGCGTTTATATCATCAAGCGGAAACTGCTGATATCGCTGCTTGAAGAAAGTGCTGCCCACGGGTATTATGAATTTGTAAGGGACATTCTTGTCAAAAAGGTTAATGAACTGCGCCTTTACGCCTATGAATTCACCGGTTACTGGAGGCCTTTATGCAATATACAGCTGTATTACAGGACAAACATGGAACTGCTGGATCCGGCTGTACGCTACGAGCTTTTTGAAAAGAACGGCAGGATCTTTACAAAGGTCAAGGATGAACCGCCTGCAAAATATAACGACGAAGCAGTGGTCAAAAATTCAATCGTTGCTGACGGCTGCATTATTGAGGGCCATGCGGAGAACAGCATACTGTTCAGGGGTGTAAAAGTCAAAAGAGGCGCAGTAATAAAAAACAGCATTATAATGCAGGACTCAGTGGTTTGTGAGAATACATTCCTGGATAACTGCATCCTTGATAAAAGTGTTATAATAACAGCAGACAAACAGCTGAAAGGGGACAGGAACTGGCCCCTTATAGTGGGCAAGGGCGTGGTGGTATAAGGTATGATTTATATTTTTACGGCGCTTTACTGTGAAGCAAAACCTGTAATCCAATACTTCGATTTAAAAAGGCTGCCGGATATCAACGGGTTCCGGTTTTTCTCAGATGGCGCGGTTAACCTGCTTATAACCGGAACAGGGGCACTGAACGCAGCAATAGGCGTCACCGCCCTGTGCTCGGTACATAGCCCAAATCCGGGAGACATCCTTGTTAATATCGGTATCTGCGGAACCGGCAATCCGGATCTGAAAACAGGCTCCCTCATCCTCTGCAATAAAATTGTTGATCTTGGTGCATACAAGGCATATTATCCCGACATGCTCTTTAAGCACTCCTTTATTGAAGGGACGGTTCTAACGAGCCCGGTACCGGTAACAGGCAGAACCGAAGGATATAACGGGGATTCAGGGGTCACCGTCACAGACATGGAGGCTTCGGGAGTATTCCACGCGGGAGCTGTTTTCTTTAAAACCCACCAGATGTTCTTTTTCAAAATCGTATCTGACCACCAGTCAGGTGAAGAGTTAAGCAGCGGGAAAGTATCCGAACTGACAGAAGCCAATACCGCTCCGGTATTCGGCTGGATAACACCAATCCACGGTGAACTGCAGGGTATACAGAACGTTTTTTCGGACGATGAAAAGCTGTTGCTTAAACAGTTATCCGAAATGCTGAAACTGACCGTCACGATGCAGCACCAGCTGAACCAGGTAATGCGGTACCATAAAACCCGGTATGGCGGTTTTGCTGACAAATTAAGAGAATTTATTGCAGATGAACTGAAACAGCCATGCAAAACAAAGAATGAAGGGAAGAAATACTTTGAAGAACTCAGGAAAAGATTTGTATAACCCTGCCTTTTCCCATATATATATCGAAAAAGAAATTATAACCCATCCCAATACGACAAGAATCCTGTCCGGGTTTCCGGGTTCCCGGAAAATTGAGATAGCCCGTTACATGGACGTTTTCTCAAGAAGCGGCCAGGATTTCGTCATGCAGAAAAGGTCCCCTTCGCTTATTCTTGCAAAAAAATATGATAATTTCATTTATAAAGGGGCACCTGTATGCCAGGATTTCGGTAACCACCATTTTTACTATGCAACACTGGTAATGAACTGCATTTATGACTGTGAATACTGTTTTCTGCAAGGGATGTACCCGTCCGCGAATATAGTGATCTTTGTGAACCTTGAGGATTACTTCTCAAGCGTGGAGAAAATGCTTGAAAAACACCCTGTTTATTTATGCCTTTCATACGATACCGACCTTATGGCGCTGGAACATAAAACAGGCTATGTACGGGAATGGGTTTCATTTGCGGGGCAGCACCAGGATCTTGTCATTGAAGTACGTACCAAAAGCGCAAGCATTAAAGCCGTTAAGAGCCTGCCGCCGCTGGAAAATGTTATCCTGGCCTGGACGCTGACCCCGGATACAGTACAGAAAAACCATGAACACAATACACCGCCTTTACAGCAAAGGATATCCTGCATCAAGGAGGCCGTGAACAGGGGGTTTCGCGTAAGAATCTGCTTTGATCCGCTTATTTATTCAAAAGACTGGCTTTCATCCTTCAGTGAGATGGTTGATACAGTATTCGCCGAGGTTCCCGCAGACAGGATTATTGATGCAGGGCTTGGTGTATTCAGAATATCACGGGACTATCTGAAAAGAATGAGGAAAAACAGGCCCGGCTCGGCAATAACCCAATACCCTTACGAGTATGACAACGGTGTTTACCATTACGGCAGGAAACTTTCAGGTTCCATGACTGAGTCCGCCCGTGATATCATATCGAAATATATTCCTTATGAAAAAATATACATATGGAAGGAAGCGGAGGGCAGATGACATGCCTTCCGCTTTTATCCTTAATCCACTTTCGGCAGGGTTGCAAAACCTTTTTCGAGATCTTCATCGGTGGGAATATAGTCTGTCATAGAACCGTCGTTATAGCTCATATAAGCGGTCAGGTCGAAGTACCCGGTACCGGACAGGCCGAACAATATTGTCTTTTTCTCGCCCGATTCCCTGCACCTGATTGCTTCGTCTATTGCAACCCTAAGCGCATGCGATGACTCCGGAGCCGGCAGGATACCTTCGCAGCGTGCAAACTGCACCGCAGCTTCAAATACCTTTGTCTGTTCAACGCTTCGTGCTTCAAAATATCCGTCATGATACAGTTTTGAAAGAATCGGGCTCATACCGTGATACCTTAAGCCTCCGGCGTGGTTCGGGGAAGGCATAAAGCCTGAGCCAAGGGTGTACATTTTAAGAAGCGGAGTGGTCTTGCCGGTATCGCCGAAATCGTAAGCATAGCGTCCGCGTGTAAGTGACGGGCAGGACGCAGGTTCAACACCGATAAAACGGATATTGTTCCTGCCTTCTATCCTGTCTCCCATAAACGGAGCAATGAGCCCTCCGAAGTTTGAACCGCCGCCGACGCATCCTATAATAATGTCGGGCTGTATACCGTACTTGTCACATGCTGTTTTTGCTTCCATGCCTATTATCGACTGGTGCAGCAGTACATGATCCAATACGCTTCCCAAAACATAACGGCAATTTTCTGTTTTTATCGCTGTTTCAATGGCCTCTGAAATGGCACAGCCTAATGAACCGCCGGTTTCCGGGTTAGCTTCAAGGATTTTTCTGCCCACTTCGGTTGTATCCGACGGAGACGGTATAACCTTTCCGCCGTAGGTTTCAATAACTGCTTTTCTGTACGGCTTCTGCTGCGATGAAATCTTAACCATGTAGACTATAAGGTCAATGCCGTAGTATGCACAGGCCATTGCAAGAGCAGTTCCCCACTGTCCCGCACCCGTTTCGGTGGTCAGCGTGGTTATCCCTTCCTCTTTCGCATAATAAACCTGGGCAGCCGCAGAATTGAGCTTGTGCGAGCCTGATGTGTTCGTGCCTTCAAACTTGTAGTAGATCTCTGCAGGAGTGTCCAGTGCTTTTTCAAGGTTGTACGCGCGGATCAGCGGTGAAGGACGAATCATCCTGTAAAAGTTCAGAAGCCCTTCGGGAATTTCAATATATTTATCTTCTGTGTTCAGTTCCTGTTCCGCCAGTTCTTCGCAGAATATCGGCATCAGGTCCTCTTTTGTGCAGGGTTTCAGTGTGCCCGGATGCAGCATTGGAGGCGGCAGTTCTTTCATTACTGCCTTCAGATTATACCAATGCCCGGGGAGCTCTTTCTCTGACAGGTAAATCTTGTAAGGTACGTTCGGCATCATTATCATCCTTTCCGATTTTGTTCTGGTTTTCAGACTTTTCAGGTACCTGAAAAATTTCTAACAAAAAAAGTCTTTATCCCGAATATAGGACAAAGACTGTTATCTCTGCGGTGCCACCTAAATTGCGCATAAAGCGCCACTCATTATCATGTACCAACATACATGCTTCCCTGGTAACGGGTGAAGAACCCGGCTCGCCTACTCTGTTTCCATTTCAGCTTCGCCCTCATGAGCCCATTCACGATAAGCTTTACCACCGCGATTCCACCGTCTGCGGCTCTCTATAGGCAAAGTGCTTATGCTACTACTCTCAATCACAGGTTTTATGTATTAAATTATATATATACTATTCAATATTTTCTGTTTTGTCAATAAGTTTTCTCTTTTTAATTCGCTGTCATGGCACTCCAGTAATCGGAAAGAAGGTCAGCATCCTTTACTGCTTTGTACCATTCCTCTTTTTCACCGTACTTTATGCAGATATAGCTTTTGTCCAGAACCACTGTAATCTTTTGACCTTTGTTATAAAAATTCATTTCAACAAGTTTTTCTGTTACTTCTATATCCTTCGGTTCCGGTTTTTTAGTTTTTGCCACGGTACCTTCATCAATAAAACGCTGAATAAGGCATGCTATTTGCCTGATCCTGAAGAGATTCGTATTATATCCCCAAAGTTTGCTTTCATAAATCTTTCTTATCACGGAATCTTCAGGTATTTCTTCGGGATAATAAAGGACGGCTTCTCCCAGCGCACTTGCATTTTCGGTGCATTCATAATAATTGTTGCTATACTTGATGAGATTAGGATTATATACATCAACTACATATTCATTATCACCTTTTTTGAATATATATTGATAATTCTCCGTATAACTGCTTGGTGATGGGGGCGCATACCCTGCCCTTATTGCACCGAATAGGTCATCTGGGCTTACTTTTAATAACTCTCCCGACAAAGTACAGTTATAATTATCGTCATCCCTGACAGTTACAATTATGCTGTCCCAATTACCCTCATTCATCCAGGAAAATTCCTCACTTTCTTTGGATATATGGGAAAGCATTTTGTTCTCGTTTTCCAAATCCATTACTTTTTCCCGGAGTTTTTCAAGCTCATCTTCTTTATTGCTTAACTCATTCTGCAAATGCTCAATTTTTTCTTCATACAGATTGATTTTTTCTTCGTATTGCTCCACCTCGGCACTTACTTCGCCGGCACCTGAACATGCAGTGAAAAAAATAATGCAGACTGTAAACAGAAGTAATAATTTTCTCAATATAATAACCTCCTCAATTACAGTAATATAAATCTGTCTTAAATTTAGCGGTATCTGATGCTTAAACTTCTTTTCGGAGAACCTTCATAAAAACAGACTACGTATTATCAAACAGAAATAGCGCAATTGTTATATTACTTAGAATTATACTTTAGCATTCTATACTTGTCAATTTTTTCATTTATAGACATTAACATCGATTTATGACTGTGTCTCAATACTGTGTCCCGGCTAAAATTATTCGTATACAAAAAAATGTTCCTTCTGTTGAAGAAGAAACATGAAAAAACATTAAGAAATTTGATATATCCGGTTAGCCGCCGGGTAAAGCCGTTTTATAAACCGATATGTATGGTAAATCTTTTTTTAACATAACTTATTTCTACTATTTTCTATTATGAATTCTTCCACTTATATCATGGATTTTTGGGTGCAGAGAGTTAACCTGCTTATTCCTGGTACGTATCGAACAGGCTGAACAGTTTCAGTTCCTTATTAACCCGTTCAATGGAACAGGGTTCTTCGGTTGTGATCCAAATATGCTTATCCTCCCCGGGCATAAGATGGAAAAAGCGATCCGAATACTCAACCTTTCCTTTAGGCCAGTCTGCCCATACCCACAGCGCCGGTACACGGCTTTTCAATGATACGCGGAACTTATTGTCGTTTTCTTTTTCAATTTTTGCATTGAACACGGGCTTTCTCAGTTCCAAATGCTTAGGCGGGACAAAAATAACGGTATTGTCGCTTTCCACTCCATCATTCCCGGTATATTTGATATAAAGCAGTACATTGCGTTCACCCGCTTCCGACAGGCGCCTTTTCAGGTCCAGCACATTGACCTTTTGCACCGAATTGCCTTTGACTGCCGCTGCGAATTCCCCGTTTTCAAGGATATTGCCGTCTGTATTGAAAAGGTCCCAGCTTACCGTCCCGGAAATATCATGCAAATAGTCATTGTTCAGATAGATCTCGACAATGCCGGTTTTCCTGTCCTCCACAGCTGAAACGAGAACAGGGGCGAAAAATTTTACCGCATGGTAGTGAAGTGCCTTCCAGTTACCCTTATAGTCTATTGACGACCAGCTGGGGCCCGGCCAGCAATCATTCAGCTGCCAGTACAGGGCACCCATAACCCGCGGAGCACTCCTTCTCCAGTGCTCCACAGCGTAGCGCATGGCTTCGCCCTGCTGGATTTGCGACAGGTATAACTGCATATTGAAACTTGACGGCAGCCTGAACCAAGAAAGCATGTACTGGATGATTGCATCATTACCGATATGGCTCCGCTGGTGATATTCCATTATATAGCTTGTGATATTTCTGTCCTCCGGCCTTGTGTACTCCTTCACCGTTTCGGGTGACGGGAATGACTGGAAACCAAACTCGCTGATAAAGCGATGCAGGCATTGCCTGTACCACTCGAAAGGCTTTCTCCCGTGCCATACACCCCAAAGATGGGCATCACCGCGGTCCGGGTTGTCATAATCACTTCTGTTTCCCGGTGTGTGCGGGCTGGAAGGCCAGTAAGAAATATACGGGGCATGTTTCTTTATCACCCCGGGAAGCAATTTGTCAAAAAGGTTCCCGTACTCGTCCCATGTCATACCGCCTTCATCAATGCTTTCGGTAATACAGTTTTCTATCTGCTCAATTTCGTTGTTTCCGCAAAGCAGCGCCAGGCATGCATGATGGCGGATTCTTCTTATATTGTCCTCAGCTTCTTTTTCCACGTTCAGCATAAATTCTTCATCGTATGCCGGATATGCCGAGCAGGCAAACGGGAAGTCCTGCCATACGCAAAGGCCCAAGCGATCGCAGAGATCATAGAATATATCCGACTCATATATGCCTCCGCCCCAGACCCTTATCATGTTCATGCCGGCTTTTGCGGCGTCCCGCAGAAGTTTTTCATAAAACTCCGGAGTTATGCGTGTTACAAAGGTATCCGCCGGAATCCAGTTGACTCCTTTTGCAAAAAACGGTACCGAGTTCACTTCGAAATGGAATGATTCACCCCATTGATCGGGCGCTGTAATTAGCTTAAGCGTTCTTAAGCCAATATTTTTTTCAACCTTATCCAATAATCCGGCATCGCTTTTTACAGTGAAAACAACTCGGTAAAGGTTCTGCGGCCCCATGTTGTTCGGCCACCACAACTTAGGTTCGGGCACCTCAAAACTTATCGAGGTCTCCTTTTCTGCAATCTCCCACTTTGTTTCATAAACGGCTTCGTCCCGGAAAAACAGCTTTAAGGAGCCTTCCAAGGGTTTTGACGGCTTTCGGCTCAATTCTGCAGCTGCATTAAGTATAACCCTGTTGTCCCGATGCTCCTGGATTACATGCAGGTCTTCAATTTTCACCTCATCATATGCCTGGATTTCAATCCTTTTCCATATGCCGCAGGTCACCAGCTTCGGACCCCAGTCCCATCCGTAATTGCACTGCATTTTCCTTATCTGGTTGCTGTCTTCAATCCGTTCCTGCCCGATACCAGTATGCCAGACCTTTCTTCTTAGAGCTCTTTCCCTGATGTACGGAATGGTGGAGCCAAAAACTATCCTGATATGATTCAGCCCGTCTTTCAGGTATTTTTTTATATCAAACTCCCATGTTCTGAACATATTGTCGGCCTCTCCGACCTTTTCTCCGTTAATTTGTATGGATGCAAGCGTGTCAAGGCCTTCGCACCGGAGGATAACCCTCTCCCTGCCGGTAACACCAGGATCAACGGTAAAACTTCTTTCATATGACCAGTCGGTTTCACCTATCCACATAAGTTTTTGCTCATTGTCTGCAAAGTACGGATCTTCTATAAGGTTATTCTCCAGTAAATCGGTATGTACGCAGCCGGGAACCCTGGCAGGAACATTCCTGAAGCTGCCTCCGGACAAATACCATTCACCGCAAAGATCAATCTTCCTTAAAAGCGTTTCAGACATAACAAAGCCTCCTGTCTTAATTTCAGCCGCTCAGTTGCAGAAAGAAAAATGGACTGTCATACACTTCCTCTATTATACAACAATCCATTTTGAATTACATAAGCAATTGTAATTAATTTGTCTCTTGCCTGAAAGAGAAATTGTGCAATGCAGAAAAACCTTCAGCAGAGTACAGTGTAAAAGAAGTGCTTGTGCAAGTGAACCGAAATGTTTCCCGAATGTTTGATATCCAAAGAACACGGCAGCCGTTTTTACTTAGCCAGTTTAATATTATAACGGGTCATGGGTTCATTACATGTAAAAGACCTTATTCCCGGTTTTTGCTTTTCGTTGCAGGCTATTAATCTTACAAGTTCATTGATTTGACTTTTATTTGCATTCCACATTTCCCTGCCCTTTTTGAGCAAATACTCTATATTGCCGGCACTTCCGTCATCAATTCCCGCCTTCTCACTGCCAAGATCAACATCAAAGCGGAAAAGCCTAACCTGAGGCAATTTTTTCAGCATGTGATTTGTACTTATTTTTTGTCCCTCACCTACAGCGGTAATCAGCGGTACTCCAAGCCATGGGGCGATCCAGTTGAAAAATCCCCAGTTCCGTATATTATCCGTCTTATACTCTTCTTTTTTATACCCTGTGCCCAGCGACAGAATAATATATTCGCTGCTGCCGGGGAAAATCTTCCGGGCTTCAATAAATGCGCTCATTGCGGGATTTATGCAAAAAATACCGCCGTCTATAAGGCAGTAGCTGTCACCGATACTGTCAGCATGGCCGGCATATACCGGAGGGAAGTAAGTAGGAACTGCTGCTGTTGATAATGCCGCATCCACCGTATAGAAATCGGGATCGGTATCCCCGCCCGCATCAGGCGGCCTTTTTTTAATGAAAACCGGCTGCATTGTTTTCATGTCGAAAGCCGTAATCAGTACATTTGTCAACGACTCCCTGACGGTATGGTTTTTAAAGATTTCGGTCAGAACCTCCCTGAACGGATCAGGACTGTACTTGCTTGTAAATACCTGCCTTACAAGTTTTCTCACCCTGTTCCTGTTCCCGGGGAACACCCTGTCACCAAACATCCTGTACAATTCGGGCAATTTCCCGGCAGATACACCGCCGTTCATATCATATAAATCCCCGTCCCTGTCCCTGTAAAGGGGAACGGTTAGCGCAAGAGTTATCAGGCCGCCCGTCGATGTTCCTGCAATAATGTCAAAAACTTGATGGTATGGCTTTTTCACACCGTTTTTTTCAAGAACCTTTTTGAGCTCAGCCAGGAAAAACGCCGGGACTATACCGCGGATTCCGCCGCCGTCAACAGAAAGAATAAACCGTTTCACAATATCCCCCGCATTTTATTTTCTATTTGATTTTATGTTTCAAATGCCTGTTAATGCCTTGCTTTTTACATTTTTTGCTCCCGGCCGTATAATTTCGAAGCTGCGGAGCAAGCGCAGCCATATACCGGGAAAACCTCCTGCCGTAAAGATGATGCTTCCGGAAAAATTTCGCATCCCTGTAAAAGGGGTTATGCTGTTTTTTGGCCAAACTTTTTGAGTACATGGATAAAAGTGATATAATAGGATTTACATACATCATTATCCGGAAGGTGAGCTTATGGAACCCGCAAAACTTGACAAATACCTTAATCTTGAACTGAACAGGCACAGGCCACTGGCCTTTTTCGGGATAAAAGCCCATGAAAGCCATGAAAGCATCCGTAACTGGGTGAAATGGTGCAAAAGGCAGGGCTTTCGTGGCTTCAATATAATAATAGCATCGGACTGTATCGGCCGTGCCAATGACGAATGGATTAACATGCTGCTTGACGCCTATGAAACGGCATTTAAAACCGCCAGGGAAGAAGGTCTCGAAGTGTGGATATTCGATGACTGGGGATACCCCAGCGGAACGGCGGGCGGCCTGGTTTGCACCGAGGATTCATACAGGGCGAAAAAGCTCGTTATTTCACATAACATTCTGCTGAAAAAAGGAGAGCATATAACTCTTACAATGCCCGGCAAACTGGTTTCGGCGGGCATACTGGTGAATAACGCCTTTGAAAGGATTAAAGCAAAACCGGGAGATACTTTCGAATACGCATGCGTGGACGACCATGTCCGCATTGTTGTGGTTTCATGGGATTACGATGAGCATGCCTCAAAATCCTCATGCAAATCATACCCGGGAGATCCTGCGATGTCCTGCATAGACATGCTGAATCCAGGGGCTGCCCGGAAGTTTACAAACCTCATGCATGACATGTATTATCAAAGGTTTTCAGAGTATTTCGGTGATGTTATAAAGGGTTTTTTCTACGACGAACCATACCTTAGGTTTGAATTCCCGTATACTGAAAAACTTTTTGACGAGTTCCGGGAAAAGAAGGGATATGACCTTGCCGAAACGCTGCCGTACCTTCTTGCGAACATCAGGGATAACCAGCATGCCGTAAAAGAGGAGACTGATGATTTTTTTGACGTATATACCGACATGGTTGCAGACGGTTTTTACGGCGTCCTGAAAAAATGGTGCGGCGAACACGGGGTTGAGCTTTCCGGGCATATGGACCTGGATCATCACCTTAATACACTTAATACAATAAGCGGGCATTTCTTCAGGAACATGAAACACAACGACAGGCCTGCGATAGACGTAATCTGGGCGCAGATTGAACCGGGCGTGTTTACCGATTTTCCCAGGTACGCAGGTTCTGTAAAAAGGATTTCAGGCAGAAAGCATGCCGTTTCCGAAACCTTCGCAGGGATGGGACAGGGACTTACCGGAGATTTAATGAGATATATAACCGACCACCAGGTAATACGCGGGATTGATGAATTTCACCTGATGTATTCGAACAACAGCCCGGACACTCCTGCTGAAAGCCCGCAGATGCCCAATCACATGCTCCAGGAACCTTTCGGGAAACTAATATACAATCGCATGGCAGCTGCGTCAGCCATATCATGCTATGGTATGCCTGCCGCAAACACCGCTGTTTATGTGCCGTGCTATGATTTATACCGCGCCCAGCTCAGCATAGGCCAGCTCACTGTCAATAATGCCGAGAGGTTTATCTGGGAATGGGTTAATGATATTGCACGGGAATTAACGTATATGCCCTGTGATTTTGACTATATCTGGGATGAAGCAATCCTTTCCCTCGAATTGGCCGAAGGCGGGTTCCTTACCGGTTCGGGGCATATTATAGACACAATAATCCTGCCTCCGAACTGTACAATTAAGAGTGGCATAGCCGATAAGCTGAAATCATTCAGAAAATCAGGCGGAAGAATTATATCGGTATTCAGGTACAATCCGCTGCTGGAACAGGAAGCAATACTGTCAAGCGAGCTTTCGTCGCTGAAGAGCCTTATCAGCCACCCTGTTTCAATTACTCCGCAAAGCAGCATATCCCTCTGTACAAGAATCGGCAGGGACAAAACGGTTTATATGCTGCTGAATGAATCGCCGCAGGATACTGAAACCGAAATATGCATCAGCGACACAGGTGTTTTGTACGAGGCTAACCTTACAGACGGCAGCTTAACCCCTGTTTCTGCGGGCGGGTCTTTCAGGTTCCCGGCAAGGTTCGATGGCTGCGGTCTGAAAGTGTTCATCGCGGACAAAAAAGGTTCGGTGGATGCTTTGAATACCGCTCCGGAACGCAAAAGGGAGAACGGTATCGAACCCTGTGACTGGCGTATACTGCTTCCTGACAACACGGAGACGGCTCCTGACGGCAGGGATCTCCCCGACTGGGCAAGCCTCGGCTGGCCTGAATACTCGGGATCAATGAAATACACTTCCTATTTCGATTATGATTCCGATAAAGCCGAAGCAATACTCAGTATGCCCGGGCTCCACTACCACGCAATAGTCCATGTTGACGGAAAGGAAGCCGGAAGAGTAGCATACAGGCCTTATGAACTGGTTCTGTCAGGACTGGGCAGAGGGAAACACAAGCTTGAAATTGAAGTATACAACACAGGTGCAAACGAGGTTGCTGGTACCATTGAAGCCGAAAAGAAAAGGTACTCAAAACGGTTTGCCCATATGGCTGCATACGACAGAAAGCGGCTCAGGTCGGGACTTTTGGGCCGGGTTATGATATACCCGGTTTAATCCCTTGAAACAATGGCATAAAGACGTCCTTTTTTAACGGTTACCTCGGCCTTGTCCGAGGTAAATTCATTACTGATTCCGAGGCCTGTACCCATCACCATTTCCGCCTCCTTAAGCGGATATGCCAGCCCTTTCGTCGTAATACCCTCAACTTTCGGCGTTGCAGGTATAAGCGACAGGAAAAAGCCTTCTCTTTTCTGAAGTTCGATATGATCGGTCACCATGTGGATATAATTGTTCATGTTTATTATAACCCCTTCAACACCTACATCCGCAAGTTTGTGAAGCAGCTGGATGTTTGAAAGGGTGTGATCCAGCCTTGTACCAGTGGCACCGGTAATATAGACCCTGGTCGCACCCTTTTGCAGCGCTATGTCCAGGGCCAGTTCCATATCGGTATAGTCCTTATGCCTTGGAAACTTAATTATTTCAGTACCGGTATCATGGTAAAACTTTCTTAACGCGGGGTCAATCGAATCAAAGTCCCCTACAAGAATATGAGGCCTTATACCGGCCTGGTACAGGTACTTAGCCCCGCCGTCGGCACATATGACAAGATCTGATTTCCCGGAATATTCTTTTATGATTTCAATGGATTCAACCTTTCCATTACCTATAACAAACACATTCATGGTTCATATCTTTCCGCTAAAAGCTGAATTTTCTCTTAGCTCCGAAACAAAACGGGCTTTATCTGGGGCATTGAAAAATGCCGAGCCTGCAATTATAACATTTGCTCCCGCAGCTGTCACTTCGGCTATATTATCGGTGCTTATCCCTCCGTCTATCTGCAGAAGAACACCGGGATTGCATTTATTTATCCTTTCACGGAGGGCTTTTATTTTTCCTGTCATCCCGGGTATGTATTTCTGTCCGCCGAAGCCCGGATTTACCGTCATTATCAGTATCATATCAACGATGTCCAGTACATAATCCAGGACACTTAACGGGGTTGCCGGATTCAGCGCAACACCGGCCCTGACCCCGGCTTTACGTATAACATTCAGTGTCCGGTCCAAATGGGCGCATGCCTCTGCATGCACAGTTATCATATCAGCTCCTGCATCAATAAAAGCATCAAGGAGAAGTTCGGGCTTTTCAACCATCAAATGGACGTCAAGGAACAGGTCGGTCTGCTTTCGTATGGACTCTACTACAGGCGGGCCTATTGTAAGGTTAGGAACAAAATGCCCGTCCATAACATCTATATGTACCCAGTCTCCTCCTGCATCCTTTATTATATCCAATGCATCCTTCAACCGCGTGAAATCAGCGGACAGAATTGATGGTGCAATAATTATCCGGCTGTTATCTGTATCTGTTTTCATATTGTAATTTCAACTCCTCATACAATCTCTGGTAGCATTCATATCTTATCCTTGATATCCCGCCTGCATGGACCGAATCCTTTATTGCACAGCCGGGTTCCTTAATGTGGCTGCAGCTGTTGAATTTACACCGGCCTTCAGCCCTGTTGAACTCGGGATACATTGATGACAGTTCGCTGTATTCAATACCTTCCAGTGACATTGAGCTAAACCCGGGAGTATCTACAACGTAACCGTCATTGTCCAGGGACAGCAGCTGAACATGCCGTGTTGTATGCCGGCCTCTCTGAATCCTGCTCATATCCCCGGTCTCCATAACCCACGAATCCATTATGTTATTCAGAATAGTGGATTTACCAACACCTGACTGTCCTGCAAATACCGTACGATACCCTTTCAGCTTTTCATGAAGTTCATCATAGCCCTGTTTTCCGACCTTACTTATTGCTACAACCTGGTATCCGGTACTTTTGTAGATATCCTTTACCTCTGACAGTTCTTTATCATCTATCAAATCAATCTTGTTTATAACGATAAGCGGTGTTATGCCGTTTTTCTCGGCAGTAACAAGCAGTTTGTCCACAAGCAGAAAATCGGGTTCAGGGGATGTTTTTGCAAGCACAACGGCTATTTGATTTACATTTGCAACGGGAGGCCGTATAAAGAAATTCTGTCTCGGTTCAATTTCCTCGATCCAGCCTTCGCGCGCCGATTCATCGGTAATTGAGAAATTTACAAAATCACCGGGAAGCGGTGTTATGCCTTTTTTTCTGAAAACTCCCCTTGTTCTGCATTCATATGTTCCGCTGCCGCATTCTACGGTGTAAAATCCCCCAACGCCCTTCAGGATTAAGCCTCTTGGCAAAAATACTCCTCCATTTCACTATTGCTGAATAAGAACTTCCTCTTCATACTGAAACTCACCGTCCATATACACAATCAATGTTGTTTTTACACCGGGAGTTACGGGCACAGTAATGTGATGCGGAAAATCAGTTTTATTAAGGGTGATTCTCTGTAAGAAGATCATCTCATCCCCGGTGTCCTCTGCGGTATAGTATGCAACCACTTCCACCTTGTCCCCGAAGGTCTTTCCCGGAGGTAAATATATATTCCTGGTTACCCTGATACTGCCTGTGGGATCGATACCTGTTCCGCTTCCGTCACCTCCTGTCGGGGACTGTTCATCACCGAAATAGAGGTTTATCGCAGTCAGTTCCTTAACGGTTGTCCCGGCTTTCGGCTCCTGATCTATTATCCTGCCCTTATAGCCTTCCCGGCCTTCAGGGAATATCTTTCCAATGCTCAGGTTCTGCGTCAGGATCTTGTGCCTTGCTTCATCCATTGTATTTCCTGTTAAATCAGGCACAACAACATCCTTCAGTTCAGGACCAAGGCTCCTGTATATTATAACTTCACTTCCGACGGCTACAACTGAACCCATTTCAGGTTCGGTCCTTATTACTCTTCCTTCTGCTACTTCATCGCTGTACTCGGCAACTTCCCTCGGTTTCAGGTTCAGTTCATCCCTGAGACGGATTTCAACCTCGACATAGTCGGCGAATTTTATGTCGGTTGGAATTTCAACCTGTTTCGGGCCATTGCTGACTACAAGCTCAACCTTTGTCATCGCATCCTTTCCGGGCATAATTGAAATACCTGCCGTGGGTTTCTGCTCTATAACTATTCCCTTCGGAACGGTTTCATGGTATTCATAAACGGGTTCAATATACGGAAGGTTCTTTGCCTCCAAATCGGCTATCGCTTTTTCTATACTCATACCGATATAGCTGATTACCTCAACAGGCTGCTTTTTCGGTGCAAGGATTGCCCCGACAACGTCCCTGACAATCCGGTCGTACGCAAGCCACATTCCGCCTACTATAAGGCCTATCAGCAAAATATATACCGATGCAATCAGGATGCCTTTTTTCGTTGATTTCTTTTCGTTTGCCTTCTTTTTATTCTTTTTTCTGTTCCGGTTATTTTTACCAGCCAAATCTTCCTCCTCCAAACTCCCTATAACTTTTGTTGCATAAGGGTCTGTTTCGTATCCGTTTCTTTCAAAGGCCTCACCTTTCTTAAGGTGATCCAGCTCGGCAATCATCTGCAGCGCGCTGTCATAACGTTCGGTCTTTGATTTTTTCATTGCACGGAGAACAATTTCATCCATCGCCTCGGGTATACCGGGCGCAAACTTAGACGGCGGCTGGGGTTCTTCCTCAATATGCTTCAATGCTACAGAAACGGGATTATCGGCATCAAAGGGCACCCTGCCCGTAAGCATTTCAAACAGGGTCACCCCTACTGAATAAATATCGGATTTTTCGTCGGTATATCCTCCCCTTGCCTGCTCCGGCGACGAATAATGAACCGAACCCACGGTATCAACCTTCATTGTTATTGTTGACGTTGAAGCCGCCCTGGCTATACCAAAGTCGGTAACCTTCGGCACATTATCCGATGTCATTAATATATTCTGCGGTTTAATATCCCGGTGTATAATGCCGTGCCTGTGCGCTTTGTGAAGAGCACTCAGAACCGAAATTGCAATTTCTGCAGCTTCCTGCCACGGGAGTGCCCCGTTTTGCCTGATATATTCCTTTAAAGTTATACCGTCTATATATTCCATTACAATATAATGAATATTGCCTTCTCTTCCAACATCATAAATTGATACAATATTCGGATGGTTCAGGCTGCCTGCAGCATAAGCCTCCCTTTCAAAACGTTCCAGGAACTCTTCATCATTAACAAATTCGTCTTTTAATATTTTAACTGCTACCCATCTTTTTAATACACGGCATTTCGCCTTGTATACGTCAGCCATGCCGCCGCCGCCTATTCTCTCAACCAATTCATACCGATTATTCAGAACTTTTCCAGTCATTCCCGCACCTCAAATTCCTAATTACTCACCACTCATATTTTTACAGCAATAGCAGTAATATTATCATCTCCGCCACGTTCATTGGCTAATTCAACCATGTTTTTCAGAATTATATTCAAATCCTTTTCTTCCTTAAGCATGGACAGTAACTCATCTGCCGAAAGTTTCATAGTCAGTCCGTCCGTACAGAAAAGATATATGTCGCCGGGCATTACGTCCAGGCTGTAGAAATCAATCCGGACCTCTTTTTCGTAGCCCAAAGCCCGTGTAATCTGATTTCTTAAGGGATGAACCCTTGCTTCCTCCTGGTCAAGTATCCCTTTCTCAACCAGTTCACCGACAAAGGAATGATCCCTTGTAAGTTTTTCTATTTTCTCGTTACGGATTAGGTAGAAACAGCTGTCTCCGATATGGGCTATTGTAAGTTTCCCGTTGTCAAGCAATCCTGCGGTAAGGGTTGTACCAATACCCGAGCCTTCCAGGTTGTCCATTGCATACCTGAAAATTGACTCGTTGGCTTCGTCAATGGCTTCCTGCAGGATCTGCTCAACAGACTTTGCATCATCCCTGTTCTCGAGGTAACAGCATATGCTATTGGAAATTGATTCCACAGCCATCCTGCTTGCCACATCACCTGCCTGATGACCTCCCATACCGTCAGCAACAATATATGCCTGCGGATTACCATTCATATCAAGGACAATGTTCCAGAAATCCTCATTCTGTTCCCGGATGATCCCTTTATCGCTAATAGCCGCATATTTCACCGTTTATCCACCATCCCGTCACTTTCAACCAGCCTTTTTCTCAACTGGCCGCATGATGCAGCGATATCGCTGCCCAATTCCCTGCGGACAGTCACCGGTAATCCATATT
The DNA here is from genome assembly GCA_001513105.1 of Clostridiales bacterium DTU070. Lineage (GTDB taxonomy): Bacteria > Bacillota > Clostridia > DSM-8532 > DSM-8532 > Thermoclostridium. The sequence continues at coordinate 45,873 of LFSH01000026.1, read as the reverse complement.
CCTCAATTATTTTTTTAAAGTTTTCCACTTTTTCTTTATCGCTCTTCGAGTAACCCGTTCCTTCAACAATATTTACGGGGATGAGATTAACATGGCACAAAAGGCCTGCCAGTCTCTTCCCGAGCTCTTTTGCATGTTCGGTCCGGTCATTGACATTCCTGATCAGGGTATATTCAAAGGTTATCCTTCTCCCGGTCTTCTGAGTATAAATATGACACGCTGCCAGTATTTTGTCAATTGAGTATTTTCTTGCAACGGGCATAATGGTTTTCCTTATTTCATCATTCGGAGCATGCAGCGAAACTGACAGGTTAACCGGAAACTCTTCCTCGGCAAATCTCAAAATTTCGGGTACAAGTCCGCAGGTGGATACGGTCATCCTTCTGTAGCTTATGTTAAGCGTATCCGGTGAGTTCATTCTCCGTAAAAACCTGACGACGTTATCATAATTGTCAAAGGGCTCGCCTATTCCCATTAAAACTATATGGCTTACCTTCTCTGCTGTATCCTTCTGTATTTCAATGACCTGTGCAACCATTTCGCCTATCGACAGGTTCCTGTCGATTCCGAGTTTCGACGATGCACAGAAACTGCATCCCATACGGCATCCCACCTGGGTTGACAGGCAAACGCTGTTGCTTTCAATAACCTTTCCGTCATTCAGCGCAAAAAGGTATTTCCTTGTTCCGTCCTTTTCGGATACAAGTTTGCTTGCTACACTGACTCCTCCGATATAAAAGCGGGCTTTCAGCTTATCGCGGAAAGTCTTCGGCAGGTTTGTCATTTCGTCAAAACTTGCAACTCCCTGGTAAATCCACTGCCAGACCTGCTTTGCCCTGTAGCCGGGCTCGCCAAGCGCCGTAACTTCATTTTTCAATTCATCAAGTTCCAAATCAAAAATATTTATTTCTGAACAGGCCATAATCCCTTCCCTGCAGGCATGAAGAAAAGCAATCAGCTTATTCTTCTCATCCTTGCGATGAAAAACCCGTCGGTTCCGTCAATATGAGGGTATAACCTAAGTATACCCTCTTCAGTTCCTTCCTTTTCATTTAATGTCCCGGGCAAACGCCCTTTCAGTGATTCACGGGCAAAATTCCCGTTCTCAGATAAAAAACCCGCAATAATCTGTTCATTTTCTCTTTCATCGAGCGAACAGGTACTATATACCAGTACACCGCCGGGTTTTACATACATACTCGAATTATACAATATTTTTTTCTGAATCTCAACCAAACTACTAAAATCTTCCTTTTTTCTTTTCCACTTTATATCGGGCTTTCTCCTGATAATTCCGGTACCCGAGCACGGGGCATCAACCAGTACCCGGTCATACATACCCTTTGCTTCTTCCAGTGGCCGGAGGGCATCTCTTTGGGATGCTTCTATTATTTCAACGCCGAGCCTTCTTGCATTTTCACCGATCAGCCCGATTTTATGCTCATGTATGTCCCATGCATCAATATGCCCCTTGTTTTTCATTACCTGGCCTATATGCGTGGTTTTGCCGCCCGGGGCGGCGCATACATCCAGTATTCTTTCACCCGGTGCGGGATCCAGTACTTTCACGGCAAGCATTGAACTCTCATCCTGGACAGTCATTTTTCCCTCAATAAAAGCATCCAGCCCGGAAATATCCGATACATTCCGAAGGTACAGCGCTTCATCCAAAAAACGGCCGGGTACTGCTTCAATACCGTTTTGGCCTAACTCGTCAACAAGGGCTTCCCTTGTTGTCTTCAGCGTATTGATGCGGACCGAAAAATCCGGGCGCTCAAGCAGCGATTCCAAAAGAGTCCCGGCAAATTCTTCACCAAAAGCCGTAATCCATTCCCCGGCAAGGTATTCCGGGAAGGAGTATTTTATTGAAAACCTCTCGGCGGTGCTTTGAGCATCAATATCCTGAAAATCAATACCGTCCCTGTTCCGGGCGATGTTCCTGAGCACTGCATTCACAAAACCCTTCGATTGCTTAGCGTACCTCCCTGCAAGTTCAACCGACGTATTACAGGCCGCAGATGGCGGAACCCTGTCCAGGAACAGGATCTGGTATGCACCAAGCCTCAGGATCTGCAGCACCCAATTGGACAGTTTTTTCAGTTTAACCTTTGAAAACCGGGATATTACCCAGTCCAACGTAAGTTTTCTTGTAACGGTGCCGTAAACCAGCTCAGTTACGAAGGCCCTGTCCCTCGGTTCAAGCTGCCTGTCACGCAGGAGCTTTTTCAGAACAAGGTTTGAATATGCGTCTTTTACTTCGGTTTCATATAAAGCTTTGAGCGCTGTTTCCCTTGCTTTATCCATTTTCCCCACTCTTTAGATGTTAATATGTTTATAAAGGTTCCACGAAATGGAACTTTATTATGATTATTCCCGTTATTCTGCCAGTACATCACGAAAAACCCTTAAAAAATTGCCGCCCGCAATTTTTTCAATCGTTCTGTCCGGATAGTTTAACCTGGCAAGTTCATTAAAAATAACGTACAAATCCTCAACACCGCTGATTTTTTCAGGCAATCTTTCCATCCCGTCAAAATCCGCGCCTATACCAACGGTGTCTTCACCGGCTGTCGCGCATATATGTTCAATGTGGCGTATCACCGACACAATATCTGCCTTTGAGCTGTTATTTATAAACTCGGTATAGAGGTTTATGCCCACCACACCGCCGGTCCTCTTTATCTCCGTTATCTGCCAGTCGTACAGGTTCCGCGGGTGGTCGCAAATATTCCTGGCATTCGAATGGGATGCTATTACAGGTTTTGTGCTTATGCTGATACAATCCTCAAAGGTTTTCACATCTGCATGGGAAATATCCACTATCATCCCTTTTTCCTGCATTAGTTTCACGATTCTCCTGCCGAAGGCAGTAAGGCCGCCGTTATACTGTGTTTCGGCTCCGTCCCCGAGTTCGTTTGCATAGTTCCATGTAAGGGTGATTATCCGTACCCCTGCATCAAAAAAAGCATGCAGGTTTTCTTCCCTTCCTTCAAGGGCTTCACCGCCTTCAACGGCTAATATGCCGCAGACTTTCCTGTTTCTAAGTCCATCTTCAATATCATTATATGTTCTGCATATCCTGAAGCAGGAACTGCGGCCTTCAATCCCTGCAGCTTCCTGTATATATCTCATTGCATTGTTAAAAGTCGGCTTTCCTCTGCCGGGATCCTGGAACACGGCAAGAACCTGGACAAATCCGTCATAATTCAGTGCCCGTTCTATATCCCAGTGCAATGTATTGTTTTCAAGGCTTCTATTGCTGTTAACCGCCCTTGTAAGCGAATCACAATGGGCATCAACCACTGTCACCCGTTCGTCCTCCTCACCCTGTTCCCCTGTCAAAAGGCTTCCTCTATATGATTTATGTCTATAAGTTTTCCATCCCTTGTCATAATAATTTCAATAACATCAAATTGGACTTCGGTGTCGCCTGCACCGTATTCATTCAGAAAACATGAAGCAACCTTAGCTATTGTTCTCTGCTTCCTGTATGACACCGCCTCTGCGGGAGTACCGTAAGAATCTCCTGTCCTGGACTTGACTTCTATAAAATAAAGCCTCTTGTTTTTTGAGGCGATCAGATCTATTTCTCCCAGCCTTCCCGCCCTGTAGTTCCGACGCAGAATCCTGTAACCTCTTTCGGCCAGGTATTCAACGGCATATGCTTCGCCTATTGCTCCCAATTTCCTGGTATTCATAGAAATCCCTTTTAATAATCAGTTTATCTTTTGAATTTTCTGCCGGCTTTCTCATCCACGCGGCTTACAAAGGCAAGTATTTCGGCAACCACTTCATAAAGCTCCACGGGAATCTCGGAACCCGTATCAAGCACCGAAAGTTCCGATGCAAGGTCCGAATCCTCTACAACGGGTATCTTCTCCTCCCGTGCTTTTTCAATTATTTTTTCTGCAATAACGCCTTTTCCCGACGCGACTACTTTCGGCGCCCTGTCCCTGTCCGGTGAATAGGATAAGGCAGCGGCTTTCTTTATTTTCTTTTCCTTCATAACATCAAACCCTGATATCTATTTTTGTTTTGCCTTTGTCCAGCTGCAGCAAGGCCTTCCTTTCAGCATTGAAAACGTTGATATTGTCATCCTTCAGTTCAAAGCCCAGGTCAAAAAGGGTATATCCTTTTTCCTTCAAAGCCTCATACAAGGACCTGTATTCATCAGTAAACAGGGGTTTATGATTTTCATCCCCGGCAAAAACCTTTACCATGACGTTTTTATTCCTGACATGGACAAATATATCCAAATCACCGATATTATCGGTTGACAGAGACAGGAAAAACGTAAAGTCCCTGGAATCAATCTTTCCTTTCCGGCCTGTCCGCCTCATTATGTATAATTCACCGTTTTTCTGATTATCCCTGTAAATAAACGGTATCTGCACGAACAGCACGAAACCTTTCAGGTCGGTGAAAAAACGTATTGCCGTATCAAGCCTGTCCACCCTTGACAGGATTTCCTCCCTGTTGCTTAACGTTGAATTCGTAACAAACTTTCTCAACCCCGAAAGCTCTTTTTTCAAATCGCTTAACCATTGATCGGCCTTGGGCAGGGCTATTTCTGCCCGTTTTACGGGTTTTTGAATGAGCAGGTTCTTCTGTTGTCCTCCTTCGGAAGCAGGTCTTTCGCCAGCAGCCGGATGTTCATTATCCGGTACAGTTTCCCGGGACTGCGCCTGTTTTTCATCGACGGGCTCGGGCATAATCAGGGAATCGGAAAATACAGTCCTTATTCTTTCAGCAAGTCCTGAAAGAATGTCATCGCCGGATGAATCCATAAGACTTAGCAGATTGCTTAATTCTTCCGTAAACCGAAACTGCCCTTTATCCAGTGCTGTTACAAGCTCATGGAACCGTTCCCCGTCTTCCATCCCGTTAAGCACCATAAATACCGCAGGCCTGGGTTCTTCAATATGTGATTCCTTCATTATATCCAGGACTTTTTGGAATAATTCCTTTTCGGGCTCTTTCCCCATATCCAGGATCGCGCTGACAATATCGGAATGGAGTTTATTGACCGGCAGGTTCATTGATTTCAAAATATCGGCGGGATTTCTCATAACCCCGGAATTCACTGCAGTTTTGGGATTTCCTGCGGCTGCAGGATCCTTTATATTTTCAATGCCGCTGTCGTTTTGCGCAGGGCTGCGTTCTGTTTCCTGCACAATAAGCTTTCCCTGCTGCCTGTCGATAACCTTGAGTTTCAGTATGTCTCCCGGGTTATACGTTACATCAGCCTTTACCTGCGCAGTTTTTTCTCTTCCGTCAAAAAGCTGCATCAGCAGGAAATCACCGTCAACGGATATAATCCGCCCGGTAAACACCTCGCCTTCAAGCGGCATATTTGCACTCTGCGCCTGCAGATACTGCAGTATTACCTGGGATACAGAATCAGGAATCCTCAATATTAATCATCCCACCAATCCGTGCGTAAAGCTTTTTCTATGTATCGGGCATAAACCGTATTTCCGTATAGCTTCCATATGTTCCCGTGTTCCGTACCCTTTATGCCTGTCGAATCCGTACTGAGGATATTGCCTGTGGGCTTCTTCCATCCACCTGTCCCTTGTAACTTTTGCAATTACTGAAGCAGCCGCAACAGAAACGCTCAGGCTGTCGCCCTTGTCAACAGGATACTGTTCAATGGGCAGCGGTAGTTTCAGGGAATCTATGATTAAATAATCAGGCTTCCTTTTAAGGTCTGAAACGGCTTGGATCATTGCTTTTTTTGTTGCGTTGAGAATATTGATTTGATCTATCTCTTCGGGCATGATTATGCCTATGCCGTAGTCAACCGCTTCTTTTACTATTATATCAAAAAGCTTTTCCCTCAGTGTTCCGGTAAGTTTTTTTGAATCATTAAGATGCTCTATAAAGCAATCATCGGGAAGAACCACGCACGCTGCAACAACAGGGCCTGCAAGCGGGCCTCTTCCCGCTTCGTCTATGCCTCCTATATGTACAAAACCCCTTCCCCGTGCCTGAACCTCGAACACAGACATCCGCTTCAGTCTTTCCTTTTCTTCCCTGAGCCTTATAAGCCTTTTTGAAAAGGTATCGGCAAGTTTTGCAACAGATATGCCATAATCGGGCATAATATCACACAGCCAGGATACTGCTTCTTCAAGCGGCATTTCTTCAGCTTTTTGCCTGATTTCCGCCACTGTCATCCTTCTTGTCATCAAAATCACTCTCTTCCGGGCTCTCCAGCGTAATTCTGCCTATTTTTGCTGCCCTGAATTCATCAAGAATTATACTGCTGATTCTATAATAATCAACTTCGCTTCCCGACACAAGACATCCTCTTTTCCTTCCGGCCTCTTCCAGGAGTATATGCCCGGGAATTCCTTCTGCTTCGCTGAGTTTATACCTGTTCCGAAGCTGTTCGGGATACAGTCGTGAAAGCACTTCCAACAGCTTTGACGCCAGCGTCGCAATATCCATTATTTCATCGCGTATTGCGCCTGTGAACGCAAGGTTCATTCCTGTTTGCGGATCGTCAAACTTCGGCCACAGTATTCCCGGGGTATCCAAGAGCTGGATTTCAGGGTTTATCCTTACCCACTGCTTGTTCCTTGTTACACCGGGTCTGTCGCCGGTTACTGCTGTCGCCCTGCCTGCTATCCTGTTTATAAGCGCTGATTTACCCACGTTTGGAATACCCACTATCATGGTCTTGATTGGCCTGGATATTCTTCCTCGTTCAGCCGCTTTTTTAAGCACGGGCTCCATTATTTTCTTCAACCGGGCAACAAGATTGGGTATCCCCTCACCGGTTAACGCATTTATGCATATTGCATCAATGCCGTCCTGCCTGAACCTGTCAATCCACATACCGTTTTTTTCAGGATCAGCAAGATCGCTTTTGTTCAGCGCTATTATCCTTGGCTTGTTTTTTACCAGCCTGTCAATCTCCGGGTTTTGGCTGCTCCTTGGTATCCGTGCGTCTAAGAGCTCTATTACCACATCAATCAGTTTCAGGTTTTCAGACAGCATTCGCCTGGTCTTTGCCATATGCCCGGGAAACCATTGAATATTCATTAATAACTCTCCATTACCAGGTAATAATTATATGTGCAAAAATGCCGGATATTAAGAAAGAGGACAATTTGTCCTCTTTTTTAAGATTGTTATTTTTTTGCGCCGATGTCTTCTTTGATTCTTGCAGCCTTACCAACTCTGTCGCGCAGATAATAGAGCTTGGCCCTTCTAACCTTTCCTCGTCTGACAATTTCAATATTGTCAACTTTCGGAGAATGAATCGGGAATACTCTTTCAACACCAATTCCAAAGGATACCCTTCTGACCACAATGGCACGACGGATACCGCTGCCATGGATCCCGATAATGAAGCCTTCAAAGGTCTGAAGTCTTTCACGGGTACCTTCCTTAACCTTAACGGCTACCTTCACGTAATCTCCTACTCTTAAATCGGGAAGGTTTTGTTTCATGCTTTCCTTTTCCAGTTCACGAATAATATCCATATCAAAACCTCCAAATCATGGACGTTCTTGCCGGGATAAAAAAACCGTCCGACAGAGGACCGCCCGTATTCACGATTAAACATTATAACACAGGAATCCGATTGTGTAAATACCGTTTTTTTGCCTATGGCGTTTTACATTCTAGAGAAGTCAAACATATGTGACACAACCTCTGAAAAATTTTCTCTGAACAATGCTGTAACTGCCCTTAAACTGAAAGGGCGCAGTGCAAATCCATCATTAAAGGATTACACTGCGCCCGTTGTTTCCGAAAACATATTGATTATGCTTCTTACGGGTTGAGCTAAGAACTTCCTGCCTGTTTTACGGCCAGGGCCTTATACCGAACGCAAGCGCGGGGTCAAAACTCCTACCTGATACGGATATCTGCGTCCACGGGTACAATCTGGATCCAGGTCTGTCCAGGATTTATGGTTATCTCATTGTTATTCTCATCAAGGTACTTGGTTTTGGATGTGCGGAATGTTTTGACCCAGGTAATGTCCTGTTTTACGCCATTGCTTATATAATATCCCTTTCCGCTGCCCGTTGTATACAATTGCTGCCTTCCGTACTTATCTCCTTCTATCGTCTTGTTCTGAACAAACAGGATTATTATATTCTTTGCGCGGATAACCTCATTTGTATTCCTGTCAATCTGAAATTCTCCAAGACGGGTTCTTTTATAGTTCTGCTGTTCCTCGTCATAATAATACCCGCAGGTACTGTATAAACTGTATTTTATGAATATCTCCCTTGCGCTTTCCCCGTTTTCATAGGTCACATCTTCGGTGTTATAGGAAAACGGGAGTGTTTGCTCGGTTGTCAGGGAATACTCGGTTTTCTCAAGGAACTTTGTTATTCTTTCACGATTGGTATATGAATCGTGGTAGTTGGATTTGTCATTGGTCAGATCCCAAAAGACACCGTATGTTTCGGGCATAACCCCGTCTATATTGTCTATATTGTAAAACGCCAGATCCCGGTAGGCATAATCGCTCCATCCGATATGGGTATAAATTGCATCATATTCCATCGCGTAATCAAGGAAATAGTGCCTTGAGCTTCTGACCGGCCCGATGTAATCGGGCAGATTATCCCAGAACAATGCCATATACCTTGTATCACCATATTCCACAAGGGCTTCATAAACTACCTGTGCCAGCCCCAGCCCGCCCTGCGGGAGAACCTCTTTTCCTTCATTGTCGATCATCACAGCAATAGGCCTTGTCCCTTCCACTGGAAAGTTAAAATCTGTTGCTTTTTTCACAGGAGTAGGCGAAGGGGTAATGTTCTCCGTATTCTCATCGCTGCCGGGATCGGCATCTTCATCTCCGGGTTCTGTGTCTTCGGTGCCGGTGGGTGTCGGTTCGGGTGAAATATCAGGATCCGATATCGCTGTATCCGCCTCTTTGCTGCGTTTTACCGACTGGGCAATAAAAAAGGTGGCTGTTGCACTTACGATGAATAACAAGGCAATGACAAGAATTATCACACCTCTTTTATTCAATTTAATCTTGAATTTCTTCATAATAAACCCCCATAAAAATTAAAGGATGATAAAAGCTATTATTTTTTACTCTAACATCCATTATATCGTATGAAATACGAAGGTCAACATTATAGTACAAAGTCGGCCGCCAGCAGCCTTCCGACAGCCGGGCAGTCTGTTCCGGAGCTAATGATAATACAATGGGAACAGGAAAACAAAAAAAATTACATTTCACAAACTGAAAAACGTTAAGGCAGGGCTTCGCAAAAAAGGAGCTGTCCCAAATCAGTTTTGAGACAGCCCCTTTTAAAGCTCTTTTTTCTTACTCCTCTTCAAAGGCTGCTTTTTTGAATGCATCAAAGACCCTCTGCTGAACTTCTTCGTCTTCTTCGGCAATCAGGTAATACTCGTCTTCATCTTCATCGTATTCCAGCCTCATAATAACGATTTCGGCTTCATCCTCTTCGTCATCATCAAGTGTCTGCATTACTGCGTATTCCTGTTCATCAACCTTAACAGTTGCCAGAAACTCAACTTCTAAAGTTTCCCCGTTTTCACCTGTTAATTCGATGACATTGTCCATTTCATCGCAATCATGCTGGTGACCGCATTCGTTGCACTTGTTATCGGGCATAAAATAACCTCCTTTTTTTACCGGCATTCCAGCCGGTGGTGTTTCCCCGCAAAGGCAGGGTTTTCAAGAATTTTTCCGGGCATCCATATAACTTTGAAGTATAATGGAAGCCGCCATCTGATCAATTTTTCCTTTGTGCTTTCTGCTGTTGATTCCCATTTCAATCAAAGCCTGCCTTGATTGTGCAGTGGAAAGTCTTTCATCCCACGGGATTACGCTTACACCGGGTATATGGTTTTTCAGTTTCTCGATGAAAACCTGGGTCCTTCGGCCCCGTTCACCAACGGTACCGTTCATGTTGCCGGGAAATCCTACAACAATTGCATTGCAGCCATAATACCCGACAAGCTCCTTAATCCTGTCAAGGGGTTTTTTCCATTCCTTGTTCCAATGGATGGTTTCAAGCGCCTGGGCAGTAATCCCTAAAGGATCACTTACCGCAACACCGATCCTTGCTTCACCAAAGTCTATACCCAGTATTCGCATAAACCCTCCCATATATACAACGAATGCTTCCCACCTTATCGTTTAATGATATATCAGCTCCGGTTACTTGTCAATCTGAATCATGCTTTCTTCCCAGATATCCGGTGCTTCAAAGCCCATAAGGTTAACAACCGTTGCCGCAATATTGGCAAGCCCGAAATTTCCTTCTTTCAGTGCATACCTGCTGCCATTGAAATTATCGTAAAGTATAAACGGTACCTTGCTGAGTGTATGGCTTGTTTTTGCCTTAATCACACCGTTTTCGTCCGGTTTCGGTTTTCCGTTCTTGTCAAGCTCGTACATCTCGTCAGCATTACCGTGGTCGGCAGTGATAATTGACATTCCGCCCAGTTCGTCCACGCAGTTCAGAATCCTCTTAAGGCATAAGTCAACGGTTTCAACGGCAATCAATGCTGCCTGGTATATTCCCGTATGCCCCACCATATCGCCGTTCGGGAAATTAACCCTGGCGAAACGGTACTTCCCTGTACGCAATTCTTCTATGAACCTGTCAGTAATCTCGGCAGCCTTCATCCACGGGCGCTGTTCAAACGGCACAATATCCGAAGGAATCTCGATATAGGTTTCAAGATTGTCATCGAATTTTCCGCTCCTGTTACCGTTCCAGAAATAAGTCACATGTCCGTATTTCTGGGTTTCTGAAACAGCAAGCTGCGTAACACCCGATTTGCACAGGTATTCGCCTATCGTATTCCTGATTTCCGGCGGCGGAACCAGGTATCTTTTCGGAATATGAAGGTCTCCGTCATATTCGAGCATTCCTGCATATGCAACCTTCGGATACCTCTTCCTGTCGAACTTTGAGAAATCCTGTTCTTCAAAGGCACGGCTTATTTCTATCGCCCTGTCGCCGCGGAAATTGAAGAAAACAACACTGTCGTTGTCGTTTATTGTACCTACAGGTTCTCCGTTTTCAGCAATTACGAACGGGGGAAGATCCTGATCTATGGCATGGGTTTCGGCGCGAAGGGTTTTTATTGCTTCCCTTGCTGATGAAAACAGCCTGCCTTCACCAAGCACATGGGTTTTCCAGCCCAGTTCGACCATTCCCCAGTTGGCTTCGTACCTGTCCATGGTAATTTTCATACGGCCGCCGCCGCTGGCAATCTTTACGTCAAAGTCCTCAAACCTTGTTTCCGAAAGGAATGCTTCAAACGGATCAACATATTCCAGCGCAGAAGTCTCACCGACATCTCTTCCATCCAGAAGAATATGCACGCGAACCCTCTTTATTCCTTCCTTCTTTGCCTGCACTATCAAGGCTTTCAGATGGTCGATGTGTGAATGTACATTCCCGTCGCTGAAAAGGCCAATGAAATGCAGAGTAGAATTGTGTTTCAGCACATTTTCCGAAATTTCGCGCCAGGCTTTGCCTTCATATAATTTACCCGTTGCTATGGCTTCATTAACAAGTTTTGCACCCTGGCTGTATATTTGTCCCGCGCCTATGGCATTATGCCCAACCTCCGAATTGCCCATGTCGTCATCACTGGGTAATCCTACTGCTGTACCATGGGCCTTAATCAATGTATTCGGATATTTCCTGAACAGCATGTCAAGGGTAGGCGTATATGCGTGGTAAACAGCATTTCCTTCGGTTTTTTCAGACATGCCGATCCCATCCATAACCACTACAACAACAGGACCTTTATAGCCATTGAAATTATTAAGTTTTTTCAGCATATTTCAACCCCCAGGTTCTTCAGTTTTTATGAAAAAGCCCTCCGGTTCGTCCGGAGGGCCGGAAATCTTTATTCTTATGCCTTGTTATAATTGACTATTGAAACATATTCATCAAGTTTCAGGCTGGCTCCCCCTATCAGACCACCGTCAATGTCAGGCATGTCAAAGAGCTCTTTTGCATTGGAAGCCTTAACGCTTCCGCCGTATAGGATACGGATATTATCAGCGGTTTCCTCGTCATACAGCTCTTTCACAAGTTCACGTATTACAAGGCATGCTTCTTCAGCCTGCTGTGCCGTTGCGGTTTTTCCTGTGCCGATAGCCCAGATAGGTTCATAAGCAATAACAATCTTAGAAACCTGTTCCCTTGCAAGTCCAAGCAGGGCTATTTTAACCTGGTAGCGGATATGCTCTTTTGTAACACCCTGCTCTCTTTGGGTAAGGCTTTCACCGCAGCATATAATCGGGATCATGCCTGCGTTCAGTATGGCGTGGGCCTTTTTATTGACAGACTCGTCTGTTTCGGCAAAATACTCCCTGCGTTCCGAGTGGCCAATAATTACATACTGGACGCCCAGTTCCTTAAGCATGCTGCAGGATACTTCCCCTGTATACGCCCCGCTTTCCTCATAGTGTACATTCTGGGCTGCAACCTTTATATTCGTACCATTGCAGGCTTCAACAACTGCAGGTATATCCACGAAGGGAGCGCCTACAACTACTTCGGTTTCTGCATCCTTAACCTTATCCTTCAGGTTCCTGATGAATTCTGCCGCCTCTTTGGGCGTTTTATTCATCTTCCAGTTACCCGCAGCCATTTTCACTCTTTTTTTTTTGTCCATCAGGCATGCTATACCAGGCAGTTCTTTTCCTTCAAGGAATTCAAGGGAAGCACCGCCGCCGGTGGATATATGCGTAATCTTGTCAGCAAAACCAAGCTGCTCGATCGCTGCTGCCGAATCTCCGCCTCCTACGATTGATATCGCGCCGGATTCAGCAACTGCTTCGGCAATTTTCTTTGTTCCCTTTGCAAACTTCGGGAATTCGAATACACCCATCGGCCCGTTCCAGACAACGGTTCTTGCTTTCTTTATCTCATCACTGAACAGCTTTATGGTTGCTTCGCCTATATCCAGACCCATCCATCCGTCGGGTATTCCATCTGAGGATACTTCCATATCCTCGGTATCCGCACTGAACTCTTTACCGACAACATTGCATATCGGAAGCAGCAGCTTAACTCCCTTCTTATCGGCCTTTTCCATGAGCTCCCTGGCAAGATCCAGCTTATCGTCTTCGCAGATTGAATTACCTATTTTACAGCCCTTAGCCTTCAGGAAAGTGTATGCCATTCCGCCGCCGATAATAAGAGAATCAACCTTGTCAAGCAGGTTTTCGATTACAGTAATCTTGTCTGAAACCTTTGCTCCTCCAAGAATTGCAACAAACGGTCTTTCGGGATTGGACAAAGCCTTGCCCATTATATCTATTTCCTTCTTGATTAAGTACCCGGATACGGCGGGCAGGTAGTCAGCAAGTCCTGCTGTGGACGCATGTGCACGGTGAGCTGTTCCGAAAGCATCGTTTACAAAAATTTCAGCCATTGATGCCAGTTCTTTTGCGAAACCGGGATCATTCTTTGTTTCTTCCTTATGGAAACGGACATTTTCAAGCAACAGAACCTGGCCTTCCTTCAGTTCATTGGCTTTTGCCTTTGCGTCTTCTCCAATAACATCCTTTGCAAGTATAACTTCCTGTCCCAAAAGTTCGCTGAGCCTGATTGCAGCTGGTTTCATGCTGTATTTCGGTTCAAAACCCTCTTTAGGACGGCCGAGGTGTGATACAAGGATTGTTTTTGCGCCGTGTTCAATCAGGTATTTGATTGTAGGAAGTGCAGCAACTATACGTTTATCGTCCGTGATATGTCCTTCGCTGTCAAGGGGCACATTAAAATCAACCCTTACAATAACTCTTTTGCCCCTGACATCAATATCCTCTATGCTCATTTTATTGTACATGCCCATAGTTCTCCATCTCCTTTGCTAACAAAATTGGTTCAGTCGCGAATATTTCCCTGAATACTTATTATCTGTCACCTGTCATTAATTTAAACAGGCATCCTTATCAAGGATGCCTGGAATAAGAGATAAGCGGCTTTATTCAGCGTCAACCTTTGCCATATGGGCAACAAGGTCAACTACCTTGTTCGAATAACCCCATTCATTGTCATACCATGAAACTACTTTTACAAAGTTGTCATTCAGGGAAATCCCTGCCTTGGCATCGAAAATTGAAGTTCTTGAATCACCGATGAAGTCGGATGATACAACATCATCTTCGGTGTATCCGAGGATACCCTTCAGTTCGTTTTCAGAAGCATCTTTCATAGCCTTGCAGATTTCTTCATAAGTAGCAGGCTTTTCAAGACGGCATGTCAGGTCAACAACAGATACGTCTGCAACAGGTACGCGGAAAGCCATACCTGTGAGTTTTCCATTCAGTTCGGGAATAACCTTGCCAACTGCCTTTGCAGCACCGGTGGATGACGGAATAATATTGAAGCTTGCTGCCCTTCCGCCTCTCCAGTCTTTCTTCGAAGGACCGTCAACTGTCTTCTGTGTAGCGGTTATAGCATGAACGGTTGTCATTAATCCTTCAATAATGCCGAACTTGTCATTCAGAACCTTGGCAATCGGTGCAAGACAGTTTGTTGTACATGAAGCATTGGAAACAACATTCATATCTTTTGTATATTTATCATTGTTTACACCCATAACAAACATCGGTGCGTCCTTGGACGGAGCTGTAATAACAACCTTCTTCGCGCCGCCCTTGAAATGTGCGGAAGCCTTGTCGACTGTGGTGAATACACCGGTAGCTTCAACGATATATTCTGCTCCGCAGCCCTTCCAGTCGATGTCTTCAGGATTCATCTCTGCAAAAACAGCGATTTCCTTGCCGTCTACAACCAGTTTTCCATCCTTTTCGCCAATTTCGCCCTTGTAATGACCATGCACTGTATCATACTTGAGCATGTACTGCATGTAAGCCAAATCAATAAACGGATCGTTTATTCCTACTACTTCTACGTCTGTTCTCTGCATAGCTGCTCTGAATACCAGGCGGCCGATTCTACCGAAACCATTAATACCAATTTTAATTGCCATATTGATCTCCTCCTGAACAATATATAATATATATAGTTTTGACCGTTTGGGTCCATCGTTAACAAAATAACAATCAATAAATAATTCTATATTACTTTTTCCCAATTTTCAAGTATAATCAGGTAAAAAATTGACAGTATACCGGCAAATCCATTCAGCATTTTTCACAACTGCGCTGCCTGCAGCTTTCATACATAAGTATCGAAGCCGCCACTGCAGCATTAAACGATTCAGCACCCCCGGGCATCGGGATCTTTACGAACTCTGAAGACTTCTTATGAAAACAATCCGAAATGCCGCTTCCCTCATTGCCTATCACTATAAAAAAGTTACCCGTCAAATCTACGTTGTAACACGATTTTGCGTTTTCAGGCCTTGATGATATTACCCGGATTGCTCTCTCTTCACAGAAGGCAAAAATATCTTCAGGTTTTATATTTTCCAGTACCGGTATGTAAAAAATCGAACCCATTGTTGAGCGCAATACCTTACCGTTAAAAAGGTCAACTGTTCCTTCGGTTGCAATAACGGCATCAAAGCCCAGTGCATGGGCCGATCTTATCATTGTTCCCGCATTCCCGGGATCCTGTACCGAGTCTAAAATCAAACCCCTGAACCCGTTTTTATATATGTTTTCAAATCCGTACCCAGGGGCCCGGACAACGGCGAGTACACCCTGCGGCGAATCTGTTTCGGCAATCTGCAGAAAAAGTTCATGGGGTATTTCATACAGCTTTGTTTCCTTGCCTAACCTGTCCAATAGATGGTTTTTATACTCAGTCCCGGTATTGGTCGAGAAGAAAACCTGCTCTATTACCGCACCGGCTTTTACAGCCTCGTGGATAAACCTGTACCCTTCAATAATAAACATGTGCAGTTTTCTGCGGTACTTTTTATCCTTAAGTGAAATAACCTCTTTGATTGTTTTGTTCTGGCGGCTCTGAATAAACTGCATGTCAACCTCTTATTTCAACCTGTACAGTTAATGTCAAGCATATATCCGGTATTATGCGCGTTAGGCCTTGGGATAGCCCCATTCCTTGAATGTGAAATCATACCGTTTGGATATTTTCTGCATTATACCGGGATCAATCTTATACCGGTTGGGCTTGTAGCCTTTTTGAGATTCAATATATTTCTCAATACGCGGTTTGGCTTTCTCAAACCCTTCAAAACCAAGTTTTTTGTATATCATTTCAATATTGCCCAGGGGATCCTTTACAACATCCTCGTAGCGCACTTCCACAAGGTTTCCTTCAGGTATCAGATGCTTTTCCTGGAAAAATTTCCTGTACATATTAACATAAATGTCCTGCTGAACTTCATCGGCTTCCTCGTCCGGAATGGGCTTCTGCAGTTCAAACACGGGAAAGAATTTTTCGTACAGCCTTTTCGTTGACACATAAACCTTGTACGGATTCCTGTATATGTGGATAAACTTGGCATTCGGGAACAGTTCCAGGAGATGCTTCACCCTGCTTGTATTTGTCGGGCTCTTCAGAAGCAGCCTTTTCCCTTTTAACTGGTAGGTCACCTTTTTTAATATGAAAAGGTATTTTTCCTTCCATTCCTTTATCTCTTCGTCGGACATATCCTTAAAATACGCATACTTCTGGTATTTCAGATGATTCCTTGGAAAGAAGCACAAATGGTAATTTGAAATGGTGGACATATTGGCTATGGCAAACTCCTCTTCCTGAGAAGAGACGGTATCAAGGGGGACATTGTCCATATGCCTGTTCTTTGGAAGTATCCTGCCTAATAGCCATTCAAGGGCTTTATAGCAACTGAGAAACATGTTCGGGCAAAAACAGTGGATAGCGTTTGTCACCCCGAACTGTTCGTCCTGGGACAGCATATTGACAAGATAGGTTGTTCCGCTGCGCCAATGCCCCAAAACGAAAACAGGATCCAAATCTATCTTTGTCTTTTTGACCTTTATGTCAAAAACAATTTTTTCAATAAGGCGAACAGGAGTGAGCAGAATTATAACAACAGTAATGTATATGAACTTGGGAAGACTCTTCCAGTAAATCGGTTTATCCCTGTTCTGCCAGAGTAACTTCACCCAGTTGCTTAATGTACATCCAAGCAGGAACTGGATGGACAAAGCCCTTATGTATCCCATAATATTGCTCTCCTTTGCAATCTGTTTTGATCTCTGCCCGTAATTTCAATTTTCTGTCTGAAAGCAGCCATATATATTAATATTACCAGATTAATCAATCTCCATCAATAAAAGTTCAATTGCAAGCCTGCCGTCTATCCGGCCTGTCTTTACGGCAAAATCGATGTCGGTGCACCTGGCTGCCAGGCGTTTCAAATCTTCCGCGGAGAAATTGGAGGCCTGTTTCATTGTCTTGTCGATAAAATATGGCATAATACCAAGTATCTTTGCCATGTCCTCCTTCGGAACCTTCCTTTCCTTCAGCTTCTTCGCCTTCAGCAGGGTAAAAAACTGCCTTCCGATCATTGCCATGATTAAAGGAACGGGCTCCTTAAGTTCTGTCAGTTCATCCATAATCCGAATCGCATCGGACATTTTCCGCTGCGACATCGCATCAATAAGGTCAAAAACCCTTGTCTTTGCGCTTCTTGTAACGATATCCGAAATAATGCCCCGGGTTACCTCGGTTTTCTCACCCATGTAACAGGCAATCTTTTCTATCTCCAGCCGCATGAAAGTCATGTCGGGTTCAAGAAGGCCCACTAAAAATGCGGCATCGCTTTCACTGATTTTCTTGTTATACGACGCAAACACCTTAATTACCCACCTGGTCAGGGCATCGGCTTTCTGCCTGTCACATTCAACGAGCAGGCCGTTGTTTTTCAGCGCCTTGTAGAGGGAAGTTCTCTTGTCAGGCCGGCCCTGGATGAAAATCAGGCATATATAACCGGGAAGGGATCTGAAAAACTCATCGTAATACTGCTGCTTCTCCCCGCTTTTGAAAAGATCGCTCTCCCTTACAACAACCACCCGTCTTTCCGAAAAGGCAGGATACATCGATACCGCATCCTCAACCTGCCTGAAGGTCACCTTTTCTTCAAAGACATTATAGTTCAGCGCTTTTACGTTCTCCGGCAGCAGCGTATTAACTATTTCATTGACATAATGCCTCACGAGGTACTGCTCTTCGCCGGTAAAAAAGTACAGTTTACCTATGTTTTTTTCTTTAAGTTGTTTATTCAGGATTTTCATACTCATGGTTTGTACCTTCAATGTTTTGCATAATGCACGGAGTAATACTCAGCCGCGCCTGCTATGGTTTATTATATCAGAATTATTATCAGAATCGTACATGCTGTTTATGCATTCGTTCCACGAAGTACTGTCCGCAGGGCATATGTTAACTGAGCCTGTCCAGTATTCGGTTCTTCGCATTATATGCCGTCAAAGCGCTTTATTTCTGCAAATCATCCAGGTTAAGCGTTATTGATCCCATTTCGGAAAAAGGGTATAACACAGGTCCTTAACCCATGTTTTCAGCCGGTACTCGTTGCCGTCGCTCGTAACAATAACTGCGCCGCTTTCTTCTGTTGTAAAAATTTTGGTTCCAGCCTGAAGCAGGCGTTCTGTAACTTCATCGGACGGATGCCCGTAGTTGTTCCTTCCGACGCTTATTATTGCCACTTCAGGCCTTGCGAGCTCCAGAAACTCCGGTGTTGTGCTTTCCCTGGCGCCATGATGCGCAACCTTTAGTATATCACAGTCAATACCCGTTCCATGCTTTACCAGGTTCTTCTCCCCTTCGGCTTCGATATCGCCTGTAAACAGGATGCTTAAATCCTTATACCTGAGCATGCCGCATACCGAGGTATTGTTCAGGCCGCCAGCGGCAGGGGGTTCAGGCGGCGGGTTCAATACTTCAAAAGTTGTTTTGCCGTCCATATGGATTATATCACCCTCATTGTAGAAAAAAACGGGTATGTTTCTGCTGTTGCAAAGACCGATAAGTTTTTCGAAATCGTTTTCCGCCCCCGGATAACCAGGCAGGCCTACAGATTTTACATCATATATGCCGGTTAATGTCAGTATGCCGGTCACATGATCAGAATGGGCATGGGTTGCTATTGCCATATCAATTTGATGTATTTTCTCATGCATCAGCATCGGAAGTATTATCCTTCTGCCATGGTAATCATTTTCAGATTCATTCTGGGATCCACCTCCGTCAATAAGAAAACTTCTGCCTTCGGGCGTCCGGATCAGTATGCAGTCTCCCTGGCCCACATCGGCAAAAATAACCTTCAGCGGCGAAGGCATGATTCCCCGTATAAAAAGAAAAAGACCTGCAGCAAGGACACCGGCGATCATTACCGATTTATTCCGCCTGAAAAAGCCGACACCGTAAATGCCCCACAGGAATACCGCCGCATAATAAGCAAACATAAACGGATAACTCCAGTGATGCATATAGATTTCAGCCCATTTTGCCGATGCACATTTTTCAGTGACAACAAGAATAAAATGCAGGACGGCCTCAAGGGCATAACCGGCTATTTCGCCCGGGAATGGATGAATACTCCCGGCGATTATGCTCACGGCGCCGAGGGTTGTGGCAAAACCAGTTACAGGTACGACAAGCAGGTTTGAAACAAGCGAGATAAGCGACACCTTGTTGAAATGCGTTATCAAAAGCGGCAATACTCCTGCCTGTGCAGCTATTGTGGCTGCCAGTGTCTCACTAACAAATCCGGGCACTTTTTCGGGAAAAATATCCCTGATTCTTTTATACAGGATCCCAAGACCCAGGGTTGCCCCGACCGATAACTGGAATCCAGCATCAAAAAACATGAAGGGATTTATAAGCAAAAGTACCAAAACTGCCACCGCAATCGAGTTTACAAGTTCGGTCTTTCTGTATAATGCCCTTCCGAGCAATAACAGCACCGCCATCACTGACGCTCTTAAAACCGAGGCTTCCATGCCCGTTATCAGAAGGTATACAAAAACAAACGGTATTGCAATAACAGCACTTGTTCTGCGATCAATGCCTGCGATGTTCAACAGCCATAGCAGCGGAAATATCAGGAAGGCAAGGTTTGCTCCCGAAACTGCCATTATATGTGTAAGCCCTGATGCGCTGAAGGCATTTTCCATTGATTCGGTAAGGTTTTCCCTGTACCCGATGAGCATGGCTTCTATCAATGCCGCCTTTTCATAAGAAAGATTCTTTTCAAGTGAAGCGAGTATGTACCGGCGGATATTAACGCCAAACCTTTTTAAAGGCAGGTTTTTCATAAAACCCGTTCTTTCTGCATTTCTTTCGTTTATCGATAATGTGGCCGGAATTCTTTTTGTGTAAAGATAATTCTCATAGTTAAAGCCTCCCGGGTTTCTTGACCCAGGCGGGCTTCTCAGAACCCCGTTTATTACCAGTCCTGTGCCGACGGAATAATCATCGGCGTTTTTGACGTTGTATACATTAACCAGCACGGTTCGTCCGACTTTTTCATTGTTTATTTTCTCAACATGGAATTCAAAAGTAACCCTGCTGCCTTCGGTTCTGCATTCACTGTTCACATAGCCTGCCAGTGTTACGTTATTCTCATAATACTGAACCAGGGGTTTTGACAGAATGGTATACTGAAAAGCATAATTGGCGAAACCGCAAATCATAAATATCCCGCACAGCAGAAAACTTCCCGGATACGGAATATTCCTTTTCCTTCCGTACCAGGATATGAACAATAGCACCGGAATGACTGCAATAATGATAATAATCTGCCTTATATAATAAGCAAGTGCAATACCGGCGCAATAAGCTATTGCAGCTTGCAGCACAGGCCTTTTCATCATTACAGAACCTTCCCGAAAATAAGTACTCTGCTGTTGTTTCCCGAATTCTTTGCTTCAATGTCCTTTATACACGACATCCCCATTTTTGTAAAGAATCTTATTCCTGCCTGATTATCCTCTGAAACAGACAGGTATATCCTCTTCGCTTTAAGGTGCTCTGCTGCATGACTGCACAGGATACTGAAGGAATGGGTTCCAAACCCTTGCCTCTGCCATGCGGCATCAATTAAAAAAGTACGTATCCACAGCACTGTTTCGTTTATTGTTTTAAGTTTTCCGGTTACAAGGCCAAAAATATTCCCTGCTTCCTTTCCACCGGTGGCTAACCCGTAATATTCCTGCTGTGAATACCAGGTTTGCACTTTTTCAATGCTCTTATAACCGACTGGCTTTATGTCTGCTATTTTTCCATAGATACGCAACAGCATAGACAAATTCGGTTCTTTCTACCTGCCTTCGTTTAAAACAGGCTTGTACCATAAATAAAAGCCCTGGTATGGATTCCAGTAGGTTGCATTCTTTTCCCCGCGGATGTTGTTCCTGAACAGCACCGCCTGCTGATTACGGTATAAAGGCAGAATGAAAGAATCTTCCCTCCCGTATCCCAGATCCTGCTGTATTCTTTTCAGAGTATCGTTTAAGGATTCCCACGGTTTCAGTTCGTCCGAAACCGGGGACAGGTCATATTTTCCGCTGCGGAGTTCTCTTTTATAACTGTTTTTATTGACTGTTACAACTTCAGCTTCTATTCCCGCGTCGCCAAGGATATTTACAAGAAAGTTGGCAGTATGAAGTTTCGGAATATCCTGGTACGGAACGGCAATTAATATTTTATCCAGTTCCCTGTTATAGAGGGTGAACCTGTTCTCCTCTTCATCATAGACTAGCCCAGACCTGATTAACTCTTCCCTGAAGCCGTCAATGTCCACGGGGTCCTGGCTGTACTCGTCAAAGAACTGGACCTGACCCACATTCAGATCGCTCAGCCTGTATGCAACATACCTGAATAGGGCTTTCTGCCTGTTGAACTGGCCGAAAAGGCTGTCGGGATTTACATACAAAAAATGGCTTTCGTTTGACTGAAACACCCTGAAATCGATGTCTGTCCTGTACTGGTACTTTGAAAAATCAACATTCCTGACAAAAGCAACATCGGTTTCATTGTCCTGGAATGCATTCAGCATCTGCCCTTCTTCATATACCCTGAAAACAATACTGTCCAGGTAGGGCTTGCCAAACCACCAGTCATAATATCTTACAAGTTTCAGCCTGTCGTCGGACATGGAATCGAAACGGTACGGTCCTGTGCCCGTGACATCATTCCCTTCTTCGTAGTTCTGCTGCAGTACCGGAAAAATCAGTTTTCTTACAAAGTTTATGTCAGGCTTGTCCAGCGTAATTTCAAACTGGGAACTGCTTATTATATTAAACTCATTTACATTCTTTACAAATGCCGTATCATAGAAAGGACTGTCCGACTTCTCCAGTTCCTTCAGGGTATACCTCACGTCATAGGATGTTAATTCCCGGCCGTTATGGAATTTTACATCCTTTTTAAGTTTAAAATTCCACACCGTAAACCCGGTGTGGCTGTACTCGTCAACCAGCCAGGGCTCATATTGCTTTTCGCTTATATGAGCAAAAAGCGGTTCGTAAATAAAAAGAAAAATACAATTGACATACCGGTCCGAAGTTTTAAACGGGTGCAGGGAATCAACCCTTGTTGTCGGCAATGTGAGGGTTCCGCCGTAAACAGGCCCGCTGTCGACAAGTTTTGCCTGCTTGTCAACAGGAGCTGCGGAAACGGTTGGAATCATCGGAATTACATCGGGTCCTTCGCCGAATACATTGCCTGATTCGCAGCCTGTAAGAACAATAGTAATGGAAATTATCACAATAACTGCAATAAATACTCTGTTTCCCTTCATACCCCAACCTCATTCAGTCATCATAAAAACAGCGGCTCCTGTTCCGCTTTTGCCGCGTCCTCCACGGTGCGAGAAAAAAAGCTCCTTTTCACAAACGGTGCACCTGTTTACATCGTGAATGTTTTCACGGCTTACTCCCTCTTCGGCCAATGTATGCTTTATAATTCCTGTAAGATCAATCTTCCACTTGTCTCCGCCGGCAGAAAACGCCCCTGTACATTCCGGAAAAACCTTAAGGAATTCCCGGTAAACTTCATATCCCACCTCGAAACAGCATTTTCTGATGCAGGGACCGATAATTGCGTTAATATCCCGGCTGTTACAGTTAAACTGTTCCTTCATTATCTTTACGGCTTTCCCGGATATCTTCCGCAGTGTGCTTCGCCACCCCGAATGTATAAGACCGATAACTTTTTTTGAGCCGTCATACAGGTAGACTGGCGCACAGTCGGCATGAAACGTAACGAGAGCCACATTTCTGTCCGAGGTAATAAGCCCGTCTGATTCCCCAAAGGTTCTGTCCCTTAAAAGCCCCATGCCGCAATGTTCGCTGCCGACCAGTGTAATATCGGAGCCATGAACCTGGCAGGTCAGGACCATGCATTCCATGGGTATCCGGATACTTTCGGACAGCAGTTCAAAATTCCTCATCACGTTTTCACGGCTGTCATCACGCTGAAAGCTCAGGTTTAACGAGTCATACGGAAAACTGCTTACGCCGCCGTGCCTTGTTGTAAAAAAAGCCTTTGCCTTTATATCATCACCCAGCGGGATTTCAATCCACATAGGCGCACCGCTTCGGGTCATACTGGTTTAAACCTCCGGGTATTGACGCATAATATGAATCATTGTTTTCAGCCTGCAGCATGACTTAAGAAAATATAACGAATTTATTCATCAATAGAGTAACACAACACTTATATCTGTACAAGTGGAAATATAAGAAGAAAGAATGGGCGGGTACAGGCCCCGCCGCTATGGCGACAGGTTTCAGCTATACAAGCACCGGTTCAATCTGTTTGCCTTCAAGTGCAGCCTCTACGGCAGGTATGAAAAGATCCATGCGGCATACGAGGGAATTGTGTTTCTTTTCGGGATCATCCTGCCTGTAAGGAACAAAATATATATTCCTTGTGTTATGAAGTATGCCAATATTCTTTGCATTCGCCCCCAAACCGTCATTTGTAGCGATTCCCAACAAAACCGGCCTGTTGTTCCTGAGCTGGGCTTTACAGGCCATGGTTACAGGCGTGTCTGTTATGCCGTTTGCAAGTTTGGCCAGCGTGTTTCCGGTACACGGCATTACAACCATCAGATCAAGGTTTTTTGACGGTCCGATGGGTTCTGCGTCCACAATTGAATCTATGCATTTCTTTCCTGTAATCATTTTTATCTGCTCAAGGAAAAATCCTGCCGTTCCGAACCGCGTATCTGTTGATTTAACCATGAAGGACACCACGGGAAAGACTTCCGCCCCCAGGAAAACAAGTTTCTCCATCTGCGTCAGCGCATTCTGCAATGTGCAGAAAGAGCCGGTCAGTCCAAAGCCTATTTTTTTACCGGATATGCTCACTGTTTCCTTCCCCCTTCCACCAGAATATTGTCAATAGTTTTCTTGATTGTCTCCGCTGCTGTCAGCGGAGCCACTTTCCCCGGAAGACTCAGGGCCCAGTCAACCTTCAGCCCCAGTTCCCTTGCACAGTCAAAATCAATACCGCCGGGATAAGAGGCCAGGTCTATGAGGTAGCAGTCATGACGTATCTTCTTCAGTATATCTGCTGTAATATACTGGTAGGGTATTGTATTCACTATTACATTCATGTCGGTTATGTAGCGTTCCAGATCGCTTAAGCGAACCGGCTTATATCCGAAAGCCTCTATCCAGCTCAGGTCTGAATAGGTTTTCGCCGCAACCCAGATCTCGGCACCAAAAGCCGACAATATCCGTGCCAGTACCTTGCCTATCCTTCCATAGCCCATGATCAATATCCTGCTGTTATGTATTGTTTTGGGAGTTGAACGCAAAATAAATTCCACTGCGCCTTCAGCAGCAGGTATTGCATTAAGGACGGCCATATCCTCACGATCCAGCAAATCGATATAGGATATGCCCCTCTTATCAAGGCTTTCCCTTACTTCCTTTTCTATTTTTCCTGCAATAAAAAGTACATTCCCCGGTATCATTTCAATCAGCGTACCGAGAGGAAGTGATTCATCTGAAAAGGGCATATTGACATATCCGCCGGCGGATGCCAGCGGGATACCGCATATTATTACATCACAGTCTGTTATCATCTGGGCAAGGCTTGAATTATTCCTTTTGGCTGTTTTCCTGTCGAACCCGTATATTTCAACCCGGTGATATTCCTTTTTCAGCAGCTCCGCAAGATAAAAATTCCGCATATCACCGCCGATAACAAGGTACTTCGGTTTTTGCATTAAAATACCCCCTGTATCCATGCCAAATATCATTACACATATTCCATCCTATGAAAACCAGGGGGTTCAAGTGCTTGTTCGGTTTTTACTTTGCCCGTTAAAAATCTATCTTGTCAAGAAGATCAGGCTCAAAATCTATGTCACCTATGGCGGACAATCCCACCAATCCGGGTCTGAAGACCTTTTCTATAACCTCGGTGATACTGTCGCGGTTCACTTTATTGATACTGTCCAGCACCTCCTCGGGAGTCCGGACCCTGCCCAGCATCAACTGGGATTTGCCCATGCTGTTCATTCTGCCGCTGGTACTGTCCAGGCTGATTATGAAATTGCCCTTTAGCTGGTTCTTAGCTTTTTCAATATCTGTTTCGGTCAGGCTGTCGATGATCAGTAACGCAAGCTCATCCCCGATATGCCTTATTACATCCATGAAGCTGCCGGGACCTGAGGCGGCATATATCGCAAACAGTCCCGTATCCTTGTATGAAGTTGGATATGAATATATTGAATAGGCAAGACCTAATTCTTCCCGGACTTTTTGAAACAAGCGGGAGCTCATTCCGCCGCCAAGTATATTGTTAAGCGTTAACAGCGAGTACAGGCTCTCCTCGCCATGCCTTATGCCCGGAAAGCCAATACACATATGCACCTGTTCGGTTTCTTTTCTTTTAACCTTCATACTACGGTTAAACAGCGGTTTATGTGCATTAATCACGCAATAATTCTTAGCTTTCCATTCACCGAAGTATTGCTGCACAAGTTCAACCAGGCAGTTTTCATCAAAATTGCCGGCTACTGAAATAACACTGTTGTCGGGAACATAGAAAGTATTCATGTAATCAATAATCTTTTCCCTTGTGATTGAGGATATGGATGCGTAACTTCCAAGTATCGGGTAACCCAGGGGATTCCCGTTCCAGACCTCTTCGGACAGCATGTCATGCACCAGTTCTTCGGGGTAATCTTCATACATGCTGATCTCTTCGGCAATAATTCTTCTTTCTGTTTCTATATGCACCGGGTCGAAAGTGGAGTGAAAAATCATGTCGGAAATGAGCTCAACCGCGGTTTTCAAATCCTCGTCAAGGGTCTTTGTGTAAATGCATGTGCATTCCTTACCGGTAAAGGCATTCATCTGTCCTCCGACACTGTCGATTATCATTGCAATATCCCGGGCTGTCTTTGTTTTAGTTCCTTTAAACAGCATATGTTCGATAAAGTGGGATATTCCGTTATCTTCGTATGTTTCATAGCGGGAACCCGTTCCAATCCAAAGCCCAAAGGAGACAGAACGTACAAATGGCAATTTCTCATAGACCAGTGTCAGCCCGTTTTTCAAAATCAGTTCCTTATACATTGTTTCCCCCGTCTGCCAGTTTTGTGTTATATATCGGCTTCATCATACCTGTTTTTCAGGCTCAGCTCAACATAATTCCTGTAAAGTCCGTTCAAGTTCATTAAAGTGTCATGATCCCCTTCTTCGGCAATTCTGCCCCGGTCAATGACGTAAATACGATCGGCACGGCGTATGGTTGAAAGCCTGTGGGCAATAAGAATGGATGTCCTGCCCGATGTCACGTTCTCCATCGACCTTTGAATCATTTCCTCTGTTTCGGTGTCGATATAAGCCGTGGCTTCGTCAAGAATCAGAACGGCCGGGTTTAATGCCACCGCCCGGGCAAATGAAAGAAGCTGGCGCTGGCCCGAAGAAAAAGTACAGCCCCTTTCCTTAACCTCGGATTTTATACCATTCGGAAGGGATTCAATGAAGCTGTCGGCACAGGCCGTTTTTATCGCCCTGTAAACATCGTCATCGGTTATCTCTTCGTTGTTCAGCCTGATGTTGGATGCAATGTCGCCTGTAAAGAGAAAAACGTCCTGCAGCACTACGGCTATTTTTCTTCTCAGTTCAGTAAGCCTGTATTTTTTTATATCAACGCCGTCAATAAGTATTTCACCTTTCTGAATATCATAAAACCGTGTTATAAGGCTTATTATCGTTGACTTGCCCGAACCGGTCGCACCGACAAAGGCTACCGTTTCGCCGGGTTTTATATGAAAGCTTACATCCTCAAGCACCCAGTTACCATCTTCATAGGCAAACCAAACGTTCCGGAACTCTATTTCCCCGCGGAGGTTTTCGCAGCTTATCCCGGTTTTCAGGTCCTCCACGTTTTCCTTAATGTCCATGATTTCAAATATTCTTTCCGATGAGATTACTGCGGACTGTAACCCGGTGTATTTATCGGCAATTTCGTTGATTGGCTGAAAAAACTCGCGAACATACGAGATAAACGTATACAGGACACCGTATTCAAATGTGCCAGAGAGTATGTCCCCTGCGCATACCCAGACAAGGGCTGCAATGGCCAGGTTGTTTATTACTTCAACAATGGGGCGTCCAAGGCTGTTCAGTATAACTTCCCTCAGGCTTGATTCGAAATAATCCTTTTCAATTGAATTATACTCATCAAATTTCTGTTTTTCGCGGTGGAAAATCTGTACTATTTTCATTCCGCTTATATTCTCGGCGAGAAAGCCGTTTATCCTTCCCACAGCCCGTTTCATGCGGATGAAATTTTTCCTTGCGGCTTTCCTGTAAATAACGGCTATTACCGCAATTACCGGAACAGAGCATATGGCAACAAAGGCCAGCGTTGTGTTCATTGAAAACATTACCCATATAATTCCGATGATCATAACCGCATCACGGAACAGGTTAATCAGTACACCCGAGAACAGCTCATTCAGAGCTTCAACATCGTTTGTGACCCGTGTCAGAAGCCTGCCGGACGAAAAGTGGTCAAAGAAGGCCATTTTCATATGCTGGATTTTGTTGAACAGTTCGGTTCGAAGCCTGTGCATTATGTTTTGTCCGACAAAATTCAGAAGAATGGTCTGGGAGTAATTCAATACGGCACCAAGCAGGATAAGCCCGAAAAAAATGAGACCAAGCCTGCTTATTGCCGCTGCGTCACATACTTCGGGAACCAGGTAATCATCAATCACACGCTGCAGCACCCTCGGCTTTACTATTACCGTCGCGTTTATTGCAAATGCCATGATGACAGCAATGGCTATATGCGGGATATAGGGTATGAAATATGATAACAGCCTTGTTACATTGGCTTTTTTGCTGTATATCCGTTCTTCGCCTTTGTCGTATCTTTTGCTGCCGCTGCCGTTCATTTGCCCGCCTCCATGCTTTTCTCCGGATTCTCAGACTGGGACATGTACAGCCTGTAATATGCACCTTTAAGAGCCATAAGCTCGTGATGGGTTCCCTCTTCGATAATCCGGCCGTCATCAAGATAAATAATCCTGTCTGCATTGATAACGGTTGATACCCTGTGGGATATAATGATCCCGGTCCTGTGTTTCAGAATACTCCTTATATTGCCGAGTACCTCTTTTTCTGTTTCGGTATCAACAGCCGAAAGGCTGTCGTCAAGGATAAGAATGGATGGATTTTTTACCAGCGCACGGGCTATCGTCACCCTTTGCCTCTGTCCGCCGGATAACGTGATTCCCCGCTCGCCGACAACGGTATCAAAACCTTCAGGAAGCTCAAGGATATCATCAAAAACCCCTGACATCCTTGCTGCTTCTTCAATCTCCTCATCGGTAACACCTTCGTGGTAAAAGCCTATATTACTCCTGATGGTTGAGGAGAAAAGAAAATTGTCCTGAGGAACAAACCCGATTTTTTCTCTTAGTGTTTCAATGGATATCTGGTTGATATCAATATTGTTGATGAAAATATGGCCGTCGGGCACCGGGTACAGCCTTAACAGGAGGTTTGCAAGCGTCGTTTTTCCGCTGCCCGTTTTTCCTATGATGCCGAGGGTTGAACCCGACGGAACCTTGAGATTAATGTCCTTAAGAACGGGCACCTGCGTTTGAGGATATGCAAACGTTAAATTCCTTATTTCTATATCAAAGTCCTTAATCTCGCTTTCATCACCGTCCGCTATATCGGTGGTTTCGCTGAATATGTAATTAAGCCTTTTCGCTGAAGCCGCACCTCTCTGCCATATCTCAACAATCCTGCTGATGTTTATAACAGGTCTCATAATAGCAGCCATGTACGAGTTAAAGGCAACAAAATCGCCAAGGGATATTCTGCCCGTTAATACCAGCCTGCTTCCGTAAATGATAAAGAACAGAAAACTGATACTGAAACACACCTCGGTAACGGGACCGAGCGCACCCGAAACCCTGACCATTCGCATATGAGTCTTTATATTATCCCTGCTCAGCCGGTCAAACCCGGCCATTTCATGCTCCTCCTGAGCAAATGCCTTAACCACCCGAATTCCCATTATATTCTCCTGGACCCTTTCGGAAATCACTGCAAAAGCCTTTTGAACCTTTTCAAACCGGTTCCTGATTGTTTTCCTCAGGAAAATTGTCACACCTATAACTATGGGTACGGGGGCTAATGCCATCAGGGTCAGGACCGGCTCTATGGTCCTTGCCATGTAATAAACAGACACCGTATTAATCAGGACACCCTCTATCAATGCTACAAAACCGAACCCGAAAACCCTGCGTATCGCGTTGATATCATTTATTGCGTATGCAACAAGATCCCCTGTCCTGTGGTTATTGTAGAAATTAACAGGAAGAGTCTGAAGATGTGCAAAAAGTTTTCTCCTGAGGTAACTTTCAACATGCCTGCAGTTACCTACAAGGAAATACCTCCAGATAAAGCGCAGCACAAACCCCAATACCGCAAACCCCACCATCAGAAGCAGCTGGATGCGGATTTCGTTAACGGTTCCCTGCCCTTTATTCAGCATATCCGTTACTTTTCCCAATATTTTGGGAATACGAAGTGATATAACTGAAGCAGCAATTAATATCAGAATACCTGCAATGTACGAAAGAATACGTTCCTTAATAAATTCCCTGAGAATTTTTTTAACTTCCATTTTGTCTCCCTGAGCAACAAGAAAGAATGAAGGACTGCCCGTAAAATATTTCATCTTATTTATTATAAGACACCTTTCGGTTTTTTTCCATAGCTGCCGCGAAATGTCCGATTCATTATATACACCAGGAAATTAACAACAAAACTGTATAATGATGCTTGATTGGTTTTTGCTTAGTAAAATGAAAAAACCTAAAGCCTGTCTTTCATATTATGAATTCTTTACATAACACGCCATGAGTGCATTGCATTTTTTTATACTGGATTTGCAATCCCCGACCATTATATAATTTAATATGAGATTTTATCGGAATAATTGCAGGAATACCTCCGCCTTTTCATACAGGAGGGTATTCATGGAGGGACATGTTATAAATGGATAAAGAAAACAATACACCAGTTGTTACCCGCCGGCCTTTTTCCTGCAGGCGCGGCAGTTTAACCATTCGCGGCTATGTATTCAGGACAGGTACGGAAGTACTGCCGGCCATAATCATCTGCCACGGTTTCATGGCAGACCAGCGTTCTGTAAAGCATTACGCGGAATTTTTAGCCGGCCTTGGAATGGCGGCATTTACCTTCGATTTCTGCGGCGGATGTCTTAAGGGCAAAAGTGACGGCAGGCAGTCAGAGATGTCGGTTCTGACCGAAGTGGAAGATCTCATGGCCGTTATAGAGTATGTGAGGCAAAGGGATGATGTGGATCATGAACATATCTCGCTTATAGGCTTCAGCCAGGGAGGAGTTGTCTGCGCATTAACGGCAGCAAAAATACCTGACCGGATAGAACGTCTTATTTTGATTTACCCCGCGCTTTGCATTCCCGACGATGCACGCCGCGGCAGGATGATGTTTGCAAAATTTGATCCCAGTAATATTCCGCCCGTAATCAGTCATTTCCCTATGAAGCTGGGTGATGTGTATGCAAAGGCGGTTATAAACATGAATATATATGATGAAATTCGCGGTTACGACAGGCCTGTCCTTCTTATTCATGGGACAAGGGATGAAATTGTCGACATTTCCTATTCAAGAAAAGCGCGGGAAGTGTACAAACAGTGCGAATATCTCGAGATCGAAGGCGCAGGCCACATGTTCAGCAAAGGACATGACCGCATAGCAATGGATGCCCTGGAAAAATTTATATTAAGTAAGGCTTAGAATTCCGGTCAGCTCCATCGGCTTTTCGATAACAGCATCGGCGCCTTCATTCAGCAATTCTTCCCTGCTCCTGAACCCCCATAATGCTCCGACAGCAAACATGCCTGCATTTCTCGCGGTCCGTATGTCGACATTGCTGTCGCCGACATAAATGCACCGCCGGGGATCGGCGCCAAGTTTTTCAGCAACCAGTAAAGCACCGGCAGGATCGGGTTTTTTCGGAATGTTGGTTCTTCCCCCCACCAGGTATGAAAAGTAACCCGGGAAGTATTTTTCCGCAATCAGTTTTGCGATGTCTTCATCCTTGTTTGTGTTCACTCCAAGTTTTATATTTTTCTGCGCAAGAAAATCCAGCAGTTCAATAATACCGTCGTAGACATACATCCGGTAGTCCCAGTTTTTTGAATACTCTTCGAGCATATCACGATAATACTGCTCCAGCAGGGGGTCATCCGGGCTGTTTATCCCGGCCACCTTTCTCACCAGTTCCTTTATCCCGTTTCCTACAAAGGATTTGCACTGATCAACATTTATCAATTCAAGCCCGTGCCTTGCAAGCACGTTATTCATTGAATGCATAATACCGAATATTGAATTGACTATTGTTCCGTCCATGTCAAAAATAACCGCTTTATACTTCATATTACCCTCTCCGCCCATGGGGCAGGTCCCCTGGTTTTTTAAATATAGTATAACATTACTGAATAGTATTGACAAAAAGGAACAAGGACCTGTCCGTTAATTCAGGACAAAGTCCCTGTTCCTCTGTGCGATCCCCCTCTTGTACGGGGCCACTGTATAGCATAGTAGTTCAGGCATTGGATTATTTTTTCCCTGTTGAGATTTCTTCCGATAACATTCAGCATTGCCCAGCCCGCGTCCAGGATCTCAAACTGCCTGTCGCTTACGGTGCAGTTTACCGCCATCGTTCCATCATGTGACTTAACAAAGCCCTTGATGCGGGAAATCTCTCCGTATTCGCCACAGGATGTTAATTGCTCAACGCAGCTCTCAATGTCCTTAACCGAGTAAACCCCTTCAGGGTATATCCTTGCGCTCTGAAAAACCATGGTATGGTCGGTATATGTTCTTATATGCATTCTCCGGACCGAGCTAACCTCCATCAGCTTTTCAAAATCCTCATCCCCGAGAGTATGCGACGGAGTCGGATAGCATGGAATGTCCTCTTCAACTCCTATATCCTTAACAATGTCTTTTATACGGTCTTTTGCCCTGTTTATGTCAATTTGCGGGGGCATGTCCATCTTCGTCCATAAAATACATCCTGTATCCGAAAGTTCGGCAG
Source organism: Clostridiales bacterium DTU070 (assembly GCA_001513105.1). Taxonomy (GTDB): domain Bacteria; phylum Bacillota; class Clostridia; order DSM-8532; family DSM-8532; genus Thermoclostridium. The sequence goes on along the minus strand of LFSH01000026.1, from coordinate 13,330 downwards.
CTAAAACCGAGCGTTCCGCCCCGTCAAGTTTGTCAATGGTGTGCGGGTCTATAAGGGTTATGCACATCCCGGGCAGGCATCTGTCTTTCAGGTCGGGGTTTGAAATAACGTCAAAAAAATCATCACAGTTGAAGATTCCGGAAGGCTCCACTATTATCCGGTCGTATGTCTGCGATAGCTCGCTTAATACCTGGTGAAAGCCTGTTTTCATTGTACAGCAGATACAGCCGCCGGCAAGCTCGGTTACATTCCCGAACTCGCTCTGCAGAATTGCGGAGTCTACCCCTGCCGCGCCGAACTCATTTTCCACAACTGCAAAATTTATGTTTTTCCGTTTAAGGTAACTTCCGTATTTTTTAATAAAGGTGGTTTTACCTGCGCCTAAAAATCCCGTTACAAGATCAATCCTGGTCATTTGTTATACTTCCCGTAGGTTTTCGCAATCTCTATCATTCGCCTTGCCCTGTCGAATGAAGCATTTGCAGGGTATTCGCAGCCTGTTGCCAGTATGAATCCGCCTCCCTTTGCCATTGCATCAATATGCTCACGGCATTGGGCATCCCATTCCTCATCGGTGCCTATAACGGCATTTGCCGGTGTCACGCATCCTATCAGCGTAGTTATGTTACCGTATTTTTCCTTGCACTCTGCAAAGTCCTTACAGTCATCGGGCGGGTATAAAAATGAGATTGCCGCGGGTTTCATGGTCTCTATCTGCACATCAAAGTAAACCCGTTTTCCACAGTTATGAACCATTGTAAGGCAATTCTTCTGACGGATGACGTCAGCAAGTTCCTTTACAAAAACCCCTTCCATTTTATACCATAGTTCCTTCGACATGATTGAGCCTGATGCAAAAAGCGTATCCAGCATGACAGCATCAACGCCTGTGTCGCACAATGCGGCAACATAATCCTTAAGCGTTTCATTAACTTCCTTTACGGCCGCTGTAACGGCATCGGGGTCATCATAAATGTCCATATACATATCCTGCTGACCGCGAAGCATTGAAAGCACACCAAGGGGTCCGAACACAAACGCCACTACGGGCTTTTTTCCCTTCAGCCTGTCCACAAGGCGGCGGCACACATCTATATGCATCATCATGCGTTTCGACGTGCGGTAGTCTGCCTTCCTGATTTTTGCATAGTCTTCTATTTCCTTTATCACGCTGTTGGAATAATCAGGACGCGCAGCCTCGTTTTCAGGGAATATAATTTTCTGCCCCCAGGCATCACATTCCACCGACAAATCAATCAGTGTAACAACACAGTCTATATCAAACTCTTCAGTGGACTTTATAAAAGCCTCCGCGCATATTTCTGCATCGGTAGCCCACTGCTCATATGTGGCATTAACAAGTTTTCTTGTTACACCGCTCAAAATGGGATATACAGGCACCCTGTCCGCTTCCTTATGCGACAGTGCCATTGCAACACGTTCATACGAATTCATAGGTAGACGCCTCTTTTCTCAATTATGATTTACAGTCAAAACTGCAGCAGTAATAAATCCTGGCTCCATACCTAAATTGTATAGCTGCACCCGGGGATTCTCTTGTAAAATATTATTAATTTTAAAACAAAATTAATCAGTTATAGCCGGAGCATTTTTTTACAGGAAATGAATACCGGACTGACTGTCCATGACTTCAGGTTTTATTTAAACACCCTAAACCCGCAACAGCAAATATTCACCGTTTATGCAACACGACGCATACGGCGGTATGAATAAAGTACACTTGTAAACATTTAGATAATTCCTTTTGCCGGGATTAACCGGATACACGGCCGTGTGACGGCTGTATGGCATTTCGCGGCTGCATGCAAGTGAAAGGAACTCTGTCCCATAAATCGGGGCAAAGTTCCTGTTTCGTGTTTACTCCCGCTGAATCAGCAGTTTGTCGGTAATGCTCCGAAGCATGATAACAATTACCATCCCGAATCCTGTACTCAAAATCCGCAGCAAAACCGGTTTCTTCTGACGCGGTCGCTGTGTGCTTCCCTTTGTATGTTTGATCAGCAGCTCTTCATCATTAAGTTTTTTCCGGTTGTAATAGCCGATAATCCTGATTCCCTTGATATAGAGGGCATGCTTTGGACAATAATTTATACATTTCTGGCAGCTGAAGCATTTACTCATATCCCGCACAGGATACGGATCAAGCGATAATGCCCCGACAGGGCATTCTTTCACGCATATGCCGCATTTCACGCATTTATCCCCGTAAACCTCCAGTGAAGTTTCATTTATCAGCTCAATCTCCCTGGCCCTGACCGTATTTGAAACCCACCTTTTAATTCTGCTGTACCTCGGTTTTTTTACCTTTTTCCCTGCCGTATAATCTTTAAAGATATCAATCAGCTTCCCGGAAAACTCCTTTATTTGAGCCGCATCAATCTCATTTGGCCTGCCCGTTCCGTCAGCAAAGGATTTTACAAAGGGTTTTCCCTTGTTAAGTGAACCGAGCACAATCGGATGGCTCGGATTGCCCAGGAACCCGAGGCTGGCGATTACCTGTATGCTTTTTTCTTTCAGGGCATCAGTGAAAATCTCCCTGCTTCCCCAATACCCCATCGTTGAGCACGGACAGAGTACGGTAAACGCAGGAACGGTTTTTTCAAAGGTTTTCGATCGCCCGATAAAGTCAAGGACAATTTTTGCCGGGCAGCCCCCGTACACAGGAGAGGCAAATCCCAATAAATCGCAGTCATAGCATATGCTTTCTTCGTTTTCCACAGGTTTCAGTTCACAGCTGTGCCCCTTTGAAGCAAGATAATGCTGAAGAAGTTTAAGTCCGTATTTTGTGTTCCCCGTTGCCGAAAAGTAGTAAATTTTAATGCTCAGGTTCTTTTTCGCCTCACTGAAAGAATTCATTTTCCTTACCCCTCTTCATATATAATATATGTAACTAACCGGTTGGTTAGTTATGCATAAAAAAATTTATTCCAGGTGAGCTGCCAGATGTGTTTTTTGGTACACACGGTAAAGTGTTTCACGGAGTTCATCCTCGCTGATGTTGTACACGCTCTCCCATTGCTCCTTATATAACGCGTACGCCAAAAAGGGCATGAGGCCGGTAAAGAATTCCATAACAAGCAGTTCCTTTTCATCTTCAGGAAAATGAAGGCCTTTCGCGTTATAACTCCTTCGGATTTTTTCAATTTCAGCATTGACAATGATCTTTCCAAGCTCCATTATTACTGAAGACTTCTTATTATCCTTCGCCGACTCGGCTACGGCTATTTTTATAATCTTTCTGTTTTTCGTTACAAAATCGATATACATATCAAACAGCTCTCTGTAATTGTCGCCTGAAATATCCGGTGTGTTTTCAGCAGACCGGATAATCATATTCTTTGCATCTTCAAAAAGGCCGGACAATATGGTTTCGAGTATTTCTTCCTTGCTTTTGAAATAATAATAGATCAGAGCCTTGTTTACCCCGGCTTCCTTTGCTATAGTATCCACCCTGGCGCCGTCAAAACCTTCTTCCGAGAATATTCTCTCAGCTGTTTTCAGTATTCTCGCCCTCGTTTCAACAGAGTCACGCATGTATTCAATCCCCCGAAATAATATTTACTAACCGTTTAGTTAATTGTATATGCAATACAAGTAATTGTCAACACATGTAAGGACAATTTCACCGCGACCTGTTTATCCCGGTTACCTTATTCTCCGCCCCTGCAAAGCGATTTTTCAGCGGAATCCTTCATATCTCCCCAAAACACTGACCGGATACGGCAATGACACCCGATATGCCCGGAAATCTTCTGGGATCCGATTTCGCGTGTTTTTAGGAAATAAAGTTTCACGCTTCCTTGAGCCCATTTTCATATATTTCGGTTATGATTTTTTCCATCGGAAGTTCCTTGATGGATATATCCGAGAACTCGCACATTTCCGACAACTGCTTTATTACCGAGTTTATTGAGTTGTTTTCAAGGCTGACTTCCAGCGTATATTCATAATCCGAGTTCTTTTCAATTACCTTTATGCCGTTAAGTTCAAATTCAGCTACAGGCTTTGACAGGACAAGGCGTATGATTTTTTTCTGTCCGAGATTCATTTTCAGATTCTGAAGGGTATCATCAAAAACCTTCTGTCCGTGGTTGATTATAATTACTTTCCGGGCAAGCTGTTCAACATCCTCAAGGTCATGTGTCGTGAGAATGAAAGTAACTCCCTGCCTGTTCATTTCCTTGATAAAACTCCTGATTTTCTGCTTGGCTATAACATCCAGGCCTATTGTCGGCTCATCAAGGAAAACTATTTTGGGCTTATGCAGCATTGCCATCACAAATTCACATTTCATCCGTTCGCCGAGGGACAGGACACGGGTTGGTTTTTCAATTACATCTTCCAGTTCAAACATGCCTGTAAGTTCATTCAGCGTGTTCCTGAACTCCTTCTCGGGAATGGAGTAAATGGCCTTGTTCATATGAAAGCTGTCTATAGGCGGAATATCCCATATAAGCTGCGACTTCTGCCCGAACACCGCCCCAATATGGTTCACATAAGTGCTCCTGTCCCTGAAAGGTGTATAACCCATAACCGATATTTGCCCGCCGGTGGGATACAGCGTTCCCGTAAGCATCTTAATAGTTGTGGATTTCCCCGCGCCGTTAGGACCCAGAATACCGGCGATTTGCCCTTCATCAACCTGGAATGTTACATCCCGGACGGCATTTACAATTATTTTCTCCCTGTGGAAAAAGCTCTTCAGGGTATCGGTGAAACTGCTTCCCCTTTTGTATGTACAGTATGTTTTTGTTAAGTTTCTTACATCGATTATAGCCAACTGATTACCCTCCTGCCCCTTCGTATAAACGAATCATATGCCTGAACAGCAATACTCCGCCCATCGTAAAAACAAAGCATGGCAATATGGCGATAAATGCCGTGAAATCGGCTTCTCCCAGCAGCGCTGCCGCCGGGAAGTATCCTATCATTGCAACGGGTATTATAAATGAAGTAACGGCTGAAATGGCTTTGTGGAAAATATTCTGCGGATATCTCCCGAAGTATTTGATGCTGTCAAATATTTCGGGCAGTCTTGAGTTTCCTACCCATTTGAATGACGTAGCGGCCATAATGAGTGATATTCCCATCATAACACATACTCCCGACAAAAAAAGAACAATGAACTGTAAAATCATCAGGATCGAAACAGGTCCGACATGTGAAAGGGCAACGGCAAACATTACAACTCCGCCGATAAAAAGGGTAAGGCTGCCGAATTCAACCGTTGACGCAACCAGGTAAAAAAGACAGTTTACAGGCTTTATCAGTACAATTTCCAGGCTGCCCTCAATAATATGCCTCATTGTCACCCATAAAACACCACCAAAGAAGATATTGGCTATCGCTGTTGACATTGTAAACACAGCCTGGATCAGTAAAACCTCGTACAGCGACCAGTTAGGGAACTCCGCTCCCGAGCCGTAAATCAGCAGTGTAACCAGCGGGAAAAGAATATTGCTTACAAGCATTATAAAATTGTCCAGAAGAAAATTGAGCCTGTATGTCATCGCTGTTGATACAGATATCTTTATGCATTCCAGGTATATTCTGATATATTTTCGAAGCATTTTTTCCTCCCGGCGCAGTATTATGCGCCCACTCCGGAAAACCTTTTCATTGACAGGCGGTATACAAGCTCGCTGAAAAGGGCCGTTACGATAACTGCAACTGCCTGTAACCCGACAATATGCGGGATCGGAACCGACACATCCGCCAGGGTGTAGCGGCCGATATAAACCATAGCCGGTACATACGACACATACTGAAACGGCAGAAACAATAAGAGTTTCTGCAATGCTTTCGGGAAAAACACCAGCGGTATTAGGCCGCCTGAAAAAATACCCTGCAGCAGAAGATATACCCTGCGTACGCCGGTGGCCTGCACAAGCCAGAAAGCCGTAAGGCCAATCGTATAATTCATGTACAGGTTCATCAGGAAGGCAAGGGCCACCGATATGATTGTCCAGAAATAACTTGCCGGCCGAAGATCCACTTTAAATATGAAAACAAAAATAAATAGACAGGGTATGAACTCAAAAAACAAGCCAAGGATCCTGTGCCCTATTTTCTGCGACAATGCAAAAAAACGGTGGTGTATGGGCCGTATCGCAAAGGTAAGGAATTTTCCGGTACGCACAAGCATTTGAAGGTTCCAGTCTGCAAAATCCATTGTAATATACCCGATTAAAGTGGTGACTCCAAAATAGGTCAGCATTTCAGAAAGCTCCATGCCGTTGAGATAAGTCCTTCTCGAATAAACAGCCGACCATATAAAATACTGCACGATAAAATAAACCGGTCCCACAAATATCGACACCATGGAATGCGTGCGGTATGCGCTCCATTCCTTATATGTAACCAATGCTACAGCCTTAACCACCTTAAGTTTTCTTGCAATAAAATCCATTATTTCAACCCCGACCATATGATTGCAGCCACATTATAAAGCGCATGAGCATACCAGGCATAGCTTGTGAAAGGCACAAACCATGAGGCTACAAGTCTTTCATAAGGATCAACAATCAGGCAGCATGCCCCGGCTCCTTCATGAAAATATGTTCCCTTGGTATAAAAAGTTGTCAGGTTATACCTCATATCCGGGCCAAGGCCGTACAAACGAGGAACACCGCCTGCGTTCCAGCAGTAATCCTTCACATCCCCCGTGAGATAGAACGAAGTCATTTTTTCAACGGCTTTCCTGCCAATAATCCGTTTTCCCTCATATGTACCATTATTCAGAAGCATTACACCGAACTTATTCAGATCATAAGCGGTTGAAAACATACCTCCGCCGGTTGAAGGAATCTTGTCCCATATACTTTCCTTCTGTTCTTCGTTATTTAAAATCGACTGAATTCTTTTCTCCCTGTGTTCATTCTGGATATTCATACGTAAAGCCTGTTCCCTGGAAGGCTTGAAACCTGTATCCTTCAAGCCGCACGGTTTGACTATATTCTCAATAATATAGTCATGCGCGAATACACCGCTGACTCTGGAAATAATCTCACCCAGTATTACATAGCCGAAACTGCAGTACGCCCATTCTTCCCCGGGTTTCCTGTACATTCCTGACGAAAGGGCAGCCTCAATCCAGTTGGTGCCATTCATGTTCTCTATAAAATACCACGGGGATTTATAGTATTTATTATCAAATGATCCCGGATCAGAATACAGACCGGATGTATGCGAAAGCAGATGGGCAATATTGATTTTATCAAAGGGCGGTGCTTTGAATTCTTCAATAAATTCGCCTACGGTCTGGTCCAGCCTCAGCATTCCGTCCTCTGCAAGTTTGAAAATTGCAACCGCACAGAACAGTTTCGTAATCGATGCAATCCATTGTATCGTATCGGGCTGAAGCTGCCTGTCATCGTCCTCCCTGTACGAGAGTTTTCCCATAGCGGCGTTCGCAAAAACCTTGCCGTCCCTGGACAGGCAGTAATTGGCAGACAGAATTTCATTTGCGTCAATCATCTTCTGAAAGTGTTTGTGCAGAACAGACAGTCTTTCTTCGTCGTAGCCTACATCGGCGGGTGAATAAGGAGTCTCAGCGTAAATCACAATCCACACATCTTTCTTATCCAAATTTAATTCCATATCGGGTCCATGGGATTTAAGTCAGCATAAAGAGCCTTCTGTTTCACAGAATGCTGCAAGACAAAGCACTGGGATCAATTCCCGAAAACGTTAAAAATACCTGTTCTTACATTGTATGAAATTGAAAAATGGAAATCAAGTTAAAATTTGATTATAATTTTTTATTTGTTGTTATTATCTGCTGCCAATATTGCTATGCATACCGGTTCCCGTATATCGTTCTGGCGATATCGGTATACTTCCTGATAAAATCGCTCTTGGCCGCGGTATACCCGTCCCGGTCATGTTCAAACCATTTCTGCAATGAAAGTTTCAATGCCTCATATTCCTTTGCGGCATCAGGGTTATCCAGCAAATAATCCCTGAAATATAACTCATCATTATCACCGGACAGCCGAATATGAACATGAAAAACCTTTTCTGCAAATCCGCTCTCGGTATACCCCTTGTTCATCGAAATCCGGGTTTTATCTTTACACATGCATATCCAGCCCGAAGCAGCAAGATTTTCCCGGACTGTCATCAAATCATCCGGATTGTTCACTTCAATCAAAATATCAACAATATTCTTGGCACGCAGGTTTGGAACAGCCGTACTGCCGATGTGAGAGATTCTCTTTATCACCCCTGCGGAAATGCAATCCCGGATACATCTTTCTTCGTACTCGTACCACTCTTTCCATTCCTTTCTGTGTTCCACCAAAAAAATCGGAAACAGCTGCCATAACTCTTCAAGGCTCATTTCACTCAATTTCTTCTTACTATTCCTGTTCTTTTCCATAAATGTACCCTCCGTGACTCCCCGGTACTTTTTATGTGCTTTCGCTTTTTTCCGACAATATTCAGCAAACGGGGTATCCATCCCAAAACCCGGGTTTTTGGGAATGTTTTGAATTTACCTGTACGCATTTCCATTTTTTATTGTATTCCAGGGGAGAGAAACTTTCAATTAAATTTTTCAGGATACCTTAACAGAGATGCCCTGTGAACTTTGTATCAACAGGCATTACATGGGTGCGATGAGCATCATGCTGAAGGAAATCGGAGTATAAAACAACAAAACAGCTGACCGACACGTTCATCAGCCAGCTGTTTTCAACCTGGTGCGGACAAAGGGACTTGAACCCCCACGGTTACCCGCCAGATCCTAAGTCTGGTGCGTCTGCCAATTCCGCCATGTCCGCACATTAAAAAGACTGCAATTAATTATAAAATGGAATCGGTGTTTTGTCAAACGCCATAAGACGGTATTTTCCTCCTGTCCCTCCGGCCTGCAGGCCGGTTAGTTCAGCAGGTACAAAGTATTCGGTTTGACAATGCATTTATTCGGCGTTAAAATAAAAAAATCCATTATCATTATATTTGCCTGAGGTATGGATATGAATATAAGAGATGAAATGAACAAAATATATAAATCGATGGTTTTAAAACAGCAGGAACTGACAGACGAGCTGAAAAAGTACGATGATTTTAAATTTTCATGCGGCTTTTTCAATAATCATTATCATGAGAATGAGTCAGGCGAATATGTTGCCGATTATTTTCCCATTCCGGTAATATCGGTTAACGGATTATGCGATATAGAAATTGATACAGACGGATTAAGCGTTACTTCGAAACTTGACAGGGAAAATGCTCTTAGGTTTGATTACTCGCAGGTAGCGGATTATACATTTGAAATATACGGAACCGAAAACTTTCTGACAAATTATTATGTTAAGGGCGATAACATAAAAGACACACTGCATAAAATAGAAAAAAGCAGCGAGGAGACTTTTTTCTATTCGTTCTATTTCGATAATTCAATAACGGGTAAAGAGATATGCGCCTTTATCAGGTTTCTTAACCGCAATAAATTCTTTTACTAAAATATTTACTTATGCAGAACCTGACCCTTATACCGTCCCGATTGCGGAAATATGTTTAACATAGTCCCGCCGTAAATCGGCGGCGGGACTGAAACAGTTTAAATTTCAAAATTCCGATTCTTTTAATAAAATGTCATGCAGAAACGTTTCGTTTCAGACCAGGTACTCATAAACTGCATACCTTCCGCAGTTCGTTCCGCATGTCAATCGCTTCTTCCCGGCAGGCAAGGTCGAATTCATCCTCTGAGAATTTGCCTTCCCATTTTTTCGATTTATATGCGCACATCAAACTTCTTGACGCATTTATTACCGCGCCGAGGCCGTTCCTGTCAAACGCACCTGCAACATCTTCTGCGCCTCCGCCCTGGGCACCGTATCCCGGAACAAGGAAGAAGGTGTGCGGCATCCTTTCACGCAGCTCTTTCAACTGCCGGGGCCATGTGGCGCCAACGACGGCGCCTACCGAAGAATAGCCGCATTCCCCGATTACGTTTTTCCCCCAGTCCAGAACAAGGTCGGCCATGACTTCATACACTTTCCTGCCGTCGTCAACCACCATGTCCTGGAGCTGTACCGACGACGGGTTTGATGTTTTAACCAGCACGAAAATACCCTTATCGTATTTAATGCAATCCTCTATCATTGGTTTTATGCCGTCTGCGCCAAGATACCCGTTTACAGTTAAAGCATCGGCATCAAAAGCCCGTTCAGCCGCACCGTCCTCCAATGAAGTCTCTCCAAGATAGGCCCTGGAATAGGCTTCGGAAGTTGAGCCTATATCATTTCTTTTTCCGTCGGCAATTACTATAAGCCCCTTTTGGCGAGCATACCTCACCGTTTCTTCAAAGGCTTTAATTCCTTCAGTTCCATACATTTCATAATACGCAAGCTGGGGCTTCACTGCAGGTATGATATCCGAAACTGCATCAACAAGCCTTTTGTTAAATTCCAGGATGCTTTCGGCCGCTGCTTTGAAACCGCTGCCATAAAGTTTTACATTCTTTTCCCTGATTGAAAAAGGTATATATTCAAGTTTGGGATCAAGCCCCATGACAGTCGGATTCTGAAGTTTTCTGATCTTGTCGGTCAACCTGTCAATAAACATATAACACAATCCTTTCGAAACAATTGCTCTTAATCGCATGAAATATTATATTTACTCTTACATTTTGTTCTCCCTGTCAAACTGCAAGTTCCCCGTCCCTTACCACTATTCTCCCGTTTACTATTGTTGCAACAACCTTTCCTGAAACAGCGAAACCGTGGTACGGGGAATTCATGCTCTTTGAAGCAAACTTCCCGGTATCAATCACATAATCCACATTAGGGTTAAACACTGTTATATCGGCCATTTTCCCTTCAGCAAGCCTGCCCTTGTCAATTTTAAGGATTTCAGCAGGCCTTGCAGACATTTTCCTTACAAGCCCGCTCATGCTCAGGTGCCCGGCCTTAACAAGAGCGGTATAGGATAATGGCAGGGCTGTTTCGAACCCAACCATCCCATCGGCTGCCTTGTCAAACTCAACATTCTTTTCGTCCATATGGTGCGGTGCGTGATCTGTTGAGATTATATCGATGGTTCCGTCGCAAAGGCCCCGTATTATCGCCTCTATGTCTTCCTCATTCCTTAACGGCGGATTTACTTTCGCCAGTGTATTGTACCCTTCGCATTCCTTTTCGGTAAGGGTGAAGTAATGCGGGCATGTCTCAGCCGTCACCCTGACGCCATGCTTCTTCGCAGTCCTGATAATTTCAACCCCGTAAGCAGTGCTGACATGGCAAATATGAACAGGAACATCCAGGGTCTTTGATAAAATGATATCCCGTGCTATCATTATTTCTTCACAGGCCTTTGATTTTCCCCTGAGCCCCATGGCCGTTGACAGTGCCCCCTCGTTCATGACACCGTCTTCCGCAAGGACGGAGTCTTCGCAGTGGCATATAACCGGTATGTCAAACATTTTCGCATACAGCATTACCTTTTTCATTACGGAAGAGTTCTCAACCGAACGTCCATCGTCCGATACCCCTACGATACCCGCTTCCTTCATTTCACCTATTTCAGCAAGCTCTTCGCCCTTAAGCCCCTTTGTCATCGCCCCTATCGGGAAAACATGAACAAAACCTTCTCTTTCAGCTTTGTCAATAATGTACCGTATCACGGCCTTGTTGTCGGCTACCGGGTTTGTGTTTGCCATACAGGCAATCGATGTGAAGCCTCCCATCGCTGCGCTTTTTGTTCCTGAAACAATGTCTTCCTTATACTCATAGCCCGGATCCCTGAGATGGCAGTGGGCATCAACAAGCCCCGAAAGCACATATGCTCCTTCCGCGTCGATAACCACGTCGGCTTCAGCCAGGTAATTCTCCTCCACTTTTCTTATAATCCCGTCTTCTATGAAAACATTCTGCCTTTTTTCATATTCATCAGTCACCACGATACCGTTTTTTACAAGTATTTTCATAGGACTCACCCTGCTCCCTGAATTAAAAATATTTTCTTATAGTTTGCATTAAACAACAACTTCCTGGACCGGAAGAGTTACTAAATTGTCGGTGTATTTAGAATCCTTGCTGCCCTGTTTTCCTGCCAGCATATATAAGAGGGCCATTCTGACGGCAACACCGTTGGTCACCTGTTCATTGATAACCGAGTTTGCACCGTCTATGATTCCTGATGACATTTCAACGCCCCGGTTTACAGGACCCGGATGCATCCACAGCGCATGCTTCTTCGCCAGCGACATATTAACAGGATTCATCCCGAAGAATCTGGCGTATTCAGACTTTGACGGGAACAAGGCATTTTTTTGCCGTTCAAGCTGCATTCTTAAACCCATAACAACATCTGCCCGGTAAATTGCATCGTTGATCGTCGGGGCAATCTCTGCCCCCATCTTCTCTATTTCGGGAGGCATTAATGTTGACGGGCCGTATACAACCGGTTTTGCTCCCATCTTGATAAGGCCGATTATATTGCTCCTGGCGACCCTGCTGTGGTATATGTCTCCTATTATGGCAACTTTAAGCCCTTCCAGCGTTTTATAGTACTCACGGATGGTATACATATCAAGCAGAGCCTGGGTCGGATGCTCGTGCATTCCGTCTCCCGCATTAATCACAGAAGCCCTTACATGCTTCGCCAAAAGATGTGGTGCGCCCGACATATTGTGCCTTATTATTATAACGTCTGCTCCCATTGCATCAAGGGTTTTGCCTGTGTCAATGAGGGTTTCGCCTTTTGCAACACTGCTTGAAGATACATTAATGTTTACCGTATCGGCACCCATGTATTTTGCAGCCAGTTCAAAGGATACCCTTGTTCTTGTGCTGTTTTCATAAAAAAGAGTCAGTACGGCGGTACCGCGAAGATAGTTTGTTTTCTTCTGACCGCTCAGTATTATTCTTTTCATCACTGAAGCAGAATCAAGTATGGATGTGATTTCCTCTGCAGATAACTCGGCAATTCCAAGTATGTCCTTCTTACTGAATTTCATTTCCATCCCCTCTTTCGGTTTTTGAATTTCAGGCCGGCCTCATACTGAAAAAGGCATAAAAAAATAGTAAGATCGAAAATCTTACTATTCTTTATCAACAAATATATTGTTTTCTTGAATTATTGAAAAAGGAAATACGACGCCTTGGGCTGCAAACTTTTTCTTTTTTCTGTTAACCAACACCCCAAGGATGTGCAACATCGTCACTCCCTTTCACAAATTTTTATCATTGTATCATAAATTTTTTACCCTGTCTATAACATTTGCAAAATTTTATCGACGGTCTTCTAGAGAAGTCAAACATATGTGACACAACCTCTGAAAAATTTTCTCTGAACAATGCTG
>LFSH01000072.1:5645-70988 GCA_001513105.1 Clostridiales bacterium DTU070 | reverse complement strand
AAACTAAATTCCGCTCTTTGCCTTCAAGGGGTGGAATTTACTTTTTCAAATGAGGCTCTAGAGGACTTAATGAAAATTCGAAAGAACTATCTTTACAGTTTACAAAATTTATGATAAACTAACTAAGTATTTCAGTAAACCATCAGCTCGGTTATCGGAGGACTCCGGCCGTAAACTGGGCTGACGGCGATATCAGGAAAGGAGTTGGAACAATGGATAATGCAACAAAGCAGCAGATAATTGACAAGTACAAAATCCATGAAACTGACACAGGTTCACCTGAGGTCCAGATTGCTCTTCTGACCTACCGCATTGAAAACCTGACAGAGCATTTGAAAACACATAAGAAGGATCACCACTCAAGAAGAGGGCTGCTGAAAATGGTTGGTCAAAGAAGAGGGCTGCTGAATTATCTGATGAAAAAGGATATCAACAGGTATCGTGATATAATCAGCAAGCTGGAATTAAGAAGGTAAAAAAGCGGAGCACTTCCGCTTTTTTTAATATGCCGGCAGCACGGCCGATGTTATAAAAACATTATTGAAGTGAAATAATGATAGATGAATCCTGCCACTTCGTGGCATGAACGTTGCTTACGCAAAAAATATAAATTAAAATATATAAAAAATGTTGTGAACAGGCGGTGCAGAAGTTCAGAGAAGAGGGTTCCGGATTTGGAGCTTTCCTCCCTGACCTTTTCACCCCGTTCACAGCATTTGGAAAGGATGGATGACAGAAAATATGAAGAAAGAGTTTTCAATTGAAGTGGCGGGCAGAACGCTGACAGTGGAAACCGGTCAGCTTGCACAATTGGCAAATGGTTCAGTGCTGGTGAGGTACGGGGATACAGTTGTATTATCCACTGCTACGGCTTCACAGGAACCAAGGGAGGGCATAGACTTCTTCCCGCTCAGTGTAGATTATGAAGAAAAATTGTATTCAGTCGGAAAAATTCCCGGCGGATTTATTAAAAGAGAGGGAAAGCCTTCTGACAGTGCAATTCTTACCGCGCGGGTTATAGATCGGCAGATACGTCCGCGCTTCCCGAAAGATCTCAGAAACGATGTATCGGTAGTGAACATGGTTTTATCCGTTGAACAGGACAATTCTCCCGAATTTGCAGCGATAATAGGGACGATTGTTTCGCTGTGTATCTCCGACATTCCGTTCAATGGCCCGATTGCAGGGGTTATTCTCGGTCTTGTCGACGGTGAAGTTATAATTAATCCTGACCAGGAACAACGGAAAAAAAGCCAGATGTATGTAACTCTCTCTGCCGACAGGGAAAAGATTGTAATGATAGAAGCAGGGGCCAACGAGGTTCCCGAGGAAAAAATGCTTGAAGCCATCAAGACAGGCCATGAGGAGATTAAACGTCTTATTGATTTCATAGACGGTATTGTAAAGGAAGTGGGCAGGGAGAAGTTCACCTATGTACCTGCCGTAGTGCCGCAGGAAATCTATGATGAAGTATCTGATATGTGCAGGGAAGAACTGACTGCGGCAATGATGAATGATGATAAGAGCGAACGTGAAAAGAATGTGGAGGAAATATCCAAAAAGGTTCACGAGGCTCTCGATCCCAAGTATCCTGAACAAGTTACACAAATTTCTGAAGCCTTTTATAAACTTCAGAAGAAGATAGTACGCGAAAAACTGCTGTATGAAGGAAAACGTGTGGACGGAAGAGGATTGATGGACATAAGGCCCCTTCATGCCGAAGTCGGCGTTTTGCCAAGAACGCACGGTTCTGGCCTGTTCCAGAGAGGTCAGACGCAGGTTCTTACAAGTGTTACCCTTGGCCCGCTCGGTGACGTACAAATGCTGGATGGCGTTGATGAAGAGGAAACAAAGCGGTACATGCACCACTATAACTTCCCTGCTTTCAGCGTGGGAGAGGCAAAACCGACCCGCGGCCCGGGAAGACGTGAAATCGGTCACGGTGCGCTCGCCGAGCGTGCCCTTGAACCCGTAATACCGCCCGAATCCGAGTTCCCGTACGCAATCCGTCTTGTATCCGAAGTTTTAATGTCAAACGGTTCAACTTCACAGGGAAGCGTATGCGGAAGCACACTTGCGCTTATGGATGCAGGAGTGCCGATAAAGGAACCTGTGGCCGGGATATCGGCAGGTCTTGTTGTAGATGAAGAAAACCCGGATAAATTCATAACATTCATTGATATCCAGGGGATTGAAGACTTCTTTGGAGACATGGACTTTAAGGTGGCAGGAACAAAGAACGGAATTACTGCCATCCAAGTTGATATAAAGGTTGACGGCCTTACCTATGAAATTATAAGGCAGGCTTTTGAAATAACACGCAAGGGAAGGCTTACGATACTGAACGACGTGATACTGAAGGCAATAAGCGCGCCAAGGCCGCAGTTGTCGCCATATGCTCCCAAAGTCTTCACAACTACCATAGATATTGACAAAATCCGCGAAGTTATCGGCCCCGGCGGTAAAGTAATACAGCGTATTATTGCCGATACTGGTGTAAAAATAGATATTGAGGATGACGGAAAAGTATTTGTTGCGACATCTGATGAGGAAGCCGGAAAGAGAGCAATCGCAATGATAGAGGGTATCGCCGGAGATATACAGGTAGGCCAGCAGTTCAAGGGTAAAGTCACGAGAATCATGAATTTCGGTGCCTTTGTTGAGTTCCTGCCCGGAAAGGAAGGAATGGTACACATTTCGAAGCTGGCCCATAAACGCGTAAGCAAAGTGGAGGATGTGGTCAAGGTAGGCGATGAAGTACCCGTCAAGGTTATAGAAATAGATAAGCAGGGCAGGATAAATCTTTCGTTGAAAGATTGTATAGAAAAATAAAAAAACAGACAACCTCTTAACAGAGGTTGTTTTTTTATTTAATTTATTATGTCTTCGCCAGGAGGAAAAGTATGAAAAAAGACCTGAGGATTTTGTTCGTATCCGCGGAGGTGGCACCCTATGCAAAAACCGGAGGCCTCGCCGACGTAGCAGGATCTCTTCCCGGGGTTCTTTCGGATATGGGAATGGATGTGCAGGTTGTCCTGCCCGGATACAGGGAAATAGATGCTGAACAGGTGTACATTACAGACTTTCCCGTTAAAATGGGCAATCGCCGGGAAACATGTGTTTTAAAGCAGGTTAAGGACGCTGCGGCAACCACCTACACCGTTAATAACTACCACTATTATCACAGAAACGGGTTATACATGCACCATGACGACGGTGAAAGATTTGCCTTTTTGTGCAAGGCATCCCTTGATTTGTGCAAGGCAACGGGTTTCAAACCCGATCTGATTCATATGAATGACTGGCATGCAGGACCTGTCGCATTGCTGCTTGAAGAGGAGTACAAGAAAAAAGATCCTTTTTACCGGGACATTAAAACCGTTTTAACGATTCATAACCTCGAATACCAGGGCCATTTCGACAAAGAGATACTGGATTTGCTCGGGCTTCCCGGTGAACTGTTCGTGCCCGAAAAGGTGGAGTTTTACGGCAGGTTCAATTTCCTGAAAGCAGGGATTCTGTATGCGGACAAAATAAATACAGTAAGCAGGACTTACTCAAGGGAAATCCTGACTCCTGAATATGGGGAAGGTCTTGAAGGTGTTCTTCTGAACAGGAGGAATGACCTGTTCGGCATAATTAACGGCATAGATTATAACGAGTTTAATCCCGCCGATGATGCTTTCCTTTATTATGCTTACGATGAAAGGAACTTAAGCGGTAAGGTGCAGAATAAAAAAGAGCTCCAGAAAGAACTTGGTCTTCCCGTGAATAATGATCCCATAATTGGAGTGGTGCACCGCCTTGTTTCGCAAAAAGGCCTGGATCTTGTTGTTGAAACTTTTGAAGAAATGATGGCGATGGGAATACAGTTTGTTTTACTGGGAATTGGCGATCCGCATCTTGAAGATACCTTCACCCGCCTGATGGAAAAATACCCCGACAGGGTATCGGTCAGAATAGAGTTCAATGAAGTGCTTGCACATAAAATATATGCCGGAAGCGATATTTTTCTTATGCCGTCAAGGTTTGAACCATGCGGGCTCGGCCAGATGATCAGCCTTCGTTACGGAACAATCCCCGTGGTGCGTGAAACCGGCGGCTTGAAAGATACGATAATAGACATTGACAGGGATCCGGAAAAGGGAAATGGATTCAGCTTCAGTGAATATACCCCCAAGGCCTTCATTGACGCGCTTGGCAGGGCCGTTAATGTATACAGGGATAATCCGGGGCTTTGGCTTGATATGATAAAAAGAGGTTTAAGGACCGATTTCTCATGGAAGAATTCGGCAAAGGAATATTTCTATGTTTACAACAGGACTTTAAAAGTATAACATATTATTAAAGCTGTTCACTGATATTGTTGCAATAAGGGCTGGATCATGAACAAAAAGCAAAGAGCATTGAAGATAATTGAAGAACTGGACAGGCTGTATCCTGATGCAGGATGCAGCCTCACATACAAGACGCCGCTGCAGCTTCTGATTGCCACACAGCTTGCGGCTCAGTGCACCGATGAACGGGTGAACATTGTTACAAGGGACCTTTTTGAGAAATATAAAACGGCTGAAGATTTTGCAAATGCCGATATTAAGGTGCTGGAACAGGATATTCGCTCCACAGGTTTTTACAGGAACAAGGCAAGGAATATAATAGCGTGCTGTCAGAAGATAATTGATGAGTATGACGGCGAGGTGCCGGACACGATGGAAAAACTTCTGACGTTGCCAGGTGTGGGAAGAAAAACTGCGAATGTGATCCTTGGAAATATTTTCAATACTCCGGGTATTGTTGTGGACACGCATGCAAAGCGCCTGTCAAACCGCCTGGGACTGACAAAAGAGCAGGACCCGACAAAAATAGAATTTGATTTGATGAAGATAATTCCGAGGGAACGGTGGAGCAGGTTTTCCAACCAGCTGGTTTTTCATGGACGCGCGGTATGCAATGCAAGAAAGCCGGACTGTGAGTCCTGTTCGTTAAAGCCATATTGCGTTTACGGGCAAAAGAAGCTAAAATAATAATCAGAATAGAGTTTCAGGATTTGGGTATGCAAACTGTTGAGTATTTATGGTAAAATTAAGATGAACACTTGCGTTCTGTAAATATAAACAGATAAAATTGACAGTTATAGCGGACAGTTGTATCGGCGAATGATTGTTAATTTTAGAAACGGGAGAAATACTAGTGTTTAAAAAGAAGTACCGGATACCTTTTAACCTGCCGGTTGAATTCAGCAGCTACGAGAAAGTAATTTCGATTTTTCTGGGAGTAATAATACCCCTGTTAGTCCTGTCTGATTCATATGTAGAATATTTTGCAAAGCAGAATATGATAAACTACCGCAAGATTTTTCTGCAGTCAGCTCTGTATATAACCTTAATCACAGCCGGTTTATATAAGTTATCCCAAATAAAAAGAAATAATCTGAAACCCGGGCAGCTGTGCAGAATATTGAAACTTATTGATATCCTGCTTGTATCATTAATCCTCAGTACGCTTAAGTATGGCCTGTTATTCTGCTTTATAGTTTTTGTCCCCATCGTGAGCATTTGCATAACAGAGGGCTTCTGGGCGTCAATGTGGTATGTGTTTTATGCAACTGTAATTCAGTTCTTTTCGGCGCTGCTTGTGCCTATTATTATTGATGCCGAAATCACGTTGATTAACAGTCTGAATTTCTCACGGGAACTGTTTATTATAACCCTTTATCTTGTTTTTATTGTATTACTAAGAATCCTTGACATGCATAACGACCTGTATACATTGAGGGAACTGGATAATCAGAAACACCTGTCTGAGCTTAAAAAAGAATATGATCAGCTGATGCAGGCCAGGAACGAAAGACAGGAGCAGTTTGAAAAGCTGAAGGAAGTCAATTCACAGCTTGAGGAAATGAACAGGAAGCTGACTTCAAGCCTGGCCGAGTTTTTTACACTGCAGCAGATTTCCCAGGCCATCAGTTCGATTTTTGATATGAATGAGCTTCTGAAATTTGTAAACGATATTATCCTCGGAGTTATGGGAGTTGCCACTTCAAACATCGCCCTTTACAACAAGGAAGGAAACAGGCTTAAGGTTCAGGTTACAAATATAAGCAATGCAAGAGAGCGTGCGCTTCTTACAGACAATATAAACTCACCCGCCCTTAAGGAGTGCCTGGATAAGGGCATGACAATAATAGATAATTCGGTGGATACGAACAAGTACTCCTTTACGAAGGGAAGAAATGTCAAATCGCTTATGTGTGTGCCTTTGCAGGTCAAGGGCAACACTTACGGCCTTATACTTATCGAACACACCATTACGAATGCATTTGACGAAAACAGTGTGAGGCTGCTCGAAGTTATAACACAGCAGGTCAGTATTGCGATTGAAAACGCGAAATTGTACGAGAAACTCCAGGATTACGCAAACACCGACGGGCTGACGCAGGTTTACAACAGGGCATATTTTCAGAAGCGCTTGTATGAGGAACTAAGCCGTGCAAGGCAACAGGATTACGAAGTGTCGATTATATTCTTTGATATTGATGATTTCAAAATTTATAACGATACATACGGCCACCTGTTCGGTGACATGATATTGCAGTCGATAGCTCTGGCAGTTAAGGATTCGGTACGCAAGGACGATGTTGTGGCACGCTTCGGAGGAGAGGAATTTATCATTCTTCTTCCGTATACCGGCAAGGAAGTGGCTTATGAAAAAGCCGAGGAGCTTCGCAGAAAGATATCGGAGCTTGTTATCTGCGATCAGAACAATAACGTTGCCAGCTCGGTGTCGGTCAGTATGGGTGTTTCCACCTTCCCGACACTGGCAAAAAATGAAATTGAACTGCTGAACAGTGCTGATAAGGCTCTGTATGCGGCAAAAGAGAGAGGCAAAAACTGTGTTTCGCTGGCGCAGCCGTGTACCTCCTGATTGTGGTTTTGCGAAGTATTGTCAATAATGTTTTGCCAAAAGAAGAATTGCACCGATCATATCCTTAATCTTAAGTGATTTCGCCATACGCATCAGGGTTCTTTTATATGCGGATTTATAATCGCTTTTCGGAACAAACATTGAGAACCTGTACATTTCGTGGCCGTTTTCAATGAAAATCTCTGTCCCTTTTATATCCTGTGTCCTGGTGACAAATACATACTCCCACAGAACGGCATCCATTCCCTGTATTTTGAGCTTTTTCTCATCGAATTCCATGAACGTAAATGATGAAACCTTTTTCGCGTTTTCAAGAAATTTTTCAACGGGCTGGTTAAGATTCCATACCTGGAAGAACCCTATCATTTTGCCGTCACTATGTCTGAAATTAATATGTACGGTTATTTCCCGGTTCAGGTTCTGAATTTCGCCCATTCTGACAGTTTCAGGGTATTGAAAGGTTATATCGGAAAGACCCTGGCGCTTAATTGTTTCTGTCTTAAGACTCTTTGCTGAAATGGAACTGACCTGGACATAAGGCTGGCCCGGTTCTGTTACATAAATGTCCGACATTTCAACCGAAACCGGGAGCTTTAAAAAAAGCCGTTGCCCTATGGAAATCTCCGAACCGGAAACCAAAAAACGGATAAGCATATAAATGCCTGAAAGGACTAAAAAAATACCTGATAACAGGAAAAGGGTTCTGCTTCTCTTTTTTGTAATCACCAAAACATGCATATTAACTCCTCACCGGCTCTGAACCCCGCCGGTATGAACCGGCAGGGGTGCCTGAAAATATGTCTGTGTAAGTATATGCATGTTTGGCTGTAAAAAGTATTAAATATTATATTTATCTATAAAACCGTATCTTCATTATTGCTGACAAATTCCCTCAGTTCCGCCTCTTCATCAGGTGACAGCACATTATTCAAATCAAGTACAAACATAAGTTTCTCACCGAGTTTGACAACCTGCGACAGGAACCTTTTGTCGATGCCGGGAACTGAAGGCGGTGTATCATCAATGTTTTCTTCCTCAACCCTGATTACTTCATTTACCGTGTCTACTGTAAAACCAACCAGTAAATCGTTATGGTAAACGGTAATAATTTTGCAGTTTTCATCAAATTCCTTGTCCTGCATGCCAAGGCGTTTTCTTAAGTTATAAATGGTTAAAACTTTACCGCGGAGATTCATCAAGCCTTCAATATACGGAGGTGCATTGGGTACCCTAAGCATATCCTGGAGCTTTATAATCTCCCTGACTTTACTTATTTCTACACCAAACTCTTCGTCTCCGACAGAGAATTTTACAAACTGACGAATTGCCATAAATTTACCCCCTAACCTCAGCGGTTGAACGTAAAGATAAACAAGCAATGCCTGTTCTTCTTTCATTTTATCAATAAGCCGGGAAATAAGCAATAAATAAATGGCACCGGAAAGTTTGGCCGGTTGAAGGTTCCCCTGCATTGCACGATACCTGCCGGGACTTAATGGTAAATATGCCGTGCAATGCCGGAAAAAATCAGGTTCTGTACGCGCTGTTTATTTTAACATAATCAAATGAAAAATCGCATGTCCACATAATGTCTTCAGAACTGCCCATTTTCAAATCCACTGTTATTTTCACTTCATCCTTCTTCAGTATTTCGAGGGCTTTGTTTTCGTCAAAGCTGAGTCCGACCCCGTTTTTGCACACCTGCAGATCACCGATGAATATGTCAATCAGGTCCGGGTCAAACTCCGCGCCTGAATAGCCTGCTGCTGTAAGTATCCTTCCCCAGTTTGCATCATGCCCGAATACTGCGGTTTTTACCAGCGGGGATTTTGCAATTGAATTGGTTATTTTATGGGCTGTTTCATTGTCGAGGGCATTCTTAACATGAATTTCAATAAGTTTTGTTGCGCCTTCGCCATCCCTCGCGAGCATCTTGGAAAGAGTTACCGATACTTTTTCCAGTGCTTCGGCAAAAGTTTCAAAATCGTCGTTTTCCCGGGTTATTTTCTCGTTTGCCGCATTGCCGTTGGCCAGGACAATAACCATATCGCAGACGCTTGTATCACCGTCCACCGAAATGCGGTTGAAGGACTTGTTTACTGCCCTTTCAAGAGCTTTCTGAAGCATCTCCTGTGAAATGAAAGCGTCGGTAAGAAAAACTCCTATCATTGTAGCCATATTCGGGTGGATCATTCCCGAACCTTTTGCCATACCATACAAGGTTGCTTTCTTCCCGGATAAGTTTATATCAACGGAAACCTCCTTCGGGAATGTATCGGTCGTCATAATTGCGCGGACGGCATCCTCCGAATTGTCAGAGCTTAACCGGCTGCATGCTTCCTTAAGCCCCGACTCTATTTTTTCCACCGGGAGAGGAAAGCCTATGACGCCGGTAGAACCAAGCAATACCTGGTCCTTATTACAGCCTGCAAGTTTTGCTGTAATTTCCGCAATTTTTTCAGCGTCTTCATCACCCTTCGGACCTACACAGGCATTGGCATTTCCGCTGTTAATTACAATGGCTTTTATTTTATTGCTTTTATACTTTTTCATCGTCCATTTAAGGGAATGTCCCTTGACCAGGTTCCTTGTGAAAACTCCCGCAGCGTCTGACAGGGGATCAGAGATAATAAGTGCCAGATCCTTTTTATTATCCTTTTTTATTCCGCAGGCAACTCCTGCAGTTTGAAAACCTGTTGGCAGCTTTATTGCACTCATATATACCTCCACGATGATTAAAAATACATAAATTTTGTATAATTATACATCAACCATAATTATGAAGTCAATCCTGAAATGTAGAATTTTTGCGTACCGTTGACAAACAAAACCGTTTTGGATAATATTTTCATTGTCATCAGTTGATAAGGTATAAAAAATCAGGAGGCTTTTCATGGATAATTATTATGATAAACTGAAAGAAACCGCGGACTATATACGTCAGAGAATTCACAGAACACCGTATATAGCCATTGTTTTGGGTTCAGGTCTTGGAAATCTCGCAAACTATATGTCGAACACCATTGAAATACCTTATGAGGAAATACCTAATTTCCCCAGGACCACTGTTGTCGGCCACGACGGGCGGCTGATTTTCGGTGAGCTTGGCGGAAGATATATAGTTGCGATGAAAGGCAGGTTCCATTACTACGAAGGATGGAACATGGAAGAGGTTGTATTCCCTATACGCCTTTTTAAGATTCTTGGTGTGAACAATCTGTTTCTGACGAATGCCGCAGGAGGTATAAATACACAGTTCAGGCCCGGCGACCTGATGCTTATAAAGGATCACATCGGTTTCTTTGCCGAAAACCCGTTAAGGGGCGCAAACATTGATGAGCTGGGGCCTCGATTTCCTGACATGTCCCATGTTTATGACCGGGAACTCCTGGAAATGGCTGCAGAATGCTCAATGCGCCTTCGCAGTGATATAAGAAGGGGTATTTATGCATATACGAAAGGGCCTTCCTTTGAAACTCCATCTGAGATAAGAGCACTTAAATACTTTGGTGCAGATGCCGTGGGTATGTCAACCGTTCCCGAAGCAATCACCGCAAGGCACATGGGTATGAAGGTTTTGGGAATATCATGCATAACGAATATGGCAGCCGGGGTTCTTGAAAAAACCCTGAACCATGAAGAGGTTATAGAAGCAGGGAAAAAGGTTGAAAGAAAGTTTGCGGCTCTTGTAACTGAAATCGTTAAGTCATGGCCGTAACAGCTGTTTTTTCGAACGGTTCATTTTCCTGAAAACAGCAGAGACTGTCATGATACCGAACGCAATAAAACAGGCCTTTGCTATTGCAGATACACCGAAGGATGCGGCGGCGGTATAATCCTTTTCGGCAATGAGCTGGATTGTACGATATGCGTCAACCCCAGGAACCAATGGAATAATACCTGGTATCAGAAATATTGTGGCCGGAGTTTTTCTTACTCTGGCCATTAATTCACTATATACTGCTACTGCCGCTGCTCCGAAAAAGACTGTCAGCATGGCTGCATTCGGGAACAGGGCCAATACCTGGTCATTTACCAGCATGCCGAGCGTACCCGACAACCCGGCCCAAACCAGGTTTTTTCTTTCTGTATTAAGCATTACCGCAGGGCAGAGACTGCCCAGGAAAGACAATATTATACGGCTCATAAAAACCTCCGGTCAGATTATATAGTGAACTGTCAAAATGCCAATCCATACTCCCATTCCAAGGGCAAGCACCGTTAAGAATGCTTCACCCAGCCTTGTTAATCCGCTTATCGTATCACTGGCAAGAAGATCCCTTATTCCGTTCGTAATTGCTACTCCGGGCAGAAACATGATTATTGATGATATTATAATAATATAGGCATTGGCGCCGGGTATTATAAACTCTGAGATTATGCTTATAAATCCGCCCGAAAAACCATTGACGAAATATATCAGAAACGGGAAATACCCGGCTTTAACCATAAACAGGTTCAGCAAATAAAGCAGCCCGCCTGTTACAAATGCAATGCCTCCGTCAGTTAAGCTGCCGCCGAAAAGGAGGGCATAGGCAAAAGATACTGCCGTGGATGAAATTATCTGTATGGGAACGGGGTAATATTTCACCGCTTTAATCTCTTCCAGTTCTTTTTTTGCTTCCTCATATGACAGCGTAACCGAAGCTATCTTTCTTGAAAAGGAATTTATACGGTCAATTTTGGTAAGGTCCAGGGTTCTGACCTTTATTCTCCGTACCGATGTCTCTGACTCGTACTCGGAAGAATATACAGTTAAAAAAATTCCCGTCGGAAGAACTATGGCTTCACAGGAATGGCCATATGCGCTGCATATTCTTGTTATGCTTTCCTCAACCCGGTATGTTTCAGCACCGTTGCGCAGAAGTATTTCGCCTGCCTCAAGGGCTATATCCAGCACTTCCCGAAGTTTCATAACAAAACCTTCCACTGATTAGCGATTTTAAACATATAAATATTATATCATTTAGTCTTAATAATGTTTAACGTAATGGACAGAATTATGACATTATCCGGGGATATGACCGGTATATGGTTTTATGGCAATAGCTGGTGTACCGTTATCCGTATTATTGGCAAAAAACATGCTGAAAGAAAATGTCTTTGGAAGACTGGTCAAATTTATATTCATAATTCTTATCCTGGCGGGAGGGTTGGGAATTTCTCATTATTTGCTTATAAACGATTTTGATTATGAGTGGATGTCATACTCTATTCCCCATTACATTGTCCCTGTTATAAGCAGCCTGATATTGGCTGCAATTCTGTATTTCTGCAAATTTGAATCTGAAGGTAAAAAAAGGGCTTTTACCCGGAAGGCAGCTTTTTCACTGGATGCGAAAAACAGAAAAAGAAGCGTGTGCATATCCAGGAATATAATCGGAAAGCCCGGCCTGAACAAGGACCTGTTTACATAAATCAAAATTTTTGAAAAATAGTTATTTTTTTGTCAGCGTAATGGTAAAATAGTGCAGGGAATAAAATAACTGTGATTATTATGACAGCAGCCACAGTGTTAATAACAGGCTGTCTGTTCGATTGGAGCTGGTTAGTATGAAAATAGTGGTTCTGGCAGGTGGATTAAGTCCTGAAAGAGATGTGTCATTGTCCTCGGGCAGCATGATTGCAAATGCACTGCTGGAAGCAGGGCACCGTGTGGTTTTGGTGGATGTTTATGAGGGAATTCAAATAACAGGCGATGTTGACCGCCTTTTCGAGGATAAAGCAGGTAATCCCTATTCTTACAGGGTACCGGATACCGAGCCTGATTTGGATGAAATCCGCAGGCGGAATAACAACAGGAAATCATTGATTGGTCCGAATGTGTTAACCTTGTGTGAAGCGGCAGATGTTGTATTTATTGCCTTACATGGGGCGATGGGTGAGAATGGTCAGTTGCAGGCGGTTTTCGATACCATGGGGATCCGTTATACCGGAACCGGATATATCGGCAGCCTGCTTGCAATGGATAAGGACCTTGCAAAACGTTTGATGCGCGGAGCCGGCATCCCGACCGCTGACTGGATGGTTGTCGATCATACCGTCACTGTACCCTGTATCATTGATACTATAGGAGTGCCTTGTGTTGTCAAACCATGTAGTGCAGGTTCGAGTATCGGCGTATCAATTGTGGAAAGCAGGAATGATCTGGACCATGCGATAAACTATGCAAGAAGCGTTGATGAAAACATACTTGTAGAGAAAATGATTAAAGGACGGGAATTCTCGGTTGGAATATTAGGCGGAACAGCGCTTCCGGTTATTGAAATTTTGCCTTGTGAAGGGTTTTATGACTACAAAAACAAGTATCAGGAAGGACTGACGAGAGAAATTTGTCCCGCTGACTTGTCCGGAGATGATACCGGAAAATTACAGGCTACGGCATTAAAAGTTCATCAAATTCTCCGCCTTGGTAGTTACTCGCGTATCGATTTTATCATGAACGAGCAAGGTGAGTTTGTATGCCTTGAAGCCAATACATTACCGGGAATGACGCCCACAAGTTTATTGCCGCAGGAAGCAAAGGCCATAGGAATTTCATACGTGGAGTTATGTGACAGGATTGTCAGGCTCGCCTTGGGATTTCTGTGATATACTGTTGAATAAAACATTTGCAGCAGCTTTATGTACATATATTGCTCATTTCTTCATTTCTTTTCCGTTGTATGTTTGCCCTGCAAACAGGAATTGTCCGTTCAATGGTCGAGGATTGGTTCTGAATTGCCGTAAGAAAACATTTTCTGACGTTACGGGCAATTTTTCTTTCTTTTGTGCATTAAATTTACAATTAGCCCATAATATTGTATGATTATATATATATCGTACCAAAAAAGTTTATAAATACCTGTTATGAGAGGAGTGAGAATGCATGGAAGATAATACTGGATGCAGCGCAACAGGAATGAAAACCCTGCCTGTCACTTACCCGATGATAACAACTTATACTCAGCATGCACATTTGTTGTCAATATTAGAGAGCTACGAGTTTACAAAAGGATGGATATTCAGTAACTTCATACAGTTATATATGAACAGGGACTACAAGCATAACTGGGGAGATTTCTATTTTCCGCTTCCTTACGAACTAAGACCTTCAGATACATGCAAATGGATTCTGAGTCAGAAAATAAAACGGGAGACTGTTGTAAAAAAATGGGCTTCGGCAACAGACTTTGCAGTTGATTGTATTAATTCCGATAATTATGTTCATACAATGCTGAATTATTACTACGTACCGTCAAGTGTACGCTATAAAAGATTGAATTTACTTCATGACATGCTGATTTACGGTTATGACCTGGATGAAAAAGTATTTTATATAGCTGATTTTTTCAGAAACGGAAAGTACTGCTACGAGGTTATTTCCTTTTCTGACTTTGAACAGGCCTTTAATACATACAATATTGCAACAAACCATGATTACCTGAATGGGCTTATATATTTATACAACGTAAACAAAAACTGCGACTATGAATTCAGTATCCACAACATTACCAGTTCCATCAAGGCATACCTGGATAACAGCATCCCTGAATACTGGGATAAGTACAACCGTAAAAACAGCGAAAACATAGTATTCAACAGGGAAGTATACAATACATTAATAAATTATATAACCGCAAAAATGGATGACAGGTCTGAAATAGATATAAGGCCTTTTTTTCTGCTTGCCGACCATAAAAAAATGATGTGCCTGCGAATTAGGTATTTATGCGAGCAAGGGTATTTTAAGCATAACAGTCAAAATGAAAACCAGCTCGACGAAATAGAAAGGAAAGCAAAAACATTGGTGACTGTTATCATAAAATATAATATTACAAGGAATGAATCCTGCAAAAGCAAAGCTATAGCCCTGATGAACCATATTGACAAGACGGAATACGATGTTCTTAAGCAATACATAAATGCTTAGTGTTTTTATGGTACAGTTTATATCACGCAATAATTCACTGAAAATAAAATAACGATAGCTGAATTTGGCTGTAAATTTTCTTGAATAAATAAGTTATACAATGATATAATAATAACTCAAAAGGTAAAAATTATTATAAAAATGGAGAATTTAAATATGAAAAGTATTATCCGCGATATAAAATCAGCCCCGACGGGCAGGCAGAAAATTGAATGGGCAAAAAGAAACATGCCCATTTTAAACAGAATTGAAGAGGAGTTTAAAAGAACACGTCCCTTTGAAGGTGTAAAAATATCCCTTTCAATTCATCTTGAAGCAAAGACCGCATATCTTTCGAAGGTGCTTGCGGCAGGCGGCGCCATAATGGCAGTCACAGGGAGCAATCCCCTTTCAACACAGGATGATGTTGCTGCGGCGCTTGTGGAAGACGGCATTAACGTTTATTCATGGTACGATGCCACACCAGAGGAATACGATCATTTTATTGATGAAACATTAAGTCATGGGCCGCATATAGTCATTGATGACGGCGGTGACTTAACCCATGCCCTTCATACAAGGAAAAAGGAACTGCTTCCAGGGATTTACGGAGGGTGTGAGGAGACGACAACGGGTATACTGCGTCTTAAGGCTATGGAAAAGGAAGGTACGCTGAAATTCCCGATGATGGCTGTTAATAACGCCATGTGCAAGCACCTGTTCGACAACCGGTATGGAACGGGGCAGTCTGTATGGGATGGAATAAACAGAACGACGAACCTGATAGCGGCGGGAAAGACCGTTGTTGTAGCGGGTTATGGCTGGTGCGGCAAGGGTGTTGCGATGAGAGCCAAGGGTTTGGGTGCAAAAGTCATAGTTACCGAAGTGGATCCTGTTAAAGCCATTGAGGCTGTTATGGATGGTTTCTCGGTCATGACAATGGATGAGGCAGCCGGGTATGGTGATATTTTTATTACCGTAACAGGATGCAATAAAGTGATTGTAAAAAGGCATTTTCTGAAAATGAAGGATGGCGCAGTACTGTGCAATGCAGGGCATTTTAACGTTGAAATCTGTATCCCTGACTTAGAGGAGCTAAGCAGCAAAATCGAAGAGACAAGAAAGAATATAACCTGCTATGAGCTGAATAACGGTAAAAAGCTCTATCTGCTCGGAGAAGGAAGGCTTGTAAACCTTGCATGCGGTGACGGGCATCCAGCCGAGATTATGGACATGAGTTTTGCAGTGCAGGCTTATGCCGCGCTGTATATACTGAATCACCGTTCGGAACTTAAGCCCGGCGTTTTTGAAATACCCGAAGAGATTGACAGGAAAATAGCGATGATGAAGCTGCAAAGTCTCGGCATTTCAATAGACGAGCTTACCGATGAGCAGAAGAAATATATTAGCAGCTGGTAACGGCAATAAGCCCGGATTGATGCAGAATGCCTTCCGGGTACGGCCCGAAGCATTTTTTTGATGAAAGGTGCGGTTCAGGTTGGAAAAAGAAATTCTTAACATGGATGAGGCAGCCGAGTTGTTTGGAGTAAGCATAAAGACTTTTATAAAACTCTTAAGGGAGGAAGATGTTCCAGCAAGAAAAATAGGAAGAGAGTGGAGATTCTCAAGAACGGCATTGATTGACTGGCTGTCGAAGGGCAGTTCAAAAATGTATTCATCCAGCGAGCAGGATGTGAGGCAGTTTTTTGAGAAAATAGCCGACAAGTGGGAGGAAATAAGCTCCGGAATATATGATCATTCGATTATTAACAAGTTAATTGATTCGGGTCTTCTGAACAAGGACATGACAGTCCTGGATTACGGTTCGGGTGACGGATTTATTTCCCGGGGTATAGCTTCACACGTCGGAAAAATCATAGCGATGGATATGTCCGGGTCAATGCTGGACGAGCTGGAAAGAAAGGCAAAACAGCAGGGCATTGCAAACATACTGACCGTGGAATGCGAAGAAAGCGAGGTTCCGCTGAGAGACGGCCGGGTTGACATGGTTTGCGCATCCATGATTCTGCACCATATCAAGTACCCGGAAGAAATAATACAGGAGTTCCACCGGGTGCTCAGACCGAACGGAATTCTTTTTATTGCCGATCTTTTACCGCATGATGACGAGGAATTCCGGATAAACATGCATGACTACCACAGCGGAATAAACCCTGCTGAGCTTGAGCACTGGCTCCTGGATACAGGGTTTGGCAGCATCGGTATCGAAAGATTAACCGATATGGGCAAGGAGAAAAAGAATATATTCGTACTGACTGCCATAAAGGCAGAACGGGTATAAATACCTCTTTATGAAGGGACAATAATAACAGAAAATTACTATATGCAACGGAGACTGTTTAATGCCAGACTATTTTGACGAGTTCAGCAAACATCTGATTTCGGACGACAAACCTTCCGGGTATTTCAGGAAGATTGAGGATGAAGATTTTTTCAATAATGATTACCCCTTTACGCTGCTCAGCAGGTTAAAGCATACAGAGCAGAACCCCAAATGGCATCCCGAGGGTAATGTATGGAATCATACACTTAAAGTTGTTGACAACGGTGCCCTTGTAAGGGACAAAAGCGATGATAAAAAAGTGTTTATGTGGTCGTGCCTGTTGCATGATATAGGAAAACCTGCTACAACTAAAATAAGAAGGGGAAAAATAACAGCCTATGACCATGACAGGGCAGGCGAGAAGTTGTCTGTTGATTTCCTGGGTGCTCTCAATTGTGATGATGAGTTTATATATAAAGTTTCAAAGATGGTCAGGTGGCACATGCAGGTTTTAATGGTGATCAAAAACCTGCCCTTTGCCGACATTGAAACGATGGTCAGGGAAGTGCCTGTTTACGAGATCGCGTTGCTTGCCATGTGCGACAGGCTGGGACGCGGTGAAGTAACAGAAAGGGTGTTGTCAGAAGAAAAAAGGAACATGCGGTATTTCCTTGAAAAATGCATGCCTTATATCAAGTCCCTGAAATAAACATGTTGTTCCCGGATTTAGAACCGTGCATGCCTGTGCATGGCCTGGACCGGGCACAATCCGAAATATATATTGTTTGGAGGTATTGTAATGCAGTATGGTTATTTTGATCGAAAAGCCCGCGAATATGTAATTACAAGACCTGATACTCCAACACCCTGGATAAACTACATCGGAAGCGGGAAATACGGAGGGATAGTTACAAACACCGGCGGAGGCTATAGTTTCCACAGGGACCCTCAAAACAGGAGAATAACAAGGTACAGGTACAACAATCTTCCCATGGACAGGCCGGGCAGGTATATCTATGTCCGGGACAGGATAACCGGAGAGTACTGGAATCCCGGGTACCAGCCGGTACAGAGAAAACTTGATGCGTACAGGTGCAGGCATGGTATGGGTTATACTGTCATTGAGGGGGAATACAGGGGAATTGCGGCCGATGTTACATACTTTGTGCCCGATGACAGGGATTTTGAGATCTGGCTTGTACATATCAGAAATCTTGGCCACACAGAGAGAAAACTCCAGGTTTTCAGTTATTCCGAGTTCTGTTTCTGGGACGCCGTTAAGGATCAGCAGAATGTGGACTGGGTCCAGCAGATAAACCAGGGAAGATACAATGACGGGATTATAACCTGGCACCCGCACCATTTTGACAGCGAATGCGCATTCTTTGCAACAAATGCGGAAATAAACAGTTTTGACACAAATCTTGAGGCATTTATAGGCAGATACCGCTGTGAATCAAATCCCATCGCGGTTGAAACCGGAGCCTGTTCCAATTCCATATCCTACAGGATGAACGGTGTGGGAGCCTTTTGCATTGATCTTGATTTGAAAGCCCGTGAAGAGAAGGAAATAATATTTATTCTCGGATATACCGATGACAAAAGGACAATACGGGATGAAATACAAAGTTACTTAAATGTGGATTATGCAAAGGAGGCCCTTGCCAGGTTAAAGGATTACTGGGAGGAATACCTGGATAACCTTTATGCCGAAACCCCCGACGAGGATATGAACCTGTTCGTAAATACATGGAACCAGTATCAGTGCAAGATTACTTTCAACTGGTCAAGGTTTGTGTCCATGTACCAGCTTGGCCTCGGAAGAGGAATGGGAACCCGTGACAGCGCACAGGATACTCTCGGGGTTATGCATTCAATTCCCGAACAGGCAAGTGAGCTGCTTAAAAAATTGATCCACTGCCAGTACACCGACGGGCGTGTTTATCACCTGTTCTTCCCGCTGACGGGTGAAGGTGGAGAGGGAGATGCACCCATTGTAAAATACGACTGGTATTCCGATGACCATCTCTGGCTTCCTCTTGCTGTGAATGCATACCTGAAGGAAACAGGGAATTTCGAATTCCTGAACAGTATTGTTTTATACAACGACAACAAGACCGAAGACACCGTCTGGGAACACCTGAAAAAGGCAATGGAATTCACATACAACCATCGCGGCCCTCATAATCTTGCCCTTATAGGAAGAGCCGACTGGAACGACACATTGAACCTGGACCTCGGAAACGGGATTGCCGAGAGCGTGTTTACTTCAATGCTGTTCTGCAGGGCTGCTCTTGAGATGATTGAAATAGCCGAATATACAGGGGAAAAAGAGCTCGCGCGTATGTACAGGAACTGGTACGAAGAAATGAAAAAGGCGATAAACGAATCATGCTGGGACGGAGAATGGTATGTAAGGGCATTTGACGATGAAGGAAACGTTATGGGTTCAAAGAATTGCGAATACGGTAAAATATTCATTAACAGCCAGCCATGGGCTGTATTGAGCCAGGTTGCCCCTGAGGAATATGCCGGGAAATGCCTCGGTTCGGTATATCAGCACCTGAATACGAAATATGGAATTGTTAAGGTATATCCGGCATACCCGAAATATGATCCGAAAATAGGCGGAATGACTACATTCCCGCCGGGAGCGAAGGAAAACGGCGGTATTTTTGCTCATACCAATCCATGGGTTATGATTGCCGAATGCCTGATGGGCAACGGAAACCGGGCTTACGAGTATTATACACAGATACTTCCCGCAAGGAGAAACGACGATGTGGATTTGTTCGAAGTGGAGCCCTATGTATACTGCCAGAATATTCTCGGAAAGGAGCATCCCCAGTTCGGAACAGGAAGGAACTCTTGGCTTACGGGTACAGCAGCATGGAATATGGTAGCAGTAAGCCAGTATATACTGGGAGTGAGGCCTGAATACGACAGCCTTACGGTAGATCCGTGCATACCGTCGGAATGGAAAGGCTTTAAGGTAAGAAGGAAGTTCAGAGGCTGCACTTACAATATAGAAGTGAAGAATCCTGACGGGGTATGCAGGGGTGTTAAGAAAATTATAGTCGACGGTGCCGAAACCGACAGGATACCTGTAAAACCTGCAGGAACGGTCTGTGACTGCGTTATTGTAATGGGTTGATTTTCAGAAAAAATATTTTATAATTATAATCAGTTGCGGGAACTTTTTCAGGTATTATAAAGTCTATATAATATAACTGGCTACCCGCAACTTAAAAAGCATAGTTGACAACTTAAACGGTTTCAGCTATGCTTTTTTGTTGTTTTTTTTCGATTATAGAATGCTATTACAATGCAGATGGTGAGATTGTAGAAGATACAAGAATGATAAATAAAAAGCAGTCTCATGATTTATGCTTTTTAGCCTAATGGAACTTCCTGGAACCTTTGGCGTCTAAAAAAATGGGTACCATGCAGGAAAAAGCTATGGCATGGTTTCCGGCATAAACAGTTTTTTTAAGTTACCTGAGGAAGTGTTGTGAATTATGAGAAACCGAATACTGATTTTAATTTTCGTTTTTGCAATAATTCTTGCCGGGTGTACCGCAACCGGATACCTGGAACCGGGCCCCAAAAAGGCCGAAGGAACCGAAAATGCATCTGATATTGAGGCATACGGAACAGATGAAGGAACTGAAACAGGGTCTCCTGAAATGACCGGGATAACCGAAGAAAGCGAAGTGACAGAAGCAACAGAAACAGAAACAGGTGAAGAAATTGAAACGCCCAACATAGTTATCAGGGCAACCAGAAAATTCGCATGGAACCTTTTCAGGGAAATAAACGAGGAGGATCAGGACAAGGAAATCTTCATTTCCCCGTTTTCGGTATCAAGCGTGCTTATGATGGCGTACAACGGTGCCGGAGGAACCACAAGGGATGCGATGGCAGAGGCGATGTACTGTGAAGGCATACCGATTGATGAGCTGAATGAGGGTTACAGGGATTTAATCAGCAGGTTAAGCAGTTTGGATGAAAAGGTTAAAATAGAGATTGCAAATTCGATATGGTCAAGGCAGGGGTTTGAAATACAGAAAAACTTTATTGGCATAGGCAGAAACTATTTTCTGTCTGACGTGGAAAGCCTTGATTTTGCGGAGCCCGGGTCAGCAAATATAATTAACAGCTGGGTGGCCGAAAAGACACACAACCTTATACCCTCGGTCATCAGCCCCCCGATACCGGATGAAGTCATGGTGTATCTTATAAATGCCATTTATTTCAAGGGTGAATGGACAGAAGCCTTTAAGGCCGAAAGAACCTTTGAAACCGATTTTCATTCCTATGACGGCAGGAAAGACAGGATACAGATGATGCAGAAGGAAGACAGGATAGAGCTGGCGGAATCGAACGAATACAGGGCGGTAAGCCTTCCCTACGGCGATAAAAAAACTGCCATGATGGTAATTCTGCCAGGCAAAGATATAAATCAGTTTATAAAAAACTTTGACGACGAAAAATGGGATGCAATGCTTGAAAGTTTACGACCGGTTAATGATTTGCATCTGCAGCTTCCGAAATTCAAAATGGAATACGGCATCAGGGAACTGAACAGCTCTCTGACTGCTCTCGGTATGGGGGAGATTTTTTCGGAACGTGCAGATTTCAGTGGTATTGCGAGAGATATATACATCAGCAGTGTTCTTCATAAGGCGGTGGTGGATGTAAACGAGGAAGGAACAGAGGCTGCTGCCGCAACTGTGATTGAATTTGAGACAACCTCATTCATTGAACCTGTACGGTTTATAGCCGACAGACCCTTTTTATTTGTTATTTATGATACCGGGGACCGGAATATTCTTTTCGTCGGCAAGAAGCTGTTTGGAGACAGGTGATAATCTCAGGCATTAAAAAACCCGGAAGCAATGCTGCAAAACTCCTCACAGCATTCATACTGGAGCTCGTGACCGCAGTTCTGAACTTTGCGGATCATTGAGTTATTAATATGTTTATGCAACAGTAGTGAGTTTTTGTTCGATATCACCCGATCCTTGCCGCTGTATACAATAAGGACCGGAACCTCCACTTGGCTTAATCCATGCAGAAACGTGTTCACAAGCTCTTTATTGGGACCGCGTAAGGTCATGAACTCGTGAAAGATCGAGAACATCGTTCTTAAAGCTCCTGGCTTGTTGATATAACTGTATGCATGGTTAAGCCAGTTTCTGCTTCGCGTGCTGTTGTTGTAAAAGCTTTGCCTGGTAATGAGCCTCACGATGCTGAGCGGTACCGGGATGTTTATTTTCTGAAAGAACCCCGGCGAAAAAAACCTTAATGAAAACGGAATTTTTATAAAGACACTGTTCAGAACCATCAGCTTTTTAACCAGGGATGGGTATTTTATAACAAGATTCAGGCAAATGGCTCCGCCGAGCGAATGTCCTGCAAGGTAAATCCTCCCGGGACTTATTACGGAAATAAAGTCTTTCAGAAAACCAGTAAGGAAGTCGAGGGTATATGGGATTTCCGGCTTGTCGCTTAAGCCATGCCCGGGAAGGTCCAGGGCAATTACCCTGTAGTTTTTGGACAGTATTTCCATCGCAGGCTCCCATTCCTCCAAAAAGCCTGCAATGCCGTGGACAAGGACAACGGCATCCCCTCTTCCTTCTTCCCTGTAGCGGACCGAAAACCCGTTGATCTGCAGATATTTGTCTGTATGCATTCCAAATCACCATAACTGTATTGATAGTTTAACTATAACACAAATACAGGCTGATTGCGCGCGTCTTACGGCAAACAGCAGGTACTCCTGAATTTTATTACTGCTTGTGCCATGTAATATAATTGACTCAAACTTGTTATTTTCTTAATACAAAAGTAAACAGAGTAAAGTGGTTATTTTTGCTTGCGCATGATAAAATACCAGATAGAGGATATGCACTTTACGGATTGATTATAAAAGCATTGAATTCCGTTGTTTTTGGAACTGAATGCGGCTTAATCCGTCTAATAAAGTGCATATTTTACAAAAGACAAGAAAAAGTTGTTCGGAGGATTTAGCATGAGGGTGAAAAAAGCAGCAGTACTATTCTTATCACTTGCAGTATTATTCTCAGGAGCGGTTACGGGTTCGTATGCATCTGAACCTGGCCAGCCCGGCAGTTCCGTTATTTACCAGACAGTTGAAAGCAAAATTATTACTTCAGGTGTAACACAGGATACCATAACAAGGTATACCGATCTCGGATGGCAGAAGATTTATGTGCTCAAGGCAGACCTGAATGATCCGAATGTACATATTGATGCGTTAACAAACGGTGAATCAATCCAAACACCGTTGACTACAACCGAGCATATGCAGGAATGGGGCGCAATAGCAGGAATAAACGGCAGTTTTTTTCTCAGTTCGGATCAGCCCGGCAAGCAGAATCTTATCGGGCCCATGGTACAGTCCCAGAATATAAAAACTGCGGATTCAACTTTTAACCTTGACAGGGATAATATGGCCACATTTGCGATAGATGCAGCAAGAAGCGGCATAATCAAGTACTGGAAAACCGACATCCGGATTTATGCGCCGAACGGCGAGTATTTGAGCGTTGCAAGATACAATGAGCCTTATTACGGGTATAGTGACTTCACGGTGCTGGACAGGAAATGGACCACCATGTCGGTTGGTACACGGAACGGTTATTATTCCAACGTAACCGAAATGATTGTTGAAGACGGGATAGTCAAGGAAATCCGGATAAACATGCCGGCAACAGAAATTCCGTTAAACGGATTTGTGGTAATAACTGGAAAAGAGAATACGCCGAAGATTTTAGAGAATTTTAAAGTGGGTGATCCTGTCCGTTTTGATATTACAACAACCCCGGACTGGATTGGAATGAAAATGGCGGTCAGCGGCGGAGGAATGGTTGTTGTTGACGGTGAAATACCCCAGACATTTACCCATGAAGTGGCGGGAAGACATCCAAGAACCGCAGTGGGAGTGAGCGAGGACGGAAAGACCATTTACATGGTGGTTGTTGACGGAAGACAGTCTCACAGCATTGGAATGACAATGACAGAACTTGCGGAGTTTATGCTTGAAATTGGAGCATACAACGCTCTTGCGATGGACGGCGGCGGTTCTTCCACCATTGCTTCAAGGGAACCCGGAACCGAGAATATTGCCGTTCAGAACAAGCCAAGTGATGGTGTTCAGAGAAGAATACCAAATGCCATAGGAGTATTCTCCATGGCACCGCCTTCTCCTTTGGCTGGGCTTTACATAGAAACAAAGGATCCGAATGTGTTTGTTAATACATCAAGGGAGTTTACTGTGAAAGGCTACGACGAGTATTATAATCCGGTGCAGATAAATCCCGAAGAAGTTACATGGCATGTGGAAGGTGTTGAAGGCAGTTTCACAGGCAATGTATTCAGACCCGCGTCTGTCGGTACTGCAAAAATTACAGCAACAGTGGGCGAAATATCTGCAGAAACGGATGTTAAAGTGTTAAGCGGACCTGTAAAGTTAACACTGAGCAGTAAAGACATAACGCTTATTAATAAAGAACGGAAGAAATTCACTGTCACGGGTGAGGATCCGGAAGGGTTTACGGCATCCATTAACCCGGCGGATGTCAGCTGGAAGACCGTGGGCGGTATAGGTATCTTTTCAAACGATACATTCATCGCTACAAATCCCGGATACGGCTATATCTCGGCTACGGTCGGAGATACTCATGCATACTGCGCAGTAACCGTTCTGCCGACTGTGTCAACCCTTGTTGATGACTTTGAAAAAGAAAATGCAACGTTTTTATCGTATCCTTCTACAGTTGCCGGATCCTATCAGCTTTCAGGCGAACAGAAACACAGCGGCAAAACATCGGGTAAACTGTCATACAGGTTCGAACTGGCTGAAACCAACAGGGCTGTGTACGCGGTTCTGAACGGAGGAGGTATCTCTCTGCCGGCCAATGCGATCAGGGTTGGTTTCTGGGTTTATAATGACCATGAAAACTCAAACTGGTTAAGGATTGAGGTACAGGACAGCCAGAACAAAACACACAGGCTCGGCGATTTGACAAAACTGGACTGGGTTGGCTGGCGGTATGTCGAGATACCGTTAAACGGTGTTCCTCTTCCCGCGAAACTGACAAGAATCTACCTCGTACAGGTTAACCCCATTGAAGAAGCCGGTGAAATCTATATTGACGATCTGAGCATTATTACAGTTGAGCGGGATAAGGTGACCGCCAATACGGAAATAGCAGGGCTGGAAACCATAGTGGTCAATAGTTTTGAAGAAAACAACATCAGCTTTACATCATATCCTTCCTATGTTCCTGCAGAAGCCGCCATTGCAGGTGAATATGCAAATTCAGGGACTTCAAGTGTTCGCCTGGATTATGTGTTCAAGGATTCACCCGAAACCCAGGCTGCCTATATCGTGCTGCCGAACAAGGGAATAAGCCTTCCCGAAGGAACTGAAACAATCGGGCTGTGGGCATACAGCCAGAGGTTCACCAAAAGCTGGCTCAGGGCTGAGGTAATAGACGCAGACGGTAAGGTAAACTATGTGATGCTCTCAGAGGGAATTACCTGGACAGGCTGGGCTTATGTCGAGGGGAAGGTATCACATATTAAGAAACCTGCAAGGGTTACGCGGTTATATGTTGTAAACCCGAGCCCGATAGATGAAAAAGGGCATATATACCTTGACGATCTACAGTTTAATATAAAAACGGGTAAAACGGTGAATTTCAATAATATCCCTGCAGATACCGTTCCTTCGGACAGGAAGAACCAGGCAGTAACTTATGCGATAGGCGAGAACAACTACAGGTTTTCTGTATTCGGTGAATCCCGTGAACCTGCAAATGACGTGGAAAAATACCTGGTAGATTTCCTGGCGGACAAAATTAACAAGTATATTGAAATAGGCGTGTTTGTAGGAAACGGTTCCCACCAGGTGGTATCAAAGGTAGAAAAACCAGTGCTTGCAACAGGCAGCGGTTATAAATCAATGGATATGCAAGGTTCAAGGTTCATACAGCTGGATATGAGGTCAAAAAGCCTCAGGAACGGTACCACGGGGCAGTGGCAATGGCTTTTGGATCAGCTTGAATCCTTTACCGGGCAGAATGTATTCCTGTTCCTCGAAAATACCCCGGATTCATTTACCGATAAACTTGAAGGCAAGCTGTTAAGAGACATTCTGGCCGAATATGCCGGCTCGAAATTTGAAAATGTATGGGTGTTTTATAAAGGTGACAGGAACATGGTTACAAAGGACAGGGGTGTAAGATACCTTTCAACATGCGGGTTTGACGTGGAAAATCTTACCCCGGAAAACAAAAAAGCAGCACTGTACATCCTTGTTACCATTATGGGTGATCAGGTAACCTATGAATACAAGCCTATAGAATAGAACTAACATACCTGCCAAAGGGGCTGTCCGGAGAAATTTTATCCGGCAGCCCTTTTTTACATGTTATAACGAAAATAATGGCGGTTATCTTTTCAGGATGGTTGCCTTTATAGCCTTTTTTATCAGGGCGTAAAAAGTTACATCGAAAATCGCATAAGATTTGACGAATTCACAGCATCTTCTTTCCGGTATTGAATTAATTCTGCCAAAGCCTTCAGATTATAAGACCTATTCGGTTTTCAGCAGTTCATACAGCGCACCGTTAAATGTTTTTTTACCCTCTGTTTTTACACTAACATGCTCTATGCTGTAGCCTTCGCTTATTATTTTCCTTGCAAGCACTGCATACTCATAGGTTTCGCTGATATTCCCAACGCTTGTTTCGGTATTTCGTTTTACTATCTCGTATATCTTGCCGATCTTGTTCAGGTTTTTCAGATTAACATGCTGTTCAAAGAACGATTTAAAAAAAAGAAAGGTGTTGTCGGCTCTTGAACAGGTTATATATTTTCCGTCACGGGTATAGCCCTGCCTGAACCTTACGAACCCTTCGGCTTTTCTGCCGTCAAGACGCTGGATTCCCGGTTCGAGATGGATGTAGAGATCCTGGGTCGGATCCTCGTAATGCATATACATTGGAACATCTATTACAACACCCCCGAAAAAATCAACTATTTCACGAAACCCGTCGGTTTCAACGGCAATATAATCATCAATCTCAACAGCAAATATTTCATATATTAAGTCGGTCAGGAAATTAATACCCGGTTTTCCCGGAAACCTGGCGTTATCCGGCGAGTATTCAAGCATCCTGCCGAATGCATGGGCTGCGTTTATCTTTCTGCTTCCTTTTTCGCTGTAAAACTGGGGTGCCTTTTTTTTAAGCTCTTTCAGCAAATCAGGCGAATAATCAATGTAGATATCCCTTGGTATATCAATAAGCCTGACTGATTTTTTTTCCTCGTTTATGCTGACGATGATCATGGTATCGTAATTTGAGTAGGCAGGGTCCTTGCCTATCAGTAAAACATTCCTGTCACCTGTATCAGTAATGCCTGTATAATATTTCTGGTTTTTTGTTATGGCTGTTTTTTCTTCTCTTTGAGCGCTGGTATCATCTGTATCTGCTTCGGGTGCTGGAGTTGCGGCAGGAGTTATGGCCGGCTCATCATAACTTTCATCAGTGATTTTTGCCTGGATTTTTCTCAGCCTTGCCAGTTCCTTTTTTGCACCTGATACAATAGAATATATGCATGTTCCTGATATAACAACCATCACAACAGTAAAGGCAAGAAAAATCTTTTTGCTCATGCAACCGCTCCATGTTCTGTCTTTTTAAGCTGAAACATAAATTATTTTCTGCAATAAGTTTATAAATAATCACGTTTTAATGACCAATTACGGAGATATATATTCCATTTACGGCAAAAAATAATCTAACATTGCATTGCACGGTATTTCTAAACACTTGACGATAGTTGAAGATGTAAAGATATCGTGCGAATGCTCAGAAGCAGCCGCTTCGTTTGAAGGAGCTGGTAAGTATCAGCTCGGGCAAGCCAAAACTCGCAAAAATGCTTTTGAAAGAATTTAGTATGAAGCATTTTTGCTCCGTTGGCTTGCTAATCCTCGCTTCTTTTTGCCCATCTCTAAGCTGCACTTCGCTGAAGGTTTCCTCGCATTGCACGATATCTGTAAACACTTGACGGTAAAGATACCGTACGAAGCCGTGCGGAGATTGAACTCATTATATAAAAATAGTATTATTATTCTAACCACGAAAAAGTAAATGATTTCTAATGCGGATGCTTAAATGCTTTTGTAAACCGTTATAAATACCCGGGGTGGAACAATGAAGAACCATGAAGAATTAAAACAGTTGACTAATATGGCAGCATTAAGTCTCTCGGATATTGAAGCCGAAAAGTTGTTCAATGACATCAGGAACATATCGCAGTACCTTGCTGAAAAACTCTCGGGCCTTGATACCCGAAACACAGAACCGATGGTACATGTGTCTGATATAACAAATGTATTCCGCGATGATAACGAAAGTGACCCGCTGAAACGGGAGGAACTGCTCAGTAACGCACCCGAGACAGTAAACGGCTGTTTTGCGGTGCCGAAAATTATCGAAGAAATCTGAACGGAGTTGTTTTGCCTTGGAACTTACCCGGTTAACAGTCAGTGAAACATTGAAAAAAATAAAAGGCAAAGAGATTGGCATTGCCGAACTTGTCAGTGCATACCTTGACCAGATTGAAAACCTGAACAAAACAATAGGTGCCTATATTACGGTCTGCCGGGAGGACTGTGAAAAAAGGGCGGAAGACATACAGAATAAACTGGATACCGGAGAGAATCTTCCGTTGGCGGGAATCCCGGCGGCGCTTGCTGATAATATCGTAACCCGCGGTGTTTTAACCACATGTGCGTCTAAAATGCTTCACAACTTTATACCACCCTATGATTCAACCGTTAGTGAGAAACTGCGAAACAGCGGCGCAGTTCTTCTGGGTAAACTCAACATGGACGAGTTCTCGGCAGGAAATTCGAATGAAAATTCATATTACGGGCCTGTAAAAAATCCATGGGACTTTGAAAGGGTCCCGGGCGGTTCAAACGGTGGTGCCGCCGCAGCGGTTGCAGCTAATATGGCATGTTTTGCCGTTGGCTCGGATGCCTGTGGTTCGTTAAGGCAGCCTGCATCCTTTTGCGGGGTTGTGGGGTTAAAGCCGACTTACGGCCTGGTTTCAAGATATGGGCTTATTGCCTTTGCATCGTCCTTCGAGCAGATAGGTCCGATAACCCGTAGTGTTGAAGATGCGGCAGTTGTGTTAAATGCCATAGCGGGTCATGACCCTAAGGATTCAGTTTCTGCTAAATCCAGGCACCCGGATTACACGGTATTTCTTAATAACGATATAAAAGGAATCAGGATGGGCCTGCCGAAGGAATATATCGGAACCGGGATTCAGGCAGATGTAAGGCAAAGACTGTTTGAAGCATTAAAGGTATTTGAATCGATGGGGGCCGTTGTGGAGGAGGTTTCCTTTCCTATGACCGAATACGCCGTTAGTGCATATTACATATTGTCTTCAGTTGAAGCCGCCTCGAACCTTGGCCGATATGACGGCATCAGGTATGGTTACAGGGCGGAACATTATCCGGATGCAGGGGATTTATACAAAAAAACCAGGAGCGAAGGGTTCGGCTTCGGGGTTAAAAGAACAATCATGCTCGGAACTTATTTTACAGGCAGGGACTGTTATGATTCTTTCTATAAAAAAGCATTGAAAGCAAGGCGCCTGGTTACCGAAGATTTTGAAAAAGCGTTTGATAAGGTTGACATAATTGTTTGCCCGACGGTTCCCGTGACTGCATTCAGAGCAGGAGAAAAAGCCGATGATCCCATCGGGATGCATATGAGCTATGTATACACCGTAGCGGCGAACATTGCCGGGTTTTGCGCGATCTCGGTACCAAACGGAACCGACAGCAAAGGGCTTCCGACAGGTCTTCAGCTCATCGGCAAACCCTTTGACGAGGGAACACTGTTAAAAGCTGCGCATGCCTTTGAGAAGAACACCCGGTTTGATAAACCTTTCGATGTGATATGTTAAGTGTTGACTTACAGTTTAAAAATAATAAACGACGGTGGCTTTATTTATGAAAGGCTTAAATATCAGGCAAACCGAATATGAAGCTGTTATTGGCCTGGAGGTTCATGCCGGACTTGCTGTTAATACCAAAATGTACTGCGGCTGCAAAACAGAGTTCGGAGCAGAACCGAATACCCAATGCTGCCCTGTCTGCACAGGCATGCCCGGGGCTTTGCCCGTTCTGAACAGGAAAGCAGTGGAGTATGCCATAAAGGCAGGGCTTGCGACTAACTGCAGCATAATCCGGTATTCCCGGCAGGACAGGAAACACTATTTCTATCCCGATCTGCCGAAGGGTTACCAGGCCTCCCAGCACAACCTGCCCTTGTGCACCGGCGGCTTCCTGGAAATAGAGGTTAACATGTCTGCGAAAAAAGTAGGAATTAGGGGAATCCATATCGAAGAGGATGCAGGGAAACTTATTCACGATGAATCCGGGAAGTATTCTCTTGTAGACTATAACCGCAGCGGAGTGCCGCTGATTGAAATTGTCACCGCCCCCGATCTTGGTTCTTCGGAGGAAGTCAGGGCATTTATACTGAAACTGA
This sequence comes from Clostridiales bacterium DTU070, assembly GCA_001513105.1. Classification (GTDB taxonomy): domain Bacteria; phylum Bacillota; class Clostridia; order DSM-8532; family DSM-8532; genus Thermoclostridium. Next base: position 40,282 of record LFSH01000072.1, on the reverse strand, counting down.
AAACAATACTTGAGTACACCGGCGTTTGCGACTGCAAAATGCAGGAAGGTTCGCTAAGGGTGGATATAAACCTGTCGGTAAGGCGAAGGGGCGAAAGTACCTTCGGAAACCGCACCGAGATTAAGAACCTGAACTCTGTCAGGGCAATCGTCAGGGCCGTGGAATATGAAGCAAAAAGGCAGGCCGAAGAACTTGAAAAAGGCCGGTCAGTCCGCCAGGAAACAAGGAGATGGGATGACGCAAGGGGAGTAAGTTATCCGATGAGAGAGAAAAAAGGGGCCGATGATTACAGGTTTTTCCCTGACCCGGATCTTTGCCCGATAGTCATTGATGACGCGTGGCTGAATGAAATCAAATCATCTCTCCCGGAACTGCCCGATGAAAAGAAGAAACGTTTTGTTTTGGAATATAAACTTCCCGCATATGATGCGGATTTCATAACAGGCTCAAAACAATTGTCCGACTATTTTGAGGAGGCGGCAAAAAGATGCAGGAATCATAGGGCCGTATGCAACTGGCTGATGGGTGATATTTCGAAGAAGCTGAATGAAAGTAATATTGAAGTATCGGATATACCGGTAAGTCCTGAAAACCTTGCGAAACTTGTTGAGCTCACCGATTCTGGTATTATCAGCTGGAAAATAGCCAAGCAGGTGTTTGTAGTCATGTGGGATACAAACAGGGATCCTGCTGAAATTATTGAGGAAAAAGGGCTTCGGGTTATAAATGATACAGAAGAGATCCGGAAAGTGATTATACAGGTTTTAGAAGAGAATCCGAAAGCCGTTGAAGATATAAGAAACGGAAAAGAAAAGACAATAGGTTTTTTAATAGGCCAGGTCATGCGTAAAACGGGCGGTAAGGCGTCCCCTGGCATTGTCAACCGGCTGATTTTCGAAGAACTGGAAAGGCTGTTCCATGAATGAGAATTACCGGTTACTGTGATTTCCCAGAGTCACTGAATTTTTGCTGAATTTCCTGTCTGCTGATTTCCGGCCGTAAAACCGAAGATTTGCTGAAGAAATAGGTAAAAAACATGTAACCGGACGTTTTAAGGATTAACGAAACTATGACTGCCGCTCTGCTTTGAGAAATAATTCCGGGTATGAGCAGCGATGCACAGATGGAAAAGATACCTGAGTATATAACAAGCAAAGAATACTTTTTCTTCACAATGCTGATGACAATAATCGCCAGTATTAATCCCGTATATGCAAACAGGCTTGTTTTGACTGCCATGTGCCTGTGCAGCGAATCTGTATTCGGGCTTAAAACCGCAATGACAAGAGGGAAAACATAAAGCAGGATAAAAACTATAGTATTGAGATCCCTGTTTCTTTTAGCGGCAAGTACTATAAAAAGGGCAGTTACCAGGACAAACTCGGAAAAGAAGATATAGGATTCCGCCAGCAATGTATTAAGCGATAAAAAGGACATTATGCCAAGTATCAGTGAAGACAGGAATGATGTTCCCAGGTTTTTGAAAAAAGGTTCATCCTTAACTGCCAGTGACGACAGGTAGATATATGCTGAAAAGATAAGAACAATCAGCAGATGAATCTGGTTCTCAAGCCTGATATAGAACAATTCAACACGCCTCCATGCTTTTCGCAAATAATTTGAACTAATTAATATATCGGCAATATTAACCAAAAATTTTGTATAATCAGGAGTAACAGATATGTATTTACTGTATAAACAATGGGTATGAATATAACTAATATTGAATACCGGACGGAATGCCTGTTTTAGGAGACAGAACCCGCGGAAGAAAGGAGGAAATGACGGTGAAAAGGGAAGAGAGCTCTTCATCGGTTGTTAAACTTGGCCAGAAAAACGGGATTTCCTTTTACCATGTAAAATCAGACAAATTCAAAACGGTCAGGATAGATATTTTCATCCTTGAACCTCTGAGTAAAAAAAATGCCACGCCTAACGCACTTATTCCGTATGTTCTCAAAAGAGGATGCAGGAATTACCCTACGCAGCAGGAATTGTTCTTTAAACTTGAGGAATTATACGGGGCGGGTATCAATGTTGCGGTGTATAAAAAGGGCGAATACCAGGTGGTTTATCTGAATACCGGGTTTGTTTCGGACAAATACACTGTAAACGGTGAAAAGCTGTTTGAAAAGGCCGGCGGGCTTCTGCTTGAGATATTGACCGATCCTGTTACCGAAAACGGATTGTTTTTGAAAGACTATTTCGAACAGGAAAGGGAGAACCTTGTTCAAAGAATCCGCAGCCGTGTAAACAACAAAATGTTTTATTCGCTCCTGAGATGCATGGAGGAGATGTGTAAAGACGAACCGTTTGCGGTTTATGAAGACGGGGACGAGGAAAGCGCGAAAACCCTGACAAACGATGAGCTTATGATCCGTTACAGGGAACTTATGGCACATAGCCCCGTATATGTGTATATATCAGGTGATGTCAGCGATTCGGAACTGGAAAACTTCATCAGGAGGTTTGATGCCATTGAAAGGGGAAATATCATATCGCTTCCAGAAATACAGGTAAAAAAGGAAATTAAAGAGGTTCGCCGCATAGAAGAGCCCATGGATGTCAGCCAGGGAAAACTCTGCATCGGGTTCAGAACACAGACCGAGGCAAACAGCCCGGAGTATTACCCCCTTGCTGTTTATAACGGAATACTCGGTGGAGGAGTTCATTCAAAACTGTTTCGAAATGTGCGTGAAAAGGAAAGCCTTGCTTATTCCGCGTTTTCAAGCATTGAAAAGTTCAAGGGCCTGCTTGTTGCAGTAAGCGGCATTGAGATTTCCGATCGGGAGAAGGCCGAAAGAATAATAATGGAACAGTTTAATGCCATTGAAAACGGAGATATAACCGATTACGAAATGGAAGCAACGAAAAAGAGTTTTGTAACCGGCCTGAAATCCATGCAGGACAGCCAGGGTGCCATGGTGGATTTTTACCTCAGCCAGCACCTGTCGGGAGTGGATGACAGCATAGACACGGTTATCAGTAAACTTCTGGCGGTCACAAAGGAAGATGTTGTAAGGGTATCCAAAAGAATAACCCGTGATACCGTATACTTCTTAACGTCTCTGTCAGGTGAAGGGGAAAGGAGAGAATAAAGTTGAAAATAACGGAGTTTGGCAGAATACGCGAAAAAGTATATATACATGAGCATTCAAGCGGTCTGAAGGCTTTCGTGATTCCGAAGAAAGGTTATAACAGGATTTACTCGACATTCGCCGCCAATTACGGTTCAATAAACAATACCTTTGTTGCGCCTGATGAGGATGAGGCAACCAGGGTGCCCGACGGTATTGCCCATTTCCTCGAACATAAACTTTTCGAGCAGGAAGACGGCAGCGTAATGGATAAATTCTCAAGACTGGGGGCAGACTCCAACGCCTATACATCGTTTACGCAGACAGTTTATCTCTTTTCATGCACCGACTCGTTCGATGAAAATTTCAGGCTTCTTATAGATTTTGTTCAAAATCCTTACCTGACCGATGAGAATGTTGAAAAGGAAAAGGGGATCATCGGGCAGGAGATAAAAATGTATGACGACAATGCAGACTGGAGGGTGTTTTTCAACCTTCTCAACGCAATGTACGTGAATCATCCGGTATCAACGGATATTGCCGGAACGGTTGAAAGCATATCGGAGATTACGAAGGAAATGCTGTATAAATGCTATAACACGTTTTATCATCCTTCGAACATGATAATTGTAACGGTCGGGGATGTTGATCCCGGGGCTGTTTTCGATATGGTGGAACAGGGGATAAAAGCGAAAAGCAATCCCGGCAGTATTAAGAAAATATTCCCCGACGAACCCGCACACCATAACATGAATTATATTGAAAAAAGACTTGCCGTAGCCATGCCGCAGTTTAATATGGGAATCAAGGACAATTCCTGTGTTACAGGTTATGACCTGTTAAAACGAAAAGCCGCTCTCGAGATTATTCTCTCAATGCTTATGGGCCGTAGTTCGGCACTGTATAATAAGTTGTACAATGAAGGCTTGATAAACCAGGGTTTCGGAAGCGAAGCAACCCTTGAGGGATCATTCGGATATACCGTATGGGGCGGCCAGTCAAAGGATCCGAAAAAGGTATACGAAATAATAACTGATGCTATAGGTCAGGCCCATAAAAACGAGCTTGACAAAAAAAGTTTTGAACGCATAAAAAAAGCCCACGAAGGAAGGTTTATCGGAAACCTGAACTCTCCCGAAAACATTTCCCATGAGTTTATACCGTTGTATTTTAAAGGTGCATACTTTTTTGAACTCACAAGGGTGTATGAGGAATTGACAATAGACGATGCCGAGAAAATTTTCAGGGATCACTTTTCAAAAGAGCCCGCCTTGTCGGTTGTTCTGCCCATGAAGTAGAAATTTCAGGGATGTTGAACATCTTGACATAACGGCAAACTATGTTATAAAAAATCGTAGGTGCTGTATATAAGGTAAAAATATGTTACTATTTTGATAAGAACAATTAAAAATATCGTAACTAAAGAGGCTTTTAGAGAAAAGTGAGGGATATGTATGCACTACATTGGTTTTCCGGAACTTGGCATTAAGCTGGAAATGAATCGGGAAGTATTTTCACTCGGACCGATAACTGTTTACTGGTATGGCATAATAACGGCACTGTCATTTCTGATCATCATAATCGGGATACTGAGAAACAGCGAAAAGTATGGTTTTAAACAGGACGATCTTATTGACCTGATGCTTATTACCACCCCGGTGGGCATAATATGCGCGCGAATTTATTATGTACTTGTAAACTGGGATTATTACAGGAACGATTTAAGCGAGATATACAAAATATGGAATGGCGGGCTTGCTATATACGGAGGCATTATAGGCGGTATAATTACAATTTTGATATTCTGCAGGATAAAGAAAATAAAACCGTTGAAACTGTTTGACCATATTGTGGTTTATCTCGTACTTGGTCAGGCTGTCGGAAGGTGGGGCAATTTTGTAAACCAGGAACTGTTTGGGCCTAATACCGATTTGCCATGGGGAATGACAGGCGATATTATCAGTGATACCATTAGCAAATCCCCTTCACAGTTTCCGGGTGTGGATCCGGACCTGCCCGTTCATCCGCTTTTCCTGTATGAATCCCTGTGGAGCCTTGTTACATTTTTTATCCTGCTTTGGTTCAGGAAGCGAAAAAAGAACGACGGGGAAGTGTTTTCCCTTTATATGATTTCGTACGGTATGGCCAGGTTTATAATAGACAGCCTCCGCTTTGACCTGAAAGTCGGGGATGTTAATATAAACCGGGTTATCGGCATTATTTTTGCAGTTGCATTCATTGCAATATTCATAGCAAGACGCATACGTAAAAAAGATGCTGATGCCGGGGAAGAAGAGTATGAACCCAGCGTATACAGGGAGATTATTGATGAAATAGAGGACAAGTCCCCTGAAACTGAAGCCCCGGGAGAAGAGTCCGAAGAGGATACCCGGGCGGTTGAATCCGATGATGAAAACCTGCATGAAACCGATAACGGTTCAGACAATCAGGAAGCAGAAGTCGTAGAAAAAGAAGGGAATGAAGAAACTGAAGACCCTGCAGTGCCGGGGGAAACAGGCCAATAGTATACATGGATTTTGAGTGCCTGGTATGACAATAATATTGATTGGGAAGGTTAACACATGCTCCAGGTGGAAAAAAGTCAGGGGTTAAACAAAATAAAGCACTATGACTGGCTGATTGTAATACTCACGATGGCTTTATGCGCTTACGGCCTGATAGCTATTGCAAGCGTGTCAAAACAGCTGAACAATTATAGTCTAATAATGAAACAGGTCATCGGTGTTGCTGCAGGAACAGCAGCAATGGTGATCCTCAGCCTTTTGGACTACAAGGATTTCAAAATGCTGGGGTACATTGCATATGCTTTTTCAACACTGCTGCTGGTTCTTGTTCTTATTATCGGCAGAGGGAGGGAGGAAACCGGTACTAAGGGCTGGTTTGTTCTGGGGCCGGTATCATATCAGCCTTCCGAGCTTGGTAAAGTTACTTTCATACTTATGGTTGCCCTGTACCTGGAGCGGATTGTTACCAATACAGGGAAATACAATTACCTGAAACTGGTTTTCTTTGCCGCAATACCGGTTGGACTTGTGCTGCTTCAGCCTGATATAGGAACAAGCCTGGTTTATGTGTTTATTTTCATTTGCATGGTCTTTTTTGCCGGAATACCGTACAGGTATATTTTTGCAGCGGCAGGTGCGGGAGTTGCTTCATTGCTTGTGGTTTACATCTCGGGTTTATATGAGCGGCTTCCCCAGCACATGCTTGATCGTTTCGTAAGTTTTTTTAACAAGAATGCCGATCCTTTGGGGAAGAACTACCAGGTAAGGCTTGCGGTTCAGTACACCGGTTCCGGCCAGCTGTGGGGGCGCGGCTGGGGTAAGGGCATGGCGGCTGAGAATGTACCCTTTTCATGGACCGACTGTATTTTCTCCGTTGTTGCGGAGGAGTTCGGCTTTTTTGGCGCCGCTGTACTGATTGTTTTATTTCTCGCGTTGTTTGCAAGATGCATTTATGTTGCATGGTATGCCCGTGATAAATACGGCTCTTTTGTCGTAATGGGGATTGTGGCAATGATTTTTGCTCATTTCATGGAGAATGTGGGAATGAATATCGGGCTGCTCCCTGTTACGGGAATACCGCTTCCGTTTATAAGCTATGGTGTAAGCTCGGTAACAACAAACCTTGTATCTATAGGTATTGTTCTAAGCATTTCGCTGAGAAAAAAGCGGCCGATGTTTGAATAATATTAATATTACAAATATTAAATTTATATTACTATAATGTTACAAAATATAACAGGCATTTTGGCGTCTAATAAGTATAGTATGGTTATTGATTAGCTTATACAATATATTGTGTTTTTGTGCAGGCATCCTGGCCCGAAAAGTGGCAAGGATGCCTGTTTTTATTATTTTACATTTTAAGCCAGGGTTGACTGGTGGTTTATTTATGGAGTAAAATATAAACTAAGTGGTGGGAAGTGGAGGAAAGTGGAGGGCGAAACACTGATATCAGAAAAGAGGTGAAAACGGTGCTAATCGGTAAATATACCAATACATTGGACCCAAAGGGAAGAGTAATAATACCGGCAGCATTCCGTTATGACCTCAAGGATAGATTTATTCTCACCAAGGGCATAGAAAAATGTCTTTACATATACCCCGAAGAAGAATGGGCAGACTTGGTTGAAAGACTGAAAAAGGCGATGCCTTCCTCCAAGGAGGCAAACCGCAAAGCCTTAAGGTTTTTTTCCTCAAACGCGGCTGAATGCGAATTGGATAAACAGGGAAGAATATTAATACCCCAGCATCTCAGGGAATATGCATCGCTGAACAAGGAACTCCTGTTCGTTGGAAGTCTGAACAAAGTGGAAATATGGAGTCCTGAATTCTATGAAGATACTGATGCGGAAGAAATCGGGGCAATGCTTGAAGAGATGGATATAGAATTTTAGCAGTAGGAACCGAAAATGGAATTTTCACATGAACCTGTTTTACTGAAGGAATGCATCGAAGGTTTGAATATAAGGCCGGATGGGATATATGTCGACTGCACCGTCGGAGGTGCGGGACACTCGGCGGAGATCCTGAAAAGACTGGGACCTGAAGGCCTGCTGATTGGAATTGATCAGGACCGGGAAGCCCTTGCGGCAGCCCGTGAAAACCTCGGAAAGGTGAACAGCAAAGGACGCTTTGTTCTGATACATGAGAACTTTGAAAACATAAGACAAATACTTGAGGTACAAAAGATAAAATTGGCAGACGGTATACTGGTTGATCTTGGAGTATCGTCCTACCAGCTTAGTGCCGATGAAAGAGGCTTTAAATACCAGGAAGACGCGCCGCTTGACATGAGAATGAACCAGGAAAGTGAATTTACGGCAAAGGAACTTGTCAATACCTGGCCGGAGGACGACATTGCAAGAATCATCAGGGACTACGGGGAAGAAAGGTGGGCAGCCAGGATTGCCAAATTCATAGGTGAAGCCCGCAAAAATTATGTGATTGAGACAACGTCGCAGCTGGTGGACATCATAAAGGCCGCAATACCTGCATCAGCAAGAAAGGAAAAGCAGCACCCTGCGAAAAGAACCTTTCAGGCAATACGCATAGCGGTCAACAGGGAACTTGAAGTACTGGAAACGGTGCTGCCGAAGATGCTTGAGAGTCTTGACAGGGGAGGAAGATTGTGCATTATCACTTTCCACTCGCTTGAAGACAGAATTGTTAAACAGTTTATCCGTGACAGAACAGGACGCTGCAAATGCCCGCCGGATTTTCCGAAATGTGTGTGCAATGCGGTAAAGGAACTGAAACCAGTTACAACAAAACCCATAACACCTTCGGAAGAAGAACTTGAACGAAACCACAGGGCGCGCAGTGCAAAACTCAGAATAGCTGAAAAACTTTAGCACAAGCAATACAACCGACAAGAATACTGATTCACAAAAGAAGAAAATACTTAAGCGCAAAGGAGAAGGCAGTAAAACACAAAAGATTTGCAGAACCTTTACTCAGAATTTATATACAGGGGAAGCAGGACACAAAGGATTAAAAGGTCAAAGACACTGAAGAAAAACTTTCTTACAGGTACAAAAGAAGAATGCAAGATTTGGTTTACAAAAGAAAAAGGCAAAAGTTACAAAAGAAAATACAAAAAAATACTACAAAAGATAAAATCATACGGAAATGAGAGTTTTCATATTTTGATCCAATCCCGCGGCCAGAATCTGGCCTCGGGAGTCTATTGTTTTATGCAACACGTTTCCCGGGAAAAGGGGTGAAAGATAATGAAAGAAGTAAAATACAGGTATAACTACATATACGGCTCAGCAGCGCCAAAACTTAATGAGCAGCCGAAACCCGAAAGGCAGAGCAGACAAAGTACAGGAAGGAAAACCACCCCTGCGCCCAGAGTTGTGCCAAAGCCGGAAGCAGAATCCTTTCCCCTGGCACAAACAATCATCTGCATAATAATGGTGTTTGCAGTTTTTTCTGTCATTATCTACAGGTATAGTACAATAACGGAAATGAACTATGCACTTTCTGCCCTGAACAAGGAATATGAGGCTTTGAAGGACAGCAATCGGAAGCTGCAGGTCAGTATCGGTTCAAGAATAAACCAGGAAAACATCAGAAGAATTGCTGAAGAGCGTTTAAACATGAAAATGCCCGACAGCTATCAGAAAATACCCGTGAAGGTTCCTAAAGTTAATTACAGTACTCTTGCTGTTCAGGCACAGGAAGAGAAAAACAGTCCGTTAAGAACTGTGCTGATGTTTTTCGGTCTTGAATAAAGATTTGATTTTGAGAGAATCGGAGTTAATATGGGGGTATGTTCCGAATATATATTAATATGAAAATTTCAGGGACAATGGATTGAACTGCAGGGATGCGAATACATTCGTGAAGGCGGCAATCTATAGTCCTTTTTTATAATATGCCGGTTTTTATTGCCCGGCAAAAGGTGGTGATCCGTTTGGCTGGAAACATGATAAAGGTAAAAAAGCGTTCTCTCGTGTTACTGATAGTATACTCTGTCTTAATCGTAGCCCTTGTTTTACGCGTTGGCTACTTCCAGATTGTAAAAGGTGAAGAATTCTCGGTTAAAGCGTACCAGAGGCAGACAAGGAGCAGGATCATCAACCCGAAAAGAGGAACAATATATGATCGCAATGGAAAAGACCTGGCAATCAGTGCGTCGGTGGAAACAATTTCGGTAAACCCTCCGGGTTTCATGGATAAAATGAAGGATACCCCGGAGAAGATAGACCAGGTTGCGAATGACCTGGCCGAAATGCTGGATATGACCCCTGAGAGCGTGAAGGAGAAACTGACTTCCAACCTGAGCTGGGCTTTTATAAAGAGAAAAGTTGACAAGGAAGTGGGATTGAAGGTTCGTGAATACCTTGTTGAGAATGGCATAGACTGCATTTATGTAGATGAGGACTCAAGAAGGTATTTCCCCAACGGAAAACTTGCATCCCATGTTCTGGGCTTTACCGGTGATGATGAACAGGGGCTGAACGGCATCGAAAAAACCTTTGATGAAATACTGAGCGGGAAGCCGGGAATGATCATGAGTGAATTTGATGCGGGAGGCCGACAGGTGAAGTACAGTCCCGAAACTTATGTTGAACCGGTGGATGGGTATAATATATACCTGACGATTGACGAAACAATCCAGTATTTTACCGAGAAAGCTCTCGAAAAGGCAATGCTGGACTATAACCTGAAAAGAGGCGCTGCAGCCATAGTAATGGATCCAAAAACCGGGGAGATTCTTGCAATGGCATCAAAACCCGATTATGATCCGAACGAGCCCTTTGCAAAGCCGGATTTTTTGGAAAACGATGACTGGAAAGGCAAGTCCAGTTCTGAAGACGTGGACTTTCTGTTTCAAACGGTGTTCAGGAATAAGGCGCTGATGGACACTTATGAACCAGGTTCCACATTCAAGGCCATTACCGCGGCAGCTGCCCTTGAAGAAGGCGTGGTTACTCCCGACACAGAGTTTGTGTGCACTACCATTCATCTTGCCGGGTTTGACATAGACTGCTGGAAGGCAGGAGGACATGGCGCCGAAACATTCAGGCTTGGCGTGTATAACTCCTGCAACCCGGTGTTTGTAAAGACTGCTATGGCTCTCGGCATAGATAAGTTTTATAAATACGTCAGGAATTTCGGGTTCATGGAAAAGACGGGAATAACACTGAATGGCGAGCCTGGGAACAGCGAATACCAGTGGCATAAGGATCCGAAAGAGATTGATATGGCGGTCAGTTCTTTCGGCCAGCGTTTTACAATATCTCCGCTGCAGCTGATTACGGCATATTGTGCAATTGCCAACGGCGGGGATTTGATGAAACCCATCCTGGTAAGGCAGATAAGCGACAGTGAAGGCAACATAATAGAAAAGACAGAACCCCAGGTAGTGAGAAAAGTAATATCAAAGGAGACATCCGACACATTGCGCAGCCTGCTGCAGGGTGTTGTATCCGATGGAACAGGTAGAAATGCATATGTCAGCGGATACAGGATTGCAGGAAAGACAGGAACTTCCGAAACGGTTGAAACAGACTCGGAAGGCAGATACATTGCTTCTTTTGCATGCTTTGCGCCTGCCGATGACCCTGTGGTAGCCCTTATTGTAGTGCTTGACCATCCGCAGGTTTACCCCCATACTGGCGGTGCTCTTGCGGCTCCGGTTGCAGGAAAACTGATGGAGGAAATACTTGATTACCTGGGAGTTGAGAGGGAATATAGTGAAAAGGATATACAACTGATGCTGAAGAAAATGTATGTGCCCGAGGTAAGGAACTTGAAACTTGCTGATGCAAAAGCCAAGCTGAAGGCATATGAACTTAACTATGCAATTGAAGGCGAAAACCAGGAGGATGACGCAATTGTATATGAACAGACACCGAAGCCGAACAGCAGTGTTCCAAGCGGTTCCACCGTTATCCTGTACACATATAAACCCGAAGAGGAAGTTAAGGTAATAATGCCAAATGTACTTAACAAGGAGATAAGTGAAGCTGCAGAGACTTTGAGAAAAGCAGGGCTGAATATTAAGGTTGAAGGTATAGGACAGGCGCACAGGCAGGAATTCGAACCAGGTGTGGAACTTAATAAGGGCCAGGTTGTTACCGTGTGGTTTGAGCTGACCGAAACCGACTGATGACGGAGGTATTGACAATGAAACTTTCTAAACTGATTGAAGGATTGGATGTTTTAAAAATTGAAGGAAGTATTGACAGGGATATTTCAAGGATTGTATATGATTCACGGCGGGCTGTACCCGGCTCACTGTTTGTATGTATAGACGGTTTTAAAACCGACGGACACAGATATATACAGTCGGCACTTGATAATGGAGCTGCTGCGTTTTTGGTGGAAAAGGACGTACCTGTCCTGGAAGGCATGACAGTTATAAAGGTTCCGGATACCCGTTATGCTCTTGCCCATGTATCGGCAGCTTTCTTTGAACGTCCTTTCGAACATTTTGAACTAATAGGTATTACCGGTACAAAAGGGAAAACCACAATAACATACATGGTAAAATCCATCCTTGAGCAGGCAGGACAGACTGTAGGACTGATAGGAACGGTGGCGAATATTATCGGCAGTGAAAAAATACCGGCCCAAAGGACAACACCCGAGTCGCTGGATCTCCAGGAAGTTTTCAGCCATATGAAGGATAAGGGTGCGGATGCGGTGGTTATGGAAGTTTCATCCCAGGGTCTGAAACTTAACAGGGTCGGAGCGATAACCTTTGATATAGGCGTATTTACAAACCTGTCCGAGGACCATATCGGCGGCAGCGAGCATCCGGACATGGAAGACTATTTGAAATCGAAGATAAAACTGTTCTCGATGTCAAAACAGGGTCTTGTCAACATCGACTCCGAATACGCGGAAAGAGTTCTCAGTGAAAGTAAATGTCCCTGTTTGACCTTTGGAATTCAGAACAAGGCTGACATATGCGCAGAAGACATAGTCACGCATGCCAGAAGTGTTGAATTTACAGTAAAAACGCCCTGGTTCAGCTGCCCCGTCAGTGTATCTGTTCCGGGCAGGTTCAGTGTATACAACGCTCTTGCGGCAATCGGCGTTGCAGGAATGCTGGGAATTGATCAGGAGCATATAGTTAACGGACTAAAGAATATTCAGATTCCCGGCAGGGCTGAAATTGTACCCACGCCCAACAAACCTTATACGGTTATGATAGATTACGCGCACACCCCCGACAGCCTGAGGAACATTCTTTCAACCGTTAAGGAGTTTGTTCCGAACCGCCTTATCAGTGTTTTCGGGTGCGGTGGCGACCGCGACAGGACAAAGAGGCCGCAAATGGGAAAAATCTCGGGTGAAATTGCAGATTTGACCATTATTACATCCGACAACCCGAGAACAGAAGAACCGATGGCAATTATCAGGGACATAGAAGAAGGCATAAAACAGACAAACGGACAATATATTATTATTCAGGACAGGACCGAAGCAATCCGGTATGCAATGAAGAATGCCCTTGAGGGTGACATTATAGTATTGGCCGGGAAAGGACATGAGACTTACCAGATATTCAGGGACAAAACCATACACTATGATGAGCGCGAAATTGTAAAAGAAATACTCGAAAGTATGGAGTGAAAAGGATGGAGAAATTACGGGCCGATGAAATATCCAGATGGGTAAACGGCAGGCTTTACGGCAACAAATTCGCTATTGCAGACAAGGTCAGTACCGATTCAAGGGCACTGACCGAGGGCAGTCTGTTTGTTGCATTGCGCGGCGAAAAATTCGATGGTCATCAATTTATTGACGAGGCCTTAAAAAAAGGTGCATCAATTGTTATCTCGGAAGAAGAGTATCCTGCCTGTGAAAGTTCGGCTGTAATTGTTGTTGAAGACACGGTCAGGGCTCTTGGCGACCTTGCAAGAAACTATATTAGCACTTTTGATTTAACCGTTATCGGTATTACAGGAAGCGTCGGAAAAACCACGACAAAAGAAATGATAGCCCAGGTTTTGTCAACCCAGTACAATGTACATAAAACCATGGGCAATTTCAACAACCACATCGGGCTGCCATTATCTGTCCTGAGCCTGAACAGGGATCATGAAGTGGCGGTTTTTGAAATGGGAATGAATGCCCTTGGTGAAATAGATTATCTTTCAAAGATTATAAGACCCGACATCGGAGTTATCACAAACATAGGTATTTCACACATAGAAAGACTGGGTTCAAGACAGAATATTTTAAGGGCCAAACTTGAAATAATCAACGGAATGAAAGAAAACGGGGTACTGATACTGAACGGCGACGATGAACTGTTGTCAGGACTTGAAGGACTGCTTCCGATGCCGATTACCTTTTACGGCATCAATGAATACTGCAATATACAGGCATACGGCATTGAATCACTGGGGGAAAAAGGAGTCCGTTTTACGGTTAATATCAGGAACAGTGAAGTTGATATATTCCTCCCGGTCCCCGGTATTCATAATGTGTCCGATGCATTGGCAGCAGTGGCCTGCGGCCTTGAGCTGGGAATAACGAATGAAAACATCCAAAAAGGGCTGATAGAGTATTCCCAGGAGAAAATGAGGCTTAATATAGTAGATTACGGAAATGTAAAGGTAATAAACGATGCGTATAATGCCGCACCATCTTCTACCATGGCTGCTTTGGCCGTTTTAACTGAAATTGCCGGTTCAAGAAGAAGTATTGCAGTTCTTGGCGATATGCTCGAACTGGGAGAATATTCAGGCGAAGCACACAGAAGTGTAGGAGCACGGGTTGCCAGTGAGAAAATCAATTACCTCGTTGCGATAGGAGAACTGGCAAGGGACTATGTTCAGGGAGCAATTGAAGCCGGAATGGATAAAAATTATATATATCATTTTCCAGATCCCGAAAGTGCGGCGGATTTTCTGAAAGAACTCATTGAGCCGAATGATGTGGTGCTTTTCAAGGGTTCGAGAGGAATGCATCTGGACAGGGTGATAGAAAATATTTTTGAAACAACGGATGGTAAATAAGCGCAGACAGTATTATACTTAAGCTGACCCTTATTGTTATACTTAACCGGATAAACGCAGCTTCGGGAGGATAAAAATGAAGATACCAGTTCATATAGTATTGTTTATTGTTTCCTTTGTAATTGCCCTGTTATCGGGTATGATCCTGATACCCTTGCTGAAGAAACTTAAAGCCGGCCAGACAATCAGGGACGATGGTCCCAAGACTCACCTGGTCAAGCAGGGAATACCCACAATGGGCGGTTTTATATTTCTTGTTCCTCTCGTTATCATCGGCGGGTATTATGCTGTCGGCGACAGAAATATGCTGGTCCTGGTTTTGACCACGCTGGGCTTTGCGCTTGTCGGGTTTATAGATGATTACCTGAAAGTTAAAAGACATAACAAGGATGGTTTGAAACCGAAACAGAAAATGCTGGGGCTTTTAATCGTAGCTGCAAGTTTTACAGCCTATACAGTTACAATGACCGATGCGGGGGAGAAAACGGTTATTCCGTTCATAGGGCTGGATAACCCTATAAATGTCCCGGCAACTGTATTTATCCCCTTCTGTATTTTCCTGCTCCTTGCGTACACAAATGCCGTGAACCTGACAGACGGCCTGGACGGTCTGGCCGGAAGCGTTACAATTGTAGTCCTGGTTTTATTCACGCTGATTGCAATGCTGAACGAGGAGTGGAATACAATTAAACTTTTTTGCGCCATATTGGCAGGAGGCTGTCTTGGCTTTCTCACTTTCAACCTGCATCCCGCCAGGGTTTTTATGGGTGATGTGGGTTCACTGGCACTCGGCGGTGCGGTCGCATCTGTGGCGATACTGCTTCAGATGCCGTTCATACTTGTTATTGCCGGGATGGTCTACTTTATTGAAAATGTTTCGGTTATTCTCCAGGTGGCATACTTCAAAAAAACGGGAAAAAGGATTTTCAGAATGGCGCCGATTCACCACCATTTTGAATTGATGGGGTGGAGCGAGACGAAGGTTGTAATTGTATTTCTCATAGCGACTGTAATTTTTTGTGCGATAGCCTTTTTTTCCTTGAGGTGAATAATGAAGCGAAGGGATTTTGATTTCTGGATATTTGTTACGGTACTCTTGCTGCTGGCTTTGGGCGTAAGCATGGTATACAGTGCAAGCTCATATTATGCCAGCCGTAAATTCGGCAATAAGGAGTATTACCTGATCAGGCAGCTTGTTTGGGCTGCAATAGGAATTGTTGCCATGCTTGTTGTATCCAGGATTGATTACAGAAAAATTGCGAAACTTTCCCCCATTCTTATGGGTATAAGCATTGTCCTGCTGATCCTTGTCAGAATCCCGGGCATAGGCAGCAAAGTAAACGATGCATGGAGATGGTTCAATTTCGGGTTTATGTCATTCCAGCCCTCAGAGATGGCGAAACTGTCAATTATTTTATTCTTTTCGTTCAGCCTTTCAAGAAAAGATGATGTGCTACAGTATTTCTGGAAGGGGCTTGTGCCTTATCTTCTGGTAATAGGGGTTGTTGACGCCCTTTTAATGCTGCAGCCGCATTACAGCGCTACCATTCTTGTAACCGGTGTTGCGGTGATTATGCTTTTTGTAGCCGGAGCAAGAATATGGCACCTTGTATTGCTTGCAATACCCGTAATACCTCTTGGCATATATTTTGCCATATCGGAGGAATACCGGCTTAAAAGAGTGCTTACCTTTCTTGATCCGTTTGAGGATCCGACCGATGCAGGGTATCAGATTATTAACTCACTGTACGCAATCGGGTCGGGCGGGATATTCGGAAAAGGCATTGGTCAAAGCATGCAGAAACACCTTTATATACCTGAGCCGCATACAGATTTTATTTTCTCCATTGCTGCCGAAGAATTGGGCTTTATAGGAGCCACCACCATTTTGTTGCTGTTCCTTGTTCTGATATGGCGCGGGATCAGAATTGCTATGCATGCCCCGGACACGCTCGGAAGCCTTATAGCGGTTGGAATTACAACCCTGATTTCGCTGCAGGTGATTGTAAATGTCGCGGTTGTAACCTCTTCAATGCCTGTTACGGGAATGCCCCTGCCCTTTTTTACAGCCGGCGGAAGCTCCCTTGCATTTTTGCTGGTCGGTGTGGGAATGCTTCTAAACATATCGAGGCACTGCGGTGATAAATACCGCTTAAAAAGAGAGAAATACTGACTTAATGAGGCTGCCGAAATATAATTTGCTTATTTTTAGCTTGTAATTATATCTTTAATTTATCTGAAATATTCTTTTTCGCTCTCTTATGCCAGGTCCGTACTGTGCTGTGGTTTTGATTTAAGATAATAGCTGCTTCTCTAAACGACAATTGCTTATAATGCCTTAATAATATCAAATCTCTATAATTACCCGGAAGCTCATTAATAAGATTTGACAGTTTTCTTTTTTCTCATATTTAATTCAATGTCAGCGCTAATCTTCTTCAACGAATAAACCTATTGCGATCAATATTACACCAATAATACCCTTTATAATACCAAGCCACCCTATAAAATCTCTACTGTTTGTGGAATTGATAACTGCTGAAAACAGTATACTGCCGCTTACAAGAAAAAAACCGCCTGCCAATACCGATTTCATATATCCTCCCTCATTTATAAAGAGATTTAATTAATTCCAGTGTTATCTGTCATCTGAATAAATTCATTGGAATAACATTTTGGCTTCAGTTGAAAGATTCATTTTCGTCGTTTTCAATGTCGCCTAAACCTTCAACACCATCAATGCCAAGGCCTGCTTCAACGGTTTTTACTATATAGTCAGTTTCAATTTCTTCAGCATTAATACCCGATAATATACATAACAGCAATGCCGAAATTAATACAAACATTAAAATTTTTTCATGTTCATCCCCTCATCGATTCATATTGTCAGCCTTAACCTCATTCAGTAACAGCACCGGGTACTTGAGAGATTGCGTCGGCTTTAGTTTCCTGCAAATAGTTTACACTGCTATTATATAATAATATAAACATGTATTTCCAGGTATAATTTAATCTTTACACAAAAAATCCGGCAAATATTTCTTTTGAAATAACATTTCTGCCGTATGACAGTTCGGGCAGAGGATATTTACGTTTTGCTCATGTTCCGGGCAAATACGTATATTTGTTTTTGCTTTATGTTTCCCGGAACAATATGCGACAAGCCTCAAAGTAACAGAATTTTGCGATTCGCATAATATAAACTATGAAAAAATCAGGAACTCATTCAACAGACATATCAACTTCTTATATGAGTAACCCCGTGAAGTTTAAACAAGGCGGAGGTGTTTTTCTTGAGCAGGTTTATCATAGAAGGTGGTAACCGTCTGCATGGTGAATTAAGGATACCGGGGGCAAAAAACGCTGTTTTGCCGATTCTGGCAGCAACCATTCTCAACCGTGGAACAAGTACAATAAAAAACTGTCCCAGCCTTGAAGATGTCAGGACAATGCAGGAGATTCTTGCTTCACTGGGTCTTGAAGTTCAGCGTGACAGTCAAAGCATTACAGTATGCGGGAAAAATCTTTCAGCAAATGCAATCCCTGAATCCCTTGCCGGTAAAATGCGGAGCTCGATAGTTCTTATGGGTGCCGTTTTAGGGCGTGTTGGAGAAATTTATATAAGCTATCCCGGAGGCTGTGCCATCGGGCCGAGGCCTATTGATCTGCATTTAAGCTCTTTGCGGAAAATGGGTGCCGAAATAGATGATTTATATAAAGGTATACTGCACTGTAAGGTTAAAAGATTCCAGGGAACAGAGATATTACTGGATTATCCGAGCGTCGGAGCAACCGAGAACATAATGCTTGCAGCCTGTCTTGCAGATGGTGAAACGATAATCCGAAATGCTGCGAAAGAACCTGAAATAGTGGATCTTCAGAATTTCCTCAGGGGACTGGGAGTGGAAATAAACGGTGCGGGTACGGGGGTTATTCATATCAACGGATGCAGGGAAATAGAAAAAGACATTACATACAGCGTTATTCCCGACAGAATAGCAGCGGGCACGTATATGGCATGCGTGGCGGCCGCCGGAGGCGAGCTTGTCTTAACAGGCATTGATTATGAACATGTCAGTTCAATTGCATATTTGCTCAGGAACTGCGGTGTTTCCGTTGAACGCATAAACGGCAGGAACATGAGGATAAAATCCGATCAGAATCTTAAAGCAATCGAGGTAATACGTACTTCTCCATATCCCGGGTTTCCTACCGATATGCAGCCCCAGTTTGTAGCTGTGCTATCAAAGGCATCTGGCACAAGTGTCGTTATTGAAACGGTTTTTGAAAACCGCTACGGGTATGTGGAACAGCTGATGCGGATGGGAGCCGATATCACGGTAAGAGAAAGGGTGGCGGTTATTAAAGGCGTAAAAAGGCTCACGGGTGCATTTCTTGACGCCAGCGACTTAAGGGGAGGGGCAGCGTTAACCATTGCCGCGCTTTCGGCAGAGGGAACAAGCGTTATAAACAATGTAATGCATATCGACAGGGGATACGAGGCACTTGAAAAAAGCCTGGGCATGGTCGGGGCAAAAATAAGGAGAGAGTGAGTATTGCCGGGAAAAGGCCTTACGTTGCAGATAAACCGCCGATATGCTATAATTTATTTGGCTGGTATTTGTTGCCCGAACCGGGTTTTTCAGGCCGGAATCAGTTCTTCAGGCAGCAGTATGAGGAGTACAAATGAAAAGAACGGTAAATGGTGATAAGGATTCAGTACATAGCAGAAAAAAAGGAAAGGCTATAAAATCAGTACTTATTCTGATTGTTCTATTCGGCAGCGCGGCAGCGGTGTTAATGTTTTCTCCGCTGCTTTTGTTGTGGGATATCCAGGTAAATGAAACGGTTAATTATACTGCTGATGAAATAATTGAGGCGGCGGGCATCGAAAAGGGTGAAAACGCGATAAAATACCTTGGAGGAAGTTTTAATCATCTTGTTAACCTTCGGATGGGGGCAGCGGAAAGTAATATAAATAAACTTCCCTGGGTTAAATTCTCTGAAGTTCGGTATGTAATTCCCGACAAGGTCTATATAACGGTAACCGAAAGGAATGCCATAGCATGGATTCGCTATTTCGGGAATTATCTGCTTGTGGATGAGGAAGGCTATGTCCTTGATGTGGCCAGCGAACTGGATGGCAGCTATCCGGAAATAAGAGGCGTACAGCTTGACAAGTTTACTCTTGGTGATAAAATCCAGACAAAGGAACCCGAGAAGATAACGGTGCTGGTACAGTTACTGCAGGGTCTGAATGTAGTGGATACCGATTCGCCTCAGAAACTGATTGATGTTCTGGACTGGATAGACATCCCGAAAAACAGGGAATTGTTATTTTCCCTTGACAACCGGATCACGGCAAAGGTTAAAATGGACGATGATTTGATATACAGGCTTTCCTATTTAAAGGAGTTATATTACAATTATATTAAGCCTGAGGAAAGAGGCATGATAGACTTTTTTGACAACAAATACGCACGTTTTGTAGCCGAATGACAGGTATCTTTTGCAGGAAAGTGAGGAATAACGAATGATTCCGTTGCTTGGACTAATACTCGGATTGATAATAGGGATTCTGATTCCGTATAATATTCCGAAGGAATATTCAAATTATGCCGCAGTGGCCATACTTGCGGCCCTGGATTCTGTTTTCGGCGGTCTTGCAGCGTCAATGAACAATAATTTCAAGATCAAGGTGTTTCTGTCGGGTTTTTTCGGAAATTCCCTTCTTGCTGCATTGTTGGCCTATATTGGAGACAGGCTGGGGATTTCCCTGCACCTTGCTGCCGTGTTCGCTTTCGGGAACAGAATTTTCCTGAATTTTGGACTGATACGCAGGAAACTGATTGAAAAAAACGCTGAAAAATCGTAGAGCCATGCTTGATTTTAAAGCTCATTAATATATAATAAAAGTATGAGGTATGCAAAAAAGCTGATTCTTCACATATGATAAAGGTAGTTAAAGGGGGATACGGGTTTGCTGGAATTTGATATTGATATGGAAAACTTTGCCCGAATTAAAGTCGTAGGTGTCGGCGGAGGCGGCAACAATGCCGTGAACCGGATGATAGAAGCCGGTCTCAGGGGTGTTGACTTTATTGCTGTTAATACCGACAAACAGGCATTGTTCCTGTCTAAGGCCAACACCAAAATCCAGATAGGGGACAAGCTCACAAAAGGACTTGGAGCAGGTGCAAACCCAGAGATTGGAGAAAAGGCGGCAAATGAAAGCCGCGATGAAATAGCCATGGCAATCAAGGATGCCGATATGGTGTTTGTTACAGCAGGAATGGGGGGCGGTACAGGTACCGGAGGAGCCCCTGTAATTGCCCAGATAGCAAAGGAAATGGGAATTCTCACTGTCGGTGTTGTTACAAAACCGTTCATGTTTGAAGGCAGGAAAAGAATGCAGCAGGCAGAACGCGGCATTGAGAATTTGAGGGCTGTGGTTGATACGCTTGTTACCATTCCCAACGACAGGCTTTTACATATAGCAGATAAAAGGACATCGATGCTTGATGCATTCAGAATTGCTGATGATGTTCTCCGCCAGGGCGTCCAGGGCATATCGGATTTAATTGCCGTTCCCGGTTTGATCAACCTCGACTTTGCCGATGTGAAGACAATCATGCTCGAAACCGGGCTTGCTCATATGGGTATTGGAAAAGGAACAGGTGAAAACAAAGCTGAAGACGCAGCGAAACAGGCTATTTCAAGTCCTCTCCTTGAAACATCCATTGAAGGTGCAAAGGGCGTATTGCTTAATATTACCGGCGGACCTGACCTCGGCCTGCAGGAAGTCAACACTGCTGCAGAACTGATCCAGAACTCGGCAGACCCAGAAGCAACCATTATATTTGGTGCTGTTATAGATGAGAATCTCAAGGATGAAATAATAATCACCGTTATAGCTACCGGTTTTGATAAAACACCTGAACTGAAAAAGCCGAACAAATTGTTTAATGCCGGTGAAGCAAGTTCGGCAGTAAAGAATACCGCACAACCCCCGCAGCAACAGGAAGAAGAGGACGACGGCCTCGATATCCCGATTTTCTTAAAGAGAAACAGGTTCAGATAACAATAATGATATGAGCATTTTTGATGAATGCCGGATCAGCTTCGGAAGAAGCGGTCCGGCATTGTTGTTTCCATTCAGTGAAGCAGCACGGCTTCTCCGCGGACTGGCAGGGTGTTCAGGAAATCAACCAGGTGCGGTATCTTCCGGGATGTGGTATCATAGATATATAAACAAATTAAAAGAGGAGCTGAACCATGACAGACATAAAAAGTCTTATAAACAAACAAAGGGACTATTTTTATAAAGGCGAAACGCTGAACCCGGAATTCAGGCTTAAAGCCCTAAGAGCCCTTAAAGAAGGTATCAGAAAGCATGAAGTTGAGATCTTCGAGGCCCTTGTAAAGGACCTGAACAAGCCCGGATTTGAAGCGTATGCAACAGAGATTGGTTTTGTTTATACAGAACTGAATGAGATGATAAGAAAACTTCCGCGATGGGTGAAACCTAAAAGAGCCAGAACGCCGCTTACACAGTTCAAATCAGCTTCTTATATCGTGTCAGAACCCTATGGAGTGGTTCTTATAATGTCGCCGTGGAATTATCCCTTTCAGCTGTCAATAGCTCCGCTGATTGGTTCGATTGCCGGAGGGAACTGCGCTGTAGTAAAACCATCGGCGTACTCCCCTCATACATCGTCGGTTGTTGCGAAAATAATCGGAGAATGTTTCGACGAGAGATATATCAGTGTGGTTGAAGGAGGCCGAGAGGCCAACAATGAACTGCTTAACCAGAAATTTGACTATATTTTTTTCACAGGAAGTGTTGCTGTCGGGAAAACGGTCATGGAGGCAGCCTCAAGGCATTTGACGCCCGTTACGCTGGAGCTGGGAGGAAAAAGCCCGTGCATTGTGGACAGGGATACGAATATAGAATTATCGGCAAAAAGAATTATCTGGGGGAAAACGATAAACAGCGGCCAGACCTGCGTTGCGCCCGACTACTGTTTTGCGCATAAGGATATAAAGGATGAGCTTATTGGCGCGATGAAAAAATGCATAAAGGAATTCTACGGCGAAACACCATGCAGAAACCCGGAATACCCGCGAATTGTAAATGAAAAGCATTTCAACAGGCTTAAAGCACTCATGGACAGCGGTGACATCGTTGCCGGCGGGGATTTTAACGAGGAAACGCTGCAGATATCGCCCACGATACTGGATAATGTAGGCCTTGATTCACCTGTCATGCAGGAAGAAATCTTCGGGCCGGTTCTTCCCGTTATCGGCTACGAGAATATAGAGGAAGTCATTGCATATATAAACAGCAGGCCGAAACCGTTGGCCATGTACCTTTTTACACGCAGCAAGGAACTGGAACGGAGAATCGTGGAAAGGGTATCCTTCGGGGGCGGGTGCATTAATGATACGGTGGTTCATGTTGCAACGTCCGAAATGCCGTTCGGCGGTGTCGGGGAAAGCGGGATGGGCGGTTATCACGGGAAATGGAGTTTTGACACCTTTACCCATAAAAAAAGCATTATGAAAAAATCATTCTTAATTGACATAGAGCTCAGGTATCCGCCTTTTGGAGACAAGCTGAATACAATAAAAAGATTTATGAAATAGGCATATCGAAACTAAAATATTCACCATACAACCAATTGAAGGAAGATATCTTATGAGTCTGCGTTTCGTATATGGCAGGGCCGGATGCGGAAAAACACATTTCTGCCTTGAAGAGATGAAAATTAGGATAGAAAGCCGGGATACCAGTCCCTTGTACCTGCTGGTTCCCGAACAGTATACCTTCCAGGCCGAAAGAGATTTGATTCATATGCTGATGTCGGGCGGTATCCTGAAAAATGAAGTGCTGAGCTTCCGCCGGCTTGCTTACAAGGTATTCAATGAGGTGGGAGGTATTACATACCCGCATATTCATCCTGCCGGGAAAAGCATGATCTTGTACCGGATACTTGACAGGATGGACAAAAGTTTCAGGTATTTCAGGAACTCGGCGGAGAAACCGGGCTTTGTCGGCATGCTGTCCGATCTGATAAAGGAATTCAAGCACTATAATGTAACCGTTGAAAAACTTGAGGAAGTTTATAATAAGATTGAAGACGAAACACCGTTAAAGGATAAAATGATTGAACTTAAGAATATTTTCGAGGTTTTTGAAAAAACACTGAAGGAACGGTACAGGGATGTTGATGACGATCTTACGGTGGCTTCTGAAAAAATGAAGCACTCCGGACAGTTTGTCGGCTCTGAAGTATGGATTGACGGCTTTACCGATTTTACACCGCAGGAATACAGGATAATCGAGGTTTTGCTGACACAGGCAAAAAGGGTTACGATAACCCTTACATGCGATAGTTTGAATAACGGGTCATCGGAACTGGATATATTCGCACCGGCAAAAAGGGTATACCGAAAGGTTATGAAACTTGCCGAAAAAAACAATATACCCGCAGAGACTCCTGTTTTCCTGGATCCTGAACCGTTATACCGGTTCAGGGACAATCCTGAGCTTTCACACCTTGAAAACAGTTTAAACGCACGCCCGTTCAGGGTTTATCCGCATGAAACCCGCAGCATTACGCTTTTTTCGTCGGTCAACATTTTCTCGGAGATTGAGGATACCGCAAAGGATATTCTTAGGCTGTGCCGCGAGAGAGGGTACAGGTTTCGTGATATAGCAGTGGTCACCAGGAACCTGGATGATTACCAAAAACTGATTGAAGCAGTGTTCAATGACTATGGCATCCCTTGTTTCCTGGACAGGAAACGGGATATTTCGGACCATCCCCTTGTGAGACTTATTTTATCGATGCTTGAAATTTTCACCGACAACTGGTCCTATGAATCGGTTTTTCGCTATCTTAAGTCGGGTTTGACAGGAATAGACCAGGAAAGGATTGACAGGCTGGAGAATTACGTACTGGCATGCGGAATACGCGGCAGCAAGTGGACAAGTGATGAAGACTGGGACATGATTCCCGGGCTCTTTGCTGATGACCGAAGCATCGGATACAGCCCTTATTACCTTGAAGAAATAAACAGAATACGCAGGGAAATAGTTGAACCCCTTATGAAATTCAGGTACAGGACCAGGGGCCGCAGAACGGCGGAGGAGTTCTGTTCGGCACTGTTTGATTTCCTGTGTTACCTGAAAGTCCCGGAACAGCTGGAGGAACTCATTGAAACCTTCCGCAGCAGCGGAGAACTGGTTCTTGCAAATGAATACTCCCAGGTCTGGAACATGGTTATCGGGCTGATGGATCAGGCAGTTGAAGTAATGGCGGATGAAACCTTCGGAATTGAACGCTTTAAAAATATTCTTAGAATTGGTTTTTCAGAGTATGAAACAGGACTGATTCCTGCCTCTGTTGACCAGGTCCTCGTAGGGAGCGTGGAAAGATCAAAAAGCCATGCCGTAAAGGCATTGTACATACTTGGCACGAATGACGGTGTTTTTCCGTCAAAGGGCGGCGAAGAAGGAATCCTGGCCGATGATGAAAGGATTAAACTAAACAGTCTGGGGATGGAACTTGCCAAAACCACCAGGGACAAGGTGTTTGACGAGAATTTCCTGGTATACAGAAGCCTTACAACCCCGTCGGATTATTTGCGTATAAGCTGGCCGATAGCCGACCAGGAAGGCAGAACTTTAAGGCCTTCGATTATTATATCGCAGATAAGGAAGATGTTCCCGAAATGCAGGCAATACAGCAATATTCTGCCGCCCCGGTCAAATGAGGAGGTACTGGACGGGATAACATCGAGGCGGGCTGCTTTCAGGCAGCTTATCACGGTTTTGCGCCGGAAAGCCGATGGCATGGAGATACTTCCCGTCTGGCAGGATGTTGCACTGTGGTTTTTTAATAATAATGACTGGAAGGAAGAACTGGACAGGGTTCGTGAAGCGTTCAGGTATAAAAATATTGCGCAGCCGATAGACGGGGACAAGGTTAAGAAGCTGTACGGAGAATCCTTTCTGACGAGTGTTTCAAAGTTTGAACGGTACAGTGCGTGCCCCTTTTCTTTCTTTGTGCAGTACGGGCTCGGGGCAAGGGAAAGGAAAATCTTTGAGTTCAGCCCACCGGATGCAGGAACATTCCTTCATATGGCCGTGGAGCGGTTTTCAATGGCGGTGGACAGCAGTAATGAGCGGACATGGCGTACGATTGACAGGGAATGGTGCGAAGAAAAGGTGTCGGAGATAATAGATGAAATGCTTGAAGGGATGGGCAGGTCAGGCTTTTCATCGTCAAAAAGAATGGTTGCGCTGGCAAACCGTTTAAAACGGGTTGCAGCAAGGGCTGTATGGCTTATTGCCGGGCACATCCGGAGGGGCAGCTTCGAACCTGTGGACTATGAGGCAGGGTTTGGAAATAACGAGAAATACCCGCCCATTGTCATTGAGCTTGATAATGGGGAAAAAGTGTTTCTGTATGGGCGCATAGACCGTATTGACGCCATGGATTCGGACGACGGCAGATACCTTCGGATTATTGACTACAAGTCGGGCGCAAAGGATTTTAAACTTGAAAATGTTTATTACGGGCTCCAGGTTCAGCTGATTACGTACCTTGACGCGATATGGGAATACCTTTCGAAAAACACCGGTAAACCAGTGTTTCCGGCCGGCATGCTTTATTTCAAAATAGACGATCCCATTTTGAAGATAAGGGGAGTTACATCCGAGGAAGAGGTTGAGAAGGCCGTTATGAAACACCTTCGTATGAAAGGGCTGCTTTTGGCTGATGTAAAACTTATCAGGGAAATGGATCATGCAATTGACGGCACGTCCTTAATAATACCCGCTTCGGTTAACAAGGGCGGTACACTGGGGAAAAACTCCTCCGTTGCAACAATGGAACAGTTTAATATTCTTAAGGGTTACGTACGCAAACTGTTAAAGGAATTGAGCTCGGAAATTTTAAAGGGTTCAGTTCATATCAGGCCGACAAAGAGCCGGCGCGATACCGCATGCAAATACTGTGCCTACCTTCCGGTATGCCAGTTTGATACGGCCTTCGAGGAAAACAAATACCGGCTTCTGCATGAGAAAAGCAGGGAAGAAATATGGAGACTGATGAAAAGGCAGTGAAGTTTATGTCGGATGTAAGAAAACCGGGTATGGGTATGCAAAATGAAAATGGGATTATGAACAATAACGGCGGCGAAACCCGGGCAGTATCTGCCGGACCGAAGTGGACCAGGGAGCAGATGGAAGCAATATATGCCCGCGGCTGCAACCTGCTTGTTGCTGCTGCGGCAGGTGCCGGCAAGACCGCTGTACTGGTTGAAAGAATAATTCAAAAAATAACCGATAAAAGAAATCCCGTTGATGTGGACAGGATGCTTATAGTAACTTTCACAAACGCCGCTGCGTCGGAGATGCGCGAACGAATTGGAGAGGCCATTTCAAGGGAACTGGAAAAAAACCCGGCATCGGAAAACCTGAGGCGGCAGTTAAGCCTTCTTGCAAGGGCAAATATAATGACCATCCATTCATTCTGCAAAGAGGTTATTACAAGACATATAGAGTCTGTTGAAATTGATCCGGGCTTCAGGATTGCCGACGAGACCGAAAGCGCCCTTATGCGGATTGAGACGATGAACGAGGTTATAAATGAACAGTATGAGCAGGAAAACAAGGACTTTCTTGAACTCCTTGACTGGTACGGCGGAAATCTGAACGAACAGAAAATACATGATATGGTTCTGAGTGTATACAGCTTCATACAAAGCAGCCCGTGGCCGGAGAAATGGCTTGAAGAGAAAATTGAAGCAATGAAAATAAGCGATGATGCCGATTTCGCCGAAACCATATGGGGCAGGGAGATCCTGAAATCATGCAGGATGGAGCTTGATAATGCGAAAAACATGCTGCAGAGAGCCATAAGTCTGCTTTGCAGCGCTGAAGGCCTTGAACGGTACATACCCGTGTTTGAGGAGGATCTTGCAAATGTTCAGAGGCTTCTGGATATGGTTTCAGAAACAGGGAAACATAAAGAACCAGGCACATCCTGGGATGACTTGTATGAGTTTCTCAGCGGATTTTCATTTCCAAGGCTTCCGAGAGCCGGAAAGAATGCCGACGAAAAGCTGCAGAAAACAGTTAAGGATATTCGGGATGCCGTTAAGAAGGTTATAGTTGAAAAAATAAGGGAAAAACTCATAACTGATAAATCCTGCAATATCATCAGCGATTTTCATAAGGCTTATCCTGTAATGCGTTGTATCGGCATGCTTGTTGACGAGTTTACGAAACGTTATAACGAAAAAAAGAAAAACAGGACTGTTATCGATTTTAACGACCTTGAACATCTGTGCCTTAAGATACTTGCACGGACCACTGAAAAGGGTATTGTGCCTTCTGAAGCGGCACTGGAATACAGGAAATACTTTGACGAGGTAATGGTGGACGAGTACCAGGACAGTAACCTCGTACAGGAAATAATCCTGCATATGGTCTCGCGCTATGACACCGACAGACCGAATGTATTCATGGTAGGGGACGTAAAACAGTCCATTTACCGTTTCCGCCAGGCAAGTCCCGAACTGTTTCTCGACAAATACAATACGTACCGAACCGAAGAAGGCGAAAGGAACCGAAAAATCCTTCTGTACAGGAACTTCCGCAGCCGCAGGGAAATCATTGACGCTGTAAATTTCGTGTTCGGCACGATAATATCCGTTGATGCCGGTGAACTCGACTATACCGCGGAAGAAGCCCTTAACGCGGGTGCCGGTTTCAGGGAATGCGATGCAGAGGACGCCAGGACGGGAGGCTGTGTTGAATTCCATTTGATAGAGACGGGTGACGAAAAAGGCGGGGGAGATACCGATACCGGTGAAGATAATACATACGAAGACACAGACGAGGCTGAAGCCGAAGAGATAATTGACAACATCCAGGCCGAGGCGAGGCTGATTGCCGGAAAGATTCTTGAGTTAACAGGCCAGGACAGCGACGGAAGGTATTTTTACATATTCGACAAAAGCAGAAATGCATACCGGAAAGCCGAGTACAGGGACATTGTAATCCTTCTTCGCGCTACTAAAAGCTGGTCGGATGTAATTATCGACGAACTTGCGGCAAAAGGAATACCCGCTTTTGCCGATACGGGAACTGGTTTTTTCAAAACAACCGAGATCCAGGTAATGCTGTCGTTATTGCAGATCATCGACAATCCCCTGCAGGACATCCCGCTGCTTTCGGTACTGCGTTCGCCTGTTTTTTCATTTACAACGACTGAACTTGCCGCAGTGCGCATAGCAGACAGGAGAGCATCAATATATGACGCGCTGAAAAACCTGGCAGGAAGGCATCCTGTTAACGACGGAACCGAAGCTGACAAATCCGCCGCAGGAAAAGCAGCTTTGTTCATTGAAAAACTTTCACAGTGGAGGGAAAAAGCCCGGCATATGCCGACAGAACAACTGATCTGGCATCTTTATGATGATACCGGGTATTACAATATGGTCGGTGCAATGCCCCAGGGAGAGCAGCGCCAGGCCAACCTGAGAATCCTGTATGACAGGGCAAGGCAGTTTGAGGAAACGAGCTATAAAGGGCTGTTTAATTTTATTAATTTCATCGACAGGATAAAAAGCAGCAGGGGTGATATGGGAAGCGCCAAAATTTTAGGCGAGAATGACAATGTGGTCCGTATTATGAGCATCCACAAGAGCAAGGGCCTGGAGTTTCCTGTTGTTATCCTCGCGGGCTGCGGAAAGCAGTTCAACCTGATGGATACGCGCGGGGATGTGCTTATACACCAGGAGTTAGGGCTGGGTCCTGAAGTTGTGGATTTGCGGCTTCGCCTTTCACGTCCTTCTGCGGCCAAAACTGCAATCAGCGAGAGAATAAGAAGGGAAAACCTGTCTGAGGAAATGAGGGTGCTTTATGTAGCAATGACAAGGGCCCGTGAAAAGCTCATTATAACCGGAGCGGTGAAAAATATCGGAAACGCCCTGGCAAAATGGGCTGAAAACTCGTATGGCCCGGGAAACAGGATAGACGGCAGCAGCGTGTTGAAATGCACAAGCTATGCCGACTGGATCGGTGCATCCCTGGTAAAGCATAATCCCGGACTACCGAAGGAGGCAGCGAATGCGGCCTATGTATACGCATCCGGGAATGATAAGGATGAAAACCGGGGCAAATGGCTGATACGGGTATGGAACAAGGGGGATATGCTGAATCCGGGTTCAGTATCCAAAGATACCGAAAACCGCTTTATTGACTGGCTTGACAGTTTAACCGGGAAGACGGAATACACCGGATTCAAAGATGAAACAGACAGACGGCTTAACTGGGAATACCCGTATTTAAAGCTGGGCATGGTTCCTGCAAAGGTAACGGTAACCGAGTTAAAGAGAAGATTTGAAGCAGAACTGACCGAAGTGACCGGGCGTATTCCCGTCCATATACCCGCGCTGGTAAAGAAACCCCTGTTCCTTGAAAAACGAAAGGGGTTAAGCCCTGCTGAGAAGGGAACGGTCCTTCATTTTGTTATGCAGCACCTAAATTTTGATAATACCGATATTAAAGGGCAGATTGAAGAAATGGTCAGAAATGATTTGCTGACGAAGGAGCAGGCAGAAACGGTGAGTGCGGAAAAGATAGCCCTTTTCCTCAGCTCCGGGCTTGGCAGGAGGATGCTTGCATCAGGCAATGTTCACAGAGAGATACCGTTCAATATTGAAATACCCTGCCATGAACTGTATCCTGAAATGATTGAAGAGAAGTACCGGAATGAAACCATACTGCTCCAGGGTGTTATTGACTGCTATTTTGAAGAACAGGACGGCCTGGTCCTGGTTGACTATAAAACAGATTACGTACCTTTTGGCGACAGCAATATAATCATTGAAAGATACAGGGTCCAGATAGAGTATTATGCGCAGACCCTCTCAGTTTTAACGGGTAAAAGGGTGAAGGAAAGATATATATACCTGTTTTCCACCGGTGAAATCCTGGAATTATAACTTATTTACGAAGAATATTGACTTGAATTAAAAACAGCAGTAAAATGAAAATATCCCGATATGACGGCCCCATGGTCAAGCGGTTAAGACGCCGCCCTCTCACGGCGGTAACAGGGGTTCGAATCCCCTTGGGGTCATCTGAATACAGAAATAAAAAACTCTTGTTCGAGAACAAGAGTTTTTTGTTTTAATTGTTTTTGTTTTTCGCTTTTGTGCGGCTTATACCACCGCAGACAGCCTTTCAATACCGATATTGATTCGTCTCAGTGTTTCCTTCCTGCCGAGGACCTCGGCTATTTCAACAGCGCCGCCCGGAGTCACAAGCTGACCTGAAACAGCTATTCTTACAGGCCAGAACATCTGCCCGCTTTTAATCTGAAGTTCTTCAACAAGTGCCATCAGCGCATCATAAATACTCTTTTCATTCCATTCAGGAAGACTTTCCAGGACCGGGACTGCAGCTTTCAGGCTTCTCAGCGAAACCTCCGGATCTGTTTTCATCTTTTTATGGGTGTATATTTCCAGGTCATAATCCTCGAGGCGATTGAAAAAGCCAAGTTTTCCGGGTATTTCTGACAGGACCTCGGTACGCGGCTGGATCATCCGTGCAATAGGAAGGGTGGGCAGGTCCTTTTCAAGGCTCTTTTTAATCCAGGGCAGTGCAATTTCATGGAAATCCTCAACAGACATGGCACGAATGTATTCACCGTTAAACCAGCGCAGCTTCGCCATATCAAAAACCGAAGGAGATTTGCTGATCCGCTCGATCGAGAATATTTTCTCAAGCTCACTGAGGCTGAAAATCTCCTGGTTGCTGTCGGGCGACCACCCAAGAAGGGCGAGGTAGTTTATAATGGCTTCCACGAGATAGCCTTCTGCCAAAAGGTCCTCAAAGGTGGCGTCGCCTTTGCGTTTTGAAATTTTTGAACCGTCAGGCTTTACAATCAGCGGCAGATGCACGTAAGTAGGTATTTCCCACCCGAAAGCCTCGTAAAGAAGATTATACTTAGGCGTGGATGACAAATACTCCGAACCCCTCACCACATGTGTTATCTTCATCAGGTGATCATCTATGACATTGGCAAAATTATAGGTCGGATAGCCATCGGACTTAATAAGTATCTGGTCCTCCAGCTCGCTGTTTTCAACGCTTATTTCACCATAGACCACGTCATGGAATGTTGTGGTGCCTTCTGTCGGCATTTTCTGGCGTATTACGTAAGGCTCGCCTGCTTCAAGTCTTCTTCTTACCTCTTCCTCGGGCAATCCAAGGCAGTGACGGTCGTACCGGAAAACCTCGCCCCTTTCCTTGTACTGATTCTGAAGGGCTTCCAGCCTTTCCTTTGAGCAGAAACAATAATATGCGTGACCTTTTCTTACAAGCTCCTCTGCATAGGGAAGGTACAGGTCCTTACGCAGGCTTTGAATGTATGGACCATAGGGGCCGCCTATATCCGGGCCTTCATCGTGCTTCAGCCCGCATATCTTTAAAGTGCGGTATATAACATCCACCGCATCTTCAACAAGGCGTTCCTGGTCGGTATCTTCTATACGCAGAATAAACTTGCCGCCGTTGACACGGGCAATGAGATACTCATACAGTGCGGATCGCAAATTCCCTATATGGATATAACCTGTAGGGCTTGGAGCATAACGGGTTCGAACAACGGACATACAGATTCTCCTGACATTCAATATTTTTATTAAAACAGGGGTTTATAAAAACCCCGCTTAGTAATTCCAAATGCCTGCAGTTAAAAGCAACGGCATTATTGATTAAAATGGAGCTGGTGAGGGGATTCGAACCCCTGGCCTATTGATTACGAATCAATTGCGCTACCGCTGCGCCACACCAGCATTATCAGAGCGTCAGAAACTGAGATATATTTATTATAGCAGTATTATTTATAATTTCAAGATTTTCAGTTTCATTAATTTTTCTTCTATTCCATTATAAGCGAAAATATAATAAAATATAAATGAGTTTTATTTTCATTTGCGTAATTACGCGCTTTCAAAGGTTTATTTCAAAGAAGGGAGGAAGTATTGGTGAAATTAATTTTAGCCATCATAAGCGACGAGGACAGTAATTCGGTTATCAGCGAACTGGGAAAGGAAGGCTTTGGGGTTACGAAACTCTGCTCAACCGGCGGCTTTTTAAGATCAGGCAACACCACAATAATGGTAGGCGCAGATGAGGAAAAAATACCTGAAGTTATAGATATTATCAAGAGAAAATGCAAGACAAGGAAGAAAGCAATGCCCAATCTCGATATGTCCAGCGGTGCGAGTGTTATGAGCATGGCCTTCCCGGTTGAGGTTACTGTTGGGGGTGCAACGGTTTTTGTACTCAATGTTGAGAGGTTTGAAAAGTTATAGTCACTTTTGCTCTTGCCAGGTTCTGTTTTATGATATAAAATTATAAATTCCACGGCCGAGCGATAAAAATTAACCATGCAACTGATTAATTGTTAAAGGATGCATAACAGGAACTAATCATGGACAAGCAGTATAGAAACAATACCGCGGATATTAATTACACGCTGTCAGAGAAAGACTACGAGAAAAGCCGCTTAATGGTTATACTTGAAGGTATATCTGGCAGGATAGTTTTTGGGCTGACCACAGGTGCATTTTTGACAGGTTTTCTGAAGTTTCTTGGAGCCGATGACGAGCTTTGCGGGCAAATAGCCGCAATTCCGGTTTTAGCAAGTATTATACAATTTTTTTCTCCTATACTTCTTGAAAAACTTAATCGCAGAAAGCCCATTGTGACAACTTTCAATGCTCTTCACAGGATATTGCTGGTATTGCTTGTATTTGTACCCGTTTTTCCGGTATCAGTGACATTCCGGCTGTATATTGCAGGCGGGCTGTACTTACTGTCAAATCTTATGGTGAATATGGTTGCTCCGGCCACCACTACCATATTCATAAGCCTTGTACCGCAGAAAATGCGGGGAAGTTTTTTCAGTCTCAGGGAAAAATACCTTATATTTATTTCAAGCGTTGTAAACGTAGTACTGGGCGGGATTCTTGACAATTTTGAGCTTCAGGGCAAAACCTATGAAGGCTATATCCTGATGTTTGTCATTGTATTTTTCGGGATGCTGATGAACCTTGCGTCGTACCTTGGGATGAAGGAACCGCCGCAGCCGCGGACCAGGAGCAGGATCAGCCTTAAGGAATTATTTATAATGCCTTTGAAGGAAAGCAGATTCAGAAAAATTATAATTCTGTTTTTTTTATGGGGATTGTCGGTGAATTTTTCCAGCCCGTTTTTTTCGGTTTTTATGGTTTCAAAACTGAAACTCAGCTATACCTTCATTACAATTGCAGGACTTGTGAACTCGCTTTGCTATGTTCTGGCCGTAAGCATATGGGGCAGGATAGCGGATAAAAAATCCTTTACATACACTGCGATGATTTCAATCGGATTGCTTGGGATTACGCATACAATCTGGTTTTTCGCCGCTGACGGAACAATTTTGGAGTATATTATTGTTATGCTCGGTCATATTTTGGGGGGAATTTCCTGGGCGGGAATTGGAATATCCCTGTACAATATACCGTATGAATACACCCCCGAAGACGGGCGGACTGTATACCTGGGTTTCAATGCCGCATTAAGCGGGCTTATAGGTTTTATTTCGTCAATGCTTGCTTCCGATATGGTTGGAAGGATGTCGGATTACAACGGCATTTTCCTGGGCCTGTCCATAACACAGTTTCAGCTGATTTTCCTGATATCTGGCCAGCTTACACTTGTTACCGCTGCCTATATCTGGTTTGCAATAATAAAGCCGGGAACTAAAAAGGTGTAAATATCACAAAGCTCTTACAAATGCATTGCTTTTTACGATATCTCCAAACACTTGGCGGTAGCTGAATAAGTAAAGATATCGTGCGAATGCTCTGAAACAGTCGC
The DNA here is from genome assembly GCA_001513105.1 of Clostridiales bacterium DTU070. GTDB lineage: Bacteria > Bacillota > Clostridia > DSM-8532 > DSM-8532 > Thermoclostridium. The sequence goes on along the minus strand of LFSH01000072.1, from coordinate 5,745 downwards.
TGCGTTTGCAAGAGCTGGGCAGTTCAGCTCGGGCAAGCCAAAACTCGCAAAAATGCTTATAAAAAGAGTTTAGTATGAAGCATTTTTGCTCAAACAGTTG
>LFSH01000072.1:0-5596 GCA_001513105.1 Clostridiales bacterium DTU070 | reverse complement strand
CTTGTCCTCGCTCGGACTGCCCATCTCTAAGCTGCACTTCGCTGAAAGTTCTTCGCATTGCACGATATCTCCAAACACTTGGCGGTAGCTGAATAGGTTGAATAGGTAAAGAGATCATGCAATGCAAGGAAACTTGGTAATAAACATTTACATTTGCCGTTCTGATGTTATAATAGAACATGCATGCAGATTTATGATAGAAGGGAATGATTGTATGAGCCTGATCTTGCTGGAACAGTTAAAGCCGCAGATAGCAGAACAGCTTCAGGACATAATTGATTTGAGGGATTCTCTTTGACGTTCCTTCAATAGAAAAGGAACTGGAGGAGCTTGATCAGAAAGCACAGGAGCCCGGGTTTTGGGATGATTTGGAGAACTCGCAGAAGATCCTGCAGAGAAGCAAGAACCTCAGGGATAAACTGAACGGATTCAATAGACTGAAAAGTGACTGTGAAGATCTTTTGACCCTTATCGATCTTGCACTTGAAGAAAAGGACGAAAGTGTAATTGACGAAGTTAACAACGGATTCAGGGATGTAAGAACGAGGTTTGAAAAGTTAAGGCTTGAAACCCTTCTTAAAGGCGAGTATGACAGAAATGATGCAATTTTCACCCTTCATGCCGGAGCCGGGGGTACCGAAGCAATGGACTGGGTACAGATGCTGCTTCGCATGTATACCCGGTGGGCTGAAAACAATAATTACCAGACCCGTATACTGGACCTGCTTGAAGGTGAGGAAGCAGGAATAAAAAGCGTTACTGTTGAAGTAACGGGTGAAAACGCCTATGGTTTCCTGAAATGTGAAAAAGGCGTGCACCGCCTGGTCAGAATATCCCCGTTTGATGCGTCGGGAAGACGGCATACCTCATTTGCCTCAATGGAAGTAATGCCTGTTATGGATGATTCGGTTGAAATAAACATTGATCCCGATGATATAAAAATGGATGTGTTCAGAGCCAGCGGAGCCGGAGGTCAGCATGTAAACAAAACCTCCTCGGCGGTAAGGATTACGCACATTCCTACAGGCATTGTTGTTTCGTGCCAGAGCGAAAGGTCACAGCATCAGAACAGGGATACCGCGATGAAGATGCTGTATGCGAAACTCCTGGAACTGAAGGAGCAGGAAAAGCAGCAGAAAATCAATGAGCTTAAGGGTGAACAGATGGACATTGCCTGGGGAAGCCAAATCCGTTCCTACGTTTTCTGCCCCTACACGTTGGTTAAGGATCACAGGACCGGCTATGAAGAAGGTAATGTTGATAAAGTTATGAACGGGGAAATAGACGAGTTTATAAGTGCTTATCTGACATGGAGGGCGAGGAAGTAAAATCCTCTACCTCCTTTTTCCTTTATGGGCAGCTGCCCTGACATATATAAACCTGAACAGCTTTGAAAGAATCAGCAGTATTTCGATCGCGGCAAGACCCAGTATAATGTAAAAGATTTCAGGGTATTCCATCAGGCGCTTTACAATTTTCTGAAACCTGGTCAGCTCGGGAAGAATCTCCCTGTCGGGGAAAAGATCAACGGTTATGACCGTGCCGTCGGTGAGGGTGAACTTGACATTCCCCATGAGTGTATTCTTGTAAAGCGGAAGATTCATATTCGATTCAATCAGGTCGTAATGAATCTCCTGGATATAGTTATCACCGACGGGATAGGTGTAATATACGTCATTGCCCGCAATAAGGGTTATGTCGTGCCCTTCCACGGTGACATTGTCGAGGGGCTGCCCCTTATAAACGAGGGGGCCTCTCCTGAAATTATTGAACCCGTGATCAAAAAGTTTCATGCTGTCGGTATACATGCTTTCGGCAGGAGAGTCCAGCAGCAGGCAGACAAGCCGTTGCTGGTTGCGGGTTACAGATGTGATTACCGTCTGGTATTTCGGATCGTTGAAATCAACCTTTCCGCCGTCCACACCGTCATAGCTCCAGAACATGTCGTTAAGGTTTGTCAGTACAATTGTCTTTTCTTCGTCAAACCAGGGTTTTGCCTGTGATGAAAACACCCTGTCAAAACTTGGGTTGGTGGTAAGGGCGTGCCTTATGAGTTTTGCCAAATCCGAAGCAGTGGTATGCTGGTTTTCGTCATAAGCGCCCGTAGGATTTGTAAAGACGGTGTTCGTCATGTTCAGGCTTACGGCATAGTCGTTCATCAGCTTGACAAACCCTTCAACAGTGCCGCCTACCGCCTCTGCAAGGGCAATGGTTGCATCATTGGCATTACTGAGCATGGAAGCGTAAATAAGGCTTTCAGCAGTGTATTTTTCGCCGACTGAAAGCTCCAGCATTGCGCCTTCTGCATCGACTGCTTCCTTGCTTGCGGTGACCATAGAGTTAAGGTCAAGTTTCTCGATTGCTATATAAGCAGTCATCAGCTTTGAAGCTGCTGCAATATGTAATGGTTCATCCGGATTCTTTGAATACAGTACCTGACCGCGCCTGAGCTCAATAAGCAGTGCGGACGCTGCTTCCACGGAAGGCTCTGTGGGAAGGGAAGCACTTTTTTCAGGTACAATACATATGCAGATAATTATAAAAAACCATGTCAGCTTTTTATACATATGACCTCCGGACCATGTTTTTATTAATTCGCAAAACCTTATCACAGCTAAACCGTAACATGCCGGCAAAATTCAGACGCCTGCCTGGCGTATATTATAATTATACAATTAATGGCAGGCAAAGTATACAGTTTATGATTATTTATTCGGCAATTTCCGCATCTGGTACTGTTAATCTGAAATTTTACCGTGATTTTATGTATTAATCCTGCCTGAAATTCCCATAATAAAAACGACTGTATATATTATTGCCATAAAGTTTTTAGTTTTATTACGGTATTGCCTTATATTTTATTATGTACGGGAGGAAGCGGATTGTCAAAGGAAAAAGTCCAAATTTCCCCACTTCAGTTTACTTTTTTGTTCATAACCCTGGTTATTTCAACCGCGGATATATTTCTGCCGTCCTTTGTAGCCCAGGATGCAAAGCGGGATTCATGGATTTCGCCTATAGTGTCATCGGTTTTTATGATACCTGTCCTGGCTATTTTTATTGCATTATCCAGACAACATCGCGGAAAAAACCTTGTTGAAATGTGCACCGGGATTACAGGTGACTTTATAGGACGGATAATAGGTTTTTTATATGCCTTCTATTTTCTTTTTGTTGGGATTGGGGCCACGATGGCCATTTCTATAGTGCTGGATATTACATTCCTGCCTCTGACTCCTTTGTGGGTTATTGTGACATTATCCATTATTGTGGCGCTGTATGGGGTTTACAGCGATATCGAGGTTATCGCAAGAGTAAATGATTTGCTTCTTCCGGCAGGAATGGGTATTTTAATGTTTCTGATTCTTCTGAACGTTAATGAATATGATTTCAATTTTTTCAGGCCGGTTCTGACCAGAGGCATTCTGCAGCCATTAAGGGGCAGTATTGTTATTTTTGGTTATCTCTGCGAGACCGTGGTACTTCTGCAGATCGTCAAGTTCGTGAACAGGCCCGAAAAAATAGGCCGTGCTTTGTTCGCCGGGCTGTTTATCACGAGTTCCGGAATACTGGCGGGTACTCTAATATATGCCGTTTTCGGACCGTTAACCGAGATCTTCCTGATACCTTCCCTTGAGTTTGCCAGATTCTCGTCAATAGGCAAATATATCCAGAATCTTGACGTCCTGGTTTTGGCCATTTGGATTACAGGTATTTATGCCAAGATTATGATCTTCATGTATTCAGGTTCATACGCAATGGCGCAGCTTTTCAGGCTCAGGGACTATAAAGCCATAATTCTGCCGATTGGTTTCCTGTCATTCAGCGTAGCAGTTTCAAGCGTGGGTGATTATATCAGGGATCTGTATTTCATGCACTACATACTTCCTCTTTATTCAGTGGCCATGGCACTGGTCATACCCGGCATGCTGCTTGCAATTAGTTCCGTAAAAAAAAGGACAGGAAGGAAAAGGAGAAAGAATAAAGCAGATGGATAAATACTTTTTTTATGGTACCATAGCCGTATTCCTAACTTTTTTTCTTGCATTGTTCCGTAAAAAGAAATTCGGGATACGCCATGCGGTCCTGATGATAGCTTACAGCCTGTACAACCTGATTTTCGAGATCGTATTCGGTGAAATACTCGGCCTGTACTATTACATTGACAAGGCTTGTTCACTGGTTTATATAGTAATTTCATCGGTTTTTCTGTATCCGTTGATAGCTGTGCTGTATGTTTTCTTTCTGCCTGGAAGGGGAAAAGTATTCCTGTTTACGTCAGGATGCATTATCGCTATGCTGGTCCTTGAGACGGTTTCGCTGTATACCCGGACAATTGTTTTAACCGGGTGGAAGGTCCTGCCCTGGTCGGTTATAGCCTACATTGCTTCCTTTGCATTAGTATATGTTATCAATGGTTTATTGCTGAGGATATTACCCGATTCTTAACTGTCTTTTGTTTATCTGCTTTATTATTGAAGAGCCTAACGGAATCCAGTTGATGGATGTTTTATAAAGCAATGTTCTTACTCCGGGGAAACCAATGGAAGCAATGAGACTGTCGTAGCCTTCATTGTCAAGCTGGTTGAAGCCTTGGCGCAGCTGTTGCAGGTAAAGGTTTTTTTTCGTAATGTACCTGCATTGCCTGTGATAGTCCAGACCCTGTACGATGGTCCGGGCGGCAAATACACCCATGCTCAGCGAGTTAAACTGGCCGAAACCTAAGAAGGGATCAATGCTTCCGCCTGCTGCTCCTGCGAAAATAACATTGTCAATGATTTTAGGATAAACATACCCGCTTGTGTGATACAGTGTAAATTCTTCGATAATCGGATATTTAAGGTCTTCATAGTACAGAAAGGCATTCCAGTATTCGTTTATATCCCTTTCATCGCAGTCGGATACAACAAGGATAAGCGAGGCTTTCTTGTCACTGAACGGAGTGAGATATGCATAGCCGTTTCTGCAGTAATGCTGGTTTATCCACATATCAATTCTTGAGGTGTCGAAGTTTCCATGAACCACGGCAGCCCTTACATATCCGTTGAACCATGTCTGCCACAGCCCGTATTCCTTGGTATACAGGTTGTTGCCGTTTGCAACAACCACGAAATCATACTTCTTCTTAAGCGTTGACAGATCGGCAAGATTGCTGAGAAACACCCTTGTTTTACTAAGAGTTTCACAAAGCTGGTTTTTAACAGAATCCCGGGTATTGGAGCGAAGAAAGAGAAAACCTAAATTTTTCCCCGTTACCATCTTTTTTTTCGCAGGTGAATTGTGCATCATTCTTTTAACAGGTGCCAGAGGTTTTATATCAAGATACAGCTTCTCCATGAAATATCTCAGGTAATCGCCGTGGGGAGGGCGATCAATGATTCTCAGCATTGCAGTGGAATGATTGAAAGGTTCACCTATATAACCATTTTTCTCGTATAAATCGGGTATTATCCCGAGGCGTTCAAGTTCATGGGCGCATGCCAGCCCGGCAAGACCCGCCCCGATAATTGCAACTTTCATAAAAACCTCCTCCTGGTGCTTCTGGCTTTTGGTAGCTTGAGTAATATTCAGATTTCAATGTTCATTCCGTCCTGTA
>LFSH01000056.1 GCA_001513105.1 Clostridiales bacterium DTU070 | reverse complement strand
ACTAAATGCAACCGGGTCGCATTTAGTCTTTCAAAGGTTGCATTTACTTTGTCCATTCACCCGGCAATCTGTGTTGTTATTATTAAGTTAATAAAAAAAATTTACGATATATCCATATAGAAGCTGATTTATTACTTTGAAGAACAAAAAAGAACAAAAGACCATCTGGAATGGGAGAATTGATTATGGATCTTGCTACCTTGATAGGCATTTTATTCGGAGCTGCATGTATACTCTGGGGAATGTATGACGGGGGAGACCCTTCAAGATTTTTTAGTATAAGCTCCATAGCAGTTACTTTTGGCGGAGGTGTTGCCTCAACAATTCTGGCTTTTACTCTTGAAGACATCCGGAATGTTTTCAGGGCTCTTCCAAAACTGATAAGAAGGAAAAATCAATCACCTTATCATATCATTCAGATGCTTGTTGAAATGTCCCAGAAAGCGAGACGGGAAGGACTTCTGGCGCTGGAATCAAACCAGGAGCAAATAGAGGACAGTTACCTGCGGAAGGCACTGGAACTTGTTGTAGACGGGGTTGAGCCTGAAATAATCCGGGACTCAATGCAGCTTGAACTTGATAATATGGGAATAAGGCACGGAAAAGGTATTGCGTTTTTTAAAACTCTCGCGGCAGAGTTTCCCGCATGGGGAATGATAGGTACGATGCTGGGCCTGATAAACTTGTTAAGGTCCCTGGATGATCCTTCAAAGATAGGTTCGGCAATGTCTCTTGCACTTGTTACAACTTTTTACGGAAGCGTACTGTCAAACTGGATTTGTGTTCCGATAGCGACAAAATTACAGGAGCTCAGCACCGAAGAAATAAGGATAAAGGAAATGATTATAGAAGGAGTATTATCAATACAATCGGGTGAAAATCCAAGGATTATGGAACACAGGCTTAAGACATTCCTGTCGCCGCAGCAGAGGGAAGATTATGAGAAATTGATTGCCACAAACGATAATAATGCGGGCAGGACCCAGCAGTAAATCCTGCTGTTCAGTGTATTTAACGGGATGGTGTTGAAATGCACAGGCGTTTAAAAAGAGGAGATTCATCAGAAAATATTGGAGCATGGTTGACAACATACAGTGATCTGGTTACCAACCTTCTTTGCTTTTTTGTGCTGCTTTTTTCAATGTCAGTTATTGATGCGCAGAAATTTGAGGAGCTGGCAAAGGCATTAAGAAGTTCATTTGTCAGCAGAACAAGCGTTGGAGGAAGCACTTTGCATCAGAACATGGGAAAAAAAATACTTACAGTAAATTTTGTAAACCCTGATGACACCGGTAAAAAAGTTGTTGATAATGAGAAGTATATAGCTACGGCAGAGGAAATTATCCTGGATGACCAGGAGAAGATAAGGCAGGAAAAGTATGCACTGGTTAAGGAACAATTGGAACAGGATTTTGCAAATTTGGGAATATCGGATTTGGTGGAGGTTATAGAGGAGAAAGACTTCCTTCTTGTAAGGCTTAATGCACAGATACTGTTTAAGCCCGGAAGCGCTGAAATACTTGAGGATGGGCGAAATATACTTAATGTGGTGGGTGACACATTAAGGGCAATAGATAACGAAATTATCATAGAAGGTCATACGGACACCGTACCAATTAACACGCCGCTGTTTCCCACAAACTGGGAGTTGTCCACGAAAAGGGCAACCAATGTTGTTCTGTATATGGTCAATGAACTTGGAGTTAAACCTGAAAGATTAACAGCATCGGGATGCGGCGAATACAGGCCGATAGCTGACAATAATACAGTTGAAGGCCGTAACAGAAACAGGAGGATTGAATTTATTATTGTTAAGTAAAAAAGACAATGCAATTCAGAAAGCAGTGTTTTAAGAATAAAGTTTTCCCTGTAGTCAGGCTTGTCCCGGATTGGGGCAGGCCTTTTGCTTTTTCGGGAAATAGTATAAAATCAAAAAAACTGAATATGGAATAATTGCCGGGTATACAAAGGGGTCTGGTTATGGAAAAAGCACAAATTGCGGATGTATTGGAAAAACTTATTGAGAAGGATATTAATGAAGCATTGAAGCCTATGGAGCTTCAGGTTGAAAAAATTGAGTTCTTCTTTGATGAAACACCGCATTTGATTATTAACCTTGAAACCATAAATTCAAATTCTTATGCATAAGTAAAACAGTCTTGAAAAAAGGCGCATTTTCAAATGCGCCTGGCTCCCTGAACCATTTATCTGAGATGAAGAGGAAGCCGTAAATTATTCAGATGCAGGAGCTTCCCTGAATAAAAGACTGATACTGTAGATCCCTGCAATACCTACCAGAGAATAAACTATTCGGCTGCCTAATGCGCCGGTTCCGCCGAACAAGGCGGCTACAAAGTCATAACTGAAAAGACCGACCGTCAGCCAGTTAAATGCTCCCACAATCAAGAGTAAAACTGCCAATCTGTCTATAGGTGTTCTCATAAATGACAACTCCTTTTACCGTAGAGTGCAGGGATTCTGTTTTATATTTTGACCGGACGCCTTTGTTTTTTCAATACATACAGAATCCCGAGTTTATTTTAACCTTCATTTATAAAAAAAATACCCGGCAACATTTTTCTAAAAAAACTTGTAAAAATTTGGAATTTATTCTCCGGGCATTATATGGAAGATTATTGAAACACAGAGATTTATCCGTTGGACAGACACCGGATCACTGATTGTTGCAGCAGACTGTTTTGCTGTGATATAATGAATTCACTTGACAAAATTAATAAAAAGGAGTAATAACATGGCTTCGTTCTGGGATAAGGAAGAATTATTGGGTTCAATAACAAAAAACAGCCGTGAGGAAATACAAATAAAGCAGGTTTCAAAGAACGGAAGAGAGTATGTGGATATCAGAACATTCTGGTACGACTCAAATGACGATACCTACAAACCCAGTCAGAAAGGCGTGGCCATACCGCTGGAGTCGATTGATGATTTAAAAAGTATCCTTGAAAATATAAAATTATAGGAAATGAATGCCGCACCCCTTATGGAAAGGGATGCGGCGCTCTATATTAAAAGCCTGAAGGTTCCGGGCCCATGAAACCTTCGGCTGTAAATATAATATGCAAAAAAGCGGGCAGGTGTTCATATTGGGTTTTATAAGACAAACTTTGCTGCCTGAGTGGGATGTTACCCTGCTGGCGGTTGATGCCCGCATGGAAACAGGCATGAAAGACGCCCTGATATCATACGGGATAAGCCTTGTTGAAATACCGCCTTACTGTGAACTACAGGAACCGGTGGCAGGGCATGTTGACATGCAGATAATTCACATCACCGGCAATATCCTGGTATGCCATCCCCATTTACCCGATGCTGTTTTTAAAAAGCTGAAAAAATACGGGTTTGATATATACACCGGAGAGACTGGATTAAAAAGGAATTATCCGCTGGACATTGCATATAATGTTGCAATAGTCGGAGATACAGCCTTCCATAATTTGAAGTACACCGATCGGGTAATTATTGAACTTCTTTCACGTTTTAAATTCAGGCTGGTACACGTAAACCAGGGTTATTCGAAATGCTCTGTATTGCCTGTGTCCGGAAACGCCATTATTACCGACGACCCTTCAATCGGGAAAGCAGCTTTAAAGGAAGGGTTTGAGGTACTGCAAATTCCCCCTCAGACAAAAATACTTCTGCCCGGATTCGGCTATGGTTTTATCGGCGGTGCCGCAGGTTTTATAAGCAGGGATGTAATTGCTTTTGCAGGAAATATTGATATGCTGGACAGTAGTGATGAAATAAAGGATTTTTTAAATAAACACAATAAAAAATGGGTAAATCTTGGTTATAACGGAATACATGATTACGGAAGTCTCATTCCGCTTTATGAGAAATCATAGTTTGTGACCTGGGGGTGTTGAAATGGACATTAATCAAGCAGAAAACAAGGAAAACCCGGATACCCGGCCTGAGATTGGAGATTACTGGCAGGAAGAGAACAAGGACACGGACATGGAGAAATATGATATGCCCGAAGAGAAGCAGGATAAAGATTCGCGTACTGTTCCGGACAGGGATTTGAGAGTGCTCAGTGTCGGCGAATGGATGCTTGTAATATTTGCATTCTTAATTCCTGTCGTAAACATTATTTTTATGGCAGTATGGGCTTTTTCATCACGGGGGAATGTACACAGAAGAAATCTGGCCAGGGCATCGCTCCTCTGGATGATTATTCTTCTTGCTGCATATGCTGTGGCAGTGACAATTGCAGGGTTTACACCTGCAGATTTATTCAGGGGATAGTTATACTGCTCTTTTTCGCTGAAGCTACGGGGCAAGCAATGTAAACGGGTATATCGGAATATTCCTTAAAATCCAGAATGCAAAGAACAGGACTATAACGATGTAAAGGATTGACGAGCGGTTTTTGAAAAGCTCGTCGAACCGTGTAAACGGGTTTTTGCCTGTGACAAGTAAAAATACCCAGATGTAAAGGACAACTGATATAAATATAACTATTAAAGGCCACAGAAGGTTATATGAAAATGCTTCTGCGAACCTTAAATGAAAAGCTGCATGCAAAGCGCGGGTCATACCGCATCCCGGGCAGTACAGGCCTGTGAGATAGCGCAGTGAACACGGTGGCGTAAGGGGTGTAGTCGAAGGATTTACTTTGTAAATCAGACTGCACCCCGCAAAAATAACGACACCTGTGATTATCAGCATTATAAAACGGATGAATGGCTTACTTAAGAAAGTAAGCCATTTTTTTATGTACCCCTTTAAATCCATAATCAAATCAATAGTAGTCATAATAATAATTGTAATCGCTCAGGATTTCATCCAGGAGATTCTGGTAGTAGTCGCTGCTCAATAAGGCAATTGATGCTATGATACCAATTACTATAGCTGCTATAAGAATAATAAAGCTTACCCAGCACCATTTCTTCGTGTCATTGGATGCGGCAAGGGCAAGATCATAGTTGCCTGCCTGTATGTGTGCGCTGACTTTATTGGAATTTACGAGTGCAGCTATGGCAAAGGGCAAAGCTATTATTGTGAGGCATGTAACACAGCACAGAACGACACTGAATACAATTAACAGTATGGACTGAACCTTATAGTCCGGTATCTTTTGCATTGGTGGCTCGGGTCCTGGAGCCGTATAGACCGGACCTTGCTGCGCAGCTTGTTGTGGATTGCTGTTAAGAAGCTCACCACAAGCCGGACAAATATTGGTATAATCTCCGACCTCCTGCCCGCACTTAGGACAATACATAAAAACCCCTCCTAAGAGATAATTTTTATTTTCCGGCTTCTGGTGAACAAAATGTATTACCACTAACCGGAAAATCAAGTAAAGACTGTGTTAATAAATTACATTCATTATACAGTAAATGTCTTTTGTTATCAATAGATACCAGACTGTTACTTAAAATAAGACGCATATGTCAAGGGCTTGACATATAATTTTCATTGGTATAATATTGAGTTGTAAGTTAATATGGTGTTATGCAGGCAGAACATTTTAATGCATTACATCTGACCTGTAATTAAATGTTTTAATCTGTTTCATTCAGTATAATACAGAAACCAGATCTTTTTGGATTTCTCTGCGGAGTAAAAAAAAACGAACCAGCAAATTTTTCAGAGAGTTATATGTTCCGGGTGATGCTGTGATACGAATAAAAAAACTTCGTGAATCATTGGTATATAAAATAACCGTCAGTTTAACGATTATAATTGTGATTTTACTGACAGTGCTGATACTGAGCAATGTATATTCGCTGAAAGTTGTAAAAAGCAATATAATAAATGCCAGCCAGAACCAGTTGTCTATTTATATGGGCAGCATTAAAAGCAACTTAACCGAGGTATCCAGGGACTTAAACGAGATATCTGTTAAGTTCATAGATAATGTGGTGAATTACAGAAACGAAAATGAGCTGAACCGGTATTTCCTGGCGACCGAATTGAGAGATGTTTTAACGGCCAAGATAATAACAGGCAATTCCGAAGACGTATTATTTGTTTTAAAACCACAGGACGGTTTGTCACTTGTTCAGTTCAGCAACAGAGTCCTGGCCGAGGAAAGAACACATCTGACAGATCTGTTTAATTCGGAAAATGTCTATACCGATGTCAATACCAACGGCCGGTGGAGCATTATCAGGATACACGACCGCAATTACATTGCAAAAAGCTTTATAGTGTATGACTTTCTGATTGGTGCATTAATTAAAGCCGATTCGTTGCTGCTGCATATAGAAAAGGATCCTTACTATGAAACCATGTATGCGATAACAGACAGTAACGGTGAGATTATATCCAAATCCTTTCCGTTATCGGATTCTTCCCGAGGAGAGAGACGGCTTCTTGATGAGAAAACAACCATAGAGGATTTCCAGGACAAATACCTGGTTATTTCTGCCGACATTCCCGAAATTGACGGCAAATTGTCATGTATTATAGAAAGCAGGAATGTATTTTTGGGATTAAACCTTATCCAGTGGGTCATAATTTTTCTTGGGATAATTTCTGTTTTTGCCATTCCGCTTGTTGTACATTACCTGTTTGAGAACATAGTAAAACCAGTTCAGCAGCTGATTGTTGCAACCAGGGAAGTTGAGAAAGGAAACTGGGATTACAGGATAACAGATAAAAGAGTACCCGTGGAATTCGCGCAACTGAATGATTCCTTTTTCTCAATGGTAAAGGAAATCAAAACACTGAAAATTGATTCATACGAAGAAAAGATTGAACGGCAGAAGGCTGAATTAAAATATCTGCAAATGCAGATCAAGCCGCATTTTTTTCTGAATGTGCTGACTACCATATCAAGCCTGACCTACCAGGGCAAAAGCGAAGAGATACGAAAGCTGATTCAATACCTGTCGAAGCATTTAAGATATATATTCAGGGGCGGCCTTGTCCTGGTCCGGCTCAGCGAAGAGATATCCTTTGTGAAAAACTATATACAGTTACAGGAGATAAAGTTTCCGAACAATATTTTCTATATGATGGAAATAGGTCCGGGCACCGAGGATTGCCGGCTACCCCAGTTTATAATACAGACATTTGTGGAAAACTCTTTCAAGCACGCCTTAACTGTCGGAACAATGCTTTCGGTTCTTATAAAGACAGAAGTAATATATAACGGCGGAGAAACATATGTCAGAATAATTATTGAAGACAATGGGGACGGATTTCCCGATGAGGTTATTGAAATTATTAACAATTCGCAGGAAATTGAAATTAATGACGGTGAAAAAGTAGGAATTATCAATATTAAAAAAACATTGTTCCTTTTATATAAACAGAATAATTTGCTGAAAATCAGCAATTGTGAGCCGTCCGGAGCCCGGGTTGAGATATTGATTCCTCAATGGGAGGAGGAAAGAAATGCGCTGCCTTCTGGTGGATGACGATTTTGCCACGCTGAATGTTTTAAAAGATTTTATAAACTGGGAGCTTCACGGAATTTATGAAATAGATACAGCCTGCAACATAACAACGGCTAAAGCACTTATCAGGGAAAACGTACCTGATGTTATTATTTGTGATATAGAAATGCCGAAGGGAACTGGCCTGGACCTGATTAAATGGGTACGTGACAAAAAGTATAAGTGTCAGTTTATTTTTCTGACCTGCCATGAAAAGTTTGAATTTGCATCCACCGCCATGGCGTATGATGCTGTTGCATATGTAACAAAGCCCTTTGACAGCAAGAAAGTGGAGAATGCCATTACAAAGGCGGTGGAAAAGATAAAAATGGAGAAAAGGGTGGATGTTTACAGCCAGCACAGCAAGTATTGGCTGGAAAGCAGGGCCTTTATGGAGCAGGGTTTCTGGAGGGATTTAATATTTTACAATATTTTTCCCCAGGTTAACCACATAGAGAATGAAATTAAAAAAAGACATTTGTCTATAAATACAAAGGACAGATTCTTTCTGCTGCTGGTGAGCATAAACGGCTCTCAGCCCGAGGAATTATCATGGGACAGCAGCCTTTTCAGCTTTGCCTTTTCCAATATGACCAGTGAAGTAATATTCGGGGAACCTGATTTCTGCCGTTCGCTGAATTATACCCGGAACGGCAGCTTCTATAATGTTGCGGTTTTGCCTGACGATACCGGTATGGCGGATATAAGAAGCAAATGCATGACTATTATCCGCTCGTGTAAGGAATACCTGCAATGTGAGGCAACATGTTATATCAGCAAACAGGAGGAAATTCAGAATCTGGCAAAAATCCGGGAAGAGCTGGAACAAGCAGACGAGGAGAACATAGCAGACAGGGGAAAGATTATTCTGCTGGAAGAAAAACGGGGCAGTGAAGCCAAAGGTTCCTATTCAATTGACATAAGCCTTTTCAATCAGTTATTTATTAAAGGTGACAAGCTGAAAATAGTAAACACGCTGAAAAGTGAACTGGAAGGATTGAAAAAGGAAAACAGGCTCGACAGTGTTACATTTCATAGTATTCAGCACGATTTCCTGCAGGTTGTATATTCATTTTTGTATAAAAATGAAGTACAGGCGCATATTCTCTTTTTGGATCAAATCTCAAAAAAACTGTACAGGAATGCAGAGAACAGTTTATTCGACATGATGAAGTGGGCTGCTTATATAACAAATAAGGCAATTGACTATATAAAGGAGCTGCAGCAGTCCGAAAGCGTTGTTGAAAAGGCCAAAAGATTTATCCAGTCAAATTACTCAAAAGACATTACAAACCAGGATGTAGCCGATCATGTTTTTCTCACGCCGGGGTATCTGGCAAAAATATTTAAAGCTGAAACAGGCCAGTATATTAACAACTACATCAATGAATGCAGGATTAATGCCGCAAAAGAACTGCTTTTGCAAAGTGATGCAAGTATCAGCGATATAGCGTTACAGTCGGGTTTCGATAACATCTCTTATTTTTCAACGGTATTTAAAAAAATTACCGGGGACACTCCGTACGAGTTCCGAAAAAAAAACAGGCAGTAAAGGCAGAGTGAACAGGAAAAGTGAAAATTTGAAAAAACAATACGGATTTTTGAAAGAAATCTTTTCCGGCTGCTGATATATTTAAATTGCTGACAACTTTATTGGTAAAGGAGGAAAATGCATGAAGGCACAAAAACGTGTATTACTGTTCGTGGTTTTGATCGCATTAGTGGTGATGGCAGGCTGTGGAGGAAAAACTCCGGCAGGTACTGAAAGCGGCAATAATACTGTTTCAACAGGCACTTCGGCCGGTGATAAAGCCAGCGACGGTGAAAAGCCTGAAAAAGTGGTTATGGCATTTATAACTTTCAACAAGATCCCCGACAGTATGGATCGAATCAATGAAGCAGTAAGTAAGCTGACAAGAGAAAAGGCAAATGTTGAAGTTGACTTAAGACCATATGGACCTGTGGATTATTCCCAAAGAGTGAACCTGGCTCTTGCCAGTCAGGAGCGTATGGATTTGTTTTTGCCCAGTTTAGGAGAATTTGCATCCTATGTATCCAAAAACCAGGCATATCCGCTGGACGACCTGATTGAAAAATACGGAAAAGAAATGACAGCAATGCTTGAAAGGGATTTCGGCAAGGATATATACAAGGCTACAACAATGAACGGCCATATTTATGCCGTTCCGGCAAACAAAGGTTTTGCCATTCCCCCGCAGTTTGTATACGATGTCGATATATTGAGGGAAACAGGTTTTACAGAGGATGACGTCAATTCAATAGAAGATCTGCCAAAGATTTATGATGCCGTCAGGAACCGTTATCCCGATATGATTCCTTTCGTTCCGATAAACGTCAGTCCTACTGAAACCAACCTGGTACTGTATTTGAGATGCGCTTATGAAATCGATTTGCTGACCGACCCTTCCGGAGTGGGTGTTGTTATTGGTGACAGCGGTAAGGTTGTAAACCTTTATGAAACAGACATATTTAAAGACGGCGTTAAAATGATGAGGGAATGGTATCAAAAAGGCTACCTGCAAAAGGATGTAGTAACCACAACCTCAAACTTCATGGAAATGATCCAGGCAGGACGCGGTTTTTCCACCATTGGCGGGTACAGCGGAAAGGAATCGGGTAAACAGCTCAGTGCAATGGCAAATAAAAACATTGAGATGAAACGGCTGGTTCCGTATTATTTCGATACCAGCGCAGTCAACAGCGTTGTATGGATGATTTCCAGCACATCTGAAGTTCCTGAAGCTGCAATGAAATTCCTGAACCTCGTATATTCGGACAAGGATGTTCTGAATACAATTCTGTGGGGTATAGAAGGGGAAGACTACGTAAAAGTGGATGAACATCATGTAAGATATCCTGACGGAAAAACAGCTGACACAGTTGAATATACGGCAGCTCTCTGTTCCGGGCTGATGGGTTCTGAATCCCTCCAGTATGTTGCAGAAGGAGTGAGCTGGGAGGATGTGGAATTCAAACTGAAAGAAAACAGGGAAACCAAGAGATCCCCATATTTTGGTTTCATATTTGACCCACAAAACGTTAAGACAGAGTTTAGTGCAATTAACAATGTTAAGAACCAGTACTTGCCGGGACTTTTAAGCGGGGCATTGGATCCTGATGAAGTGTTGCCAAGATTTATAAACGACCTGAATGCAGCAGGTGCACAGACTGTAATTGAGGAAAAACAGAAACAGCTTGATAAATGGCTTTCTGAGCAGCAATAGACTACAGCATCAAACAAAAAGGTATAAAATGGGGTCTGCTGTTGCATACTCCATTTTATACCTGAAAAAGGGTGTATTGAATGAGAACGCTTAGGAAAAGAAAAAACAGGTTAGGAAATACTCTGCCCTTAATGCTTCTTGCAGCGCCGGGATTAATATACATGTTTATCAATAACTATATACCCATGTTTGGTATTTTTATTGCCTTTAAGGAAATTGACTACAAGAAAGGCATTTTTAAAAGTGACTGGGTAGGATTCAAAAACTTCCGGTTTCTGTTCAGGACAAATGACGCCTTTATAATGACAAGGAATACTTTGCTGTATAATCTGGCCTTCATAGTTTTGGGTACGTGCTGTTCCCTTTTTATTGCCATATTGATGTCGGAGGTTACCGACAGGTTCTGTTCCAAAATTTTTCAGGCCGGGCTTATTCTTCCCAACCTGATTTCAATGGTAGTTGTATCATACATTGTATACGCTTTTTTAAACGCCGATACCGGGTTTATAAACCTTTCAATACTGAAACCCCTTGGGCTGGAAGAAATAAGCTGGTATTCCGAGCCTGGCCGATGGCCTTTCATACTTACTTTGGTCCATCTATGGAAAACTTCGGGCTATAATTCTATCATATATATTGCATTCATTGCCGGCATTGACAAGGGTATATACGAATCTGCAAGAATAGACGGAGCGGGGAAGATGAAACAGATTTTCAAAATTACGCTTCCTTTGCTGAAGCCGGTAATAATCATAATGTTCCTGTTGGCTGTAGGAAGAATATTCAATTCCGACTTTGGCCTGTTTTACCAGGTTCCTATGAATTCGGGCGCTTTGTACAGCACAACCCAGACCATAGATACTTACGTATATCGTGCTTTAATGCAGTTGAATGATATCGGAATGTCATCGGCTGCAGGGTTATATCAGTCGGTAGTTGGTTTTCTGCTTGTTCTGGGTGCCAATGCCATAGTAAGAAAAGTAGATCCGGAAAGTGCACTGTTTTAGAGGTGAAAAAATGCAAAAGATCAACAGTGAAACAGCTTTTAAAATATTTTCTGTTATTACGCTTACGATATTGGTGATATTTGCATTCCTGCCGTTTGTCCTCATATTCGTAACATCGTTTACCGATGAAGTGTTTCTGATAAAACACGGTTACAGCTTTTTCCCGAAAAAGCTCAGCCTGAATTCGTATAAATACCTGTTTAACAACTACTATACCATTCTGAGAGCTTACGGAGTTTCAGTTTTCGTTACTGCCGTTGGTACAGGGGCCGGCATACTGATAA
This sequence comes from Clostridiales bacterium DTU070, assembly GCA_001513105.1. Lineage (GTDB taxonomy): Bacteria > Bacillota > Clostridia > DSM-8532 > DSM-8532 > Thermoclostridium. The sequence continues at coordinate 725 of LFSH01000056.1, read as the reverse complement.
CAACAATGCTGGCATATCCGATGGCAAGAAAGGATTTTAAATACCGGAATATCCTTGCATTTGTTGCATTTTTTACTCTCCTTTTCAATGGCGGTATAGTACCCTCATATATTATGTGGACAAGGGTGTTTTCAATAAACAATACCTATGCCGCGCTGATAATCCCCAATTTTCTGATGAATGCGTTCAATGTTCTGCTTGTAAGAAATTACTATGCCAATAATGTACCCGGAGAGGTGATTGAGTCTGCAAAAATAGACGGAGCCGGTGAAATGAGGATATTTTTCAGGATTATGCTGCCAATGTCGGTTCCGGTAGTTGCGACGGTTGGCCTTTTTACAGGACTGGCTTACTGGAATGACTGGATTAATGCGTTATATTATATAAGCTCGCCAAAATACTATGGAATACAGAACCTTTTGATAAGGCTGATGAACAACATACAGTTTCTGAAAAGCAGCCAGGCAGCCACGATGCTGGCAGGAAGAGAAGTGGAACTGCCCAGTACCGGTATCCGCATGGCCCTTGCAGTTCTTGGCATACTTCCCATTATAATTCTTTACCCGTTTCTGCAGAAATACCTTATCAGGGGTGTTGTAATGGGTGCCGTAAAGGGTTGAATTTCAGTTTACAACTTAATATTACAAAAGGAGAAGAGGGGTGTTTTATGACTGCAAACGAAGTGATTGAAAGGATACTTACCGATTCCTGCGGAGATTTCAGAC
>LFSH01000097.1 GCA_001513105.1 Clostridiales bacterium DTU070 | reverse complement strand
CAGGATACTTATTATATTTGGCAAATGCTTAATTTTGTTACAGACAAGACTGAGGATTGGGCTTCTGTAAATTATAGAGAGCCTAAAATTACAAAGGCTTTTGAGATAGCGTTGAAAACTATATATGGTGAGGATTTAGGTCAGAGTGTACTTGAATTTGCGCTTACTGAATATGATAATGAGCGTATAGATTGGTTTGTTAATGGGAAGAATTATTATAACTTTTTTGCAGGGTATAGAGAGGATTTAGGTGGTTTAGAGGTTTGTAATGATAATGGAAGTGCTGAAAGTGCGGCTGTGTTTTTCGGTACTAATAAGATTTTTAAATAAAATAGGTTTAGTAGGATTGGTTAGTATGGGGGGTTTAAGATGGTTTTTATTTTTAAACGTAAAGAAAGGCATAAATATGCCTTTCTTCTCTTTTTTATTTATATTTTGAGTTTGTTGAGTATTGTTCCTGTGTCTTATGCAACTTCACCGCCTGTGTCTTTTTTATTGATTTGATAAAGATACATGGAGATAATGCAAGTAATCCAAAATGGACTTATGATGAATTTGATGAAAAGATATATGAAATTTCTGATATCACATCAAGTACACCTTATAACAATAAATAAGCAGCGGTAATGAAAAACTACTCCATATTTATTGGCAGGGCGCTGGTAAACAGTGTGCCCTGCCTGTTACAAGAATTCAAACGTGAATTATCAAATCATATTACAGCATCTGCATGGCCTCAATTGCCTTTGCTGCTATGTTTTGAGCTGTTAATCCGTACATTTCAAGCAATTCATACGGGTTGCCCGATTTTCCGAACTGGTCTTCAATACCCACCATCTTGACGGGTACAGGGTATTCGCTGCATACAACTTCAGCTACTGCGCTTCCGAAGCCGCCAATAACCGTATGTTCTTCCGCAGTGACAATGCAGCCTGTCTCTTTTGCCGCCTTTATGATAATATCCCTGTCTATCGGCTTTATTGTATGAATATCAATCACTCTTGCGCTGATATTCTGTTCTTCAAGGATTTTCGCCGCCTCTAAGGCATACTGGACCATAAGTCCGTTTGCTATTATGCTTACATCGGTACCGTCCTTGAGCAAAACACCCTTGCCGAATTCAAAGGTTGCGTTTTCATCATATATCTGCGGAACGGCAAGTCTTCCGAGCCTTAAATATACAGGACCCTGCTTTTCAATTGCAGCTTTTACCGCAAACCTTGTACTTACTGCATCGCAGGGGCTTATAACAGTCATGTTCGGAATTGAGCGCATTAACGCAATATCTTCTATTGCCTGGTGGGAGGCACCGTCTTCACCAACTGATATACCTGCATGGGTTGCTCCGATCTTTACATTGAAATTCGGGTAGCATATCGAATTTCTCACCATTTCAAAGGCTCTTCCGGCAGCGAACATTGCAAAGGAACTTGCAAACACGATTTTGCCGCAGCTTGCAAAACCTGCTGCCGTACACATCATATTGGCCTCAGCTATACCCATATTGAAATGCCTTTCCGGATACTTTTTCTGAAAGATGTCTGTCTTTGTTGACTTTGACAAGTCTGCATCCAGTACGACGATTCTTTCATCCGCGCCGAATTCAGCCAAAGCTTCACCATAGGCCTGACGAGTTGCTATTTTACCTGACATATTACTGTTCACCCTCCGTTTTCTTTAATCTCACCTGTATTACCGTGCTTACTGCCCTTCCATATCCAGCGATGCAAGATATGCGTCCAGTTCTGCCAAACCCTTTTCACATTCCTCGGGTTTTGGAGCCACACCGTGCCAACCTGCCTGGTTTTCCATGAATGACACGCCTTTTCCCTTTATGGAGTGGGCAACGATCATGTTCGGTTTTCCTTTTTGCTTTTTCGCATTTTCAATCGCCTGCTCGATCTGCTCGAAATCATGGGCATCTATTGACTGGACATACCAGCCGAAAGCCACGAATTTATCTGCAATAGGCTCAGGATTCATAACATCGGTAATTTTACCGTCAATCTGAAGCCCGTTATAGTCTACAAAACAAATCAGGTTATCCAGTTTATAGTGTGCAGCCGCCATCGCAGCTTCCCATACAAGGCCTTCTTCAAGTTCGCCGTCGCCCATTCCGACAAACACACGATAATTCTTATTGTCCAGTTTCCCGGCCAGCGCCATTCCAATGGCAGTGGACAGTCCCTGTGCGAGGGAACCTGTAGACATATCCACACCCGGTGTGCTTTTCAGGTTCGGATGGCCTTCAAGATAGCTGCTTGTTTTTCTGAGCGTTGTTAAATCTTCTTTCGGGAAGAAACCCCTTTCTGCAAGAGTCGAATAAAGAACCGGAGCACAGTGCCCCTTTGACATGATAAACCGATCCCTGTCGGGGTTATGGGGATCTTTCGGATCAATGTTCATTTCTTTAAAGTACAAATAGGTCATGATATCAGTAATGGATAAAGATCCTCCCGGATGGCCGCTTCCGGCGGCACAGGTCGCCTTCAGAATACCTTTACGGATGTTCGTGGCTGTTCTTTTCAAAGACAAAATTTCCTTCTGATCCATAAACACAATCCTTTCTATCTGAATTTGTTGCATTTAACTGCAGTCAACAGAGTAATGGGTTTATATTCCTCAGAGCATATAAGCCAATAAAAGTATAACCTAAAAATAAAAGTACGTAAAGTTTTTTTAATTATGCAATCTGTGTTCTTTAGCTTCCTGTTTTTATATACCCTGGGCCTGTGCATATAAATCATAACGCGGTTAAAAAACCTGATTCCCGACTGCCTTGTCTGGGCTCACAGGGGACGGGCAAACCGGCTACCCTTTGTAATAATTGATTAAGCAGCCTTTCAGGATAATGCTTCTTTCCTCAGCCGTAAGATTCTTTAAGAAAAGTTTCAGCTCCTTGGTTTTGCCTTCCCGGATCAACTTTGCATTAATAACTTCATCACCGTTTCTGATTTTGCTCCTGATACCGGAAATGAAAATCATATCCCCCGCTTCAAAGTTCAGGCCCTAAAATCCCTCCGTATAATCATGAAAAGTAAAGCATTCATTCCTTCCGGAAATTACTCTTCATGATTATACCATATTATTTTAAATTTACCTATTTTGAATCAATGGCAGATGTGCTCATTTTTCTGTCAGGGCGGATTTTCCAAAGAATTGCATCCGTTCTGCTGTATTTTGTTTAGCTCAGTCTTTTACATTCCAATTAACCTTTGAGATGAGAAGTAAAACCCTCGCCAAGGACTTCGCGGACGTCGGTAAGCAGTACAAAAGCATTTGGATCTATCTTTTTGACTTCGTTTTTGACCCTGTGAATCTCCTCTTTCTTTACCACGCACAGCAATATCATGTATTGGTTGTCGGTATACATGCCTTTTCCGTACAACCCGGTAACACCCCTGTCGATATTCTCCATCAAGGCCTTTGCAATCTTCTCGGATTCCCTTGAGATGATCATGAGCGACTTTGCAAAATTAATACCCTCAAGAAACCTGTCAAGGGTGCGCGCAGACACGAAAAGCGCAACAACAGAATACAGCCCCAGCCTGAAGCTGTTGAAAACAATAGTTGCCATGAGGATAACCAGTCCGTCAAGGATTATCAGCAATGTTCCCACAGGAATCCACGGAAAAACCTTGTTCAGCAAAGACGCGGCCATGTCGGTACCGCCTGTCGTAGCCTCTTCCTTAAAAACAAAGCCAAGCCCGATACCTGAAGTAAAGCCTCCTGCCAGCGCAAACAACAGCGTGTCCGCGGAATTATGGCCAGGTGCTGATGATACAAGTTCCAGGAACCGGGATATCAGAGGCTCGGTAATGTCGATTATTACCGACAGGAATGCAGCGCCTATTATTGATTTTATAATAAAATTCCTGCCCTTTATTTTCATGCCGGCCAGAAACAATGGAATATTCATTGCGAGCATGGTAATACCGACAGGGATTCTCTCGCCGGACACATGAAAAATAACGGTTGCGATCCCTGAAACTCCACCCGGCGCAAGTTTCCAGGGGATGAGAAAAATATTCATCGACAAGGCAAGAATCATTGCACCAAGAAAAATCTGAAGCAATGATGTGATTTTGTTAAGCGACAGCTTCACATGCAACACCCTTTGTGAAATTTTCATTGATAGTATCATTCATAACCCAAGTAATCATTCAGCAACTTAAAAATACAGAATAATTATAGCATACTGGTATAATATATGTGCAAAAGAAAAACCGGGATACACCCGGTATTGATTTTATAGGAAACAACCCAGCGTAAACTGGGTTTGACTATTTGAAATACTGGAATTATTCCAATCCGTATTTCTTCTTGAATCTGTCAACACGGCCGCCTGTATCAACAAATTTCTGCTTGCCTGTAAAAAACGGATGGCATTGTGAACAGATTTCCACGCGAAGCTCCTTCTTTGTTGAGCCTGTTTCAAAGGTATTGCCGCAGGCGCATCTTACAACCGCTTTTCCGTAATTAGGATGGATACCTTCTTTCATGCTTATCACCTCTCTTAGCAGCTAATTATCTATTCTACATGCACGAACATGCTCTTTGAAAAAGTGCCGACTGTTATTATAACATAACGTTTTTGGCATATCAAGCAAAAACTATTTTTTGTAACCGTACGGATGAGTGGAATGCCATTTCCATGCCGAACCTATAATTGTTTCAAGGTTATTGAATCTCGGTGTCCACTTGAGTTCCTTTTTTATCTTTTCAGATGAAGCCACGAGGACTGCAGGGTCACCCGGCCGCCTGTCCGCTGTTTCCTCACGGATTTGCCTTCCTGTAACCCTTCTTGCGGCTTCTATAACCTCCCTTACCGAAAAACCCGTTCCGTTTCCAAGGTTGTATATTGTACTTTCTCCGCCGTTTCTCAGCCGTTTCAGCGCAAGGATATGCGCATCCGCCAAATCGGTTACATGGATATAGTCCCTTATGCATGTACCATCGGGGGTATCATAGTCATCTCCGAAAACCCGGACTACCTCCCGCTGTCCAAGCGCAGCCTGAAGAACAATAGGTATCAGGTGCGTTTCGGGTGTATGATCCTCGCCGATGTCACCGCTTTCATGCGCACCCGCGGCATTGAAATACCTAAGGCACGTATACCTGATTCCGTAGGCCTTATCACACCATTTAAGCATTTTTTCAATGGCCAGCTTGGTTTCGCCGTACGGGTTTGTCGGCTCCGTCCTGTCGGTTTCGACAATCGGGATATTCTCGGGTTCTCCGTACGCAGCCGCCGTTGATGAAAAGACAATATACGGGACACGGTACTGTTTCATTTTTTCAAGCAGCACAATGGTTGCAGCCACGTTATTGTTATAATAAGCAAGAGGCTCATTAACACTTTCACCAACAAGGGAAAAAGCTGCGAAATCTATCACGGCCTCAATGTCATTTTCCGAAAATACCTTGTCCAGGAATTCTGCATCCCTTAAATCACCCTCGTAAAATTTGCCGCCCAGTACGGCATCCCTATGGCCTTTAACGAGGTTGTCAATCACAACAACATCTTCGCCGGCTTCAAGGAGTTCAACAACGGTATGGCTTCCTATATAACCTGCGCCACCGGGTACTAATATTGCCATGTTATATTTCCTCCTCCCGTCCTCCGTCTCCGATTTCTGATACATAAAAATCAGCGCTGTATCCTATTTCCTTTTCATACTCGCTGCCCACCTGTTTTATGAAGTCATCTATGCTGTCTTTATGGACAAGGCTTACAGTGCTGCCGCCAAAGCCTGCCCCCGTCATTCTTGAGCCCAAAACCCCGTCTGCTTTTCTTGCCGCGTTTACCAATGTGTCGAGCTCTTTGCCCGTTACTTCATATAAATCCCTCAGGGAATCATGGGACTGGTTCATCAGTTCGCCGAAGGTGCGTAGGTCATTGTTCTTCAGGGCCTTTACCGATTCCAGGACCCTTTCGTTTTCGTATACAACGTGTTTTACGCGTTTTCTGATTACGTCGTCAACAAGCAGGTTTTCATATTTCAAAAAGTCCTGTACCGATACGTCCCTGAGATATTCTATCCCGGGCATGGCCTTCTGAAGCATGGCGAGACCTTCCTCACATTCTTTTCTTCTCTCGTTGTACTTTCCTTCGCCAAGACTTCTCTTTTTATTTGTAAAACCGATAACAAGCCTGTAATCATTCAGTTTCAGCGGAACCAGTTCATAGGTCAGATCCCTGCAGTCCAGGAAAATGGCCATGTCTTTCTTTCCCATTGCAGACGCGAACTGATCCATGATCCCGCACTTGACCCCTACATAGTTATGCTCTGCTTTCTGCGATATCAATGCCAGCTCTGTCATGTTTATTTTCCTGTTTATGCCGTTTGCCGCATATCCCAGGCTGACCAGGGCCAGGGCCGTTGCAATTTCAATAGCCGCCGAGGATGACAGCCCGCTTCCGAGCGGAACCTTGTCCTCGTACAGCAAATCGCAGCCGCAAAGGGGATATCCGGCTTTCTGGAGTTCATCGGCAACGCCAAGCTGGTAGTTCCCCCATTTCAGGTTCCTGTACATGTCCAGGTTGTCCAGGTCTGCATTCACCATCTGTTTCAGGTCTGTTGCAATAAGGTTGATCTTCCTGTCGTTTCTTGGTCTTGCGAGTACAGTTGTGCACATTGTCAAAGCTGCCGGGAAAACAAAACCCCCGATATAATCGGTGTGTTCACCTATGAGATTCACCCTGCCCGGAGCCTTGAAAACCCTTATGCCCTCGCTGCTGCCGCCGAAATAACCGATAAATTCTTCAATCAATGACTTAAACATAACCTGCACCCCTTTATTTTTCAAATCACTTTTTATCCATAAACCTGCGATATGCTGCCTTTAGCTCCTCAGCTTTCTCCTCAGGCGCCGTAGGGTTGCAATGCGCCCATACGCCTGTCTCGCTCGACGCATTAAACTTCTGTTTCTCCTTTGAGCGCATCGGCGGGAAAAACTCGATGTGGAAATGATAATAATCCTCGGTATTTTCGCTGTTCACAGGATTCTGATGCATGCACATCATATACGGGAACGGCATGTCAAACAATGAATCCAGCATTCCCACGGTATCGCGGACGGTTTTCGCAAGATTTTGCTTTTCCCGTGCATTCATCTGCGCAAGATTCTGTTTATGGCTCTTGGATATAATATACACGCCATAAGGATACTCAACGAAAAAGGGCAATGCAACCGAAAAGTCCTCGTTTTCAAAAATTACCCTTTTGCCAAATTTCTGTTCCTCTTTCAGAAACCTGCACATCAGGCATTCGTGATGCTTTTCGAAATGCTCCCTTGACGCTTCCAGCTCCAGTTCTATTTTCTTCGGAATAAAGGGATAGCCATATATCTGGCCATGCGGATGCGGCATCGTAACGCCAACTACCTCGCCGCGGTTCTCAAAAATGAAAACATATTTTATGTTTTCGTCCTTTGAAAGCTCGACAAACCGCTGTGTCCAGAGCTCTACCAGTTTTTCCATGTGATCATAGGAAAGTTCGGGCAGTGTAACGGTATGTTCAGGAGAATACAGAATAACCTCGCACTTCCCGTAGGCTTTTTCAACCCTGAAAAAGTCATTGCCTACCGGGTCCGGTTCGGGAGGGTTTTGCATTAAAGCGGGAAAATCGTTGTCGTATTTCAGCACGTCATAGTTGTCGGGAACCTTCCCCGAGCCCGGACAAAACGGACACCAGTCTTTCGGCATCTGCGGCCTGTTCTGCCTGTGTGACGCTATCATTACCCAGTCCTTTATAAACGGATGCCAGCGTAATTCAGCCATAACTATTCTCCCTTCGTTTTTTGATGAAATTTATACGCAGTATTGCTTCGATATGTATGATAAAACCTGTAAATATGTTATTATCTTTATCCTTATTGTATTATTGCGGCAGGTAAATGTAAATGGTACAATGTTTTTGTAATATGTCTTTTTGTTGTATGAGGAGATATGTTAGAAAAATACTATTTCAACCAGTCGGATCAAACCGATCTGAACGTGTACAGGTGCGGCATAGAGGAATGCAAGCCCGGATATGCCTGGGGGCCCGGGGTACGTGACCATTTTATCGTCCACTACATATTAAGCGGCACAGGAATATTTTCGGACGGCAAAACCAAAAAGAAACTGTCAGAGGGCGACGGTTTCGTTGTATTCCCGAACTGCCTTGTCACATATGCCGCAGATCCGGAGAATCCGTGGACATATTCCTGGGTGGGTTTCCAGGGGCTTAAGGCAGAGTCCTTTCTAAACAAGGCAGGAGTATACCGTGAATCCCCTTTTTTCACCTATAAAACCGACAATAAACTTAGGGACTGCCTTGGAAACATGATATCCGAGGCAAGGCTGAACACCTCTTCCGAGCTTATGCTTTTAGGGCATCTATACATATTCCTTTCGCTGCTGATAAAGAACAATCGGAAGGATTCACCCTATGAAACAAGGTATTTCAGCCAGGAGAAATATGTTAAAAGAGTAATTGAATTTATATCAAAAAATTACTCCGGGAAAATATCCATAGGTGAAATAGCCTCCATCATCGGGCTGGACAGAAGCTATCTTTATTCAATATTCAAAAAGGTAATGAAAATGTCACCGCAGGAGTTCCTTATTAGTTTCAGGATCGAGCGTGCTGTGGATTTAATGCGGAATTCCGACCTTACCATAGGCGATATTGCACGCTCGGTGGGTTATGAGGACCCGCTTCTTTTCTCAAAGATGTTTAAAAAAATTAAGGGAATTTCACCAAACCTGTTCAGGCAGAACCTGAATTCCTATTCCAGCCCGAAAAGCATATCCACGTAAGTCGGTATCGGCCAGTGCCTTGAATCAACCATTGCTTCAAGGCTGTCGATATCCTCCCTTAAACTTTTCATAACGGGAATAACCTTGTCCCTGTATGCAACTCCCTGGGAGGACACATCTTCAATTGCAGCGGCTTCGTTTACCGCTTTCTTAAGTTCCCTTACCTTTTCATTTGCAGATACAGCCAGAGTTGAAATATCCTTCAACAGCTTCTCCTGCGTTTCAATAATGATATGGACTCCCGTTTCCCTGACCTGGTTGATGCATGTTGCTATCTCGGTTATATACCTGTGCACCGCAGGAAGGATATCACGTTCCACCATCTCGATGGCGGTAAGTGCTTCTATCCTTATCGTTTTATTGTAATTCTCCATCAGGATTTCATAACGGGAAAGGCTCTCTTTTTCCGTCAAAACACCCATTCTTGCAAACATCCTGATGTTTTTCCCGTCAAGAAGGGTTCTCTTCGCATCGACGAAATTGTCGATACATGATAAGCCTCTTCTTTCGGCTTCCGTTTTCCATTCCTCGGAATAATTGTCACCGTTGAAGATAATCCGTTTATGATTCCTGACAAACTCAGCCGTGATTTTCTTGGCCTCTTCTTCCTTATTACCGGCTGCCTCAAGCCTGTCCGCAACTTCGGAAAGAATGTCAGCAACTGCGGTATTTATAATGAAGTTCGGGCCGGCTATTGATGTAGACGCGCCCACCATTCTGAACTCAAATTTATTGCCGGTGAACGCAAAGGGAGACGTCCTGTTCCTGTCGGTAATGTCCCTTGCAAGCACAGGAAGCGCTGACGCGCCGATTTCCAACTTCGTGGAACAGATTGATGTTCTCGCTTCTCCTTCTCTTTCAATCTGCTCTATTATATCGGTCAACTGATCGCCGAGGAAAATTGAAACAATCGCAGGAGGAGCCTCGTGAGCACCAAGCCGGTAATCGTTGCCGGAATTTGCAACCGAACTCCTGATAACGTCCGCATATACATCCACAGCCTTGATAATGGATGCCAATATCAAAAGAAACAGGGTGTTCTTATGGGGTTCGGGTCCCGGATCCAACAGGTTTACTCCTTCATCGGTGCCGATGGACCAGTTGTTATGCTTGCCCGATCCATTCACGCCCGCAAAGGGTTTCTCGTGCAGCAGGCAGGCCAGGCCATGCCTTGCAGCAACCTTTTTCATTGTTTCCATCATCAGCTGGTTCTGATCGGATGCAACATTGACAATATTGTATATAGGGGCGATTTCATGCTGTGCAGGCGCAGCTTCGTTGTGACGCGTTTTTGCAGGAATGCCGAGTTTCCATAGCTCTATGTCCAAATCCTGCATAAAGTTCAAAACCCTCGTCTTTATTGAGGCATAGTACTGGTCGCCCATTTCCTGCCCCTTCGGAGGCCGTGCACCGAACAGGGTGCGTCCGGTGAACAGGAGATCCTTTCTTTTCATGAACAGTTCCCTGTCGATCAGGAAATATTCCTGCTCGGCACCTACGTATGCCATAACCTTTTTTGCAGTTTTGTTGCCGAGGGCGCGCAGTACACGAAGCCCATGCCTGTTAAGGGCGTCCATCGACCTCAGGAGCGGGGTCTTTTTGTCCAGTGCCTCACCGCTGTATGAGCAGAATGCAGTAGGTATGTACAGAGTTTTATCCTTTACAAAGGCAGGCGAAGTAAAGTCCCACGCGGTATAACCGCGGGCTTCAAAAGTTGCACGGATCCCGCCGTTCGGAAATGACGATGCGTCCGATTCACCCTTAATCAGTTCCTTGCCTGAGAACTCCATGATGATTTTCCCTTCGGAAGTTGAAATGAATGAATCGTGTTTTTCTGCAGTCATTCCGGTCATGGGCTGAAACCAGTGGCAGTAATGGGTAGCACCGCGCTCGATGGCCCATTCCTTCATCGCGCTTGCCACAACCTCCGCCAGGTTGGGATCCAGCGTCAGATTATTGTCGATAATGTTCTTTAATGCGTTATATGTAGCCGTGGGCAGCTTTTCACGCATTACCGAATCGTTAAAAACCTGTGAACCGAAAATTTTCGCCAGTTCAGACATTCTAACAGCCCCTTGTACGGAAAAACTCCGTATTTCAAAATCACGGTAATTTAGAAATACATTTTACCCGATGTTTTCCGAAATTTCAACCTCGCCTGTTTCAGGCCAGGTTGAAGGTTTTAAGGAATTATAGCATTTTTATCAGGTCTTGTATACTATATATCGTATTATTTTGAAATAATATGTAGATATCCGGACTAAAATTCAGCTTACAAATTCCCCGTTCTTCAGGTTTATATACACGAGCCAGTAACCTGTCATATCCCCGAATTCTGAACTTTGAACCGGTACCCAGCGGCATATGTTTTCAAAAGGTTTACTGTCCTTGTCGTCCTTTGCGGGAACACCAAGAACGAAATACTTCATATTGTTTATATCCGAACGGTAAAAGCCGGACAACAAATGCCTGTATTTAAACAGGCCCACCAGTATCTTCGGGTTTGCAAACAACGGTATGGTCAAATTGCAGGAAAACAGGATATTGCTCAGCTTTGCTATATCATTCACCCTGTACCAGGAATAATCATGACGTGGATTTGAAAAGGGCTCCATGGGTTCAAAGGATTCCCTGAGCTTTTTCTCAAGTTTTTCATCATCAACCCTGCCGCCCGGTTTCCCGGAAATTTCCTCCCTGTCTTTTTGTTCGGACTTTGCCGCAGGTATATTTGCAGCCGGTATATTACCTGTCTTTTCTTTCTCCTCCTTTTCCCTTTTTTCCGCCCATTCCTTCCCTCTTTCCTTTTCTCTCTCTTTTTCCCTTTCCTCCTCTCTTTCCTTCTTTTCATTCCCTGTTCCGGCAGCATTCTCCCTGTGCAGAAGCCGCCTGCGCACAGCTTCATCCCAGCCTGCAGTTTTTTTGCAGCAGCCTATCAGCGGTATTAGAACCTTGTCTTTATACTCCGACGCAATAAGAATGAACTTAATGTTTTCTGGCCTGATGTCCAGCGATTTTACCGTATTGAGATCCAGAAACCTTCTGAAACTTCCTATCCTTGAAATAGTCTGAAGAGAGCCCACCCTGAACACTCCTGTCTCATTTTCCTTATCATAGATCAGGATAACGGTGTAAGGCTGAACTCCGTCCTTCAGAAACCTTACCTGGATGGACAGTGCAATCCCTTCCCGGCCTCCTTCAAGACGGGCAAAACCATCCGGTGTCCTCTGTGTACCGAACCCGGAATCCAACTGCTCAAGAATAATGTATTTTCTGAAATAGGCTGGCCGCTCCATTAAAATACCCCCTGACATATATCTTCATAAATATATATGCAGGTGAGAGCAAAATAAAACGAGAAACCTTTATTATACGGATTAGCCTTTTTTGACGTGACAGATCAGGATTTGCGTTTTTCAGCAACAAGATTGGAAAGCAGTATGAACTGGTCCACCGACAGTTCCTCGCCCCTGACCTGCTCTTTTAAATCCAGTTCGGACAGGATTTCCCTGGCCGTTTGCTTGTCAATACCGAGGTATGCAGAACTGCTTATGGAGTTGATAATGGTTTTTCTGCGCTGTGAAAACGCTGCCCTTACACATTCATGAAATACCTTGTAATCGGTTATCCTTTTCCTGCATTCATCGGTAAGCATGATTCTTACAACTGTCGAGTCAACTTCGGGTTTCGGAATAAAACAGTTGGGCGATACGTTAAACATTATTGAAGGTATGCCCTGAGCCTGTACTCCTACCGATAAAGCGCCGTAGTCCTTTGTTTTCGGCCTGGCCGCTATCCTTTGCGCCACTTCCTTCTGCACCATCAGGACCATTCGTTCAATGGGATAATTCCCTTCCAGGAACATCATTATTATCGGGGTTGTTACATAGTAAGGCAGGTTTGAAACGACTTTTACGCGCCCGGGCCAGCCGTTGATTAACCGGTCGATATCAACTTTCAGAGCATCTGCGTGAACAAGTTCTATGTTTTTGTACGGGGCTGTGGTCTCCTCAAGTGCAGGAATCAGTTTTCTGTCTATTTCTATTGCGATCACTTTTCCTGCTTTCTCTGCAAGAAAAACGGTCAATGCACCGATGCCGGGGCCTACTTCAATAACCAGGTCTTCTTCGGACAACTCGGCCGCATCAGCAATCTTTCGTATTATATTTGCATCGGTAAGAAAATTCTGTCCGAGCGTCTTTGTCAAGCGTAAATCATATTTATTTAAAATTTCGTTCGTGTTTATCATACCAGGCACTCCCCATAAACCCCTGCCTTGTTGTAATTAAGCCCTGTTATTGAAAAAGTGTACCGGAACAAAATTGCTCCGGTACATAAAAATCATCCTGCTTTTCTGTTAATTATCCTTGATATAGTCGGTCTTTTTCCATCGGTCGTCATTCTGTTCGTTCAGGATATATACCCTTACCTTTTTTACGCCCCATTTCTTAACAGCCTCGCTCGTGTCGAGATACAAATCAATCAGGTTTCCCTTAATGGCACTTCCGATATCCCCGGCAATTGCAAAACCGTAGTCAGGGGTATCCCCCAGCACTTCAACGTAAACCTTTGTGTATAAAGGTATTACTTTCGGGTCAACCGCGATAATCCCTTCCCTTGCCTTCATCCCCGTATAGCATATGCCGAATTCGGGATGATCGGGATGCTTCCCGGTGTCTTCAAATGACGAGGTATAGGCAGTTGCCCTCATTTCAAGAACCTTTGAATACCTTACAAGTTCACCACGGGAGGTTACAAAGTTTGGAACAGTTCCATATTCAACTATTTCGGTAACAGGTTCTGCAATTACCTTCTCGTTCATGTATTCGCGGGATACAATCCTGCCATCTTCATATGTCAGTTTGTAGTACTTCTCCAGTGTTCCGTCAACCCCGGCCTGGACTACCTTCTTTTCTCCTTTGTTCATTGTCTGGTTTGGTATTTCTTCTATTGCAAATGGAATTAATTCGGTTTCTGTCAGCACCTCTTCGCGTACCCTGACAATCCTGATGTCCATCCCAACCTGTATTGGATCGGCCAGCCCCAGGCCTTCCAGTCTGTCCAGCGGTCCTAAAACAATACCGTTGTTTTCGATGGTTTCGCCTACCGTATCATAATGGGTCATCACTTCGGTTGTTTTGCCATCAACAGTAATAGTGACCGGCACAGCGCGTTTTATCAGTATCTCCTGCATAATATCGCTGGAAAGCCTTGTCGAAAGGGGTACGCTGATGTAATCATGGGTTTCGACAAGGATACCCAATTGATCGAAGGCTGTTTCAATATCGTTCCCCATTGTCTTAACCAGAGTTTCGCTGTCACCGTCTACAATTCTTAATTCTTTTTTCAGTTCATCAAACACTCTGTACCCGGCTGAAACGGATACTCCAATTATTAATAACAATACAAAAACACAGGCATGACGCTTAAAGAACCTTGCTGTACCAGCAAACGCGGTTCTAAGCCGGGGCAGGCTGCGCTTTGCATTAAAACTTCCCATTATCAACTTCCTTTCATTTTCCCTGTGAAAACATCCCTTTTTCAGTATGTCTCACAGATTGATCCTCCTTTTTCTGGCCGGTACGGGCGGTATATTTTTTCTCTGTTTTTCCGTCACCGTATCCGGACAAAAACCCTCTTTTTCAGTCTGCAAGGGCATTTCTCGGGGTTTCTCTGCCTCACATTACCTCCCCTGGTAATTATGAACCACACAATAATATAACATTAACCATCATTTGTCAAATTTTTTTACATATTTCGGCGCGCCGGCCCATGCTTTTGTTTTACTCACTTCCCTTCGATATTGATTCATCATTTGCAGCCTGGTCCTGTAAATCAGGATTTTCAACAGGCTCGGACGATACCGACATTATGACCCATTGTTCATGCCTGTCGCTGTATGTAAAATCCAATTCGATAATATTTTCCCCTTCCTGCAGGTATTCGCTTACAGCATTCTCCGTCAGACTGACATGCGCGTGCATGACAACCTTGACATTGAAATCGGGTGTCTGGTATGGAATAATTTCAACCAGCGGCTCCTGATCCTCTTCGCTGCTAATTAACTTAATGTTTTCTATATTCTTCACAAAATAATTGGTAAACATTCGCGGTGTCCAGTTATTTCCCCAGAAACTGCACAAAGAAGATGACTTAAGAAATGCTTTTTCAAAGTTTTTTTCAGTTAAGGAATTAATCCAGTCCTGTGCCTCTGTTTTAACAGGTTCGGGATTTATATGGGATTTCAGTTCTATAATGAATTGCTTCTGCTCCTCAATAACAAGCTGCTGCTCCTCGTTCTTTTCCTCGAGCTCCTTCAATTTCATGTTGAGCTCCTCTATCTGCTTGTTCAACTCCTCCGCCTGCCGGGATAACCTGCTGTTTTCCTCGCTCAGATTCATATTTATACGGCTCAGGGCGTCAATACTGGCCTGGTTCGATTCTCTCAGCGTTACAAGGCTTTCCCTGTCCCATAAAAGATAATTAAGCGCAACAAAAACAAAGATAATTAACAGAGAAGTTATTATAACAACAAAACGTTTCATATCCCATCCTCCTGTTGAACAATTAATAAAAAATCAACAAACAGGGGTGCGGTTTCATACTACAGCCCAAGTCCGAATAATCTATCCGCATTAAAGGCCGTTGCTTCGGCAATAACATCAAAATCGTCGCTGCGTATTTCAGCTATTTTTTGTATGATTTCGGTCAGATACCCGGAATGGTTGCGTTTACCCCTATGGGGTACCGGAGCCATATACGGGCTGTCGGTTTCAACAAGAAGCCTGTCCAAAGGTACATATTTTGCAACCTCAACAGGTTTTTTTGCATTTTTGAAGGTGACTGCTCCGCCCAACGAAATATAAAAGCCCATATCCAGCACTGTTTTTGCATATTCAACACTGCCCGAAAAGCAGTGAAAAACACCGCCCGCCTCATAGCCTTTTTCAGCTTTTATGATATCCAGTATATCCCCGTGCGCTTCCCTGTCGTGGATAATCAAAGGCAGCTTCAGTTCCCGGGCCAGCCGGATATGCGCAGCAAAGTTCTGCTTCTGCATCTCCCTGGGCGAGAAATCATAATGATAATCCAGCCCCGTTTCGCCAACAGCAACAACCTTGTCATTTAAAGCCATTTCACGGATTATATTTACGGCTTCATCAGAGAATTCCTTCGCATCATGCGGATGAATACCCACAGCGCAATACAGAATATCGAATTTTTTGGAAAGCTCTATACATTTACGGGCGGAATTCAGATTGCTTGCCGGATTCACAACCCGTATCACACCTTGTTGCTGTATTCCTCTAATTACGTCATCCCTGTCTGTATCAAACTGTTCATCATCATAATGAGCATGGGAATCAACTATCATAATAACCTCTGTTTTTGCCTGTTCGAAAGAAATATTTGCAATACCGTACCGTGCATCCTTAAGGTGATTTCAGCTTATTCTGCTGCCAGCCGGAATATCACCGTCCACGGTAGCCAATACAAGTTCATTTTCGTGGCATGCTGCAAGTATCATGCCCTGCGATTCAATTCCCATCAGTTTTGCCGGTTTAAGATTTGCTATCATGATTACCTTTTTGCCGACCAACTCTTCGGGAGTATAGTATTTGGCTATACCCGAGACAACCTGGCGGGTTTCAATACCGATATCCAGCTGCAGTTTCAGAAGTTTTGCCGACTTCTCCACCTTTTCACAGGAAATTACCTTTGCAACCCTTAAGTCGAGCTTTGCAAAATCATCTATCCCGATCTGCGGAAGTATACCGGGAATGTTTATATTCTTTTCATTCTTCCCCGCATTCATTTTTTCAAGGTCTGCCAGTTCCTTTTCAAGATCGATCCTTGGGAACAGCGGTTCCCTTTCCTGCACAGACTTTATTGATTTATACAGGCCCCATGTTTTGGCGCTTTCCCAAATCCTCAGATCTTCGGAAATGCCAAACTGTTCCCAGATTTTCTGCGGTGTTTCGGGCATAAACGGCTGGATCAGAATAGAAATGATCCTTATGCTCTCTGTAAGATTGTACAGAACCTGGGCCAGGCGTGGTTTGTTCTTCTCATCCCTTGCAAGGATCCACGGAGTGGTTTCATCAATATACTTGTTGGTGCGGGATATGGACTTCCATATTTCCTGCAGCGCAGTGCTGAACTGCAGCTGATCAAGGAGTTTCTCAACACTGTCTGCCGTCCCTTCCACGGTTTTTACCAGGTCATCGTCTATATCCTCTTTCTGCCTGTCCTCAGGGATAATGCCGTCAAAGTATTTTCTTATCATCGCTGCGGTTCTGCTTACCAGGTTACCCAAATCGTTTGCCAGATCAGAGTTAATACGCTGTATCAGGGCCTCGTTTGAAAATACACCGTCCGAACCGAACGGGACTTCCCTGAGCAGGAAATACCGTATCGCATCAAGGCCGTATTTCTCAACAAGTACAACGGGATCCACGACATTGCCCTTTGACTTTGACATCTTGCCGCCCTCTAAGATAAGCCAACCATGGCCATAGACCTGTTTTGGAAGCGGCAGGCCAAGAGCCATCAGCATACACGGCCAGATAATCGTATGAAAACGTACAATTTCCTTGCCGACAAGATGAACATCGGCAGGCCAGTACCGTTTGAAATTTTCGTCGTTATCAGACAGGTAGCCTAACGCGGTAATATAGTTGGAAAGGGCGTCTATCCAGACATAAACAACATGCTTTTCATCAAAGGTTACAGGAACGCCCCAGCTGAATGATGTCCGGGATACGCATAAATCCTCGAGACCGGGTTTTATAAAATTATTTATCATCTCGTTTTTTCTTGACACGGGCTGAATAAAATCCGGGTTCTCCTCGTAATACTTTATCAGCCGGTCCTGGTACTTTGAAAGCCTGAAGAAGTAGCTTTCCTCCTTCGTCAGTTCAACATCACGGCCGCAGTCGGGGCATTTTCCGTCCTTTAACTGGGTTTCGGTCCAGAAGGACTCACATGGAGTACAGTACCATCCTTCATACTCGCTCTTGTATATATCCCCGTTGTCATACAGTTTTTTAAAGATTTTCTGCACAGCCGCCACATGTTCTTCATCGGTTGTACGGATGAACTTGTCATTTGTAATCTTCATTAGCTTCCACAGTTCTTTGATTCCGTCAACAATTTTGTCGACATATTCCTTCGGGGATACGCCCTCTTCCTTTGCAATTCTCTCTATTTTCTGGCCATGCTCGTCGGTTCCGGTAAGGAACATGACATCGTATCCCTGAAGCCTCTTATACCTGGCCATTACATCTGCGGCAACAGTTGTGTATGAATGGCCTATATGAAGTTTTCCGCTCGGATAATAAATTGGCGTTGTAATGTAGTATGTTTTTTGATTTGCTTTGCAATCCTTCCTGTTTTCCACTTTAAAATCCTCCAATGTTTCTCCGTTTCAATTTTATTTATTATATTTTCTATATATTGCAGTTATAATGCAAAAAACCTGTCCAAATCCTTTACAGGGTCACTTTTATGTATCTATACTATCTTAATCTGCTGCTTTTTTCAAGATAATGATTTCAGGCACAATCCAAATCAATATTGAAGTTATTGTCAGTTTGCTTTATTCTATAATAGAAAAGCTGACAGCGCAGTTATGGCATACAAAGCTGAGTCGGAAAGACATAACCTGATATTTTATTTGCAAAAGCACATGAATTTCCGGTATTTGATTCGTAAATTAATAAAAAGAGATCTAAGGTGATTTACATGTTCAGGGTTGCAATCGGACAGGACAGCCACAGGTTTGATTTTGACAATAACAATAAGAAACTTGTTCTTGGAGGAGTAATTTTTGACGGCCCGCCTCTTAAGGGCAACAGTGATGCCGATGTAGTCCTTCATGCACTTACAAATGCAATTTCGGGCATAACGGGTGTCAATATTTTAGGGGAGACAGCAGACAGGATGTGCCTTGAGGAAGGCATTACGGACAGCAGTGCTTACGTCAGGGAAGCACTGAAGCATTTTCACGGAACCATATGCCATGTTTCATTTTCAATAGAATGCTTAAAGCCGAAGATAACTCCCAGGATACCTGATATGAGAAAGAGTATTGCAAATTTGCTTGATATCAGTGAAACAAGTATAGGGATTACAGCGACTACCGGCGAAGGTCTTACCGATTTTGGAAAAGGTCTTGGCATTCAGTGTTTTTGCGTACTTACAGCATCCGTGAATGATGCCGGAGACATTTAGCGTCCGGTTCCAACTACTGTATACCTGGCAAGTACCGAAAGGAGTGTGAGCAGTAATGCTGAAAATTGAAAATCTGACGAAGAAATACGGGGACAAAACAGCCGTTGACAACCTGTCGCTGCACATCAAGAAGGGAATGATCTATGGTTTCATAGGTCACAACGGTGCTGGCAAGACCACCACGATTAAATCCTGCTGCGGGATTTTGCAGTTCGATGAAGGTGAAATCTATATTGACGGTGTATCGATAAAGGAAGACCCTCTCGGCTGTAAACGCATGATAGCCTACATTCCCGACAATCCGTATTTGTACGAGTTTCTTTCAGGAATCCAGTACCTGAATTTTGTTGCAGATATTTTTAATGTTCCAAAGGCAGAACGCGGAGAACGGATCCGGAAATATTCCTCCCTGTTTGAACTGACCGATGACCTTGCACAGCCCATTTCATCGTATTCCCGCGGTATGAAACAGAAACTGGTCATAATATCGGCATTAATCCATGACCCGAAACTTGTTATCATGGATGAGCCTTTTGTAGGTCTGGACCCGAAGGCCACCCATTATTTAAAAACCATAATGCGGGAAATATGCAATAACGGCGGAGCGATATTCTTTTCCACCCACGTTCTTGAAGTGGCGGAAAGACTCTGCGATGAAGTTGCCATTATCAGAAAAGGCAAACTTGTAATATCGGGCAGCATGGAAGAAGTAAAAGGCAACGACTCCCTTGAAGATATCTTTCTTGAACTGGAGGGGGAATAAAGTATGCTGAAAACGCTGATTATCGTACGGCTTCGTGCCTTATACAGTTCTTTTTTCCGCAGTTCAAGAATCAGAAAGAACCGCGGCACTGCCTTTAAAGTTCTTGTAGGGATATTCGCGCTGTATATCATAGCAAACTTCTTCATTATGTTCGGCGGGTTATTCTTCAGCATGTGCAGGCCAATGGTCAGCTCAGGTTTTGCCTGGCTGTATTTCAGTTTCGCGGCTTTAATATCGATAACGCTTTGCTTTGTCGGAAGCGTCTTTTTAACCAAAGCCCAGTTATTTGACGCACAGGACAATGAACTGCTGATGAGCATGCCAATACCGCCGGGATATATTCTCTCAAGCAGGATTATAATGCTGCTGGTTTTGAATTATGCCTGCGAGCTGTTTGTTTTGCTTCCCGCAGGTATTATTTACTGCATCAATTACGGAGTAACGTTTACCGGCGTTGTTTTCTATATAATCGGATTTTTGTTTCTGCCCTTTATTCCCTTGACGCTGTCATGTATTTTCGGATGGCTGCTTGCCGTTATCAGCGAAAGAGTACGGAACAGGTCATTGTTTACCACTGTTTTCTCACTGGTTTTTTTCGTTTTGTATTTCTACTTCGTGTCCCAAATGAACAGTTACCTGCAGGTTATAATAGAAAATATAAGCCTGATAGGTGCGAAAATCAAAAGTTTCGTATTTCCCGTATACCACTTCGGACTGGCAATCAGCGAAAAGAATATACTCAGCCTTGTATTCTTCCTGCTATGCGCCATAGTCCCGTTTGCTGTCGTCTATATCATTCTTTCGAATAATATCATAAAGACTGTTACTGCCAAAAAGGGATTCAAAAGAATCAGGTACAGGGAAAAACCCCTGAAAGTCGGCAGTGCAAAAACGGCATTGCTGAAGAAGGAGCTGAAACGGTTTTCGTCCACTCCAATGTACATTTTGAACGGCTCTTTAGGAATATTGTTCACGCTTGCATTTGCAGTGGGAATTATTATATACCGGGATCTGCCGAATCTTTATATAAAGAACATGCCGCAGCTTTCTTCATATATGAACCCGCTTCTGACAACTGTAATCTGCTTTCTGGCGTCAACCAACATAATATCGGCGCCGTCGATATCCCTTGAAGGAAAGAGCATCTGGATTGTACAGTCCTTTCCTGTTGACGGGGGTGATGTCCTGCTTGCAAAGGCGAAAATGCATATGGTGGTTTGCCTTCCTTCGGTTCTGCTGGCTTCACTGTCGTGCGTATTAATGTATAAAGCGTCACCTGTTCAAATTCTTCTTACTTTTCTGCTTCCGGTGCTGGTCACCGTATTCTGTGCCCTGTTCGGAGTGGTAGTCAATCTGCATTTTCCCAAGTTTGACTGGATAAATGAAACCATAGCAATAAAACAGGGGTTGAGTACGGTAATAGCGATGTTTGCATCCATGGCGGTTATTTTTATACCGGGGCTGCTGTACCTGTTGCTGTTTGCACGCCTGATGTCACCGGAACTTTACATGTTTGCCTTTGCAATAATATTAGGTGCCCTTTGCATATGGATGCGCAGGTATCTTAAAACAAAAGGGAGTGCAATTTTCGCATATTTGGGTTAACTAAAAAGAGTACCTTTTCGGTACTCTTTTTTTCCTTGTTTCATACCCTGTTCTGTTCCTGTTCCTTTATCCGGTAGCCTAAAACAGCCAATCCGTCGCTTAAATGTACGTTTTCAATTACAACGTCATGAGAAAGTTTCAGATCCTGCGGTGAGAAATTCCATATACCTTTAACGCCAAGCTCGGCAACCTTCTCTGCTACTTCGGATATGCTATGGCTTGGAACCGTAAGAATTGCAATATCCACAACGTTGTTCTTCATAAATCCCTCAAGTTTATCCATGTGCATTATTTCAATGCCATTAATAATATGACCCACACGATTGGGGTCTATGTCAAAAATCCCTATAAGATCAAAACCACGATTCCTGAAGTTCTCATAATTCGCCAGGGCGTTACCCATGTTGCCGGCACCGATTATGATTGTTTTAAAACGCCTTTCCACGCCGAGTATTTTACCAATCTCTCTATAGAGCGTTTCTACATTGTAACCATATCCCTGCTGTCCAAAGCCTCCGAAACAGTTTAAGTCCTGACGGATCTGCGAGGCTGTAATACCCATTCTCTCACTGAGTTCCTTTGATGATATTCTTTTTATATCCACTCTCAACAGATCAGCCAGGTATCGGTAATACCTGGGAAGCCTCCTGATAACGGCCATGGAGATTTTCTTTCCCATACTTTAACCCTCCTGTGCGCCAATTCGCAGTATAACACTATCCAGCCGCAAATCCTTACTGAAAGATACGCTGCCAATTGCACCAAAAATATAAATAATTAAATGTAAATGTCTGGATTGATTATATCATCTTTGTGATTTTTTTGTCAAGCGTTGCTGTCAGCACAGAATCCGCGTTACATGGCCGGATCACAGGAATCAGTCTTCATTTTCGGGTATTTCCACATCAATTCCTACACTCTTCAGAAACAGTTTCAAATCCATTATTTTTATTTCCCCGAAGTGGAACAAGGAAGCGGCCAATACCGCATCAGCCTTCCCCTCGGTAAGGGCTTCACGGAAGTGTTCAAGATTTCCTGCTCCTCCGGAGGCAATTACAGGTATGTTTACAGCCTCTGCAACCTGGCGTGTCAGTTCAATATCATACCCTTCCTTCGTACCGTCCCTGTCCATGCTCGTTAACAGGATTTCACCCGCACCCAGTTTTTCAAGTTTCCTTGCCCATTCAACGGCATCAAGGCCGGTATTGACTTTGCCTCCGTTAATATATACATCCCACCCGGATGAATCTGCTCTTTTCTTTGCATCAACTGCCGCTATGACACACTTGCTCCCGAAATTCACCGACAGCTCGGTAATAAGTTCAGGATTTTTTACTGCGACGGAGTTTATTGCAATTTTATCTGCGCCCGACAGGAGGATCCGCCTGAAATCGTCAATATTCCTGACACCGCCTCCCACAATCAGCGGTATGCGCACCTTTTCCGCTATGCGGGAAATAATATCGGTGACAGTGCTCCTGTTTTCATTTGTTGCCGTAATATCAAGAAAGACAAGTTCATCAGCTCCCGCCCCGGCATAAGCTGCTGCACATTCCACAGGATCCCCTGCATCCTTCAGGTTTACAAAATTCACACCCTTGACAACACGTCCGTTATGAACATCCAGGCATGGAATAATTCTTTTCGCCGTCATAATATCAACTCCAAGAAAATTTCTAAAAGAATTATAACCTGTATTTCCCCGCTATATCAATATTTTATTTATTGGGCGACTGTTTTTCCGCAATGCACGATAGCTTTTCTATACTGGTCAACTGCTTGGAGATATCGTGTAAATGCGAGGAAACTTTCAGCGGAGTGCAGCTTAGAGATGGGCGAAAAGAAGCGAGGAACAGCAAGCCGACGGAGCAAAAATGCTGCATACCATTACGTTTCATATTCATTTTTCTAATTTCGGCTTTCCCGAGCTGAACCGCACAGCTCTTGCAAACGCAGCGACTGTTTCCGAGCATTTACACGATATCTTGCCTTCAAGATTTTTGAGATACCGTGCAATGCAAGTGTTCATTCAAGTTTAAAGGCCTGTTTTATATCCCTAATCTGTTCATCATTGATTGCAACAACCTCCCCGATGCTCTTTGCCGCTATTAACGCCTTTGCGCTGTATTCTGCCACCTCCAGCCTGTCAAAAGCATTCAGCAGCGAATTGCCGGTTGCAATGACACAGTCGTTCTCAACAAGCACGATAGGCGTTTGCGGCACAAACAAATCAGCCACCATGGCGGGTTGCATGAAACTTGAGCCGAACGGGATCCTCGGAATGTCTCTCAGAAGAATGTAACTTTCAGGAATGGTCCTTGAATCAAAAGGCTCATCGGTTACCGCAAAAGTCATAATATTGAACGGGTGGGCGATAATAACCGAATTCACATGCGGGTGCTTTTCGTAAATATACTTGTGCAGCAGGACAGATCGGCTTGGTATTTTGCATGCCTCTTTTTTCCCGTTTTCTATGCGGACTATCTGGTCCACCCCGAGGTATTTCCTGTCCACATTGTAAGGTGTGATGATAAACGAGTTATCATCCAAGCGTGTTGAGAATGTTCCCTGTGTACTGGTGAACAATCTCTGATCATAAGCCCTGTGTATCAGCTCACACATTTCCTTGCGTGCAAGCCTTTCAAAGCTGCTATAGCTTTCCGGGACAAACTCCTCCATTTCAACATGCCTTTTCTGTTTTGAAATCTCTACGTGCCTGGCTGTAAGCGAAACCGGCTTTCCAATCCTCCGTGCGTTAATCTCCAGGCGCGCGCTGAAATCAAGAGTTTCAAAAGCCATGAACGCCTCGAAAAGGTCCTTTTCCACTACAACCACACCATGGTTTTCAAGCAATACGGTGTTTATTCCCTGTCTCAGCACCTTGGCTATTTTCTCGCCAAGATCGTCGCTTCCCGGGAGACCATATTCGGCAATTCCCACTTCGCCGCAAACCAGGTTGACATCGGGTATCAGCCTTGTATCCGGCTTTCTCCTCACAATACTGAAAGATACCAATGCCGGTGAGTGAGCGTGCAAAACAGCCCTGACATCCGGTCTTTGCTTATAGGTGGAAAGATGAAACGGGAGTTCGCTGGAAGGCTTGTGCTTCCCGATAACCGTCCCGTCGGGTTTAACCTGGACTATGTCCCTGTTTGTAAGAGAGCCCTTATCCACACCTGCCGGTGTTATCCATACATCTCCGTTTTCATCCTTTATAGACAGGTTTCCGCCCGATGTTGTAGTCATTCCGTATCCATAAATTCTTTCCATTATCATAACAAGCTGATCAGCAGGATGTAACAAATCAAATCTCATATCTTTCTCTCCTTCGCATTAAACTTGTCAGCTGAAAAACGGTTCGTTCCGATTGTGCTGGAATTTTGTCAAGTATATAATAGCACAATTTGGAGACCGGCAAACATGTTAAATCATTTATTGCTGAATTTAATGTGTTTATCATACTTAATGGTGGTAATATTATTTCTAAGCCGGGAGGGATAACATGGATTACCTGATAACATTCCTTGAGGGATTAATAACATTTATATCCCCGTGCCTGCTGCCCATGCTGCCTGTTTACATTTCCTATTTTGCAGGGCAGGATTCCAGGGAAAACAGAAAAAAAGCCCCCATGAATGCATTGGGGTTTGTACTTGGATTTACCATAATATTTGTTTTAATGGGTGCGCTGGCAGGCACGGTTGGCTGGTTTTTGAAAAAATACCAGGCATACGTGAATGTGGTAACGGGTATTATAGTAATAATATTCGGACTCAACTTTATCGGGCTTGTCAATATCCCTTTGCTGAACAGGACAGCAAGGATTAATCTTAAAAACAACGGCGACCCGGGTTTCATTCACTCCGTCCTTTTCGGGCTGGTATTTTCAATCGGGTGGACCCCCTGTGTCGGTGCTTTCCTTGGTTCGGCATTAATGCTGGCGGCCCAGAGCGGTGAAAGATTAAAGGGGATCCTGATGCTCCTGTGTTTCTCGATGGGGCTTGGCATCCCGTTTGTTATTAGCGCGGTTTTGATTGACAGGCTTAAAGCATCCTTTGAGTTTATTAAAAAACACTACCGCATTATAAACGCAGTTTCGGGGCTGCTGCTTGTCCTGACAGGCATTCTGATGGCAACCGGGCTTATGGGAAAGTATCTTTCATTATTCTCAATATAAATGATGGAGGTTTTTATGAAATCAAAACTGAAAACAATAATCGGAATACTGTTGTTTGCAATTCTTGTTGCCGGTTCCTATTATGCCTACAATACGCTGAGCAGCAAGAGAGAGCCCGGAATCAACGTTCCCGGGCGCAGCAGCTCGGATATGGCTGATAACGTTGATTCAGGTTTGCAGGACAATAATGCGGATAATAACAATAAAAGCACTGAAGACAGCACCGATACCGCCCGGAATTCCAATAAGCCTGGAGAAAGCAACGGTTCACAGGATACAGGTAATACCGGACAGGATGAACCGCAAAAAATAAAAGCCTTTGATTTCACAGTTTACACCAGTGAAGGCGAACAGGCAAACCTTTCGGACTTTTTCGGAAAGCCGGTTATTATAAACTTCTGGGCAACCTGGTGCCCGTATTGTGTGGAAGAGATGCCACTTTTTGAAGAATACTACAATGAATACAAGGACGATATCCATTTCCTGATGGTGGACAGTACTGACGGACAGAGGGAAACAAAGGAAAAGGGAGAGAAATTTATTGAAGAGAAGGGCTATACCTTTCCTGTTTACTACGACCTGGATCTGGACGCAACAATGACATACCAGGCTTATTCCCTTCCCACGTCGGTGTTTATCGACAAAGACGGTTATGTAATTGCATACCAGCCGGGAATGCTTACCGAGACTTTACTGCAAAAGGGTATTGAGCTGATTCTTGATTAGCTTCAGGACTTACTAATCCTGCATCTCGGTAAGGTTTTTCCAGTATTTCTTAGGCATGAACTGCATCTGGGCGCGCGGGTTTTTGCGTTCCGCGATTGCTATTGTTTTGAAAAATGTCTTCCACAGCGAAGCATACTCATCCACGGTGCTGTTTTCAACCTCGGGGATCAACGGTGTTTTATCTGTCAGTATAACCTCGCTGCCGTCAAAAACGGCACAGATATTTCTTTTCTTATCGTGAATAATAAAGGGCTGCATCGAAAGCCGCCCTGCAAAGTGGGGTGCAATTAACCCGGTAATGTTGAAATCTGGTTCATAAGCCGCGTAAAAAACTCCTCCTGATAATTCACTGAACCTTAAAAGACCAAGAAAGCGGTGGGTTTCCCTTCTTACCTTCAGGTCCAGGTCCATTATTTTATTTATCAGCGGATCCTGTATGAAATCGGTAACGCGGCTGCCTATTTTATAACCCACCCTTAAAAAATGATAAATCAAGTCAGCAGCGTTTTCATCCTCGCTAAGCCATGCCCGGTAGATTATCTCCTGCGCATGGCCGGATATCTTTTTCGGTATCGATGAATACACCCGCCCAAACTTTTCCATATCGGTTTCAATTTCCTTGACTTCATCAAGGAACGAAGGGATGTAGGTTTCCCTGTTTTTAATTGACAGCTCCTTTTCCTTTGATGCATTTGCTTCAAAAACGCAGGTTAACAGGCCTTCAAAGCTGCCGTCATAAAGATATACCATAACGAATCACCCTTCGGCATGCCCGCCTGGTTCGGAAACATCAGCCTGTTTTGCCCGGGCAAGTATATCACTTATTTCCGAAGGCTGGAACACGTACTTTGTCCTGCAGAAATGGCATACGAGCTCCTGTTCCTTCCCATCGGCAGCCAATTCCTCCAAATCCTTGATACCAAGGCTCAGGAGGTTCCTTTCCATCCTCTCCCTCGAACAGTTGCACTGATACCTTACGGGTCTTGTATCCAGGAATACCAGTTCTCTTCCCGGAAGCACCTCTTCAATAATGCTTTCGATCTTTTTCCCCGGCTCAAGCAGTTTTGTCACGGGCGGCATGTTCTCAACGCATTTCTCAAGCCACGATATATCATCTTCCCCGGTGCCCGGCATTAACTGGATAAAAATCCCGCCGGCATTTATAATGTTACCGTCCCGTCCGACCAGCACGCCAAGGCTTGTAACAGTCGGGGTCTGTTCAGATGCGGCATAATAGTAGGTAATATCTTCGGCAATCTCGCCCGATACCAGTTTAACCCGGCCGATGTAGGGCTCCTTCAGACCCAGGTCGGTAATTACGTTTAAATAACCTTCTCCCACAGCACCTGCAATATCAAACTTGCCATTGTCATTCAGCGGGATATCCACGTAAGGGTTCTGCACATATCCCCTGACATTCGAATTATTGTCGGTTACGGCAAGGATGCTTCCTATCGGGCCATCCCCCTTAATCTGAACGGTTATGGTGCTTTTATCGCTTTTCAGCGTACCGCTCATCATCGCCGCAGCGGTAAGAACCCTTCCCAAAGCTACCGCTGAAGTAGGATACATATCATGTATTTCTTTTGCATATGCCACGGTCTCCGTAGTAATGGCGGCATATATACGAATCTGGCCGTCTTTTGTCATTGCCCTGAGCATATAGTCTTTCATATCCTTTAACTCACTCCTTTTAATGTATGCAGGTGATTACCCTAACTTACGACGACTCCAGTTCAAGCAGAATATTCTGAACAGGATTGCCCCGTACTCCCATAAAACCGATATTTTTCCCGGCTGAGCCAATCACCCGGTGACACGGAACAACCAGGGGCAGGCGGTTCTTTCTCATGGCCTGTCCCACCGCCCTTGCAGCATTCCTGTTGCCGGCAGCTTCGGCCAGCTCACCGTAGGTTATTGTACATCCGTAAGGCACTTTTAACAAGGTATCATAAACCCTTTTTTCAAAAGGAGTACCCTGTACTTCAAAGGGAATATCAAATTCCTTCCTTTTTCGTTCAAAGTATTCTTCTATCTGTTCTCTTGCTTGCTCTGAAACATCATTGCCCGAAAAAACCGCAAAATTGTCATACCGCATTTCACTGCCCGGAAGAAATATGTCGGTTACAAGCTCATCATCGGCAAGAACGGTAATATCGCCAAGCAACGTAACTGCAGCAGACTTGTACCTTATACGGTTTTCAAGGGTATGCCTTACCGAAAGCCACATCTGCATTTTCCGCTCCGGCGGTATTGAGGCATTGGCAGGGCTTGTTGAAGGCAGGCGCATATAGAAAATACCGCGCTTTACATTGGGCAGCACATGCCTTTTGAAATGCTTCTCAGCCGTTCCGCCGTTGCAGAAAACATATTTAATGTTCGGGTACTTGTCTAACAGCCCTGCCACATCATTGGGCACCTCGTCGGTAATGTTTGAATCAAGGCTTCCTGTTCTTCTGCAGGATTTATAAACATCCCACAATGCAATGTTCTTTTTCTTCAGAAATTCAATCCTTTTGTCATATTCCGGTTCGGGTTTTTCGTCAAATATCCCGTAAAGAAAAGGCCAGAACAGGTTTCGCGAATGGGCGTAATACTGCTGCTGCCGTAAAGACTCAGCACCCGGCATGGTCCCCAGTATCAGGACCCTGCTTTTATTATTTACAACAGGTTCAAAAGATCTTAATATTAAATCAGGTTTACCAGGATAAGGCATGGTTATGGTCCTTTACAAAGTATTTTGACAAAACGGTGTGGAAAAATATACATTGCTATCGTGCCTTGTTTATGCCAAGACTAATACAGTGTTAATATTTTAGCATATTATGACCCGCCTTTGAATATGGCGTTTTGTTGTAATTTGTGGTAGATTATAGATAACTGAAAGGAGTAATTATGGATTATCTTCGGTTGTTTGTCATTGCGGTAATACCGGGAATAGCCCTTGCAATGGGGCTGTATC
Source organism: Clostridiales bacterium DTU070 (assembly GCA_001513105.1). Lineage (GTDB taxonomy): Bacteria > Bacillota > Clostridia > DSM-8532 > DSM-8532 > Thermoclostridium. The sequence goes on along the minus strand of LFSH01000097.1, from coordinate 13,275 downwards.
TTACCGACAGGTACGACAGGGAGCCTGTAAGGCTTCTGCTGAAACTTTTCCTGTTCGGGATGCTTTCTGCCGTACCGACAATTGCTGTGGAAAGGTTTTTAAGCAATTTGAACTTCCTTCCGGGAATCCTTTCAACAGCATGGACAACATACATTGTTGCAGGGTTTACCGAGGAATACTTCAAACGCCTTGTTGTAATGAAGGTGGCCTATCACGATTACGCTTTCGATGAAAAACTCGACGGAATAATATATTGTGCGTATTCCGCACTTGGTTTTGCCACTGTTGAGAACATAATGTACGTGGTATCGGGTTACGATGCCGATCCATATATCGGCCTGTACCGGGGCCTGTTAAGCGTTCCCGCCCATATGCTGTTTGCGATAACAATGGGCTATTACCTGTCGCTGGCAAAATTCAGCCCCGACCCGGAAATCTCAAAAAGGTACTTTACACAGTCGCTGGTTGTGCCTATGCTGTTCCATGGAACCTTCAACTTCATACTTCTGGCCCGAATCCCGTTGCTGATGCTTTTATTCATACCCTTTGTCATTTACATGTGGATTGTGAACCTGAGAAAACTCAACAGGTTCTACCAGGAATCGAAGGCCCTGAACAAACCTGATTTATAACCCCTTTGCTATTTCCCACAGATATATTGAAGCAGTCGTGGCATAAGGTGAATAGATTCTGCGGTACTCTGAGAATTTTTCCATCGTAAGCTCATTTATGCCATACAGCTTCATTATGCCTTTTCTTATCCCGAAATCATTGAAACTTATGACATCCGGCCTTTGGAGGGAGAAAATCAAAAGCATCTCGGCGGTCCATACCCCTACACCCCGGAGCTTAGTAAGCGTTTCAATGATTTCCCGGTCGGTTTTGCTTTTAAGGCTGTCAAAATCAACAGCACCCGTTATAGCAGCTTCGGCTATGCCCCTGATATAACCTGCTTTCCTTGCCGACATGCCGCAATTACGTATCTCTTCGGTCTCCAGCTTCAATATATTTTCGGGCGTTATGCCGCCTGCCTTCCCGTTCAGCCTGTCAAAAACGGTTTGGGCTGTTTTTCCCGAAACCTGCTGCTCAACGATACTGTGTACCAGTGCGCAGAAAGGATCGGGAATGATCTTTCGCCTTACCATGCCGATCCTGTCGATTGCTTCGGCAAGTTTTTTGTCCCTGCTTTTCAAATATCCTGTTTCTTTTTCCCCGTATTCAAAATATGCAGTCATAACACCACCGCAAAGTCAGTGTTTATCGGCTGCAGTATTTTTTGATAAGGCTGACAGGTCCAATCAGACCCGATTTCAGTCCTGCCCCGGCCAGCCTGTTGGCCATCGAGTTTGTAATATAGGCTTCAATAGTGTTCATTCCTTCTTTAACCCAGGGCGTAATATCAAAAACATAAGGCTTCCACATTTTTACACCCATATCATGGCCGTTGATATATAAATGCACCAGTTCATGCACTTCGCCGAGATCCATAAGGTATACGAAATCTTCCAAATCCTTGATCTGAAATGCCGCCGTGTATTTCAGCGTTCCCGAATAATTCGCCATACCCGGCCATTCAGCCCATGAAACCAAGCAATCGGTGTTCTCCGCAAGAATCCTGCCGTTGTCCGAAACTGTCCATGTCAGGTCCAGCCTGGTTCTCAGCTCTTTTTCTTCCTTCAAATCCACCGTTTCTGTCATCATATCCCCTGCCTGATCAATAAATACGATGACACTCTCCCTGCGGGGAATCCTAACGTAGATGCGCATATCCCCTTCACCGGCCGATAACGGTTTAATCTCCTTAATACTGCCTCTCCAGGCATCCCAAAGCTCCGCCCTGCCGGTTATTTTCGTTCTCAACACCGTATTTATTTCATCTTCACCCTCGTTTGTCATAACAAACAAGTGGCAGCTTTCCTTGACCACGTGGCTTAACCTCAAATCGGGATGACCGGGCTCGAAGGAACAGGTGAATTCTGCGTATTTTTTAATTATTTCAGCAAGGTTCCCCGGGTCTTCCACATACTCTAAATCCAGCTCGTTTTCCGGCTGTTTGCAGCCGCCATAAACCAAAACCTTCCCGCCCTCGCCGATGAACAGCGAAAGTTTATCCTTCACTCCATCATTGAGAATGCCGGTATCCTCAATAACTGCAACGCTGTATTCCTGTTCCCGTATTCTGATCCTGCCGCCTGAAACGCTGCAGCTGTCCGAAACCAGCAAATCGGCTTCAAGATAGTTAAACTCCATCTGATTCCGGTAGAGGACCTTTGCCGCTTTCCACGGCAGGCTGCTGCTTCCGCAGAGAATGCATACCCGGGCCTGGTTCACCGAATCGGTCATAATATAGCTCATTCGTTTTATATAGTCCGAAATATACCTGTAGTATTTCCACCAGAGATTATTCGGCCCGACATCGGGCGGCCTTTCACCAAACCGCCTTTCCCCTTCAACAGAATAAAAGAAGGCATGGGGATAAAGAAGGTTCACACCGCGTACAAACAACCAGTCCATATACCATTTCATGTCGTCCACCGAAAATGCCCAGTGGATGCCGTTCGGGCCGCAGCAGCCGAAGCATTCGTTTGAATTTCTCCTTCTGCCCCTGTGCCTTGCGGAATCGGACGAGCACTTCGCCATTGTGCTGTGCTCACCTTCAATGCCCTTGTTGTCTTCGGGCGCAACCCACCTCCAAACAACATCCTGGCCGGGTATTTGGAAATATTTCAAAAGACCGATTTCATCGCTTTTTTCGGGGTGACCCGTTAAAGCAATACCATGCTCTTCACACCATTCCGAGATCTGACTGTAATATGACTGTTCCAGTTTAGCGTCCACGGCTTTCCTGTATCTGCTCCTGATTTCGGCGGTTTTCCCGCCGCAGTCCCACCATAGCGCGGGAAGGCTCTTTTCATCATTTCCCGAGGATATATAACATTCCAGGAAACCATCCGTCCACGGTATCAGCCCTTTTTCATGGTTCCTTCCGAGGATGCACGGCTCATCGGTAAACATTGCAATTACGGTGCTCCCGAAATAATCTTTAAGTACGCTGTAATATCTTTCATGGGTGATTTCAATGAATTTCCTGACCGCATCGGTGTTCAGAAGATCGGCTGACGGAGGCGCGTTCGGCTCGCCGTCGTCTTCGCCGAAATGGATTCCCCTGATTGTTCCCCGTGAAAAACACTGGGTGAACATAAGCAGCGACCATTTCCCCTCGGGGACACTGAACCTTATTCTGCCCTGTTCTTCATGGAGAACTATTGTGCTTTCATACACAAACGAACCGGGCGATTTTTTCTCAACCGCCAGTACCGAAACGATATTTTCATCATCCAATACCGGGATTTCGACCTCCCGCATGTTATCCAGCGGGTATTCGGTCATTTTCAGCCCCTTCGAGGCGTATTCGGGATTGCTTTTGATCACGAGACCGTGGGCCGAACCCGACGGGTACATTCCCTCGTCATAGAGTACCACTTTCATTCCGAGCCGGGCCGCTTCAGCTACGGCAAACTCAACAAGCTGCATGAACCTATCGGAAAGGTACTCAATGTCTTCAGGTATTCCAATCCTTGGATGTATGACAAAACCCATCACTCCCTTTTCCCGGAAGTCGTGGATCTGCCTTTTTATTTCCTTTTCGTTCAGCGGCCCGTTCCAGAACCAAAAGGGAATCGGCGTGAATTCATCATCAGGAATTATAAATTTTTCTTTAAGGTTTTTTACCATGCTTTATGCCTGTCCTTTTCAAAACTATTTTTCCGGAAACCGGTTATTTGTAAATAACCAGATCTTCAACGGCTTTCCGCCTTTTTGGCGGCTGCTCGCCCTTCGGGTATCCCAGAGGCGTTAATACGATAGGCTCCAGATCCTTATCCAGCTCCAGCACCTCCGCAGCAGCTTTCGGGTCAAAGGCTCCAATCCAGCAGGTACCAAGCCCCAGTGCTGTTGCCGCAAGAATTATATGATCCATTACAATGGCCGCATCAACATCGGCAAAACTCTTCTGATCGCTTCTTACCCATCCCTTGCCCTTTTCAGCACACACTGCAATTATATACGGGGCTTCGGAAAACCAGTTACGCGGATATACCCTGTTCAGCTGTTCCCTGCGTCCCTCGGTTTTTGCAATTACAACCCTGAATGCCTGCAGATTGCATGCCGTTGGGGCAAGCCTTGCCGCTTCAAGTATTTTCTGCAATTTTTCACTTTCTATTTCATCGGGGAGATAGGATCTTACACTGTACCTTTTATTGATCAGTTCAAAAAAGTCCATACCAAAACCTCCTTTTAAAAATGACCATATCACTTCTGAATATATTTCATATACCCGTAATTGTCAATTCGTATCCCGGGCGGCACAATTTTTAAAATATGCTGAATTGCAAACTTAAGTGCTTCACTCCACAAATATTTCATTATTATGAATTTGATAAATTTCCTGTGGAAGATTTTCTCCGGTCATGCTATAATTCATATCACAAGCGTTATTAAATGCAGTCCTGAAAGGTATTTCAGGGCCATTAAATTTGTAATTCCTGTTAATTTTTGTCGGTAATGAAATATAATATTTTAGGTTTGTTTTCCGGGGGTTGACAGTGCTGTGCGGCCAAAGAAACTCTGCTTTTTCATTGCAGTTGCATTAATCATTACCTTTATTTCAGCAAATACCTTTTCAAACCATGTGTCGGGGCAGGTTCAGCCAATAGCCGAGGTTGAGGAAAAGCTGCAGGGAATTTCGGATATTGAGGAAGCAGTGCTCGAGGATTTGTTTTCTCTTTCTCAGGAAATTGAAGAAACCGAAAGGCAGAAGGAATTAATCACGTTTGAAACTGAACAGCTTAAAAGCGAGTCAGAGAATCTTGCAAAAGAGATTGAAGAGAAGCAGAATGTGTACAACAGGCAGCTCGGCATTCTGAAAAAAGTTCTTGTAAGCTACCAGAGAAGAGGTCCTGCTTCTTTCCTGGAATCAATTCTGAAGTCAAGGAATCTGTCTGACTTTGTTCAAAGCCTTAATATTATTCGCCAGGTCACCAGAAGTACCGATGAACTGCTGAATGAGCTTGAAGCCCGTAAACAGGAACTGGCCCTGGAAAGGGAAAAGCTGAATCTCAGGGAGCAGGAACTGGAGAAGCACATGGCAAAACTGCAGGAAACCCTGAACGAGATGTACCGGCTCAAGGAAGAGCAGGAGGCAATTCTTAATTCCCTTGGCGAAGCGAAGGAATTATACCAGGGAGAGTTACAGCGCCTGCAGAATCTTTGGGATGAAATAAAGGTCCTGTTTTCGGAGATTCTCATTCACTTTACGGAAATAGTTGAGCGTGGCGATATCCCGATAGAGGCCCTTAACCTTAGAATAAGTTTCCCGAAACTTTCGGGTACAATATACGACCAGACGCTGAACGATATTCTGAAAAACCAACCCGAAATCCCAGAAATGGTATTTGACTTCTCACCCGAAGGAATCCGGGTTAATATCCCTGAAAAGCATCTGTCCCTTCGCGGAGTTTTTGAAATTGAAAATAAAACCGTTCTGAAGTTTAAAGTGGAGGAAGGAACTTTTTACGGCATGCCCCTGACAGAAGCCTCCCTCGCCGAACTGTTCAGAAACGGGCAAATAGTCATAGATTTTGAAGAAATACTGGGAAGCGTGATATTGGAATCCGTCGAGGTGTTCGACGGCTACCTCGAATTTGTGATTACACCGAATTTTGGTTGACAATGTGGAGGGATGGCAGGATGATACAGGCCAAAAATGTTTCCTTAACATATGCTGACGGTACGGTTGCCCTTCGTGATGTCAGTTTGAACATCAGGCCCGGAGAATTTGTTTACATAGTCGGACCGAGCGGTTCGGGAAAAACCAGCCTGCTTAAGCTGTTAATGGGCATCGAGTTCCCGTCCGCAGGCTCGCTTTATGTTATGGACCAGCCCATTGTGAAGAGGGAGGCAGGGAGAATACGGAAGCTGCGCAGAAGTATCGGACCGGTATTCCAGGAATTCAGGCTTATCCAAGGAAGAACCGCCCTGGAGAATGTTCTTATGGGAATGCGTTTTTTGAATATTCCGAATCGCCAGATGGTAAACAGTGCGAAGGAAGCCTTAACAAAAGTCGGGCTCGGGCATAAGGCTTCGGTAATGGTTGAAAAACTGTCCTTCGGAGAAGCACAGAGAGTTGCTATAGCAAGGGCGGTTGCAAGAAAACCCGCACTTATTCTTGCCGATGAACCCACCGGTAACCTGGACTATGACAATGCAATCAATATCATGGATCTGCTGTATACTTTGAAGGACAAAAATACCACAGTTCTTGTAACAACCCACGCCACACACTTAATAGGTAATTATCACGATACTTCGCTGATACATGTTGAACAGGGGAAAATTTCCGTTGAACACCGGGGTGAACAGAAATGAGGAACACTTTTTACTTTATTAAAGAGTCAATCAGAATATTCCGGAATAATAAACTTTCAAACATATTCTCATTCCTGGGGACTGCCCTGATATTATTCCTTCTGGCTCTTGTTATCGCCGTCTGGAGTATCAGCAGCAGGTTAACGGTTATGCTCCGAGAAGAGGCTGAGATAAGCGCCTATTTTGACAGGGATGCCGGTAATACCGAAGAACTGCTGAATTTAATTGGACAGATTGACGGAGTCCGTGAAGTACGGCTGGTAGACAAAGAGGAAGCCCGCAGCCGCATGGAAAAAATCCTGGGAGAAGAGTCAGGTATCCTGGACCTTTTTGATGAAAACCCCTTTGAGGCTTATTTCGAGGTAAAAATCCACCTTGACAGAATGGATTCTGTTTTTACGCAAATATCCGCACTGAAGGGAATAAACTATGTAAGGGAAAACAGGGAAGCGCTTGAACAGATTGAAGGCATTTCAAAAGCCCTTGAAGTACTTGGCTACCTTGTGATTGCGGCGGTAAGCATAACCACCCTGGTCATTATATCCCACATGATTCGCCAGGGAATATACCAGAACCATGAACAAATAAGGACGCTCATGCTGTTGGGAGCGCCCGACGGTTTTATCAATTTCCCGTATATACTGCTCGGGTTCATGCTGACATTCGGCGGAGGAGTTGCGGCGACGATCCTGATAAATACTCTTATTCACCAGGGCTACGGCATGCTGGGCAGCACCATTCCTTTCATACCATTGCCGCCCAAAAGCCAGCTGATGTATGGCCTTAGCATTTTCCTGCTGTCAGTAAGCGCCGCCCTTGGAATACTGGGAAGCCTGTTCGGGGTCTCCACTTCAAAAAAGAGGAATTGACGGCCTTCCCTGGCTGTTTCATCTGTACGCATGGGGTATTGAGTGTATTAATTCCTGTAATACACCGAATACCCCATTTGCTTTAGAATATGGTAACTCTTTTCCTGGCTCTCCCTGTCGTAAAAGCTGATTGCCATGGCACCGCCTTCCATTTCACGGCTGTTGTTTATTCCTATGTTTTTAATATTAATCTGATGTTTGCCCAGTTCACCCGCTACTGCCGCAATAACACCGGGCTTGTCTTCCACGTCCACCGTGATGTCATATGTCTTTATCAGCGCACCAACTCTTCTGTCCGAGAAAGTATCCCTGTACTCTTTGGCCCTGTGAAAGAAATCCCTTATCTTTTCATCATCACTGCCGCTGAGGAATTTTACAAAGGTATCAATATTCCTGCCCAGTTCATTAAGCACTTTAATGATATTGTCCCGGTTCGTAAGGCAGATATTTTCCCATATGGAAGGCTCGGATGATGCAATCCTTGTAATGTCCCTGAAACCTCCGGCAGCTAAAGTGTGCATTAATTTGTTACTGCCGTCAAGCTGTTTTATTGTATTAACAAGGGCACTGGCAATCACATGCGGTACATGGCTTATTGCTGCAGTTGCGTAATCATGGTTTGCAGGGTCAACAATGATTGGCAAAGCCCCGAGTAACTTCAGAAAGTCCGCAAGCTTGTTTATATAAAACTCCTCTGTTCCTTCAAGGGGTGTTAATACATAATATGCGTTCTCTAACAGTGTATGCCTTGAAGCCTTATAGCCGGATGCTTCAGAGCCTGCCATCGGATGTCCCCCGATGAACCGGCAGGACAGGTTTATGTTCCTGACGGCTTCCATTACATCTGCTTTTGTGCTGCCGACATCCGTCAGTATGCAGTCCGGGTCAACAACACCGTTAAGCTGCTTCACTATTTCGGGTATCTTTTTTACAGGCACGCAGACAAATACAATCTCACAGCCCCTGAATGTATCGTCAATCCCACCGGCCGCCTGATGGATTGTACCTTCTTTCAATGCAAGTTCCATTGTATTCGTATCATGATCGTAGGCCACAACAGTCCCGCACAGGCCCTTCCTCTTTACAGCCTTCACAATGGAACCGCCTATGATACCAAGCCCGATGACACCTATTTTCTTCACTGTAACTTCCATATTACAGATCAAATTCCCCTTCCTTCAGTTCTTTATTCAAGTTTTACACTCTTTGTCCCAATCCTACCGGTTTGTTACAGGTCCGGTTAAATTCTTTCACCTTTAACCGGCGCCAAATCATATTTCAAATGTCTAAGAAAGTCTTCAACAAGTTCCTGTTTCCTCTCCCAGATAGCCCTTGCTTTTGGCGTAACCATCGGATTGCTTTTCATGGTCCGGTATGTATAATCAATAATACGATTATATGTTTTTTCATAGGACTGCGTCCCTTCATTGCCTTCACTCATGCAATCCCACACTATTGACAATGCACCTGTTTCATCAAGCAGGTCGGCTTCCATTAGCAGTATCAGCTCTTTTGGCGTATCCTTCTCACGCATTAACTCCTTGTTTGAATGGTTTTTTACAAGGTAAACGACAAAATCCGTGAATCCCGGTTCAAAACCATGTTCTTTCAAATACTTTTCACAGATAACCACACTGTTTTCGGCATGGTTTATGTCATAACACGGTGCAGTATAGCCTGCATCATGGAAAATTGCCGCTGTTAAAACAGCTTCCCCGTTTATATCCGGTTCATCATATACGAGCACTTCAGCCCAGCTGAAAACCCTTTTTATATGCTCCGAACGCTTTCTGAACGGGTATTTCCTGATATTTGTCTCTTCACCGTGATTGCTCTCAAGCAGTTCCTTAACATACTGAAACATTTGCCGGTACAATCACCACACCCCCTGTGCCGATGCCTGTTTTTTAAGGTCATTCCTGCGGTTTTGTTTTACCATTATATAACATAATACTGCACTAAACAATAGTTACCATGCCCCTGCAAATGCAGCGGCTGTTTCCGGGCGTTCGCACGAATCTTTACCTTCAAGTGTTTGGAGATATCGTGCAATGCGAGGAAACTTTCAGCGGAGTGCAGCATTGAGACGGGGCGCGATGTTGACAATACCTCTTTTTGAATGTAGAATTTACTTTGTCCCATGAATTAAAGTCCTCGCGGACTTTAATTATAGTTTTACCGGACCTGCTGTTTTTTACCTATACCCTTTATTTTGCAAAACACCTGTAACAACAAAAGAACAGCAAGTTTTTTGCTGTATATTCCCCGTTTTATGCTGTAAAGAGATATTTATTCCCTGCTCAATATACAGCTTAGGTGTTGATATTGCACATGTGAGTTTTATAACTCTCTGATATAAATCTCTGGCATGTGGAGTTAAGGCTTGACTTACCACTGCTAATCATAAAAACAGAAGGGAGTATTGAGATGGAGAATAAAATCAGGCTTTATGGTTTTAACAATCTTACCAAATCTTTATGCTTCAATATTTTTGATGTCTGTTATACATTGTCTGAGCAGGACCGGAAGGAATATATTGCATATATTGACGAACAGTATAATTCCGAAAGACTTACAAATATACTGCTGCATGTTACCGATGTTATAGGAGCAAAGGTGCTGCATATTTCAAGGCAGGATTATGATCCCCAGGGTGCAAGCGCCACCATTCTCATTGCCGAAGATTCATTCCACGGCAGTGAAACGCTCGCCCACCTGGATAAAAGTCATATTGCGGTCCATACCTATCCCGAATATCATCCCACATCCTCGCTGGCTACATTCCGTGTTGATATAGATGTTTCAACCTGCGGAGAGATTTCCCCGCTTAGCACCCTGGATTTTCTTATAAGCAGTTTTGATTCGGATATTATTACGATGGATTACCGAATAAGAGGCTTTACGAGGGATATGGACGGTAACAAGCTATATATAGATCACCGAATATCATCCATCCAGGATTTTATTGACAAGGAAACACTGAAAAAGTATGAAACCATTGATATGAATATGGCCCAGTGCAACCTGTTCCACACGAGAATGATGATCAGGGATATTGACCTGAACAACTACCTGTTCAACACCGAAGCCGACGAGCTTTCCGAAGAAACTCAAATCCGGATTATAAACAGTATCCGGCAGGAAATGGAAGACATATTCAAAGGCAGAAACACCTGCAGATCTTAGATGAAAATAAACTTATGCATTGAAGGGAGAGTATCCAGTGGATTTATGGTTTTCAGAAAAATACACAGACGGTGTTGTTTTTTCAATAAAGGTGGATAAACAGCTTACCAGTGTTCAAAGTGAGTTCCAGCGGATAGATGTTTATGAATCAAGGGATTTCGGCAGAATTCTGGTTATTGACGGCTACCTGATGCTCACCGAAAAAGACGAGTTTATATACCATGAAATGATTGTTCATGTTCCGATGGCGGTGCACCCTAATGCTGAACGGGTTCTTGTCATTGGTGCCGGTGACGGCGGCGTTGTACGCGAACTTACACGCTACGACCGTGTTAAAAAAATTGACCTCGTGGAAATAGACGAAATGGTGGTTAATGTCTGCAGGGAATTCCTTCCGAAAACCTCGTGCAAGCTTGATGATGAGAGGGTAAGCATTTATTTCCAGGATGGTATAGAGTTTGTAAAAAACAGCCGGAATTCATATGACCTTATAATTGTGGATTCCACCGATCCTTTCGGTCCAGGAGAGGCACTGTTTTCAGAAGATTTTTATAAAAACTGTTACAGGGCATTAACGGACGAGGGGATTATGGTAAACCAGCATGAAAGCCCGTACTATGAAAGTGATGCAATTGCAATGCAAAGCGCACACAAAAAAATATCCGGTATTTTTGAAATATGCCATGTTTACCAGGCACATATACCTACATACGCTTCGGGTCACTGGCTGTTCGGATTTGCATCAAAAAAATATCACCCGGTTATGGATCTTAACAGCGGCGGATGGAACAAGCTGGGAATAAAAACGAAATACTATAATACAAACCTCCATCTCGGTGCTTTTGCTTTGCCGAATTATGTGCTGGAACTTCTTAAGAAAGCAGAAAAACAGGGATGAAACACTGAGTAAACAGAAATGCGGAGAACAATGGCTGTGACAGATGCAAAATCCGTCACAGCCATTTTCTGTCAGGTAAACTCCTGTTTCAGGGCATCAACAATATTTTCTTTTTGTATCCTTGAACCTGAATAAAGCATTGCTGTACCGACTATTAAGAAAACCGAGATGACTGCAACGAATATATCGGCCCATGGCAGGCTGAAATCAAAGCTGAATTTCATGCCCAGAACCAGGTGCATTATATACATGATAATGAAACTTACCGGCAAACCAAAAAGTATTGCCTTAAAACCATACATCAGGCTTTCATAGTTTATCATCCTTTTGAAACTCTCCGGTGTCATGCCTACAGACTTCAGCATTGCGAATTCTCTTTTACGAAGGGCAATGCCGGTTGATATCGTGTTAATTATATTTGCAATGCATATGGCGGTAATAAGGCTGATAAACCCGTATGAGAAAACAGATATCAGTATTATCATCTGTTCTTCTCTCCTGTTTTGCAGGTAAACATTGTAAAGATAAAACGCGTTATCGGGAAGATTCTTCTGGATGGCTTCAATATCTTCCTGCAGGATCAAAGGGTTGCTGCTTCTTATATACAGCCCGGTGCTGATGCTTCCTGCAACATTTTCATTTCCGGCAGTAATTTTCGTAAGTGTTTCCGTTGATACAACCACATGCAGGTTTGCATACAATCCTCCGGGTATAACGCCCACAGGTGCCTTATCGGTAAGGGCAATCACTTCCAAAGGCTGAAGAGGCACATCTTTTTCGAGCTCACCGTCGTAAGCATATACAGGAAGTTTTTCTCCAATATCCAGTTTTACTACTTTGCCTTCAGAATATTTATTTTCATCCGTATCCCTGTATTTTACAGTGTCTATAACTATGGCACCGGGGTTTTCCGCATCCTTTAACCTTGCAAAATCTGCCCCAACCTCATTTGCATATTCCAGTAACGACTCATCATCCAGTGCATTGATAAAAACCTGGAACGTGATTTCTTCATTTCCCTGGCCAACCGGATAATTCTTCCTGTAGTATTCGGCCAAACGGCCGGCATCTGTCTTGGCATTTGCGCTTATCTTCTGAATCTGGCTAAGGGAAGTTATATTATCCAGTGATTTTATGCTTTCAATAATTACATCCCGGGTGTTATTTACTTCGGGAATGGTCACCATAATATCAAAGTTTATACCATTCTGCGTAAGCAATGCTGACTTCTTTAAGTTAAGGGTGAACTGCGACACCACGAGAAATAATATAATACTGATAATTATTGAGAATAAGGTTGCCCTGTATCTTCTCTTGTTCCTCTTAATGTTTTTAAGCGCCAGGTCTCCTTCAATACCGAATATCATGCGGGTAAACTTAGAAGTCCGTACCTCCCTGCCCGTAAGTTTCACATCCATCGTCTGCCTTATTGCTTCAACGGCGGATATATTTGATGCCCTTTTTGCAGGAACCCAGGTTGAAACAAATATGGTTATGGCAGATATCAGTACGGCAAGCACTATTGTTACCGGCAATACAACAAGGCGCAGGTTTTCTGACATCAACAGCGCGTTTTTTACCATGGGATTTATTAAATAAAATGTAATTCCAATACCGGCAAGCCCGGCAATAATTCCCGGCGGGATACTTATGGCACCGATTACCACGCCTTCAAAAAACACCGAGTTCCTTTTCTGTTTCCTGGTTGCTCCGACGCTCGACAGCATTCCCAGGTACCTGGATCGATCAGATACCGAAATTGCGAAGGCATTGTATATCAACGAAACCGATCCGACAATTATAATTGACATTATAATTGCAGTCAGCGTGAAAAGGTACCGTCAAGATTTTTTCGCAAAATCGGTTTCCGTTTGGTAGCCAGTAGTTAGCTGACTG
>LFSH01000076.1:8380-58339 GCA_001513105.1 Clostridiales bacterium DTU070 | reverse complement strand
CAAAAAAAGTAGGAAACTTTCTGCTTCCTACTTTTGCAATCTTTTATAATAAACCTGTAAACACCATAATATTACAGACAGGAGCAGAAAGCATTATGAGAACAGCACGAACCGGGCATGCACATACACATGTACATGCTGCACATACCAAAAGCGCCGGTATTCAGGTGTGCCGAAATCCTGGTTCTCATAGTGCGGCTCCTTCTTTATAAACTGGTTAGTGAGATAATATAACAGTTTTACTCATCTGTCAATAGCCTGTTAATGTATTTTTATGTTACAAAAGGGCGTTTTGCAGAACACATCCCTCCCCCCCGGCGGGAGCGCATGCACAGGACGCCCTTTTGCTCTCCGGGTCCTGACGTCTTTCTGTCACATACCAGGTTCCATTCCGCTTTAGGTATACGGCAATCCAGGAATTATTTTACACCGCCTTGCAGCAATCCGCTCATTACTCTTCCACTTCGATAATGCCTTCTATTTCAACGGTAACATTCATGGGAAGCTGGTTCACGCCAACCGCTGACCGTGCGGCACGCCCGTTCTCGCCGAAGATGTCAATCAGCAGCTGCGATGCGCCGTTTGCAACAATGTGCTGTTTATCAAAACCGTTTTCACTGCTGACCATAACGGTAATCTTCACTATCTGCCTAATTTTATCCAGGTCACCGATTACGCTTTTAACCGCAGCAAGCATATTCAATATACACAGCCTTGCTGCCTCCTGGCCGTATTCAATATCGCGTTCACCGCCCACCTTGCCGGAGTATTTTACCTCCCCGTCCAGCCAGGGTATCTGCCCCGAGATATAAAGCATGTTTCCAGCCTTTCTCACGGGTGTATACAGACCTGCTGAAGATGGCTTCGGCAGCGAAAGGCCAAGTTCCTGTATCCTGCTCTCTGTTTTCATACCCTTTCCTCCTGTGCCAAAAACGATAAAAGAACTGCCAGGCCAAGTCATTCCCGCTGGGTCGGTATCCCATAGGTTTTTCCGGTATCACCGGGTGCTGCCACAGTAGAGCCGGCAATCAATATTTTTATTAAGCAATCTAAATACAGTATATTTCCGTACTGTTCACAATGTCAACAGAGATTTGCATATATTCTGATAAATTATAAAAAACAGGCAGTGATATATCCCGGCATTGCATAACAGGCAAATTCAAATTTACAGGCAAGCAGGATATCGCACAATTTTGGAAAACCCAGTGCGAAATGCGCATAAGAGATATATGTCAGAGTGTGTCAGGAACAGCCCGTAGTATAAAAAAAAGAAGCAGGATAATTGTTTCCTGCTTCCGATGAAATCAAAATTCAAAGAAATGGATCGGGGATCACTATCATATGCGCCTCTGCATCGCTTACTCCGGCATAAAGCTCGGCATAACCGTCGTTACGCCTTATAAGGCCTCCGCTGAATATTACGTCAATAAGATCCTTTCTTTTGTATTCGCCTTCTTCAAAGTTTTTCCTTACAGCAATAATCTTAACCGGTGTTGATTTTCCTGTGACCGGGTCAAAAGTAAACACCATGGAATAATAATGCCTGTTTCCCCTGTTATCAAAGTGTGCAATATGACCTAAAGCACCTATTCTCCCGTCCTCAAGAAGATGCAGCTCATTTACTCCTCCCCACTCGCCCCTGGCAAACTGGTTTTCTATAAGGCCGGCATTTTCAATTGTCTCCTCGTTAAGTTCTTCAAGTGAATCTATAATGGTGAATCCTATCTTCCCTCTTCCCGCGATTCCCCCCTGCGGCCTTGTAAATACGCCTATTCTCCTGTCGGACAATTCCACCAGCCTTATATCCTTCATGCCTATGGGACCTGACGCAAAGCGCTTTAATTCGTAAATACTGTTCCCTCTGAAAAAAACTGTTTTCCAGATCAGCAGGGTCCTGGCGCTTTCTTTCGGAAAAACTTCAACCCCGCCGAATACAATTTCATTGTTTATCCTTGTTATGAAAGGATCCTGAAGGTCAAATACCGGAGCGCCGTCCAAAGGTTCCCACACTTCACCCCTGTTGGCGAAAAACATGATGTTTGAAAACTCAGAATCTCTTTTCTCAACTCTTGCGGCTATTACCTTTTCCCCGTCTACATCAAAAGGAGCCGTTATGTTATAAACATCCCGGTCCCCAACACTGGTGAATTTAAGTCTTTTTCCCCTTGCTTCAGGCTGCCTGCCTTCAAACTCTTTAAGCAGCACACTGCAGCCTTTTGGTTTTATTAAACTTTCCATAATACTCCCCTATCAAAAAATTATACTGTCGACCGGTATTCCTGCAACACCAATATGTGTATCGGCTGCTCCGTAATATATATAAAGATGATTATTCACAATACATTCGCCGCAGCTGAAAACAACGTTTGGTATAAGTCCTTTCACCTCCCAGTCAAGCTCGGGCTCAAGTATCGGCTCGTCCTGGCGGGCTTTTATCCTGTTTATGTTATGCTCATCCAGTAACGCGGCACCCAGCCGGTATGTATTATTTTCATCCACTCCATGGTATATCATCAGCCAGCCGTCCTTTATTTTCAACGGCGGTCCGGCTATGCCGATTTTTTTGCTGTCCCATTTGCCCTTTCTTGGCGCCATGATCTCGGTGTGATCGGTCCAGTGGATTAAATCGTCCGAAACAGCGGTCCATATGGATGGATGCCTCCTGTGGAACAATACATACTTCCCGTTAATCTTTTCGGGCAGCAGCGCCGCGTTCTTGTTAGGCTCGTCGGGCAGCAGAACAACAGGTTCGGACCATTGCTTAAGATCGGGCGAGCTGACCATTGTAACCCGGATATCATTCCAGTCCCTTCCTCCAAATGAGGTGTATAATAAATAATATGTGTCATCTATCTTTGTTAGCCTTGGATCCTCAATCCCCCACGAATCATTTAACCCCGACGGTCTTAACACCGGCTCATCATACCGTTTGAAATGAATTCCGTCGGTGCTTGACGCATAGCCTAAAACCGACGTGAATTTCCTTTCGGGATCGGGCTTTTCAGTGTCCAGGAAAAACGGATTGTCAGATGCCCTGTAAAACATATGAAAAAGATTGTTGTCGTAAATAACGGCAGCATTAAATACAGCCGCTTTCTCCCAGTCATGTCTTTCATCAGGTGAAAGCACCGGTTTGTCCTGTAATCTCTTCAGTTTAAACATATTCACACTCCGTTCAGATCCAGGAATCAGCTTTTCAGTCCAGAGAACGTGATTCCTTCAATAAAGTATTTCTGCGCTGAGAAGTACAGAATCAGACTCGGCAGGGTAATTACCAGGGCGATAACCATCAGGTAATTCCATTTCGGAGGCTCATTGACCCCGCCCATGAAAAAATACATCCCAAGAGTCATTGTGTATTTGCTTTTATCCGACAGGTAAATCAGCGGACCCTGGAACTCATTGAAGTATCCCCTGAATGCAAAGATAGCAATAGCAACAATAATCGGCCTTATCTGGGGGAGCATTATTTTAACGAATTTCTGAACCAGCGGCGCCCCGTCAATATCTGCCGCATCATCGAGTTCTTTCGGTACTCCCATGAAAAACTGGCGCATCAGGAATATGTAAAAGGGTCCCCATGCGGTCCATGCCCTGAGCACAAGCGGATCAAACTCGCCTAAAAGCCCCAGCCTGTTCCATATGATATAGGTGGGGATCAACGTAACGTGGGAAGGGAGCATCATCGTGCTCAGCAATATTATGAATATCAGGTTCTTTCCCGGGAAACTGTACCTTGCAAACCCGTATGCAACCACAGTTTCACTGATTACTTCGGCGGTAACCCCCAGGACCACAATAAACAGGCTGTTAAGCAGGAATGTACTGAAAGGCATTGCATTCCACGCATTACGGAAATTCTCCCAATGTGCCGGTTTCGGAATCCATTCGGGAGGCCATGCATAAATATCGGCATTTGATTTCAGGGCGGTTGAAATCATCCAGAAAAGCGGGATCAGAACTATTGCCGAAACAGTTATCAAAACAATATAAACGATGAAATCCATCATTTTCTCTTTTCTGCTTTTTGATTGGATAACAGCAACTGAACTTCCCATACATTACCTCGCATTCTTAACATCCTTGACTTCGGTCTCATAATGAACCCATGCAGGTGAAGTCCTGAACACCAGCAGGGTAAGCACAAGAATTATCACGAATAAGACCCATGCTATAGCCGAAGCTTCTCCCATGTGAAGCTGCGTAAATCCTCTTGTATATACGAGCTGATTCATGAACAGGCCGGCCTGTGTTGTGGGTCTTAAAAACTGCGCGACGGTAAACATCTGCAGTGAACCAATAAGGCTCATGACAACCTGGACCAGGATTACTGAAGAAATCTGCGGAATGGTTATATGTACAAATCTTCTGAATCCGCTGGCCCCGTCTATTTCGGCAGCTTCATACAAAACTCTCGGAACGTCCTTAAGGGATGCCAGGAATATAATAGTATTCGTGCCGAAGATACCCCAGATGCTTATTATGACAAATGCCGGCAGAACATATTTCGGGTTTCCGAACCAGTCTATTTTGTTTACACCGAACAGCGACAGGAAAAAGTTAATAAGGCCCGTCTCACCGTTGAATAACTGCCGCCATATGATGGCAACAGCCGTATCCGGAAGTATCGCGGTAAGATAAAGAATTGTCCTGAATATCCTTATTCCCTTTATCTCCCTGTTAATCAGCAGTGCAACAAGCAGTGAGCCGAAGACTCCTACTGGTAATGTAAATATCGCGTATGAAAGGGTAATTCTTACAGATGGCCAGAATTCAACATCATTTGTGAACAGTTTAATAAAGTTTCCCAATCCTACCCATTTTTCTTTGCCGAAAAGACTGAAATCGGTAAAACTCAAATAAAGCGAGTAAAAAATGGGTATGGCTGTAAACCCCAAGAAACCGAAAAGCCACGGGGAAATCAGGGCCAGGCCTGTTGCCTGCTGCTTCTCCCATCTGAAAAGCCGCATCAGGTAGTAAAGCCCCAATCCCAGGATAAAAAGACCAACGGGTGTTAACAGCCAGCGCACAAAAGTTCCCATATACCTTTCCATACTAATCCCTTTCTTTTATGGAGGAGGCATAAAAGCCCCCTCATTAATAATACCTTGCAAACCGGCTTATTTTAAAGTTTCATCCAGTAAGGGCTTAACTTTGGGAACCAACTCCTCTGGATTGCCGTCACTGTTGATGATGGGATCCATTAACTGATTCCAGAAAATTGTGTCCCAGTCAGGGTAGTCCTGGTAGAACCTGTACGGTTTTGAGTAGGAAAGCGAATTTACTATTGCCGGGAAAGCATCTTTTCTTTCAGGATGCAGGCTTATCATGTTTTCCGTGCTTCCAATGGATTTTCTCGGTGGCATGACCTTCCACTTATGTATCTCTTCTGCAAGATCAACCAATGCTTCAAATGCGGCATCGGGATACTTGGTTTTTGCATTGATGCCCATTCCGAGCAAATCAACAAAGGTGGCTTTCGTTCCGTTCGGGCCTGCCGGAACCTCGCGGACAACACACTTAAAGTTTTCAACCCTGGTGTCGAGTGAATCTGCTGCACCGCCCATGAACATTGCCACCTGTCCGTCACGGAACATCTGGTCAAAACCTCTGTCCCTGATGGTTTGCTGTGAAGGAACCACACCGCTGTCAATCAGTTCACGGTAGAATTTGAAACCTTTCATTGCTTCAGGGGTGTCGATTGGTGAACTGCTGAAATCTTCAGCAATTACTTCCCCGCCTGCCTGCCAGATGAACATCTGGACCGGCGGCCAACCGTTCAATGTGAATCCCCACTGAACTATATTGTTCTTGTCAAATCCGCTTTCGCCAAGGGATTTTCCGTTCTTGTCAACGGTCAGCTTTTTGGCCGCTTCCATGAAGCGATCCCAGTTCCAGTTTTCGTCAATGACTATTCCGGCCTTATCCAGCGCATCCTGGTTTACATAGAGAACCACTGGCTGCATGATCCACGGAAGAGCATAAATCTTGCCGTCAACTTTGAAAGGACCGAAAGCAGACTCGTAATAATCATCCAAGTTTGCAGCAGGCTTGTCCGACTTCGAAAGCCTGTCGGTTATGTCAAGCATAACGCCTCTTGCTGCGAACTGTGCTCCCCTTGCTGCACTGACCCAGAAGAGATCGGGACCTGCGCTTCCGGAAAGCTGTGTAGTCAGACGTGTCTCATAATCTGCAGGATTGGAATCCTGTGTAATTATGTAAGTGTCCGAACTTGCGTTCAACCTGTCAATAATGGCCTGCAGTTCTGCTGCCTCCTCTGAACCGGCCCAGGTGGAAAGTTTAATCTCTACCTTTTCGGATGATTTTCCCTGGTCCTTGTTACCAGCAGCAGGTGTGTTTGAAGTATCCGTTGAACCTTTGACGTCGCCAGTCCCGGTAGTGGTACATGCTGTAAAAAGAAGTGCAACAATTAACAGAGCCGTACACAATATACTTATACGCTTCACAATATATCCCTCCCTCAGTTATATGAAGAAATTTCTACCACATATTTTATTATATTGAATTTTGATAAAATTTCAATCTGAATTTGCTTGAATTTTGTTGAATTTTACTTTAATTTTGATTGGTTATAATATCCTGACGAATCCCGTTCCACAAGCCTTACGGGCAATCTGACATGCCTTTGGATATAATCCGGGTTATGGACCTTCAGAAGCAGCTCCCTGACAGCAGTTGCCCCCATCTCCTCCATTTCGACGTGCATTGTTGTAAGTTTTGGCTCGGTAATAGAACATATGTCTATGTCGTCAAAACCGACAACCGAAATATCTTCGGGCACCTTTTTCCCTATATACTTCAATGCGTTTATCAGCACAAACGCCGTGGAATCATTCGCGCAGAACCATGCCGTGGGATACTGTTTCATATTCTTCATTGTATTCACAAAAGCCATGAAATTGTTCTGCAGAACATTCTCCTCAACGTTTTCAATAAAGCAGAATTCCATATTGAGGGGAATATTACGGTGTCTCAGCGCAGATTCGAAACCTGCCCACCGTTCATTGAAACTCATTGCAATGTTAATGTCACCGAAAAAACCTATGCTGCTGTGGCCGCTGTTAATCAGGTACTCTGCGGCCATATACGCGCCTGTGAAATTCTGCGTCAAAACCGCGCCGGTTGTGACCGACAGCGAAGCATGGTCAACCAGGACTATGGGTATTCTGTATGATTTAAGCAGTTTAAGATATTCATCGCTGATATAGCCAAGAACAAGGATTCCGTCGGCCTTTCCCCTTTCTATGCTGAGAGGTATATCGTGTTTGTCCCTGCGTATGAAATTGATAATCGTATCGTAATTATTTCTTTTTGCTTCGTTTTCTATACCCAGGATAACCTTGGGATAGAACCTGGTATCCTTGAATATCTTTTCTTCAAGCATAACGCAGATACTGTGCAGATGCTTTTTCCTGTCAGATCCCTTATACTGATCCAGATAGCCCAAGGATTCGGCTACTTTCAATACTTTCATCCTGGTTTCGTCACTTACGCCCACCTTGTTATTCAGTGCCAGTGAAACCGCATTTACCGATATACTCAGTTTATCCGCTATATCCTTCAACCTTATCTTCTTTTTGTTCATATATACCTCCGAAAAACCGGTTCTGAATCATGGTATGGTTTTCTGCATTTCAAGTACATGTTACTTTAATTATAGCGTGAAATTTTAACTTTATCAAAACTTTATTTTCATTTTTTTAATAATTACATATAATTGCATGCGCATGTTGCCCGGACAGGTATGACAGGGCATACCCGCATGTTTTCATGCGGCAGGTATCCAGGCAAAATGCAGGGTTTAAACCTGTTCGATATATACCAGGGGCGCTGTTAAAAGGCCGGCTTCCCTTAACTGGTATTCATAGGCAAAAGAATTCCCCTTTGTGCGCCATGTTGCCGGCCCGTAGTATTTTTCGAGCCTGTTGCAGTTATGAAGCTGCCCGAACATGTTAAACCTGTTCCCGTAAAGGGTAAGCTCTATTTTATGACTTCCCGCGGGTACATGACCTAAGTTCAGCCTGTAGGGCGAGAATATTATATCCCCTTTTCTGACGCCGTTCAGGGCTACTTCCACAACCGACCCCCTGTACTGGGGCACTTCAATTGTCATATTACCCCCGGGTATATCCACGTTCATGATGTAGGTGATATTCCCTCCGAAAAAGCACAGTCCCTGCCTTGTTATGTCACTGCAGTACAATGTTTCAGGGGCTCTTATGACAATGCTCCTGTCGCCTTTTACACATGTTCCGAAATTGCCGGCAATATAGCACCATTCCAGGTCGGTTTTGATCCCAAACGGGATGCTGAGAATCAGGCTGTTGATGCCTTTTTTTATCCGCGGCAGTTTCATAACACTGAAACACCTGTCGATGAAGAAGCCGTCGCTCTTTTCGGTTACAGCCCGGCCGTTCCATTTTATTTCAGACGGGCTGCCTTCAAAGGCAAGTTCCGCGCCGTCAATATCCAGTTCGGACTCAATGTCGAAATAAAGCCTCACCGTATGCGGGCATGAGGCTTCACCGGTTGTAAGCCAGGGCTGCGGGAAACTGTCGGTCCTGAGTGGAAATCCCAGTTTTGTCCTGATTATGTCATCAATCCTCAGTATTTCCTCCCTTTCATGGATTTCTCCGTCATCAAGCTGATAGCGGGCCATGTCCAGCAGCAGTACATTTTTTTCAGACAGCCTGTATTCCCAGGGCCCGTTTAAATATTTCACATACCTGTAATTCTTTTTTACAGCGCAGGGCCTTTCAACAAACCCGCCATTATCACCTGTTTCTTTTTTTACAAGCCTGTACAGAAAACTGTCATGTTCATATGCAGCCTGTTCAAAAAATGTCTTTCGGTCCTTTATATATGCCTGTACCTTCCGTTTCGTGCCGGTAACGGTATCGTAATGCCACACTTCGTAATTTCCCGTTATACTTATTGTTAAATTTTTCTCTTCGGGCAGTTTCATTGTTTCCACAGGTTTTCCGGGGGCAATGAACAGCCATTTGCAATCCTTCTCATCCCTTAACTGGCATATAAAGTTTTCGTTTGCTGACTGATCCCTGTTATGAATATAAATCTTTCTCCAGGGTTCCAGCGCGTCAATCAAATCGTGTTTCGAATTGCCGATCACATATTGGCTGAAACGGGAACGGTCAAACCTCCTGTTGTCATCACCGTCAACCACTTTGGGCAGGTTCCCGAGGAATATGACTTTCCCGCCGCTTCCAATATGACCTTCAAGCATCCTGACGGTGCTTTCCCGGATGGTAATCAGTTCCGGAACAATAATAACTTTATATTTCATTCTGCCGAATTCGGTGCAACCGTCCACAGAACCCTTATACAACCCGGGCACCGCTGATTCTGAGATAAAATCAAAGTCAAAACCCGAGAACAGGAGCCAGTTTATTATATTATCAAAATTCTCCTGGAGCCTTTGTCTTTTCCGCCTGGTCTGGCTGTTTGGCCCCCACAGGAGCCAGCAGCTTTCAACGGGATGGATAACCCCGATGTCAACTTCGGGCACGCCCCTTGTCATGCATACATTTACCCTTGAAAAATGATCCTCAATTAAATGATATTTTTTATACCATGGAGAATGGGCGTCGATGGGGGCAGGATAATCCCTTTTTGACTCGCCGCCCATGCCCATCCAGCTAAGATGCGGAACCCGTACGCTTACACCCATTGCCGCCTGCCAGTCGCCCTGAAGTTTATGGCCCCTGAAATCGAAGTCCCAGTTAGTGACTCCGTACAATTCGCTCAGAACACCGGGAGCGCCGTATTGCCTGGCCGCACTCTGGGCCTGTTTCACAGTGCCGTATTCGTATCGGTTTGCCAGGATATCAACCCCGGGAATATCAAAACTGCGGTATGACCTCATCGCTTCACCAAGGGACCGGGTCTGCGACTCGAGGGTATCTTCGGCCATCATATGTCCCGTGAGCATAATATTGTGTTCCCTGCACCAGTTGCCTACAGTATCTGCGAAGGAAGCTGCGAACAGTTCGGCTATATGTTCATGATACAAGTACCTGATGCGCGAAACCCTGTTATTCTCAAGCTCCCAGAAAATCTCAGGAAGGCTGTCAAGAAAACTGCACCCGAACCTTTGCTTAAAAGATTCCTCGAAAGTATCGGTAAATGGAATGCCAACCTCCTGCCTGCTGTAAGGATCGGCAAGGTTCTGCTTAAGCACGAACTGCGGTTCATCGGTAAATATGGCAGGAACCGATTTTGAAAACTCCTCGCCGAGGACTTCATAATACCTTTCATGGGTAACTTCCAAAAACTTTTTGACAGCCTCTTTGTTAAGCGTGTCCACGTAAGCCTGGTTGTTGAACCAGGATAAATCCCCGGATACTATCCTGTATGCATACCATGCATCGCCGCTGTTTTCATCGTCGTCACAGGTTATCCTTTTGTACGAGTGAAGGTATCCGTTTTTTATCCTCACCCTGTATTTCGCAATCAAAGTGAGGAATCCGTCTGTTCCAAGCCGGTTCTCACGGGGTATTCCCCGTTCATAATACCCGTCTTCATGATAATACGGTGAAAAGAGCAGATACCTGCTTCTGTAGTCATGATTCCTCGTGACAAAACCGCCTCCGAAGCCCGACGGCCATTTATCTTCATCATAAAGCCATGTCAGCATATCCAGTTCCCTGGCTTTTTGATTGCATTTCCTGACATAATCCATGAATTCATCACTCAGATAGGGAGTGTCAAGGCCTATCCTTGAATGTATATGAAACCCGCCCATACCCATTTCCTTAAATACTTCTATCTGCCGTTCCATTTCATCCCAGTAAAGTTTCCTGTTCCAGGCCCAGAAAGGGGCACACCTGTATTCAGGCGCGGGGTTTTGAAAAAGAGAATCTTCAAATTCGTTTTTACTTTTTGGATACAGCATAAAACGGCCTCCTGAAACCAGTTTAACTGTACAAAATAATACAAAGAAACAATATTTGTGCAATATCTATATATGTATCGGTTGCCTTGCGTTAAATGTGAAGATGGTTGTCATCCAATAAAAAAGGCACCGGTTTTTACACCAATGCCTTTTACAAAACAAGCAATTATATTATATTGTACCGTAATAGGCTTTCCTGTATATTTCTTCAAGCTCACTGACAAGCGGATAACGCGGGTTTGAGGTGGTGCACTGATCTTCGAACGCTCTTTCGGCAAGCCTTGGAACCTTTGCCATAAACTCGGTTTCGTCTATACCCAGCTCCCTGATGCTTAACGGCATGTTTATCCTCTTCATCAGGTTAATTACGGCGGAAATCAGGGCATCAACCTGTTCTTCCTGGGTTGTGCCGCCAAGGTTCAGCTGCCTTGCGATTTGTGCATAGCGGTAGTCTGCCATGTATTTCCCGTATTTCGGGAATATTGTGAACTTGGTGGGTATCTGTGAGTTGTACTTGATAACATGGGGAAGCAATACCGCATTTGCTCTTCCATGGGGAATATTGAATTCTCCGCCCAGCTTGTGGGCAAGGGAGTGGTTTATTCCCAGGAAGGCATTTGTAAAGGCCATACCAGCTATGCACGAGGCGTTATGAACCTTCTCACGTGCCACTTCGTCTTCGGCATTGTCATAGCTCCTCGGCAGGTATTTGAAGATCAGTTCTATTGCCTTCATCGCAAGCCCGTTTGTATAATCCGAGGCAAGAACCGATACATAGGCCTCTATTGCGTGTGTAAGCACATCCATACCGGTGTCGGCAGTAATGGATTTGGGCATTGTTTTTACAAACTGCGGATCTATGATTGCAACATCGGGTGTTAATTCATAGTCGGCAAGAGGATACTTAATGTTTCCGTTTTTCTTGTCGGTTATTACCGAGAATGAAGTTACTTCGCTTCCTGTACCCGACGTTGTGGGTATTGCAACAAGCTGTGCTTTCTTTCCAAGGTTCGGGAACTGGAATGCCCTTTTCCGTATATCCATGAATTTCAGCCTTAATCCGTCAAAGGATGTGTCGGGATTTTCATAAAACAGCCACATACATTTTGCAGCATCGATGGCGCTTCCACCGCCAAGGGCGATTATGACGTCGGGCTGGAAAATATTCATTGCATGAACGCCCTTTTGAATTGTTTCAATTGACGGATCGGGCTCCACTTCGGAGAATATTTCACTGTGGCAGTATTCTTCGCGCCTTCTGAGATAATACAGCACCTTATCCACATATCCCAGCTTAACCATTACCTGGTCGGTAACGATGAACGCCCGGGATATGTTCGGCATGTGTTTCAGGTACTGGACCGAGCCTTTTTCAAAATAAATCTTCGGAGGTATTTTAAACCACTGCATATTGACCCTCCTCTTCGCTATTCTCTTTTTGTTAATCAGGTTCACCGATGAGATATTCGCGGTGGTTGAGTTATGCCCGAAGGAGCCGCATCCCAGCGTAAGCGAAGGCGTGTTTGTGTTGTAAATATCTCCTATGGCGCCCTGCGAAGAAGGCGAATTCACTATTATCCTTCCCACCTTCATTTCATTTCCGAACGCCTTGCACAATTCCTCATCGTTTGAATGTATAACCGCAGAATGGCCAAGCCCGCCCAGTTCAAGCATCTTTGAGCAATACTCAAAGCCCTGCTTCTCATTCTCACAAACGAAATATGCGAGAACGGGAGAAAGTTTTTCAAGGGACAGCGGATACTCAAGGGACGGCTCAGGGAGTTTTGCAATTAAGATTTTCGTGTTCTCAGGCACGTCAATGCCTGCATTTCTTGCTATAAACGATGCCGGTTTCCCCACCACCTCGGGGTTGACGGCCATTTTTTCACGGTTTATAACATAGTTTGTTACAAGCTCTATTTCCTTTTCGTCAAGGAAATAGCAGCCGTACTTTTTCATTATTCCTTCGAATTCACCGGCTATTTCCTTATCCACAATCACAGCCTGTTCCGACGCACAGATCATTCCGTTGTCAAAGGTCTTTGAAATAATGAGGTCGGTGCATGCCCGCTCCACGTCAACGTTCCTGTTTATATAACAGGGCACATTACCCGGGCCTACACCAAGCGCAGGCTTTCCGGCACTGTATGCCGACTTTACCATTCCGCTTCCGCCGGTTGCAAGGATAAGTGACACTCCGGGATGGTTCATAAGTGTCATTGTTGCTTCAACAGACGGGGTTTCTATCCATTGTATGCAGTGCTTCGGAGTACCGCTTTTAACTGCCGCGTCTCTCATGATTCTTGCAGCTTCCATTGAGCATTTCTGCGCTGACGGGTGAAACGCAAATATTATAGGATTCCTCGTCTTTACACAGATCAGGGATTTGAACATTGTGGTGGACGTCGGGTTTGTAACAGGTGTGACGCCTGCAACAACGCCAACGGGTTCTGCCACTTCCACGTAACCTTCAAGGTCGTTTTCCTCAATAATTCCTACGCTTTTTTCGTTCTTGATACTGTGGTATATATATTCGGTGGCGAACATGTTCTTTATAACCTTGTCTTCAAACACCCCGCGGCCCGTTTCCTCCACAGCGAGTTTTGCAAGATACATATGGTTGTCCAGTCCCTTAAGCGTCATTTCATAAACAATTTTATCCACCTGCTCCTGGCTGAATGACAAATACTCTTTCAGTGCTTTTTGAGCGTTTTCAACCAGCTGGTTTATCATTTCGTTAACATCAACTTTTTTCACTTTTTCTCCCATTCTTTTCACCTCTTTTTTGTATGATTTTGCAATTTACTTAAACTAATCAAATCTTACTATGTCAAAAATTTAACAATTGGCTTAAAATAAAAATGTTGTATTCTGCAACATTTTTATCATTATAATCTGAGTCAATATGATTGTCAATAAATTAACAAAGTTTTTTTGGAATTTTTTCGCTTTTTTCACTTGTTCCTTTCGTGGTCCCGGTTGAGCTTAAGTAATGATCCCCGTACTATATACTTGCTTCCGTACTTTTCCCTGATTTTGTCTATGCTTTCATTAAGGCTTTTTCTTTCAGACCACCTTGAAGACATACCGTCAAACATGTTCAGCTGTTCAACCGGCTCTCTTACCAGGTCCGATGTTGCAACCCCGATTAAACGGATGGGATCTTTTCTCCAGGCTTCATCGAACAACCCGGCTGCAGTTTCAAATATCGCCATCGTATCCTGGGTGGGATTATTTATTTTTTTTCTTTTCGAGTAGGATTCAAAACTGCTGTTCTTGATGTTTACTGCTATTACACCGGCATACAGCCCGGCTTTTCTGAGACGCATGCCCACCGTCTCGCTAAGTGACAGCAAATACAGCCTTGCAGTATCCCTGTCAGTTATGTCAAACTCCACGGTAGTTTCATTGCTCAAGTCCTTCGCCTCGGATTCCTGCGTCTGTACGGGCGAGTCATCAATACCGTTGGCGTATTCCCAAATCATCCTGCCGTATTTTCCGAATTTCTGCTCCAACAGTAAAACATCCGACCTTGCCAGATCACCTATTGTTTTTATCCCCATAACCTGGAATTTTGCGCTGGAGGCCCTGCCCACCATGAAAAGCCTCGATACCGGTAGAGGCCACATTTTCTCCTGCATTTCCTCCTTGAAAAGGGTATGAACCTTATCTGGCTTATCGAAATCCGAGGCCATCTTTGCAAGCAGTTTGTTTTCCGAAATGCCCACATTTACAGTAAAGCCCAGTTCGTCCCTTATCCTGTTTTTCATTAAATGGGCCAGGGAGAAAAAGTCGTTCCTGTACCTGAGCCTAAGCCCGGTCGCATTTATAAAGCACTCGTCAATGCTATATTTCTCCAGATCGGGAGAAAAGGAATACAGTAGATCTGTCATGGCCTTGGAATACCTGGCGTATACATCATGGCTCGGTGGAACAATTATTGCTTCCGGGCACTTTTTGACAGCCTTGACAACGGGTTCTCCCGTTACTATACCGTATTTTTTTGCAGGGATTGATCTGGCCAGAACAACGCCATGCCTTTTAGACGGATCCCCGGCCACGATTGACGGCACAGTACGAAGATCAACACCGCTTCCTTTTTTTAAGTGTTCCAATGCCTCCCAGCTCAGAAAAGCCGAGTTTACATCAATATGAAAAATAATCCTGTCAGGTGCCATTGAAAACCCCTGTAATATAGATTTCCGAATACTATTATACCATACCGGCCAAGAGACAGTAACTTTTCGGGCCATCCAGCCAGGAAGACCGGACTGAAATTCCCCGGCGTTTCAATCTGACGCTTCAAACGGTTTATCCCGGAGGGACAGCATTATATAGTATAAAGTTTCTTGATTATCTGTTCCAGTTCCGGACCTTCTACCGACATGTCCTTGGTTTTGCTTTCCTCGTTTACTTTTTTTATGAACTCATTCAGTTTCACTACCGAAAGATCTATCAATACTTCTGTTTCATAATCCGAAATCTGCCTCCTGACCTCGATTCCTTCCCTGCTCTCCATATTTATCCTGTCTCTTGTTGTAATACGGACCGTCCGTTTTTCGCCGAGATGATGCTTCAGTTTTTCAATACTGTCATCAAAGACAATTTCCCCGTGGTTTATAACAATAACACGCTTTGCCAGCTGTTCCACGTCCTCAAGATCGTGAGTGGTCAGTATGAATGTTGTCCCCCTTTTGTTCTGCTCAAGGATGAAATCCCGTATTTTACCCTTCGCAATGACATCCAGGCCTATCGTGGGTTCGTCAAGAAAGACTATTTTAGGTTTATGCAGCATAGCCATAATAAATTCGCATTTCATCCGTTCGCCGAGAGAGAGCTGGCGTGTGGGTTTTTTGACGAGATCTGCCAAATCCAGCATTTCTATCATATCGTTGACCGTTTTCCTGAATTCATTTTCGGGAATACGGTATATAGCCTGATTCAGGCAGAAAGAATCGAGCGGCGGGATGTCCCACAGTAGCTGAGATTTCTGCCCGAATACCGCACCAATGTTCCTGACATATTTTTTTCTTTCCTTCCACGGAACAAAACCCATAACATCAACTGTTCCGGAAGTAGGGTACAGGATGCCGGTCAAAATTTTTATCGTGGTTGATTTGCCCGCACCGTTCGGTCCGAGGAAGCCGACAAGTTCACCTTCTTTTATGTCAAAGGAGATGCCTTTTACCGCATCCACGGTTTTCCTTTTCCTGACGAAAAGGCTTAATAATGCCTCCCTGAAGGTTCCCCCGCGTTCATATGTTGTAAATGTCTTTTTAAGTTCAGAAACGTGAATCATATATACCACCCTTATATTAAAGCTGTTTTTGAGGGTAAATCCCGGCTCATCCCCCGGCGCTGGTGTAATTGCGTACCATTTTGAAATAAAACATAAATCCCAGGAGCAGAAAGACCACTGAAGACAGCAGGGCCATAAACACGCTCTGATCAAGGTCTCCCAGTAAGGCCGATGCAGGGTATGAAGCCAACAGGCTTACTGGTATGATGTAAGTCAGGATTGACTGGAATGTTTTTGTGAATATGGATTTCGGGTATAAACCGAAATCTATCACGGACATGAATATGTCATAAATCCTGTAATTTCCGACCCAGACTATTCCAAGCCCGGCCATGAACAGTGCAAAGGCAAACATAAGGATAAGCGAGAACACAAAAAGTATTAAAAATGATACCCAGTGGGATGCAGGCTGAACAGGCAGGTTTTTAAGGGCATACCTGAACACCAGGATACCGCCTATGAGTTTTCCGAGATCCTCGCTGTCAAAGCCGGTTACAACAGTCATCAGCAGTATGGACCGGGGTTTTATAAGCAGCAGATCAAAGGTACCTTCCCTGACCCTTCCTATGGTATTCCATACAATCCCCATGAAGAAGGGAAAGGCAATTCCGCGGGACAGCAGGAATATTCCCTGCAGAAGCAAAACCTCGTACTGGTTCCAGCCCGGGAATGACGCACCGTTGTTATATATAATGAGCGTGATAACCGGCCCTCCGAATTCGACTATCATCATGATAAGCATACTCATTATAAAATCGCCGCGGTATGCCATTCTTGATGCCAGTGCGGTTTTTACACCCTGTATGTACACACCCGCCGCAGAAAATCGTATATTCCGGGTCCTCGTTTCAGAATTTTCCCCTGTCATGCTCCCACCCCCGTAAAATGTTTTATGCCCATATACCATAGTGCCCGGTTAACAAGGAACATTACTGCAACCATCACCGCCTGGAGAAACACAATCTGCGGGATGGACATGGTTATACCCGCCAGTTCATATTGCCCTATGAAAACCCTTACGGGTACATATGCAATAAACTGAAACGGCAGGTAAAAAACAGCTTCTGAAAACTGTACGGAAACAGGTTCAGGGGCAGGAACGCACCCGAACAGATGCTGGTAAACAAATATACCGCGCGCCTGACTCCGTCCGTCCTTACAAACCAGAACGCAAAAGTTCCAATGGTATAGTTTATCAGAAACGAAAGAACAAAACTTAAAAATAACGAAATCAGTACCCAGAACGGTTCTGCAGGAACAAGGTTTATTCCAAGCATTATGTAGAAACAAACTACAGGAAGCATTTCTATTAAAAAAGCCATAATCCGGTGGCCGACCTTCTGGAAAAATGAATAATAGATATGAGATACAGGCCTTAACTGGAATGTAATGAACCCGCCTGTTTGTACCAACATCGGCAGAACATTTCCCGAATCGTCCCAGTTCAGAAAACCTACAAGGGAAGATACGGCGAAATACGAAAGCATCTGCCCGAACGTAAAACCCGAAACGGTATCACGGATTTGAAAAATTGCCTGCCAGATAAAGTAGTTCACTAAAAAATACACCGGCTGGGCGAATACCGAAACAGCCATCCGGCTCCGGTATGCCATGTGCTCCTTGAATGTAGCCGTAATAACCGATTTAAACACTCTTGGAGGACTATTGCCCTTTTTAACTGCTGTACCCTGCATTCCTGCATTCTCCCCTAATACAATATTTCAATAAATTACAACGAGAGTACCCTCTCTTAAAGCACACCGGAAAATACCTTTGATTAACCGGTTCACCCGGACTGCTGACCGTTTATGGTTTTTATTATAATTTATTTTCTGGATAAGCAACATACTTTTCTGTACTGTTTAGTGGCAAATCCCTGTTTCTTTTCCTTTCCCGCAAATCCGCTTTACCGGCATATATTTTGTTCCTGCATTATTCCCTTGCCATAAGGTTCCGCGCAATTTCAAAGCCTTAAGCAAGTAATTGCCCGAGCGCGAGAACATATGTTCTATTATATCAGCCCTTGGGAATATTTACAAGCATAAAAAATACATTCCATTCCTCCTGTCTTTCTTTCCTGATGTTTTTATCTGTTCCCCGCATGTTACCGTAAAAACCGTGAATCATTTTTGCATTCAAAAAAGGCTGAACCATAACATGATTCAGCCCTGTTTATATAAAGGCCGACATAAGGCCGATTATTCAGTTCTTTATCAGATGCTGCCCTCCGGGGTTGACCGTTTTTGACTGGTAAGTTCAGCAAATACGTCAATCCCCGGGAGGCGGCCGGCTTTTATTAAGTACCGGATGCCGGTTTATATGCAGACCGCGGTGTCAGCTGCCGATGTTCCTGGTGATGCTGCCTCTGCTGCCTTTACTTGAGAATTGCATTACTGGATGTCAACCTGGATTTTTCTTTTATTGTCGGGCTTAGCCTTCGGCAGTGTAATTGTAAGTATTCCGTCCTTGTATACCGCTTTAATGTCCTCTTCCTTAACATTGTTGAGGTAGAAAGATCTGCTGAAACTGCCGTAGGATCTTTCCCTTCTTACATAGTTTTCTCTTTCTTCATTTAATTCTTCGTTCTGCTCTACCGAAATTGTCAGGTATCCGTCGTTAACTTCTATATTTATGCTGTTCTTATCCACGCCGGGAAGTTCTGCGTCAATAATCCATTCCTTGTCGGTTTCACGAATATCAGCCCTCATAGGTGTGCTCCACCTGGAGAAAAACGGATCATTGAAGAAGTCTTCAAAGAACCTGTCAAGCCAGAAAAAATCATTCCTTTTTGCCAGGTTGGCATTCCTTCTTGAAAATGGTACTAATCCGAACATTTACAACACCTCCATGAATATTATATTCATTGTTTTTTGTTTTTAACTTTGACTTTCTTTGACCTTTCTGATTACATTTTATATGTGGTTGCATAAAAAGGCAATGTTTGATTTTGACTATCTTTGACTATTATTTGAAATTACCTGGCAATTGTTAAATTTTTCTTTTGTTTTCTCGGTGTTTCTTCGAATTCCATCCATGGATGAAAAGAATAAAACAGTGTAAATCCCGGGATTAAGCCTCTTTATCCGGTTATTTCATATTTTTCTGTATTTGTCAATATTGAACGGAACCATTTGGCGTATATCCCTGATTTCAAAAACACCCATCAAAATAAGCATTACGATAATCAATCCCGCGGTAAGGCTTCCGGACAGAACCAGCGTTACCAATGACGACTTGAAAACCGACGCGATGACCGATTTAATTACCGGGCCAGCAAGGATTCCCGAAACGGAAGCTATAAGCGGCTTAATAATCCAGTCTCCTGCTTCAAGGGACATACCGGTGGTTTTTATGACCGTGTTAAGGTTCAGTACCGCCCCTAAGAGGTTACTGACAATAAGGGCCGTAATATACGCGTTAAGCCCGAAATACGGGATGCCGAACCATACAAATCCAAGCCTGATAATACTCGTTATCATGGAGTGTTTAAGTGTTGCCGTTTCCCTGCCAAGTCCGTTAAGGATGCCGAGAAGCGTCTGCTGAAGATAGAAGAACACGCCTGTTAACGACAGGAGGTACAGCATGTGGCCTACATTCTGCCCGGGATACATTAAATCTGAAATTTCATATGCGAAGCAGACAAAAATGCTTGAAAACAGGAAACCAAGAACAAGGGTAACCCGTATTGATCTTGAAATCTGCCTGTTGGCCCTGTTTATTCTCCTTGTTGCAACAGCCTCGGCTATTGCGGGTACCAGTGCCGTCGCCAGCGCTGCGGTAAGCATTGAAGGAAAGGAGATTACCGGCGATGCCATACCCGTAAGTTTGCCGTACTGTGTAAGGGCTTCCGCAGAAGACAGCCCGTAAACCGACAACCGCTGCGGGATCCATAGAAATTCAACAGTACCAAGCAGCGATAAAATCAGCCGGTTCATTGTTATAGGCAGCGAAATTCGCATAACCCTTTTGGCAATATCCCGTTTCCGCATAATTCTCCGGTTTGGCATCGTTTTATCTCCCTTTTGGAGCCTGAATGCGATAAACACGGTAAGAACGTTTGCTATTTCACCGGTAATCAGGCCTATCGTGGCAAAAAGGCATTTCTGCTCCATGCTGCCGTGTATGAAAAAATCGGCAACAAGGTAAACAACCGCAAGCTTTACAACCTGTTCAGCTACCTGGGATACTGCATTCGGTACCACCTCCTGCCTACCGTAGAAATAGCCCTTTATTGATGTGAGCGCGGCAATGAACGGAACAGAAGGCAGAAGGTAATACAGGGCGCTCTTTGTCCGGGCATCTCCCACAAGTACGTTAACCACGAAATCAAGGTTCAGCATGAGTATCACGACAATTATCGTCCCGGCCAAAAATATGAATGCTCCTGAAATAACAGCAATCCTCCTGGCGTTTTTGTGGCTGCCCCTTGCTGTTTCTTCGGCAACAAGCCTTGATACAGCAATACCGACACCTGCCGTCAAACCCAGTATAATAAGGCTGTAAACGGGAAGTACGAGCTGGTATAGCCCCATACCCTCGGCACCTACAAAGTTTGCAATGAAGATTCGGTAGAAAAATCCCAGAATTTTTACGATAAAGCCCGCAACTGTCAGTATAAACGTATTCCGTTTAAGAGACCTGTTCCTCATATACCCCCGGATACCGCATTGCAAAAATGCAGCATAATGCATGTTCTGTTTATCCTTATAAAATATATGGCCCTGCCCCTAATATCATTCAAAAATTATTGAAAAAGCCTTCCAAATAAAGCTGTTTTTACGGAGCACCATGCCAAAACCCCGTAAAAAGAAACTCCCACTCTTTTGGTGGGAGAATGTTCATGTTAATTGCTGTCTGTACATGTCATTGCTTACCTGTTCCACGTCCTCTGTTTCATGAACCGACCTGTCATTGTCGGCCGCGTCCTGCCTGTTTCCAAGCGGTGCGCCGTCCTGGGGGGAATCGGAAGAACCGAAGGACAGAACTTCCTCAAGGGCCTGTTCCCCGTCATAGGGTTCGTCACCGCTAATATCGTGAAGAAAATCTCCTCGCATTTCCTTTTCAAGTACATCTTCTTCCACGGGGCGATGACGGGACTTGCTTATCCTGTCGAGCTTCATTTCATGCTCCAGCGCGGTTTCACAGTCTATACAGTTCCGTGCATAAGGTATAATTTCAAGCCTTTCAGGAGCAATCTCCTTCCCGCATGATTCGCATATCCCGTAAGAATTTCTCTTTATCCTGTCCAATGCTTCATCTATTTCCTTTATTGCATACTCCTGTCCCTTTTGCAGCGCATGAAAGTTTTCGGCGTCAAACATCTCGGTTGCCGCATCCGCAGGATGGTTATCATACCGGGACAGTTCACTGTCCTCGGTCACCCGGTATCCTGCGGGCATACCCTCATTCATATCGTCAAGAACTTCGAGGTGATCATCCTTCAGCTGGTTCAGAAGATACTTGTAGTGCCGATACTTGTCATTATCCATTTACAGCCCTCCCAACATATGCATTATGGTCTTTATTGTTTCCTGAATTGTTGTCCTAAATTAAATTAATTGTTTTTTAATCGGTTTTTAATTGTTCATGCTTTTTCCAAATGGTATAATTTAAAAAAAGGCAAAGAGGTTAAGTTTATGAAGTACTTGATAAGGCAGAGGATATTTTCACTGAGAGACAGTTTTACAATTAAGAACGAGTTAGGCGAAGACTGTTTCACGGTTTACGGAAAGATTTTCTCCCTTGGCAACAAGCTGTACTTAAACGACCTGCAAGGCAGGGAACTGTATTACATTGAACAGCGCCTTTTCCGCTTTTTACCCGAATACACCATCTATCAGAACGGTAACCCGGTAGCCCGGGTGAAAAAGAATTTTACGCTGTTCAGGCCAAGTTTTGATATCTCGAGCGTATTCGGCAATTATAATATCAGCGGTAACTTTTGGGCCTATGATTTCACCATCTTTAAAAATGGTGCGCCCGTTGCGGTCATATCTAAAAAATGGTTCTCGTTCTCCGATACGTACGGTGTTTCGATAGACGATAAAGAGGATGCAGCGTTCATCCTTGCCCTGGTTATAGTTCTTGACCAGGTTTATCACGACAATAATGATTAATGTGTCTCCATATAAAAAAGCCTCTTTATAAAGGGAGTTTGCCATAGGGATTTATAAAACAGGTAAATTTTGTCCGGCACTTTCAGGCAGAGGCTAAAACAGTAAAGGCCATTGTCACTTATCCCCGATCAGCCGAATCACTTCGGCAATGCTGATTCCCTTTTCCTTCGCAATTCTTGCCAGATCGTCATACTCGTACTTGGAGCGGCTCACACCGTATCCGACGGATTCCTTGCGCCGCACTTCACCGTATGGAGTTTGCAGGGACGTTATTCTGCGCTCCAGCACATATCGATTGCAACGGACTTCCCGTATGCCGATGGTTGTGGTGTACCTGAAGGCAGCTTTCACAACCGTATCCCTGTCCTGTTCACGGCACAGTATACTGATAAGCGTTCCCGGGCGGTTTTTTTTCATTCCGGCCGGAATAGTGAAGACTTCAATTGCACCCGCATCAAAGATCCTGTCCATCGCAAAGCCGATTTCTTCTGCAGTCATATCGTCCACGTTGCAGCTGAGCTCAAGTATTTGGTCACTCTGGTTTGAAGTTTCGCCAAGAAAAGCCCGCACGCAGTTTGCAGCTCCGAAATCCTTCTTACCCATGCCATAACCAATCCTCTCGGTTTTCATTACCGGCATATTGCCGAAGGAGGTAGCGAAGTGCTTAAGCAACGCAGCACCGGTAGGCGTGCAGAGCTCTCCCCTGATCCCTCCGCCGTAAATCGGCACATCACGCAGGATATGTGCGGTTGCGGGCGCGGGGACAGGCAGAATACCGTGCGCACAGCGCACATGACCGCTGCCCACATGTACCGGGGAGACTATGACCTGCCCGGGAGCAAGTTTCTCCATCAAAAGGCACACTGCCGTGATATCCGCAATAGCGTCCATTGTTCCAACCTCGTGGAAATGGACATCAGTCACCGGCACGCCGTGCACATGGCTTTCGGCTTCAGCAATCAGGGAATAGACCGCCAGGACATCCTCTCTGACCCTGGGCGAAATCTTCAGGTTCTTAATAATATGCTCAATCTCGTACATCCCCCTGTGATGATGTGTATGCCCGGCATTCTGTGTCAGTTCATGGTTATGGGCGTGTTCATGGTCATGATCAAAATGGGGTTCATGCCCGTGCAAGTCTTTGGCTTTTTCCTCCTCACCGTCAACGGTAACGGTAACAAGGGTGCCGGTAATGCCGCATTTTCTGGTCAATTCCTTTTTTACTTTAACGCCCGGAATACCCAGGCTGTTCAGCTCAGCAAGGAAAGCCTCCTGATCGGGCAGAAGCTCCAACAAAGCTGCTGTCAGCATATCCCCGGCTGCGCCCATACTGCAATCTATATAAAGTATTTTCATTCCGCTTTCACCTCCATGTGACTGATCATGCCTGCCATATACCCGGCTCTTAAAACCGTTGCAGATACTAGTTTTTCCTTTGTAATTGTCTTCCCGCCGGGATTCTTGTTAAGGCGGGCACGGGCGGGCTTGCCCCATGCGAAAAGAGCTGCCTCCTTTGGGCGGCAGCGAATTTCCTCTTTAGCAAAGCCGCATTCCCGAAGCGGAAAGAGAACACTTAACTCTTTAAGTGCCCTCATTCCCGGACGGCCGCCCGCATCGCCGGAGCATTTGCCCAGTTTTACTTTTTCTTGAACAACGCTGCCTTGACAACGCCGTTAGGGTCTTTAATCAGCAAAATAACAAGCCAGATAACCAGGCCCAGCGCAACGGCGGAAAGGCCAAGGCAGAAATCGTTGAGCATATCAACCGGCGCGGGTGTAAAATATTCCGCGTGCAGCTCTACGTATTCGAAGATCGCGTCCACCAGCCACATCAGCGAAGCACCCCAATACATCCAGCAGAGGATGCCTACCTTCATTTCGTTCTTAGGATCATTTTTATACCATATTATTGTACAAATGATCGCCGCGAAAACAGTGGTAAGTAAAGTCATGTACAGCCCTCCTTAGTTTGAATCGGGCTGCGCCCTGAGAGCCTTTTTCTCCATCGCATTTGTCACCAGCAGCATCACGCCCCAAACGGCGGTGACGAGCGCGGCCATGGATACACCTACGGTTGCCATCTCTGAGATCATCACCGACGCCTCGGCGGGGTCTGATGCCGCAGTCAGGAACGGGAACCACGGCACTATCTCGCCGTGCCATACATGCTCAAAGGCAAGCAGGGCGGAGCCGCCCCAAAGCATATTATTGAGCCATTTCAGCTTTCTGGAGAATGGTATTTTGCTCCCCATCCCGAAACTACCGGTGTCAGCCTTCAAGGCTTCGGGTTCGGTTTCCCTGGATTTTACAGCTTTGGTGATAACGGTCGTTACGACAGCCTCTGCAACAGGTACAAGAAAACATGCCATAAAAAACCCCTCCTTGTAATAATAAGTAATCTTTTTCAGCAATCATGCCGAATGTGCCTTCAATCCCCGCTATGAGCGACAAAAAAGGCATACGGTTCTTCTTCAGAAAAACCGTATGCCTTCAATAGCATACATTCAATACATATTGCTGCACATAGTGCGAAAGCCTGAACGCGTCTGCGTTCCTGAACCTACTTCGCGTAGATTGTTTAGATTATTTTACCAATACAAGCAACGTTAATCAAGAATGTATATGTTCCATGCTCTATATTGTCCACTGGTCGTGAACCACGCCGACGAGGTACCAGGTTCCGTCCTTTTCTTCAAACACGAGTTTGATGCTTCTCCAGTCCATTCCGTCATACTCAGGGGTTCCCTTGTAATAGTATTCAAGTATATGGCTTCCTTCGTAAACCTCAAAAACATTGTTAATGGTATTTCCCCGATCGTATTGCCTGTCGTATATTACTTCATCGGCATTCAGAAAGTCATAATCATATATGAATTCGGCCAGGTACTCTTCAAATGTAAGTTCTATCGGATCACCGATGCCGTCGTAATAACCCCAGGCATAAACCTTGCCGTTGTCCGGTAATGTTTTTATTTCCTCACTGGTAATAACAATGTCCTTATCAACTTCAACATATGTGTACGGGGAAAAACGGACTCCCTTTTCAGGATGCACGTACCGGGAAAGGGTCTGCATGTCCTTGTCTTTAAAGGCTGCAAGCACTTTTTCACCCAGTTCCCGAATCCTTTCTTCAACTGCTTCGGGTGTATTTTCGGGTGTTCTGATAAAACTTTCATTTCTCTCGAAAGGCTCATCAAAAACTAGGTGGGTATAAACCGCCCTTTTTTCGCCTTCTACCAGGAACTGTACCTTTTGTATGTGAGGCAGCTCTGTCAGGGAGTTTACTATTGAATTTATCAGAACGGTCTCATAGGCAGTGCCGCCCGGGTTATTGTCAACAAACTCCGTTGAAAGATTTAGGTAGCAGATGCCATCCTTCACTTCAACAGACAGAAGTTTTGTTCCTTCAGGGATTACGGAGCCTTCGGCATTACCGCCCGGACCTTCCTGAAGCTCCCTGAATATAACCTCTTCAATCTTTTCATCGGGCTTTACAACAACCTCACGGTGTTCAGGAACAACACATTCGGCACTTGGGTTGGGAAAATACAATGTCACCCTCCTGGCGGAATCAGCCGTCTTCACAGCCTCGTCCGCCCTGGAATCAGCAGCAGTGGGTTTCGCCGTCGGTTGTGACGCCTGCGTTACCTCAGGGCCGTCGGGTCCTTTAAGAGAGTTAATTTTCAGCAAATCAAACTTTGATCCGAAATAGAAAGACGCCCCGACGAATGCGCATATTAAAACCCCTGAAAACACAGGTTTCAGGATGCTTCTTTTCTTTCTTATATACCCGGTCCTTTTTTTCGCGTACTTCTTTTTACCCAATGAATCCACCACCCTTTTTGTAAATGCAGTATCTGTAGAGTATTCTTCCTGGAGGTATTTTTCCAGATCATGCAACAGGCTGTATTTTTCCCGGCATTCCTCGCATTCTCTTAAATGCAGCTTTATTCTTTCCTTCTCCCTGTTTGTAACATTGCCTTCGCTGAAGGAATCCAAATCCTCAACCGACAAATGAAATCTCACCGGATATCACCCCCGTGCTTCTCGATATACTTTTCGCATATATTCTTTTTCGCCCTGAGAACCCTCATTTTTGCCGCCTCTTCGGAAATTCCCAGGATCTCGCTGATTTCCTGGTAGGAAAAACCCTTAACATACTTCAGTATTAACGGTATTCTCTGCTTATCCTTCAAACTGTTGATAAGTGAAACAATCTCCCGATGCCTTTCATTTCTTTCGAAAACCTTCTCGGGATTTTCTCCCACAGCCATGCCTTTATCCGCGGCAATCTCGTCAATCGGCACTGTTTTATGCCGCCTTGTTTTTTTCATATGGCTTTTGTAAGTGTTTACTGCAATGCGGTATATCCAGGTTGAAAAGCTCCATCTGTCGTCATACTTGTTGATGTTGTTGAAGGCACGGATAAAAACCTCCTGAAGAATTTCTTCCGAGTCCTGTCTTGAACAGGTCATCTTTACAAGAAAGCTGAACAGTTTGTTTCTGTATTTGTCAACTATCACTTCAAAGGCTTCTATGTCCCCGTCCCGTATTCTTTTTATATGTGCCAGGTCTTCATGCATTGCACCACATCCATGTAAAATTCATATTATCAATCCCCGGAGAAAGAATAATATAAAAACGGCCTGTACCCGCTGCTCGAAATTTTATTACTTACATATACTTATACTCATATTTTTATAAAAAGTAACGGTTTTGCGTCATTTTTACCGGAGCTTCATTACCGGAACCCTGTCGGTTTGATTTACGCCGGTCATCCCGGCGTCACCCGGTTATGCCAATAAAAGCAAAACACCCGCTAACCTGTGACATTAGCGGGTGTTTATTCTGGTGCGCCCAGCAGGAATCGAACCCACAACCTTCTGGTCCGTAGCCAGACGCTCTATCCAATTGAGCTATGAGCGCACTGTTTCGAGATGCAATATATATAATAATATAAACCGGTTAAAAAATCAACCGTGGATAAAAAATAATTCACGGCAATATATGTAATTCAGTTAACAAACAGCCCCAGGGCAAATATATTCATTAATTCTGCCCGAAACGGCAACAGACGTTATTTCTTGTAAACTTTTTGCAAATACATTATTAAAAATACAAAAAAGAATGTTCATGGCTTTACTTTTTTGGAAATAAAAAATATAATATAAATTGTTATTACAGTTTATTGATATTGATGGAGGTTTGTAATGCGGATTTCCGGCATAACCTACGTAAAGCGGAAAAGAAAATGGTTTCCGAAGTTTTTATCCACACTGCTTATAATAATTCTTGTTGCTGTGGTTGTTATATTGTTCCTGCTGATGTTTACAGACGTCCATATCCCCTACATCAGTGAATGGTTGGAGTCTTAAAGCCGCAAGTATTCTGCGGCTTTTTTGAACTAAAGGAGCTGTTTCCGGTTCAGTATAATTACAACAACAAGTGACAGAACGACCGTTCCGATAAATATATATAACCAGCTTAACGGGCTGTTTGCAAGAGGCAGATACATATTCATTCCATAAAAACTGAAGACTATCGTCGGAATCGAAAGCACAATTGTCACCGATGTCAGGAACTTCATGACAATATTCAGGTTATTGGAAATCACTGACGAAAATGCATCCATCATTCCGTTCATGATAGTGCTGTATATGTTTGCCATTTCAATAGCCTGTTTGTTTTCAATAATTGCATCTTCGAGCAGGTCCTGATCCTCTTCATACAGTTTGATATATTTTCCGCGTAAAAGCCTCTCAAGCACCACATCGTTGGATTTTAACGACGTTGTAAAGAATACAAGGCTCTTTTCAAGCTCTAAGAGTTTAAACAGCTCCTTATTACGCATGGATTTATGCAAACTTCTTTCAAGGTATTCGGTTCTTTTGTCTATTTGTCTCAGATATTTCAGGTAATCCTTCGCATTGTTGTACAGAATCTGGAATATGAACCTGGTTTTTTTATAGGTGAAAAAGTCCTTAACCTGCTTATTCATGAAAGGTTTCAGAACCGCAGCTTCATGGGCGCATATCGAGATAAAATACTCATCCCGCAGAACAAGAAGCCCCAGCGGCATTGTTTCAAGCCTTAAAGATTCCTCATCCTGGTAAGCATACGGAATATCAACAATTACAATAATCTGGTCATCTTCAACGTCAATTCTCGGCTTTTCCTCTTCGTCAAGAGGGTCCCTTAAGAGTTTCGGATTGACATCCAGCTGGTTCTGGATCATCATCAGTTCCTCTTCCGTTGGCGAAGTAATGTTAATCCAGCAGCCTTTTTCAATGGTATCGATTTGTATCAGCTCATTATCCGGTTCAACGGTTTTGAAAATCTGGATCATTTTATCACCTGCCTTTTATGGAAACTACTTTATCAATAATAAACCAAAGAGAATTATAACTCAAGACTTAAAAAAACGGTCCGCAAAAAGCGGACCATGGTTTAATTCGCAGCCAGGTACGTAAAAATACGCTGTAAATGCACTTGAAGCATGCAGTTGCTTATACATCCAGAATTTTTATGGCATATGGCTCCAGGCTTGCTTCAATCCTTTCGCCCTTGTCACTGGTGATTACCGCATTCTCCGCATTCTCACCGTTATTTATCACGACAAGTTTCCGGCTGTTAACAAAGAATGCACATTCAGTGTTAAAATTATCGGTGGTCCAATACTGAATTTGCTGCTCATTGCCGGCCGCCCAGAGAATTGCCCTGTACAGCATTCTTGTGTTCTGGGCGTTATACCTGAAGCCTGAGAAATAAACGCCTCTGCCGTTCTCAAATTCTTTGGTGGCTATCCTGACACTGCCGTCTTTATCAGCCAATACTTTTGATTCACCGCCTGTTGCGTATACATTGTCTACTTCGGTGCCGAAATCAGGGATATCCCTGACGTCATCCATGATAAAATGTTTTTCGTTCAATGTGTACCTGTATTTATTCCTCGACAGGGTGCGGCCTGTCTCCCTGTCAACTCCCAGTATATGCGACAGCTGGAAGTATTGACTGCTGAATACCGTTGCCGTCGGTTCTGCTATTCCTATGAATCCGCCGCCTTTCGCAACCCATTCGGTTATTTTCCCTGTTACAACGGGATCTTTCCAGTTGTCGCCGCCGCTCCATGCGCTGTCCAGCCTTCCGCAGTTGATGATAACCTTTACGTCTTCAGGAATTCCTTTTTCCCGAATATCATCAAAACTGATATATTCCACATCGAGAGGCAGCCCTGCCAGTGCTTCGTTCACATGGTTCAAATCAAGATGGGGCTGTTCATGCATATGCCCGCTGCAGATCCATGTTCTGAGCCTTCCCCAGCAGGTTAGTACCGCAACCTTTCCCGGAACGGTATACGGCTTGTCATTTTCGTGGAGACCTTTAAGAGTTCTGAATTCATTTGCCAGTTCTTCAATATAGTCAATGAAGTCGGGGAAATCCTTTACAAGATGCAGATACCCTCCAAGGCCTATTCTCTGTACCGGGGCGCGAAGCAATGCACGGCGGACTTTCACCCAGAAGTTTTTGGCATCCTTTGTGGGGTCCCCCCCTTCCTTGAAGGTTGGCTCGCCTTTCAGCCCTGTTGGGAAAAGGTACGGGTG
Organism: Clostridiales bacterium DTU070; assembly: GCA_001513105.1. GTDB lineage: Bacteria > Bacillota > Clostridia > DSM-8532 > DSM-8532 > Thermoclostridium. The sequence goes on along the minus strand of LFSH01000076.1, from coordinate 28,388 downwards.
AAGCCGCAGCTCGTGGGTTTCAACACCGGTTACCCCTGCGCATTTCCTTGCCTCGAAGGCATTGAAAACGCATTTTATAAGCCCGTCGAAGTTGAAATCCTTGAATCTTGGACTGTACGGCTCTATTCCTATCCAGTGATCATCATAGAATACATAGGCTTTCTTCCCGTATTTATGAACCAGGTCTACACATTTTCTGCCGAACGAAACAACGAATTCATTCACAAAGTCCATCCATGCCCTTATTTTCGGTGAAGGCACATTATGGGTGTTGTTTAACAGGCCTTTGTTGATAAAATCTTCCGAGGTAAGCCTGATTCCGGTTTTCTCCTCGAACTTCCCAATTGCGTACGGGCTGACCGAAAAGTCGTATGACGCCCAGTCGGAATAACGGTACCTGAGATTTTCGGGATCATCACCCCAGAACCAGCAGAAGTTGTAAAACATTGATGTAAACCTTACCACGTTTGTATGCGGATGTTCCTTAAGCCATTTTTCCAGGAAACTCAGGATGAATTCCTGGGTTTCGGGGTAAACGGGATCTATCGGCATGAGATGCTCCCTGTCGCCCCAGTCGTTGGTTATGTGATTATACATTGAAATGGCTTCCCAAATCCTGTACGCCAGGAAGTTCACAGTATACCTGTGCCATTTTACAGCGTTTTTAATTGTAACGGTGCCGTTTCCGCTGTTATAATCCCAGTTCTCCTTCGGGACCTCTTCGCCTGTTGTACGGTCAAAAACCTGCCACCACCTCTTTGGATCGTCGTTGAAATTGACTTCGAACTGTTCCCTGAAATATCCCTTCAACAGGTCTATTGTTACGGTACTGTCCTTCGCAATTACAGGATCAGACATGAGATAATTCTGCTGCAGTTTGTCGCGGTTGGCTTTTGCCCAGCTGTTGTCCGCCCGTACAAGGCATAAAGTTGAGTAAATATCATAACCCGACTTCAGGATTTCAGGAGACAGAACCGTTCCGTCACTGTCCCTTATAACGTCTGCTCCCCATTTTTCCGCCAGCTGCAGCGTTAAATCCTCATAACCCGCTTCTCCGGGCAATGTAAAAGATCCCTTGCTTTTTGCCGTCATATTATACCTCCATTCCCTGCATTTGTTTTATTGCGCTGCTCTTATCCATACCTGCATTTCCCCCTCGCCGCGGTTTCCCCAGAGATAGTACGGTATGGCCTTTATTTCAACAGGCCGGATCTTTTTCCGGTATGGCCTGTAAAGATCATTATCCCATTCATCATCAACGGTTCTTATGCCTTTTACCGTTATTACCACTGTGCCTTCAGGAAGATCGGCGCTTTTTTCGGTTTTTATTTCACTGTCGGGGCAAAGCGCGACGTCGGATAGGTTCGGACCGTTGTCCGCCTCTTCAATGCAGTATACAAGAGGCCCGCGCATAATACAGACTTTTCCTGCATTCTCCCTTACCTTCGGGTTTGATGTTATTATTTCAACAGGCATATCCATAAATATCCGAACGCTGTCGCTGTTTTCCCAGGCCCTGTTCAAAACTGCATACCCGTTTTTTATCTCATAGTTTTCCCTTTCGCCGTTTATATATATTTCGTATTTCCTGCACCAGGAAGGGATACGCAGAGCAAGGCTGAAATCCACCGGCCCGTCAGCCGACACCACAAAGCAAACCTCTCCGTCGTACGGGTATTTCGATTCCTGCCTTACCGAAACTCTTTTGCCGCAAAGACCGGTTTCAGCCTCTGAGCCTATGTATAAATGAACAAACAATGTATCCTGGTTCACCGAATAAATATAATCGCCCAGTGATGCAAGGAGCCTTGCTATATTCGGAGGGCAGCATGCGCAGCTGAACCATTTCTGGCGCCTGTGTTTTACATGATGCCTGCCCGGGTTTTTTTCACAGGCCTCCGGCCATACCTCAAGCGGGTTTACATAAAAGAACTCTTTGCCGTTCAGGGACATGGCCCCGGGCACGAGGTTATAGAGTACTTTTTCAATAACATCGCCGTACTCTCCTGAGAGATCCATCTTCAGCATGCGATGGGCAAAGAAAACAAGCCCAATTGATGCGCAGGTTTCGGCGTATACCGTATCATTCGGAAGGTCGTAATCGAAAGTGAAGGCCTCTCCATGCCGGGTTGAACCTATTCCCCCGGTTATATACATCTGCCGCTTTGTAATATTCAGCCATAACCTTCTCAGGGCGTCGAAAAGATCCTTGTCCCCGGTTTCATAAGCAATATCGGCCATCCCGCTGTACATGTAAACAGCACGAACCGCGTGACCGACCGCCTTATCCTGCAGCCTGACAGGCTTATGGGCCTGGCAGTATTCGAGGTTCGGAGCAGGTTCCTCTTTCTTGGTCCAGTGGGATACCTTTCCCCTCACATGTTCCCACTCATGTATGAAATAGCTGGGTTCACTGCCTCTTTCATCTATAAAGAATTTGCTGAGCTTCAAATACTTTGGATTATTGGTTGCCCGGTAAAGTTTCACCAGTGCAAGCTCTATTTCCTGGTGACCGGGGTAACCCTTGATTTTCCCTTCTTCCGGGCCGAACACCGAATCTATTAAATCTGCAAAACGGCAGGCTATTTTAAGAAGTTTGTCCTTTCCGGTTGCTTCATAGTATGCAACGGCAGCTTCAATAAGGTGCCCGGCGCAATACAGTTCATGGCATTCGCACAGGTTCGACCAGCGTTTCTCTTTCCTGTTTATGATATAGTACGTATCCAGGTACCCGTCGGAACACTGGGCTTTTTCCATTAAATCGATCATTTCGTCAGCAATCTTTTCACGCCCGGGGTCGGGATGGGTCATTAAACTGTGGCCTACTGCCTCAAGCCATTTTGCCACATCGCTGTCCTGGAACACGAACCCATAGAAATCTCCTTTTTCAAGTCCTGCAGCTATCCTGAAATTTTTCACAGCATGGCTCGGCTCCGCATCATCAACCCTGTCATTCAGTACTTCCCACTGGTATGGGATCATTACATCCCTGGCAAGCCTGGTATAATACCCGAAGAAATTATCATTTATTTTAACATTTCTCTTCGATACAGGTTCGGAAATTCCCATTTCAAAAACCTCCCCGCAGAACTTCTTACACTTAGCATACAATAAAGCAGAGCTAATGTCATTAGGCTTTTCTATTTAAAGTTTGGGATGTGTAATAAATAGATTTTTTGTCAAAACAGGTAAGTGGGTTAATACAGTAAAAAATACGGCACGCGGTCTTTATCCCGCATGCCGTATTTGCTTACGCATTGTTTAAACCATTACTCAACAGGAACGTATTTCTTCCGTCTTATAACCTACAGGTATTTTTTAAGCGTTGACCTGACCGCCCCCGGACCCTGAATGAGCTCTTCGAAGTAACCTAAAACTTTATCCGCCAGCCCGGCTTCAAAAAGGTCAACCCCGAAAATGGATGAATCCGAAAGCACGGGTTTCAGTTTTTCATCAAAAGGCCCCCTGTCACCAAGGTTTATTCCTTCAACTAATTTCTTAAGATGATCCATAAGGGGATCGGGACTTAATTCAAAGGGCTTTCCATCATCGTCTGTTGCCATGAGATACCTTAGCCAGCCGGCAAAAACAAGGGGTATGAACTTTAAGTCTTTTGCGTTCAGGTCTTCCCTTCTTTGATATGCCTTAATGGTTTCTCCAAACCTGATGGCCAGTTTTTGGGATGTATCTGTTGCTATTCTTTGCGGTGTATCCGGTACAAACGGGTTCGGCAGTCTCTTCTCAACAACTTCCCTGATAAAGGCTTCAGGATTGATTATTCCCGGATTTATAACAACGGGCAGCCCTTCTTCAAAGCCTATTTTCTCTACAAGGGCTTTAAGCTGTTCATCTTCCATCTCTTTATAAATTGCGTTATAGCCCAAAAGGCAACCATATACTGCAAGGGCAGTATGAAGCGGATTTAAACATGTGCATACCTTCATTTTCTCCACCTTGTCGACGGTTTCCCTGTCGGTAAAAATGACGCCTGCATCCTCAAGGGAAGGCCTGCCGTTCGGGAACAGGTTTTCAATAACAAGGTATTCGGGCTCTTCGGCATTTACAAAAGGTGCGGTATACGTGTTTTTTGACGTTGTTATGATTTCGGTGCTATCAAGTCCGCTTTCCTCAAGCATTTCCTTTACGCCCGGATCAGGTCTTGGCGTGATTTTGTCTATCATGCTCCATGGAAATGATACCTTCCCAGGGTCATTTATATAGTCTGCAAAACCTTTTTCAACAAGGCCGTTCTTCACCCATTCCCCGGCGAAAGCGCTGACTGCCTCGTAAAGTTTCGTTCCGTTATGGGAACAGTTGTCCATGCTGACCAGAGCCAGCGGATATTTTCCGCTCCTGTACCTTTCATAACACAGCGATGCAAGTTTGCCTATAAAGCTCTTGGGGTATTCGGGTCCGTTTTCGAAATCGCTTACTACATCTCCGTAATACTCCCCTTTTGCATTCTTCAGGCTGTATCCTTTTTCGGTTATTGTAAAGCTCACCATTTGCAGTGACGGGTTTGCAAAAATGTTTTTCAGCCTCTGCCAGTTGCTTTGCTCAGTTGTAAGCGCTTCCACAACAGAAGCTATCACTTTCTTCTGCATGTTTCCGTCAGGTTTCAGTACAACAAGGACACTGAGGTTATCGTAAGGCTTGTAGGCCTTTTCAATAATCTCGTAGTCGTAACCTTCGCAAACAATTATACCTTTGTCGGTTTTCCCGTCATTCAGAAGTTTCTGCTGAAGGGCGGCAGGAAAACCCCTGAAGATATTACCTGCTCCAAAGTGCAGCCAGGTCGGGTTTTTCAGAGTATTTTCCCTTACTTTTTCACGGTCATATTCCGGCAGCTCAAACCCGGCTTCAACCCAAGGCTCCCGGTTTTTCAACCCTGAATCGCTCAATATCATGTATTCCACTCCCTTTAATTTATTGTGTTCTGTAAAAACGAATAATCAGGCAGCTAAACCTGAATCATACAATCATATTACAATAATATTATCATGCAATAAACAGTCATTCAAGAAAAAGCCGTTCATCCGACAGTTTACCCGTGAACCGGACTACGTTATAACAGGACATCGCATTGTCTGCCGTTAAATTCAATAAAGTCCGGGCCCGTGTCGCACTCATACGCGTGAATTTCAACCCCGTTTCGTTTTGCAAGGCGGAGGGCATCCCCAAATTCCTTATGGGTTCCGTCGTTCGGGGCAAAATACCTGGTATCGCTCATCTGCACAATAAAAATTACAAATGCGTCAAAACCTTCTTTTTTCGCATTCATCAGCTCATATATATGCTTAACGCCTCTTATGGTGGGCGCATCGGGAAACTTTGCAACACCGTTGTCCAGAAGGGTAACTCCCTTCACCTCGATATATGCCATACGGTTCATGCTTTCAATATAAAAGTCGAACCTGGATGAACGGTATGTATATTCCTGTTTTAAAAAGGTTATGTTTTCAAAGCCCGGAAGTTTTATTTTCCCGCCTGTCAGTGCTTCGTAAAGGACCTTGTTCGGGACCTGCGAATCAATATTGACTATACGCCCGTCCTTTTCTACGGATATAAGCGATAAACCCGTTTTTCGTTTCGGGTTGCTGCTTTTTTCAAGGTATACCGTTGCATCTTTCGTAAGCAGTTCCTTAAGCCGCCCGGTGTTTTTTACATGGCATACCGTTTCCCTTCCGTCAACCATTACCTCTGCTATGAACCTGTTTTTCCTTCTTATAAAGGTACCCTCGCAAATGTCTGAATAGCGCAGCTGTGTCACTTTCCTTTCAGTTATGGTTTCTGAAACAAATCAGCCTTTCAGGATTTTCACGTAATAATTCCTGTTCCTTGGCCCGTCAAATTCGCAGAAATATATCCCCTGCCAGGTTCCAAGCAAAAGTTTTCCGTTTTCAATAATCACGGTTACACTGCTTCCGACAAGGCTTGCCTTCACGTGAGCAGTGGTATTTCCCTCAAAATGACGAAATTCTGGGCGATGCGGTATAGTCTTGTTCAGCGCAAAAATCATGTCGGATGTTACATCGGGATCGGCATTTTCATTGATTGTCATGCCGGCGGTTGTATGCGGACAGAAAACCACGCAAATCCCGTCACTGACACCGCTTTTCACTACCGCCTCCCTGACCTGCGAAGTTACGTTGTAAAAACCTTCATTACCTGTCCTGATGCTGTATTTAAACACCATTTGCCTTCTTTCCTTTCCTTATGTTTTATAAACATTCACCCGGAAATAAATAATAAAACATACCGTACATCCGGTTCAATACTCTTCCGACAACCGTTCAATTATTTTCATATCTGCAGGACAAAATTCGTATTCCGGAAGCTCTTTTACCGTAACCCACCTTATTTCCTCGTGAACGGCGGGCTTTAATTCCCCTCCGGTTATTTCGGCATTGAAGAAAGTAAATGCTATTTCCCGGTCGGGGTATTTATAAACGGTTTTGTCGAATATACCGTTTATTTTTATTGTTACTCCAAGTTCCTCCCGGCATTCTCTTTCAAGGCATTCTTCCGGGGTTTCAGCCGGTTCCCTTTTTCCTCCCGGGAACTCCCACAGGTATTCACAACTTCCTCCGGGTCCCCTTTTGCATATCAGGATCTTATCATGTCGCCATATAATGGCAGCTGCAACTTCTGTCATAGTATTTTCTCCGTTTCCTCCAGGCGCTGAGGTTTAATTCATATATTCCCTTCATACACATAGCGAAGGTTTTTTCTTGCAACATCAGCCAGCCTGTAAATTTTTTCAACAGGGGTGGGTTTTTTGCTCTTCATCAGCCATCTTGGGAAAAACCTTGTAACGTGAAGCGGTATTTCGGGATTTATAGATGCAAGCCATGACGAAAGTTTCTCCATTTCCTCCTCACTGTCGTTCTCTCCGGGAATTATCAGCGTAGTTACTTCCACATGGCATTTTTTTGCCGCAAGAGCAATTGTTCTTTTCACCGTTTCAATGTTTCCCCTGACCTTTTTATAGAATTCTTCCGTAAAAGCCTTCAGATCAATATTCATTGCATCGATAAACGGAAGAAGTTTCATCAGCGGGCCTTCGCATATATATCCGTTCGTGACCGCAACGTTTTTCAGTCCCTCTTCTTTTGCAAGCCTTGCGCAATCCATTACGTATTCATAGCCTATCAGCGGTTCGTTATATGTGTATGCAATACCGATATTCCCCTTGTCTGTTAAACTTTTTGCAACATTAACAAGTTCTTTGGGCATAACCCTTTCGGTATTGATCTGATCGCCGCAGGTCATTGATATCCCGCTGTTCTGGCAAAACGGGCATCTTAAATTACAGCCGTAGCTTCCGACCGACAGAATAAAGCTGCCGGGGAAAAAGCGGTGTAAAGGCTTTTTCTCAACAGGATCCAGGGCTATTGAAGTCAGTTTTCCATAGTTCTCACAGACAATCTTCCCGTCCCTGTTTGTACGTGCTCTGCAGAACCCCAGCTGTCCTTCACTGATTTTGCAATGATGCGGGCATACATCGCATACCTTTTTCAAAAATGTCTCACCACCTCAAAACGCTGCATTGAATAAGGTTCGTTTTTGCTTATACCGGCTTTCTGCAAGGCAATGGCCACCTGCATTTCAGGGGTATCAATCCCTTCAAGGTTCGGAAGCAGCAAACCCCTGCGATGTCCGTGCGAAACAATAACTCCGTATTTCTTAACATCCAGTTCATCCATTGATGAAATGGGCTCGGGCTCTGACAGAACGTCAACACTGTAAACTATTTCGTCAAGCTCTTTTTCCGTAACCGGTGAAAACCTCGGATCCTCCGTACCGGCACTTACGGCATTACGCAATATTTCTTCAGCTATGTTTCGGGTAACGGGGCTGATTGTTCCTATGCAGCCCCTCAAATGCCCATGCTTTTTCAATGAAACAAACACACCGGCTTTCCTGTTTAGCATTTCTTCGGGAAGATTGTCAGGCAGCTTTGCGTATTTGCCTGTTCTTACATATGTCTCAAGGGCGAGCCGTGCAAGTTTTACATATGCATCCTCGGAAGATTTTATATTTTCCAGTTTTCTACGCTGTTCTGTTTCATAAATTATATCAAACCTGCGGTTTTCATTCGTGCCGGTAACTTCAAATGAGGCCACTGCATATCCTACGCCGAAAGGCCCTTCGTATGACAGCAGCTCGGATTTCAACTCCTTTCCATCCAGTGCTCCGGCCATTATAATAAAGGATCTCAGCCCGCATTCTGCGGCAGACTCGCAGAATGAAGGATCAAAATTCATGAAGGCAAGAAAATCGCCGTTCTTCATTGCTTCCGTAACCTGTTTGTCAAACTCCGGGCCCTCTTTTGCAAATCCATACGGGCCGTCGTGCAGGAGTTTGTGAGACAGGTCACCGCTTGCCACAAAAACAGTGTTACGACCAAGTTTGTCAACAGTATCTGCTATGATTTTCCCGAAACGGTAATGGTCAAGATGGTCCAGTCCCGATAACCCGATACGGACCATTTTGTAGCCGGTATAGAATTTATTGATAAAATACAATGGTATAAAGGTACCGTGATCCAATTCAGGATCCCGTTCGCCCAGGGTTCCTGCCGGTATATCGGCCTTTTCTGCTTCACTGGATAAAACCTGGACAAACTCGCTGTCGTATTCAGCCTCCATTGAAAGACCGGATACACCGAAACGGCGCATATTCCCCTTCGCCTTCCTGTTAGGAGATATATGAAAGTAGTCGGCATAAAGAATGGAATGAGGTGTAGTAACAATTATTGTTTCGGGTTTTATTTCGGAAATTCTTTTAGCTGTTTCCATGTAGGCGTCTATGGTTTTCTGTATTTTCTTTTCCTCACCCCGTCCTATTTCGGGGAGTATAATCGGCGGATGCGGTACGATAAAAGCAGCTTTTATCGGCATACCCTTCCCTCCTTGTACTCTTATATAAACATATCTGCAGGTAATCATAAACAGGATTGTATTTTTAGTTTGAGTCCTTATTAGATTGTATCATTATGGTAAAAATATAACAACAAAGGCTTGTGCTTTCATGCATATATTTTACGGTTTTGCATTTTTACTGATAAATATATAATTACAGTTTGTCCTGTTGATATTGAAAATTTAAGGCAGGTGATGGAATGAGTTATTCTTCTGGTTCAGATATACTAAAGTAAGTCCTATCTGAAGAATCAGTTTTTATTGTATATTTATATAGCTTCTCACTATTATTATAAATTGTTGTCTTACAGACGAGTCCTTTACTTTATGGGCGTAGACTACAGCCTTCTTTCAAACAGAATAATTTTGAGTGTCTCATCTGTGGCTGTGTCGGCTGACAGGATCGCATGAGCGTATATATAATATAATTAGACAGATGCTGTACGTTGTGTGGTAGGTGCAATGAGGAAGTTCATCTTAACAGTAAATACAGTCAGGAATGCACCGTAAACAGTTCCGACTATTCCTATGATATCTGATGGGGTTAATGCATCTGTAAACTTGAAATATATTAAATATATCGGATGCTTCGGGCAGAAAGAAGTAACTCCGGCAGGCAAGACAAGGAACTAATTCTTTCACGCATGGTTCTGACACTGGTTAGGCAGAGTGAATTATGGAACACGTTGCAAATGCAATCTTATACAAGCAAAAGCCATGAGTTCCACCCAATGTAGAAGATCACATAGCCTTATTTTTTAACCCAATGATTTTTATTCAGTAAGCTCAAATAAACACCAAACGCAGGTTTTTAATAAATTTCTTTGAGCATAGCAAAACCCGCTTTGCGTAAGGCAAAGCGGGTTTCATTGTGGTTGCGGAGGGAGGATTTGAACCTCCGACCTTCGGGTTATGAGCCCGACGAGCTACCGGACTGCTCCACTCCGCGTCGTTAACTTATTCTGTTTTTCATGGTGCCGGAGACCGGAATCGAACCGGTACGAGGTTTTAGCCTCGCAGGATTTTAAGTCCTGTGCGTCTGCCAATTCCGCCACTCCGGCGTAAGCCGTTATCACCGAAATGACTATATCATTATAAGTCACTTCATATGCAATTGTCAAGAGACAATTGCTTTTGATTTAAATGTCAATATAAGGAATTAATATCCGGCATTCAACGAAAAATTTTATCCGATACACTGCTGCAGTTATTACGAACAGCAGCAGCATATCGGAAATTTTCTTAATATATTTAATCATGCTGTTTTACGGCTTCCTGATTATATCTGTACCAATCCATTTTCTTAATACTTCGGGTACCACGACACTTCCGTCCTCCTGCTGATACTGTTCAAGAATCGCAGGAAGAATTCTGCTTGTTGCAAGGCCTGAAGCATTTAATGTATGAACAAACTCAGTCTTTCCCGTACTTGAGCGTTTAAACCTGATATTTCCCCTTCTTGCCTGGTAGTCGTATGCATTCGATGCCGAGCTGACCTCTTTGAAATCTCCCATGCTTGGAATCCAGACTTCGATATCAAAGGTCTTGCCCATCGAGGCACTGCAGTCCTTTGCCGCAAGTTTTGAAACGCGGTGATGAAGACCCAGTCCCTGAACAAGTCTTTCCGCCTTGTTAACAAGTTCATCAAGGGCCTGCTCCGAGGTTTCCGGGGTTGTGTACTGGAACATTTCAACCTTGTTAAACTGATGCCCGCGGATCATTCCGCGCTCTTCGGTGCGATAGCTGCCGGCTTCCTTCCTGTAACAGGGTGTATAGGCAAAGTATTTCTTGGGCAATTCTTCTTCCTTTAATATTTCATTATGATGGAAATTGATGAGTGCCGTTTCGGCAGTAGGAAGCAGGAATTGCATATTCTCGCTTGCCTCACCCGTTTCAACCTTGAATACATCTTCGGTAAACTTCGGGAACTGGCCTGCTGTATAGCCGCACTTATAATTCAGAATATGCGGAGGTAACATAAAGGTATACCCGTCTTTCAGGTGCTCTTCAATAAAATTGTTCAACAACGCCCATTCGATTAATGCTCCCATGCCGGTATAAATCCAGTAGCCGCTTCCGCCTATTTTAGCACCGCGCTCGTAATCCACGAGTCCCAAATCGGTTGCAAGGTCAACATGGTTTTTGGGCTCAAAGCTGAACTCAGGTTTTTTACCCCAGGTTCTGATTACTTTATTGTTTTCTTTTCCTCCGGCCACCACATCATCAGCCGGAATATTCGGCAGCGTAGATAAAAATCTGTTTATTTTTTCCTCCAATTCCCGGATTGCATCGTCATTTGCCTTTATGTCATCAGATAAAACCTTCATTTCTGATAAAAGATCCGAAACATCCCTGCCCTCTTTTTTAAGACGCGGTATTTCAGAAGACACTTTATTCCTTTTGGCCTTTTTTTCATCGTTTGACGCAATCAACTGTCTTCTTTTCAGATCCCATTCCAGAAGTTCAGTAAAATCTACTTCATCCATTCTCTTTAACAATGCATTTTTTACTTCCTCCGGATTGGTCCTTATTCTGTTGATATCAAGCATATTATCACACCTCTTGTCATTTTTGTTTTTATTTTTTCAAAGCCTTATTAATTGCTTCACGTTCTTCATCGGATAATTCTTTATTCGGAATGCCGTTTTTAATTTCTTTTGCATAGACATATGAGTTTTCCCTTGAATATATTCCTGTCAGTACAAAACCGTCTTTGCTTTCATCCAGGCAGGCTATTGAAAAACTCATATTGTGCCCGACGTTTTCAAAGGCATTGTAATTTACCATGCCAAAGTACTGAATGCATTCCGGCAGCTTTTTCTCAAGTTCATTAATCCTGTTGTTCATGCCTGTATGTACATCATTTTTTAACTTCTCCAAATTATCAATATATGATGTCATAAGATTTTCCACATCTTTGTCACCCAAACCCTGCATAAAATGATTGTATTTTTTTATCATTCTGTTAAGCCTTACATTCAAAACCAGGAAAAAAATAACAGACAACAGTGAGAGACCGAACGAAGCATATAAAATGTATTTCTCCACCAATATCCCTCCACAGCAATGTGTGTAAATTTGCCATATATAACCAATTCAATTTTAAAGCGTTTATTTCAAATTATAAGGAACACAAAATATGAATAATGAAATTATATTACCAATGTTTCAAAAAAGCAATACAAACGAAAATAACCGCATCCTAATTTTTAACATTTTTAGTTATAAGTTCTATTATTCTGTTGAACTCGTCGTTTGAATAATACTCAATGATTATTTTTCCCCTGTTATTATTGCCGTGCCTTAAGTCCACCTTTGTCCCCAGTATGCTTTTCAGTCTTTCTTCCATGTCAAGTATATCTGCATCCTTGACAGCCTTTCTTTTTTTCCTGCTCAAACTTTTCTGATCGTTCACAAACTTTTCGGTTTCCCTGACACTGAGATTCCTGCTGACAATTTCATCGGCCAGCTTTTTTTGTCTTTCAGAGTCTTCTATTGTAATGAGGGTTCTGGCATGGCCGGGTGTCAACAGCTCATTAATCAGCATTTCCTTTACTTTCTCGGTTAATGAAAGCAATCTTACAGAGTTTGCAATGGCTGCCCTGCTTTTTCCGACCAGCTTTGATAAATCCTCCTGTGTAAGCCCATGCTCCTCCATTAATCTCTGGTATGCTTCGGCTTCTTCAATGGGATTCAAATCCTCTCTCTGGAGGTTCTCAATCAGGGCTATTTCCATGGTCTCCCTTGAAGACAGGTCCTTGATTATTGCAGGAATTGTCCTGAGCCCTGCAATCTTTGCCGCACGCCATCTTCTTTCACCTGCGATGATTGTGTACCCTTTATCCTTCTTTTTAACAATAATGGGCTGAACCACACCATGCTGGCTGATGGAATCGGCAAGAGCCTGCAATTTCTCCTGGTTGAAGTTTTTCCTTGGCTGTTCCTTGTTAGGTTCAATATCCGTAACTTTCAATTCAACTATGCCGGAATCATTGGATAGAATGCTTTCAGTATCAAGAAGAGCTCCGAGTCCTTTACCAAGTCCTTTCTTCATTTTTATACCTCCGAATATTCAATAACTTCGTCTGCCAGGTCCATATAGCATTCAGCACCCTTGGATTTGCTGTCATATAGAATTATAGGAAGGCCATAACTTGGTGCTTCACTTAACCGTACATTTCTTGGAATGATTGTTCTGTATACCTTGTTGCCGAAATATTTTTTTACTTCATCAACAACCTGTATCGACAGGTTGGTCCTGGCATCAAACATTGTCAAAACAACGCCTTCAACCTGCAAACCCGGGTTCAGGTGTTTCTGAACTATTTTTACGGTGTTCATCAACTGGCTTAGACCTTCAAGGGCGTAGTACTCACATTGAATTGGAACCAGGATGGTATTGGCTGCTGTTAACGCATTGACTGTAATTAGTCCAAGTGATGGCGGGCAGTCTATAATAATAAAGTGAAATTTGTCTTTTATATCTTCGAGAGCATGTTTTAGTCTTGTTTCACGTGAAATGACCGATACAAGCTCAACTTCAGCTCCCGCAAGCTGTATATTTGATGGGGATAATGTCAGATTGTCAATCATGGTTTTTACAAAGGTTTCTTCAATTGGAACCTCATTAATTATAACATCGTAGATTGATCTTCTTATTTTTGCTTTGTCCACTCCAAGTCCGCTTGTAGTATTCCCCTGGGGATCAATATCTATTATCAGAACCTTTTTCCCCTTAACCGCAAGGCATGAACTGAGATTAACCGCTGTTGTCGTTTTTCCGACTCCGCCTTTCTGGTTGGCTATCGCTATAATTTTGGACATTCCATACACCCCGCATCTTATACTTAAATCATTATAACACACAGCTGATAGAAAATAAACTTGCTAAATAATTATGTGAGAATTATTGATATATGGCTGGTTATAATACTGCTGCTCAAAATTTTTATTGAAAATAGAATATAAAAGAAGCAGGCAAGGACGATTCATTAATCTATTAAATACCGGAAAGAAACGTTGAAAATCATTGATTTTAATATATTTGACGGGTGTTTATTTCAAATGTTTCACGTGAAACATTTACCTTGTTGCAAAGATTTCACAATTCAGTTTTCATATTTATCTTTTGCAATATGTTTTATACTGTTTTTCTAAATATAACGTAAAACCTGCAGTTTTACAGTTTCACTGCAGGTTTTTCATAATCATACTTTATGTAATATATTTTTGCACTTTTATAAATCATACCAAGAAATGTTTCACGTGAAACATTTCCTATATATCAAGATTGTTAACCCTTCGTGCATGAATCTGGATAAACTCTTTTCTGGGTTCAACCTTTTCTCCCATTAATATTGTAAAAACTTCATCTGCTTCAACAGGATTGTTCAGGTCTATTTTCAGCATTTTTCTTGTTTTCGGATCCATTGTTGTCTTCCATAACTGTTCGGGATTCATTTCTCCCAATCCTTTAAATCTTTGTATCAGCAGATTGTTGTCTCCCCTTGTCCAGCCCTTTTCTTCCAGCAGCTTTTCAAGTTCACGGTCATTATATACATAGTGTTCTTCTTTCCCCTTATTTACCTTATACAAAGGCGGCAGTGCTATATATACATGCCCGTTTTCAATCAGCGGCTTCATGTATCTGAAGAAAAATGTAAGCAGCAGAGTTCTTATATGTGATCCGTCAACATCGGCATCTGCCATTATTATAATCTTGTGATATCTTAATTTTTCAAGATCCATATCTTCCCCAAAACCTGCGCCTAATGCTGTAATTATTGGAGTCAGCTTATCATTTCCATAAACTTTGTCGGCTCTCGACTTCTCCACGTTCAGCATTTTTCCCCACAATGGAAGTATTGCCTGGTATCTTCTGTCTCTTCCCTGCTTTGCAGTACCGCCCGCCGAGTCTCCTTCAACAATAAACAACTCGCAAAGTTTGGGATCCTTTTCCTGGCAGTCTGATAGTTTTCCCGGCAGTGACAGTGACTCAAAAGCAGTCTTTCTTTTTGTCAGCTCCCTTGCTTTTCTTGCTGCTTCTCTTGCCCTGTATGATGCTACTGATTTTTCAACAATAATCCTGGCTGTCCTTGGATTTTCTTCCAATATATACTGCAATTTTTCTGTGACAACATTTTCGGTAAAATTACGGATATCCGCATTCCCCAGTTTTGTTTTCGTCTGGCCTTCAAACTGTGGTTCTGTCAGCTTTACATTTATTATTGCTGTAATTCCTTCACGTATATCTTCACCCATCAGGTTTTTGTCGTTTTCCTTCAACAGGTTGGCTTTTCTTGCATAATCATTTATTACTTTTGTTATTGCGGCCTTAAAACCAGTTACATGCGTACCACCCTCAGTTGTCGGTATATTATTCGCAAAACTGAATACATTTTCCACGTAACTGTCCGTATACTGAAATGCTATTTCAATCTCCGCATTCTCCTTTTTTCCTTCGAAGTAAATAATATCTTCATGTATTACATCCTTGTTCTGATTAATGTATTTTACAAAGGATATAATTCCTCCTTCGTAATGAAGGGTTGCTTCTTTCGGCTCTTCCTCCCTTTCATCCCTGAGCTGTATTGTTAATCCCTTGTTCAGAAATGCAAGCTCCCTGAACCTTTTTAAAAGTATATCGTAATCGTATTCGATTTCATCGAAAATTTCCTTATCAGGCATAAATGTTGTTATTGTGCCAGTTCCTTCTGCTTCTCCTACAATTTCCAATCCGGTTACAGCTTTTCCTCTTTCATAGCGCTGCCTGTACCTTTTTCCGTCCCTTAAAACTTCAACTTCCATCCATTCTGACAGTGCATTTACAACGGCAGCTCCTACTCCATGGAGGCCTCCTGATACTTTATAACCCGATCCTCCGAATTTTCCTCCTGAATGAAGAACGGTATGAACAACTTCTACCGTAGGTATTCCCATTTTCGGATGTATTCCTACGGGAATTCCTCTTCCGTTGTCTATATTTGTAATACTGTTATCCTTGTTTATAATAACGGTTATCTTGTCGCAAAATCCGGCTATAGCTTCATCTATGCTGTTGTCCATTATTTCATAAACAAGATGGTGCAGTCCTCTTGTCGATGTTGACCCAATATACATTCCCGGTCTTTTTCTTACGGCTTCGATACCTTCCAGAACCTGTATCTGGGCCTCATCGTAATTTTTATCCTTTTCAACTGAAACGTTCATTAGTTCTACTCCTCCATTTCCTGTACGTTCATTGTTATATCTTCAATTTTCATGTATCTCTTTAACAAAGTACTTGTTGAAATTGGAGAAAGATATACCTTGCTGTTGTATTTACTCTGCGTAATTACAATTGATTTTGGCAATTCATTCTCAGCAACATTTGCAATGAAACCCTCTTCTTCCGAAGTTTTCAGAAAGTTTCTCGTATCCTGTGATATGGTTGATCTTTCCATATCAATTATAGCTATTATATCTTTAATAAAAACAATATAATCTCCGCCAATATGCAAAAACATTATATCACCTGATCTTAAATATTATATACAAATGAAAAAAACTTTTCTATACATTTGAATCAGAAATTACCGTTCCGTTTTTTATTCTTATGTATGATATTCCGCCAACAGTCATTCTGAATTGTGTTTTGTCGGTTGATGTTATCACAGCCTGTTTGTCACCGATAATCTCATATAAATAGTTTCGCCGTTTTTCATCCAGTTCTGACATAACATCATCAAGCAGCAATACCGGAACTTTTCCTGACCTATCTTTAATTTCCTCCATTATTGCTATATTCAGGGCAAGAGCCAGTGATCTTTGCTGACCCTGTGAACAATATAGTCTGGAATTCCGGTTATTCAGCAGTATCTCGATTTCATCCCTGTGCGGTCCGAAAAGTGAAATCTCGTTTTCTATTTCCCTGTTTTTATTTTCGTTCATCATGTCCAGCAGGCTGTTGAATATATTCTTGTCTTCATCAAAAAAAGATTTGTATCTTAATGTAACATCTTCCCTGCCTTCTGAAATTCCATGCATTAGTCTCTTCATTCTTTTTTCAAGGCTCTGAATCAGCAGTTTTCTTTCTTCGATAATAACTGCTCCCGTCATTGCCTGGCTTTCGTTCCATACATCAAGCTGTTGGGTCTGATGTCTTTTCTTCTTTATTTCTTTCAATAATACATTCTTATTCCTAACAATTTTATTGTATTTTTGCAGATTATACAAATATTTTCTGCTTACCTGGCACAATACAATATCTATTATTTTTCTTCTTTCTCTGGGTGAACCTTTTATGCAGGAAAGGCTTTCGGGCGAAAACAATACTGACGGGACAACTCCCAACAAATCCGATATCCTGTCCTTTTTTACTTCATTTATAAGCAATCTTTTCCTGTTTCCTTTTTCATATTTTATCTCTATATTCTGCAAATAGTTATTGTCCTCGTATTCAAGCCTTATATCAAAAAATGACTCTCCATACCTTATCAGTTCATTTGTATTGCCGGTTCTGTGAGATTTGCCGGTTGAAAGCAGATATAACGCTTCAATTATATTTGTTTTACCCTGGGCATTTTCTCCGTATATCAGGCTTACGTTATCAGAAAACACTATTTCCTGGTTAACGTAGTTTCTAAAATTTATCAGGTGTATTTTTTTAATCTTCATTACATGCACCGTCCTGACGGACATTGCGGGAAGCAGGATGCTTCCCGTTCTATATTCTTACAGGCAGGATCATAAACGTAAACTTGTCGCTGTTTATCGGTCTTATTACACAAGGCCCTACCGATGAACTGAAAAATACTTCAACTTTCTCGTCGTCTATTACCTTGAATGAATCCAGTAAATACTTCGGGTTAAAACCTATTGTTATATTATTACCATCGCTTTCCACGTCTATTTGTTCCTTGGAAATACCATACTTTGTACTTGATGTAATCAGCATCCGGTCATCCTCGACTATCAGTTTTACAGGATACCTGTTGTCGTCGCTCATAATCAGCGATGCTCTTTCTATGCTTCTTGTAATTTCCTTTACATTAACTTCTATTTTTGTTTCAAACTGTTCCGGAATAAAACTTCTGTAATTCATGTATTCGCCGTCCAGAACTTTTGATACTATTCTGCAGTTGTCAAATTCAAACAATGCCTGGTTTGCAGATAATGTTATTTTAACCTTGTCTTCGGTTTGATCAAGTATCTTGTAAATTTCTCCAAGATTCTTACCTGGTATTACCGCACTGAACGAGACATTCTCCTGAACAACGGTTTTGGCCACCGCAAGCCTGAATCCATCAAGGGACACCATTGTAATATCACCGTCCCTTACCTCTATCAGGGATCCGGTGAGAATTTTTATTTTTTCGTCAATGCTTATTGCATATATTGTTTTCCTGATCATATCCCGCAAAGCCGACTGCTGAACTGTGATCCTGCTTTCTTCCTCCACTTCGGGAAGCATTGGAAAGCCCTCTGAAGAAAGACCTTTTATTTCATAATAGGAATTGTCGCATTCTATTACGACAATAAAATTATCCTTTACCTGTATGTACACTTCTGAATCGGGAAGTCTTCTTACTATTTCACCAAATATCCTGGAATTAAGTACGATTGAACCTGTTTCCTTAATATCTGCGTCAACCGAACATTCAATTCCCATATCAAAGCAATTTCCCACAAGTTTGAGATTCTGGCCTGCCTCAATATATATACCTTCGAGTATTGGTATTGTTGCTTTTGTCATAACGGCTTTCTGTACTGTATTTATTGCTTCCATCAAATCTTGCTTATTACAGGAAAAATTCATGTTCTATACCTCCATTTTTATTCATATAATATAATTTATTTTCAGTAACAGTAGTAATAAGGGCTGTGAAAATTGTTGAAAAATCGTTTCCGCACTGATATTTCCCGCTTATCACCTGCTAAATTTTCTGTTGATATCCTGTTTTTTTTGTTCACAGAATAAAAATTTTATATTTTATCTGCGTTATCCACATAAAAAAAACAACATATCCACATGATTCTGTAGATAAAGCTTCGGCAATAAAAAACCAAAGCTGTAAATGTTGAAAAAATCAATTTCCGGTTATATTTTTTTTCATTTCGGCAACAGCTCTTCTTGTTTCGGAATTTCTCTCAATGTCTTCCATGATTTTTTCACATGCATGCAAGACGGTGGTGTGATCTCTTCCACCGAAGGCCTGTCCTATTTTTGGCAAAGACAAGTCTGTCAGTTCACGGCATAAATACATTGCTATTTGTCTTGGATAACTGATATCCCTTGAACGCTTTTTCCCTAAAATATGATCGGGATTTATATCGAAATAGCGTGAAACCGTTTTTATTATAACCGTCGGATTTATTTCCTTAATTTTATTGCTTGATATCATTTGCTTTAAGCACTCTTTTGCCAAATCAACATTAAGAGGACTGTTGATCAATGATGCATATGCAACTACCCGGTTCAATGCTCCCTCTAATTCTCTGATATTTGATACAATATTTTCCGCAATATAGGCGATAACATCATCAGGTACTTCAAATTTCTCCAGCTGGGCTTTTTTCTTCAGAATTGCGATCCTTGTTTCAAAATCGGGGGCCTGGATATCTGCAATAAGACCCCATTCAAATCTTGATCTTAATCTTTCCTCAAGGGTGGCAATTTCTTTCGGCGCCTTGTCGCTTGAAATTATTATCTGTTTCTGAGCTTCATACAAAGCATTAAAGGTGTGGAAAAATTCCTCCTGGGTTCTTTCCTTTCCAACAATAAACTGAATATCGTCAATTAAAAGAACGTCGATGTTCCTGTACTTGTTTCTGAATTCTTCGTTCTTGTCATCCTTTATGGAGTTTATAAGCTCGTTTGTAAATTTTTCCGAGGTTACATACAACACCTTTGCATCCTTGTTCTGCTCCAGTATGTAATGCCCTATGGCATGCATCAGGTGGGTCTTTCCAAGACCAACGCCGCCGTATATGAAGTACGGGTTATATCTTTTTGCCGGGCATTCTGCAACGGCCACAGCTCCCGCGTGGGCGAACTGATTGCCGCTGCCCCGTACAAATGTGTCAAAGGTGTATTTTGGATTCAG
>LFSH01000076.1:0-8358 GCA_001513105.1 Clostridiales bacterium DTU070 | reverse complement strand
TTCCTGACTACCACTTCTATATTATATATTTTATTCGTAACGGTTTTTATTGCATTGGTTATCAGAGGAATATATCTGGATTTCAGTATGTCTCTGTTAAACTCTGAGGGAGCTTCCAGTGTAATTGTATCCTGACTTTTGTGCAATGGCCTTACGGTTTTGATCCATGTGTCAAGACTTATTTTGGTCAGTTCGGATTCCAAAAGTCTCTCGACTTCACTCCAAATTTCCTGTACTGATAACATTTCTATTCCTCCAGGCATAAAATTAACCGTTATTTTAACTATATCAAACTTATTTTAATGTTTCAATAAAACGATAATGACAGAGATGTGATCTTCAGGGACCGGAATTACTCGTTCAGGATGCTTATTTATAGCTGAAATTTGTCAGCTTTCCCGGCAGGATTTCAAATTTTCTGTAATAATATTAAAAATACGTTTACGGACAGGAAATAACTGAATTCATTTTACTGCCGGCATAAAAAATTCCTGTGGCAGCAGTCAAAAAACATATTTGTATTGACGTACTGAAATTTCATAATATATAATAGGTTATGCATGTCAGGAAAACGGTATATTTTTAAAATACAGATGAAATTTTGCTTTTGAATGGAGGTGCATCACAGTGAAAAGAACGTATCAGCCGAAGAAGAGGCAAAGAAAAGTAGAACATGGCTTCCGTAAGAGGATGAAAACCAGGAATGGCAGGAAGGTTTTAAGAAGAAGAAGACTTAAGGGAAGAAAAAGATTAACTGCATAAGACCGCTGATATGTGGTCTTTTTTCCTTTATTGCGAAACCGATGTAATAATTTGCCGGCAATCAGGTTTTAATGTTTTGATTATTCTGTTAAAATAGTAAAGTATTAAAAAATAAAAATGGTGGAGATAATTATTCTGAAGCATAATCCTGGTGCAACCGGCGCGGGTAACAAAGGAATGGGGAAAATTATTACAATTAAAAACAACCGGACTTTTCAGATTATATACAGAAAGGGTAGATACGCAGTCTCTAAATCTTTAACTGTATACATGCTTCCTAATAATTTGCAGATCAACAGGGTTGGTATAACAGCAAGCAAAAACTATGGCAAAAGTGTAAAAAGAAATCGGATCAGAAGATTGATTAAGGAAAGCTACAGGGCTATTCACAAAAATCTGCCTGCGGGGTACGATTTTGTAATTGTTGCAAGAAAAAGAAGTGAAAATGATAATCCTGATTTTCATAAAATTTATAAAGAACTTGATTACCTTTTTAGAAAATTGAACGTATTAAAAAGGGAATAACATGAAAACTATTATGCTGTGGCTTATAAAAGTATATCAGAGATATTTGTCGCCCTTGAAGGGTAAAAATACCTGCAGGTTCTATCCTACATGCTCTGCATATGCTTATGAAGCCATAAAAATACATGGGCCGCTTAAGGGGTTTATTCTTTCCGTAAAAAGAATCCTGAAATGCCATCCCTTTCATAACGGAGGATATGACCCTGTACCGCGTGAAGGAGAATGAATATGCTTAATGCTATAGCAAGGTTACTTGGAAGTTTATTGAATATTATTTACAAAACAATTGCTTTTAAGAATTACGGAGTATCGCTGATTCTGTTTACGATTATTGTAAAACTTGCATTGCTGCCATTGACCATAAAACAGATTAAGTCATCACAAAAAATGCAGGAGATACAGCCTGAGATTGACAGAATACAGAAAAGGTATAAAAACGACAAGGAAAAACTGAACCAGGAACTGATGAAGATATACCAGGAAAAGGGAGTTAATCCTGCGGGCGGGTGTCTGCCTATTTTGGTTCAGTTTCCAATCATGCTGGCTCTTTATTATACAATTCGTAAACCCCTTACATATATGTTAGGGTGGTCAAAGGAAATGATTGGAAATATAATAGTCAAAATAATGGAAATTAAACCTGATTTCTTCTCAGGAAATCAATATTCGTTCATTGATCAGTTTGAGAGTGTTAAAGCAAATCCCGCGGCTGTGGCCGACTTGTTTGAAAAGAACATATATTATGAAATAAATTTGGTCGATGCGATAAATACTATTCCGAATCTGCTGGAAGAAGGAATTGAAAAAATCAGCCTTAATTTCCTGGGTATATTTAATCTTGGTGTGAAGCCCACTTACGATTTGAGTCTTATAACGCAAAACCCGGGTTTGTATGTTCCCGCCCTGGTTCTGGTTATACTTGCGGTTGTCACTACCTATCTGTCATCAAAATTATCTACAAAACATATGGGACAGAGTTCAAATTCCCAGGTTGAGCAAACCAATAAAACCATGATGATTTTTGCTCCTGTTATGACCATTTTGATTGGTTTTCAGGCCCCGTTGGGATTATCCCTGTACTGGACGGTGAGTAATCTGTTTCAGATGGCCCAGCAGTACTTTTTGGATAAATATGTCTATAAAAAGAAGGAGGAATAGCGAGTGGCGGATTACGTGGAAAAAGAGGGGAAAACAATTGAAGCTGCGATAGAAGAAGCCTTGTTGGAGCTTAACATAGAAGAAAAGGACGCAGAGATACAGGTAATTGATGAGGGAAGCAAGGGACTTTTCGGAATAATCGGAGGGAGAAATGCATTAGTAAGAGTTAGCAAAAAGGTGGACTATGAGAGGATCGTCAGGGAGTTTTTAGAGCCGATTTTTGACGCAATGGCAATCAACGAGGAACTGGAGATTACACAGGAGGACGACTGCATTAATGTCAGGGTTTTTGCAGATGACATAGGCATTATTATCGGCAGGAGAGGCGAGACCCTGGATGCTTTGCAGTATCTGTTGGGACTTGTAGTGAACAAAAATAGTGACAATTACATTAGGGTTACTTTTGATGTAGGCAATTATCGTGAAAAGAGAGAGGAAACACTGGAGAAACTTGCCAAGAAACTTGCCTATAAAGTGGCCAAAAACAGGAAGAGTATTACCTTGGAGCCCATGAATCCTTACGAAAGACGAATTATTCATGCAACCCTTCAGAATTATAAAAATGTTGAAACCTACAGTGTTGGTGATGACCCAAACAGAAAGGTAGTAATAAGGTATAAAAGGGAACAAAAACAGGTATAAAAGATAATAGTGAAATAAAAGCAGAAGTGGACGATGGGTAACCATTGTCCATTTTTAATAATGGTGGAAAAGAGCATGTGTAAGTGGTAAAATATAGCCTGCTGATAATGTTTAGGTGGTGGTACTGATAAAAGGTTATAGTGCGGCCGGTAACAGTGATCCCGATACAATTGCTGCTGTGGCAACCGCCGTGGGCAATGCGGGAATATCAATAATCAGAATGAGCGGCAGTGAATCTTTTAATATTGCTTCAGAAATCTTCAGGGGGAAGGGTAGTTTCATGGAATATCCTTCTCATACGATTCGCTATGGAAAAATTGCAGATCCTGATACAGGTGAGGTAATAGATGAAGTACTGATTACAAAAATGGCTGCGCCCAAAACATATACCACTGAGGATGTGGTGGAAATAAACTGCCATGGCGGCTTTGTTACCGCAAAAAGGATTCTTGAACTGCTGTTCAGAATGGGTGCAAGGCCTGCAGAGGCGGGCGAGTTTACAAAACGGGCTTTTATGAACGGAAGGATTGATCTGGTCCAGGCCGAGGCAATAGCTGATTTAATCGGTTCCATTACCGAAAAAAGTTCAAAAGTTGCGGTCACGCAGCTTGAAGGCAGGCTGTCGCAGGTACTTGACAGGATAAGAAAAAGTCTTGTTGAAATACTTGCAGAGATAGAGGTTAACCTTGATTACCCCGAATATGACTTTGAAGAGGTAACTACGGATAAATGCGTACAGGCCGTTAACAGTATTGTAAGAGAACTCGGAAGCCTTATAGACAGCTTTGATTTCGGAAAGGTATTGAGAGAAGGGCTTAACGTGGCGATAATAGGAAAACCCAATGCAGGAAAATCGTCACTGTTGAACCGGCTTTCAGGGAAAAACAGGGCAATTGTTACTGATATTCCCGGTACAACGCGGGATGTGCTTGAAGAATTTGTAAATATCAGGGGAATTCCGATAAAACTGCTTGACACGGCAGGTCTCAGGGAAACAACCGATGTAGTGGAGAGAATAGGAGTGGAAAAGGCTCTTGAAGTAATTGATTCGGCCGAATTGATACTGTTTTTGCTTGACGCACAGACAGGATTTGAGAAAGAGGACAGTGACATCCTTGAAAAGGTCAGGGGTTACTCTTCCAAAATATTGTTCGTGGTCAACAAAACAGACAGGACAGATGAGGAGAAACTGAGGGAAATAAGGGAAAGAATACCGGAGGTTATTGAAATATCTGTTTTGGAGGACTATGGTATAGATAACCTGGAGGAATCAATACTTGATTATGTCAATAAATCAGGAATAGATGCAGATAACCAGGTTATTGTCACAAATGCCAGGCATAAAAAACTTTTGACTGAAGCCCTGGACAGTCTTAAATCCGCTCTTAACGCTGCGGCGGGCGGAATGACACTTGATTTGATATCAATGGATATCAAAAATGCAGCTGAAAGAATCGGATATATTACAGGACATGAAGTTACTGAAGAAGTTGTAACGAACATTTTCGAACGTTTCTGCATAGGCAAGTGATAAAGAGGGATAAGAATGGGATATGTACATGAGCCTTATGATGTTATAGTCGTAGGAGCAGGGCATGCGGGCTGTGAGGCCGCCCTTGCAGCAGCAAGGATGGGGGCTAAAACGGCAATATTTACTATGAACCTTGACAGTATTGCCAATATGCCCTGTAATCCGAATATCGGCGGAACTGCAAAAGGACACCTGGTAAGGGAAATAGATGCTTTGGGCGGAGAAATGGGCAAATGCGCCGATAAAACGCTGATCCAGTCAAGAACGCTAAATACGGCGAAAGGTCCGGCGGTATATTCGTTAAGAGCGCAGATAGACAGGCGTTCCTATCAAAATGTTATGAAACACACGCTGGAATGCCAGGAAAACCTTAACCTGTGCCAGGCCGAGGTTGTGGATCTGGTTATCAGGGACAATAAGGTGGAAGGCGTGAAAACCCATATAGGCTCATTTTTCCCTGCAAAGGCTGTTATCCTGACAACAGGAACATATCTGAAAGGCAGGATAATTGTAGGTGATGTGTCATATGATGCGGGTCCTGACGGTCTTCTGCCGGCAAACAGGCTGTCCGAAAGCCTGAAAAGACACGGTATAGAGTTAAGAAGGTTTAAAACGGGAACACCTGCAAGGATAAACCGCAGGAGTATTGATTTTTCGAAAATGATTGAACAGCCGGGTGACGAGCCCATTGTGCCTTTCTCGTTTGAAACCGGGAAGATTGAGAGGGAACAGGTTTCCTGTTACCTGATTTATTCGACGGAGGAAACTCACAGGATAATTCGTGAAAATCTTCACAGGTCGCCTCTTTACAGCGGCGTGATTGAAGGCATAGGTCCAAGATATTGCCCTTCTTTCGAAGATAAGGTTGTGAAATTTGCAGACAAGGAACGGCACCAGATATTTATAGAGCCTATGGGGCTGGATACCGAGGAGATTTATCTCCAGGGATTTTCCACAAGTATGCCCGAAGATGTACAGCATGCCATGATAAGAAGCCTTCCCGGTCTTGAAAATGCGCAGATAATGAGATATGCGTATGCAATTGAATACGACTGCATAAATCCAACCGATCTGAAATTGTCCCTCGAGTTCAAAAATATAGACGGTTTATTTTCAGCAGGGCAGATTAACGGAAGTTCAGGGTACGAGGAGGCTGCAGCACAGGGAATTATGGCGGGAATTAACGCCGTATTGAAAATAAGGGGTGAAGAGCCGTTAATACTTGACAGATCCCAGGCCTATATCGGTGTATTGATAGACGACCTGGTAACGAAGGGGACAAATGAACCATACCGTATGATGACGTCACGTGCTGAATACAGGCTTCATTTAAGGCAGGACAATGCCGACGAGCGTTTAACTCCGATAGGCTATAAAATTGGTCTTATCAGCGAAGAAAGGTATCAGAGATTTCTGAAAAAGCAAAAAGCCATTGAGGATGAAATAGATCGGCTCAGGAAAAAAACCGTTCCTCCGTCCGACAGGGTTAATGAATTCCTGGATAAATATAACAGTTCCAGGATAAAAAGCGGAATAAAACTTTACGATTTATTAAAAAGGTCTGAAATAACTTATGATATATTGAAGGAAATAGATGATGAAATTCCCGATCTTCCGAGGGCGGTTACTGATGAGGTATCCATCCGGATTAAATATGAAGGGTATATAGCCAAGCAGATGCAGCAGATAGAACAGTTTAAAAAGATGGAGGAGAGAATGATTCCCGAAGATATAAATTATGAAGAAATCCGGGGTCTGAGAATAGAAGCAAGACAAAAACTGTCTAAATTCAGGCCCAGGTCGTTGGGTCAGGCTTCGAGAATATCCGGGGTATCACCTGCAGACATATCCGTTCTGGTTATTTATTTAAACGCAAGGGGCAGAAGGAGCGGCGGCAATGAAGGATGATAATGTTAATCTGTTGTTAAAAGGCCTGGATTTTTTCGGCATACAGCTTACCGATAAACAATCCGAACGTTTTATCCGGTATTATAAAATGCTTGCAGAATGGAATGAAAGGATGAACCTTACTGCAATAACCGATGAAAGGGAAACAGTTATAAAGCATTTCATAGATTCTGTTTCAGTACTTCCTTTCTTTCCGGACAGTGCCGCGAGCATGATTGATGTCGGTACCGGAGCAGGCTTCCCCGGGATTCCGATAAAATTTATAAAGGAAAATTTACATGTCACCCTTTTGGATTCCCTTGAGAAAAGGGTTCGTTTTTTGGACCATGTAATCAATGAAACAGGCCTTACAGGAATCGATGCCGTTCATGGCAGAGCTGAGGACTTCGGACAGAACAAGGATTACAGGGAGGTCTATGATATTGGTATAGCCCGGGCGGTATCTTCATTACCCGTTCTCTGTGAATATGTTATGCCCTTTGTACGCATCGGCGGATATTTTATCGCAATGAAGGGAAGCAATATCGAGGATGAAATCTCAGGTGGCAGGAATGCTGTTTCAGTCCTTGGCGGAGAAATAGAGGAAGTGAAAAATTTCAGGTTACCTTTTGAAGATATCGAGAGAAATGTTATTTTAATTAAAAAATGTAGACATACACCGACAAAGTATCCAAGAAAGAGCGGAAAACCTGCAAAATCTCCGATAAAATAACGGCGAAATCCTTTATTTCCAAGGGTTTTATGCGATCGATTCTTTCCTTGAAAAAAAGGAATACAAAAAGTCAGCGGCGAATATAAAATTTATGGAAAATCCCAAAATGGGATTTTTCAGTAAAACAAAAGAAAATTTAGTAAGGAAGGTGCCGTTATGACTTTGCAGGAAAGAATTCTTTTTAATCGTTCTGAAAAAAAATCTGATCAAAGGAAAATTACCTATATACCCATCGAAAACATCAGACCTAATCCATATCAGCCCAGAAGGAACTTTGAGCAGTCATCTCTGGAGGAACTTTGCAACTCTATCAGGGAATATGGAGTAATCCAACCGATTAATGTCCGAAAAACACCATCAAACCATTACGAACTCGTTTCAGGAGAGAGGAGACTGAGAGCGTCAATGATGGCCGGTCTGAAGGAAATTCCGGCAATAGTCATTGATGTAAACGAGGATGATTTGGCTATAATGGCCCTTATAGAAAACCTGCAGCGTGAGGACCTTGGATACATGGAAGAAGCCGAAGGTTACAGAAACCTGATAAAGGAACACGGGCTGACACAGGAGGAACTGGCTCAGAAAATAGGAAAAAGCCAGTCGACAATAGCCAATAAGATCAGGTTGCTCCGGCTTCCGCCGATGGTTAAGAAAATACTTTCAGACCACAATCTTACCGAGCGCCATGCAAGGGCTTTGCTGAAACTTCATGATGAACAGCTTCAACTGAAGGTTCTGCAAAGGGTATGCGAAAAGGAGCTGAACGTTAAGAAAACCGAGGAGCTTGTTCAGAAGGTCCTGGAAAAATACGCAAATCCGAAGACAAATCCGGAAGGAAAGAGGCTTACCCGTTCGATTAAGGATATCAGAATATTTGTCAATACAATAAAACAGGCAATTGATATGATGAAAAAATCGGGTATCAATGCCAAGGCGGCGCAGATAGACAGGGGAGAATTTGTTGAGTTTATTGTAAGAATCCCGAAAAAGGAGCATACAATGAAAAAGGCTCAGTAGTATTTTTGTTTGTATTCAATGCACTAAGAAAGTGCATTAATAAAGGCTTTGTTAACTTAGTATGAAAGAAATGAGACCTGAAAGGCCTCTGGTAGGTTTAAAA
>LFSH01000048.1 GCA_001513105.1 Clostridiales bacterium DTU070 | reverse complement strand
GGAAAGACTAAATGAGACCACTTATTGCCCTGGGGGTTGCATTTACTTTGACAATTGACTGTTTATCTTTTTACAGTGAAATGCGGGCAAAAACATATTGACAGATTACCAGTATTATGCATATAATATTTAAAACCCATTGGAGGGCACATTATGAATAAAATTTGTGCAGTTGTGGTTTCAATATTTTTTTACTATTACTTTAGCCTGGCTTTTTACTTTTGGTGCTTCAGTCCGGGCAATTTAATAGTGCAAAAAATTTGACCACAGTCAATGGGTGAAATCTAATAAAAATGAACTTAAAGAGGCTCGATTGTGGGCCTCTTATTTTTTATAAATACCAAATTCATTCAGGTAAAGGAGGGTAAATAATGGTGGTTGTACTAAAGCCTAACACACCGATTGAAAAGAGAAATGCACTCATAGCCGAGATTGAGTCAATGGGGGTGAAGGTCCAGGTTACCGAAGGAACCGAAACTTCCATCCTCGGCCTGGTTGGTGACACTACTCACATTAACCAGTACAGGATTTCTTCAAATGAAATAGTGGCCAATATTTTGCGTGTGCAGGAACCCTTTAAGAAGGCAAACAGAATGTTCAAACCGGAAAGTACTATAATTGAAGTAAACGGACGGAAAATAGGCGAAGGATATTTCAGCGTTATAACCGGGCCTTGTTCTGTTGAAAGCGAAGAGCAGATAGAATCAATTGCTGAGGAAGTAAAGAAAAACGGAGCCACTTTCCTCCGGGGCGGGGCATATAAGCCCAGAACCTCACCCTATGCATTCCAGGGACTTGGGCTTGAAGGCCTTGAATACCTGAAACACGCAAGAGAAAAGACAGGACTGCCTATTGTATCGGAAATAATGTCGACAGATATGGTGGAAAGGTTTGTTGAAGATGTAGACATTATACAGGTTGGCGCAAGAAACATGCAGAACTTCGTTCTTCTCAAGGAACTGGGAAAAACAAGGAAACCGATACTTCTTAAGCGCGGCCTTTCAGCAACCATCGAGGAATGGCTGATGTCAGCCGAGTACATCCTGAATGAAGGAAATGAACAGGTTATTCTCTGTGAAAGGGGTATAAGGACCTTTGAAACATATACAAGAAACACCCTTGACCTGAGCAGCGTTCTTGCTGTTAAAAAGCTGAGCCATCTTCCCGTTATTGTGGATCCGAGCCATGGCACAGGAAAGGCATGGATGGTTGAAGCAATGTCGAAGGCCGCAGTTGTTGCAGGTGCAGACGGTGTAATAATTGAAGTCCATAATAATCCTGCACAGGCATTGTGCGACGGGCAGCAGTCAATAACGCCTGTCCAGTTCTCGCAATTGATGGAGAAGCTGAAAAAGCTGATAGAGCTTGAAGGTAAAAAGCTGGAGGGTTGATAATGCAGGAGATCCAGGTAAACACCGAAGCAAAGAGATATTCCCTGAAAATTGGAAGCGGTCTTTTCAGCGATGACAATGCCTACAGCATGCTGAAAAACAGGAAGGCTGTCATAGTTACGGACAGCAATGTAGCCCCGTTGTACGGGGAAGGACTTTTGGCAAGGCTTGAAAACCTGGGCATTGATGCCGGTATTTATGTAATTCCTGCAGGTGAAAGCAGCAAATGCCATAATGAATTAATAAAGATTTACAATTACCTGGCGGCTGAAAATATTACAAGAAATGATTTCATCGTTGCTTTAGGCGGAGGTGTAACCGGTGATCTGGCCGGCTTTGCAGCTTCCACCTATCTTCGGGGGATAAATCTTCTGCAGATACCGACATCGCTCCTGGCAATGGTGGATTCGAGCATAGGCGGGAAGGTTGCCGTAAACCTGCCGGCAGGAAAGAACCTTGTGGGAAGTTTTTATCAGCCCGAAGAGGTAATTATAGATCCTGTGCTTCTTGGTACACTTCCAGACAGGCATTTTGCCGATGGAATGGCAGAGGTTGTAAAGTACGGATGCATCCGTGACAGCGAACTGTTTTTAATGCTTGAAAATCTGGAAAACAGGGAAGAGGTCATGAAGAATATTGAAGATATCATATTCCGCTGCTGTACTGTCAAAAAGGATATTGTTGAACAGGATGAAAAAGAAAAAAGCCTGAGGATGATACTGAATTTCGGGCATACTTTCGGCCATGCGATTGAAAAATGTTTCAGCTATGAAACATACACTCACGGTGAAGCAGTTTCAATGGGCACTGTATTTATATCAGAACTGTCATATAAGCTGGGCTGCTGCAAGAAGGATGCGGCAGACAGAATAAGGGCACTGCTCGGGAAATTCAGCCTGCCCGTTGATTTCCCGAAACTTAATGCCGGCGAAGTTTTTGATGCGGTAATAAAGGACAAAAAGGCAAGGACGGACATTGTGAATCTTGTCCTGATAGAAGATATTGGTAAGGTAAGAACAGAACCCTTCAGCAGGGAAAGAATCGGAGGACTTATTCATGAAATGCTTGGAAATTAAGCCCTCAAAACTGTCGGGAACGGTTAATGTCCCGCCGTCTAAAAGCATGGCTCACCGGGCGATAATATGCGCTTTCCTGTCCTGCGGGACAAGCGAAATTGACAATATTGAACTGTCGGATGATATCCTGGCAACATGCAGGGCAGTTGAAGCGCTGGGCGGCAGAATTGAAATAACCGAAAGCTATTCCGATGGCCGGAAAAAGCTGTTAGTACATGGTAATGGAAAGGTTTTTGTTGTGCAGGACAGGATAAACTGCGGCGAGTCGGGAACAACAGCCAGGTTTATAATGCCTGTTTCAAGGCTTGCTGAAGATGCAGTTACGTTTGAAGGAGAAGGAAAACTCGTTTCAAGGCCTTTTGATGTATTCTTCCCGGTATTTGAAAGCTGCAGTATCGGTTATGAAACCTGCGGCGGAAAACTTCCGTTAACGCTCGAGGGAAGGCTTAAGCCCGGGAATTATTATATCAGGGGTGACATCAGTTCCCAGTTCATATCAGGATTACTGCTTGCGCTGCCGCTTCTTGACGAAGACTCAACAATCAAAATTACAACAAATCTGCAGTCTGAGGCTTACATTGATATGACAATTTATATCCAGAAAATTTTCGGGGTTAGCATTTATTATAAAAAAGATGAGAATATATTCATTATACCCGGCCGTCAGAAGTATATGCCGCAAAAATACTTTATCGAAGGCGACTGGTCCCAGGCGGCTTTCTGGCTTGCTGCGGGCGTCATGTCAGGACCTGTCGAAATTACCGGGTTAAACAGGGATTCACTGCAGGGTGACAGGGTAATAGAAAGTATTATTAAAAACATCGGCGGCAGGGTGTACTGGGAGAACAGCAGAATAATCGCTGAAAAAAGCCGCCTTAAGGGTTTTACGGCAGATGTATCGCAATGCCCGGATTTGGCACCGATTTTGGCTGTTTTGGGCTCTGTCGCCGGCGGGAAAACAGAGATACTCAACGGTACAAGGCTAAGGCTGAAGGAAAGCGACAGGATAAAAGCCATTGTTTCAGAAATGAAAAACCTTGGCGCCGATATCGTTGAATCAGGCGACAATATAATTATAAACGGCTGCGAGACACTCCCGGGCGGTACCGCGAAAAGTTGGAACGATCACCGTATAGTGATGTCTGTTGCCATTGCGGCTGTTTTATGTAAAAATAATATTATTATTGAGGGATTTAATGCAGTGAACAAGTCCTATCCATCGTTCTGGGAGCATTATAGAAGTCTGGGAGGGGAAACAATTGAGCAGTGTCTGGGGTGAGCATGTTAAAATATCGGTGTTCGGCGAGTCGCACGGCCAATGTATAGGGGTGGTCGTTGACGGACTGCCTGCCGGAATCCGCCTGGATCCTGGAAAGATTAACGCCGAAATGGCAAGAAGAAGGCCGGGCCAGGATATATACACAACTCAGCGCAGGGAAGCAGACAAGGTTGAAATAGTAAGCGGTTTTTTCAACGGATACACTACAGGTGCACCTCTTTGCGGCATTATAAGGAACACGGACAAAAGATCGGCGGATTATGATGATATAAAGAATATAATGCGTCCCAGCCATGCGGACTATACAGGTTTTATAAGGTATAAGGGGTTTGCAGACTACCGCGGCGGAGGGCATTTTTCCGGAAGGCTTACCGCTCCTGTTGTGTTTGCGGGAGCCGTTGCAAACCAGTACCTTGAACAAAAGGGAATAACTATAGGCACTCACTTGTTAAGAATCGGAAAAGTACAGGATCAATCAATTGATCCTGTCGGCATATCAAAAGAACAGCTACTGGATTTCAGAAATATGCATTTTCCTGTTTTCTCAGAGGAAACAGCCGAGAAAATGAAAGAAGAGATTAATAATGCCCGGATGGACTGTGATTCAGTCGGCGGAATACTCGAAACAGTCATATTGAATTTGCCTGCGGGGCTTGGCTCGCCGATGTTCAAATCGGTTGAAAGCAGGATTTCGTCGATTGTATTTTCAATACCCGCAGTCAAGGGAATAGAGTTCGGCAGCGGTTTCAGCCTGGCCTCGATGCTTGGAAGCGAAGCCAATGACGAGTTTTATATTGCAGAGGAAGGCAATGAAAAGATACCGCGTACAAGAACAAACCATTCCGGCGGGATAAACGGCGGTATTACGAACGGTATGCCTGTGATATTCAGAACCTGCATAAAACCGACATCAACAATATCGAAACCGCAGCGTACTATTAATATAAGCACAATGGAAGAAACCGAACATGTTTTTAAAGGAAGGCATGATCCATGCATTGCTGTAAGGGCTGTACCTGTCATTGATGCGGTGTCCGCCCTTGCGGTAATGGATTTGCTGCTTGAAAGAAGCGGACAGGCTGACTGGTGATGTATTCAGAAAATGACGAACTGGGGTGGGATGGTGGAAAACAATATTTCAAACCTTAGAGACAGAATCAATTGCATTGACAGGGAACTTGTAAAGCTGTTTGAAGAGCGCATGGAAACAGTTGCAGAAATAGCAGAATATAAAAAACGCAACAACATGGGCATAGTTGATGCAGGAAGGGAAAAGGAAATTATTGAAAGGGCTGTTTCACTGCTCGGGAACAAAAACCTGAAAGAATACTTGTCCTTCTTCATGGAGGATTTAATAACCCTTTCAAAGCATTACCAGATTGAAAAAACGGGTGGTAGTGCCTCAGCTGACATTAAAGAAAACAAGGAAACTGTTTCAGCCGGTGGTCCCATTGGTTTTTACGGCCAGGCGGGATCATTCTCGGAGGAAGCAGCTATAAGGTATTTCGGCGCCGACCGCCCGAAAAGAGGATATGTCCGGTTTGATGAAGTAATAACAGCCCTTCTTGACGATGAAATCTGCGCGGCCGTTCTGCCGGTTGAGAATTCATCCACCGGTACTATTGCCGAGGTAATGGATTTAATTCGTGACAATAATGTTTTCATCACCGGTGAACACATTGAAAGGGTAAGGCACCATTTGCTGGTTATTCCCGGGACAAAACTGTCGGATATCAGAACGGTTTATTCACACCACCAGGGGATTGAGCAAAGCAACAAATTCCTGAAGCAGTATCCCTTTGAACAGATTATATATAAAAGTACAGCAGACAGTGCAAAACTTGTAAAAGAGCTTGGCGACAAATCAAAGGCGGCCATCGGGTCGGAGCGCTGTGCTGAAATTTACGGCCTCGAAATACTTGTACCAGACATACACTACAACAAAAACAATTACACCAGGTTTATAATTGTCGAAAAGAACCTGTGCGTTAACAGTGAATGCAACAAGATAAGCATTATAATGGACATTAAGCACAGAACGGGGGCGCTTTTCGATGTTTTGAGGCTGTTCAAGCAAAGGAATATTAACCTCCTGAAAATAGAATCAAGTCCGATTATCGGGAAACCGTGGGAATACATGTTTTTCTTTGACTTTGAAGGAAACCTGGGTGAAGAACGGGTTATAAAACTTATTGAAAGCCTTAAATGCCAGTCCAATAATTTCCGCCTGCTGGGCAATTATATATCACGCGGGACAGAAAGAAATGGTACTGAAATCTGAAATATCCGGAGGAGTATGATGAAGTACGGTTTAGTCGGTGAGAAATTGGGGCACAGTTTTTCTCCTGAAATACACAGGGCTATATTTGAACTTGCCGGAACGAAAGGCGAGTACAGCCTCATTGAACTTCAAAAAGACGAGCTCGGCAGTTTCCTTCAAAATGCTGCAGGACAGGGATTTACAGGCCTGAATGTTACAATTCCCTATAAAACAGCTGTAATTCCGTTTCTGGACTCAGTCTCAGCTGAAGCCGAAAAAACAGGAGCCGTTAACACAATCAGTTTCAAAAACGGAATAAAAGGCTTCAACACCGATTATTACGGTATCAGACATACCTTCCTGAAAAACGGGATTAATGCTGCCGGCAAAAAAATACTTGTAGCCGGGAGCGGCGGAGCCGCCAAATCGGTGATGGCATTTCTTGTCGACGAAAATGCCGGCCGTATCTTTATCGCAAGCAGGAATCCGGCAAATATAGCTGTAAAGTCCGAAAGCACTATACCAGTCGGCTATGAAGAAATAGACAGGTATGCGCCTTTTGATATAGTGATTAACACAACACCGGTCGGGATGTATCCGAATACCGGGGTTTCGCCGTTAAAACCCGGGCATGTCAGGGGTGCGGAATTCCTTTTTGATCTTATCTACAATCCCGGCAGAACAGAGCTTCTGAAACTTGCCGAAGACCTTCGGATTCCGAATGAAAACGGCTTGTATATGCTTGTGGTCCAGGCGGTAAAAGCCCACGAGATTTGGAACAACAGGGAATATGATACTGACTTCATCAACAGTGTTTACAATGAAGCAAAGAATAAACTCGGCGTGTTATAACAGGCTGCGTTTTCGAAAATGAACCGGGTTTAAGAAAGGGTTTCGTGAATGAAATACTTCAATATTGTTTTAACAGGCATAATGGGATGCGGCAAAACTACCATAGGCAAGATGCTTTCAGAAAGGCTGAATATGGGTTTTGCAGATACCGATGAGTTTATAGAGAAAGAGTACGGAAAAATACCCGAGATATTCAAAAACGGCGAGGCTCACTTCAGGGAACTGGAACACAAAATCGTTCTGAAAGTAAGTGACATGGAAGGCGTTGTTATTGCCACCGGAGGCGGAGTTGTAAAACGGGAGGACAATATAGCGGCGCTGAAAAGAAAAGGTATAATATTTTTCATTGACAGGCCTCTCGAGAATATCCTTGCAGATATAAAAACATCTGACAGACCCTTGATTAAGGACGGAAAGGACAAACTGGCTGGGATATTCCATGAAAGATATCCGCTGTACACCGGAACATGCAATGTTCATATAAAAAATACATCAACTCCTGAAAAAGCAGTTACGGAAATAATGGACCACTGGATGAAACTACGGAATAATAAATGACAGCCCCGGATACATCCTTGCAATCGGTAATACCGGTCATTCGAGCAGGTTTTCCTCGTATTCCTTCATCAGCTTTTCCCATGTGCTTATGTTTACAATTCCGGTCTGTTTCAGACCATTGGCCTTCTGATATGCAATGACAGCTTTCTTCGTGCTTTCGCCAAACTTCCCGTCGCACCAGTTGTTGAAATAGCCAAGGGTCTTAAGCGCCAGCTGTACTTTGTAAACATCCGGGCCGAAATCCCCGTCCTTTAAAGTCCGGAAAGGCTGGTTTTCATGCACAATTGTCACTTTTGTTCCATGCGGAATGTATTCATACAGTTCCTTTACATCTTCATTTTTCATTCTTATACACCCGCCCGACACATTCTGCCTGCCAATCGCCCATGGCTTGCTTGTTCCATGAATACCGTACTTTCCCCATGGAACATTAAGCCCCATCCAGGCTCCGCCGAAATTTCCGCCCCATTTCGATTTCTGGATTATTATCCATTCTCCCGTCGGTGACGGCGAATTGCTTTTTCCTCCTGAAACAGGATAGGTTTTATATAACTCATCGTTTTTATAAACATACATAATCTGTTCGTCAAGATTAATATGAATACGGTACGGACTGTCTTCGGATATATACTTTACCGCACTCATTTCATCAATGCCGGTATTTACCCGGATAACCATGTTCTTTACCAGGAAAATACATAAAAGCAGTATTCCGAGGTTTGACAAGTTACGGAAAATCTTATTCATTAATCCTGCATAAGCGGAGTGTTTCATAATACCCACCTCAAAATAACTATATGTCTGAAATTGATATTAAATATCCGGGCCGGATATTTTTCAGGGTTGTACTATTCTTTTTTTAAAATCAATATATATGGTTATAGGCTGTTTTATTGTTCCTATAAAGTTAAGTAGGTGGATGGTTTTGAAAAGAGTACTCACCGTTGCAGTAATACTGATGACGTTATTCCTGGCTGTTATATATGCTGACGACGCAAATGAAGAATTACCCGCTTCTTCCATTTTCGAAGACCTGTCGATTGAGACTTACAACACCGGCGATGTGAATATTAATGCACGTTCAGCGATTGTTATGGATTTTGAGACAGGGCGCGTTTTGTTTGAAAAAAACGCATACCAGAGAAGGCCGATGGCAAGCACAACGAAGGTAATGACAGCAATTGTTGCCCTTGAAAACAGCAGTCTTGATGAACTTGTTACTGTCAGCAGAAACGCCGCATCGATACATGGCTCGCTGATGCACCTGAAAGCCGGTGAAACCTTAACATTGCGCGAGCTGATGTACGGCCTTCTTTTATGCTCGGGAAACGACGCTGCCATTGCAATTGCAGAGCATGTAGGAGGAAGTGTGGATAAATTTCTTGAAATGATGAATGAAAAAGCAAGGGAAATAGGAGCGCTGAACACGAATTTCACAACTCCCCACGGCCTCGATGACCCCGGACATTATTCAACGGCATACGATATGGCACTGATCACACGTTACGCTTTGAATAATCCTGTATTCAATGAAATTGTAAAAACAACGTCAATCCAGATAGGAAACCGTTACTTATACAACACAAATGAAATGCTCACAGGCTACGAGGGAGCCGATGGTGTAAAAACCGGGTATACCGGAAAGGCAGGACGCTGCCTTATAACCTCGGCGACAAGGGGTGACAGGCGTTTCATCTCTGTTGTACTATTTTGTGACAGCCGGGTGCAAAGGGCTTTAAGCAGCAAAATTATCCTGGATTATGCCTTTTCAAGGTATAACCTGCATACAGTCATAAAAAGCGAATATCTCGGCACATTGCCCGTGATAAAGGGATATGAGAACTCTTTACCGGTATACGTGGAAAAAACGGTATCAATGCCGCTGACCGAGGAGGAAGCGGCAAACCTGTACACAAGGATTTCCCTTCCTGAGTACATCCATGCACCTGTAACCGAAAAAACCGTTGTCGGTACCTTATCAGTATATCTTGATGACAAAATACTCTGCGAATCCCCCATAAGGGCAGGCAAATCCATAAAACGCAAATCAATTCTGCAGTATTTCATTGATGTGTTTATCGAATGGCTGGAACTTATCAGGTAACGGTGATACCTGATTTAGCCGGTCAATTCGTCCGAAAAATGAAATTTTTTATTCTCTGATATAAGATAATACATATGTGACAAAAAGATAAGAAAAAAGGAAAGACCTCTGATATA
>LFSH01000027.1 GCA_001513105.1 Clostridiales bacterium DTU070 | reverse complement strand
ATTATATCAGAGGTCTTTCCTTTTTTCTTATCTTTATGTCACATATGTATTATCTTATATCAAGTTCTTTCGAATTTTCATTAAGTCCGGTGATCCCCTGTTTATACATTGCAGGATAATGACTATTCATCAGGGTTTCCGGCCGGAACGGCTTTAACTATAATGTCACTGTCATAAACACCTTCTATCATGTGGTAAGGAGGAACAATCAGAAAATCCTCTTCATTCCAGTCGCCGTTCACAAGCATCTCTAAAAGCCTTGTGTCGCCCTGTATGCTTTCAAAACTGCGCCCGTCTTTCTCAGCTTCGGTTTCTGCCCGCTTCTTCAGATCAAATTTCTCGTATGGCGGTGTTTCTATGAAAACAACCTGCTTATCGCTGTCATCCTTCGGAGCCAGTGTTTCAATGATATAGCGGGCATTCTCCTCTCCGTATTTTTCAGCCAGTTCTTCAAAACTCATGTCTATACCAAGAAATTGATGCACTTCACTTTTCCTAAGGTAATAATCCCCGTCCTGCATATACCCCCCGGAGGTCCATCTGCAGCTTGGCCTGTGGCCGAAATGTTTTTTGAATGACTGTTTTGAACCAAGGAAAATTGTACAGCAGTCATGGGCCCTGGGTATAACTACCGGAATTCTTCCGGTTTTCAGCCCTGCAATTGCATTTCCGCATAATCCGTATCCAAGCAGGATATGGCTGAATATATCCGGATCGGTATTGTCAATTTCCTTCTGTATTAATTCTCTTAACCTGTCGGGATACTCGTGTGACATTTTCATTGTAAACACCGGAAAAACATTGTTGCTGCTCTTCAAAAGCGCATCGTACATTTCACGGCTGAAAACGTCACAGCATATAAGTTTGTATCTCATATTAACCATCCTTGCTCAAACCGCCTCGCTGGAGCGGGGGAAATATTTCCCTGCTGTCTTCAGTTTCTGACAATTATTTTAGGTCTGAATAAACATATTGTATTCCTTTTTCGCAAAAGCCGCAATATGTCATAAAAAAAGCAAATATTTACATGGGTAGGGCAATGGGTATATGTTATAATTTATTGTAATAATAAAGCAGAAAAAGGTGGTTTTCTTGCCATATATAAAAGTCAATACCGGGAATAAAGAAGTTGGTTTCGATGCGCCTGAAGGAATCAGCCTTTTAGACGCACTTAAAAATGAAGGATTTATTCCGGAAACACCATGCAACGGAAAAGGTATCTGCGGCAAATGCCGGGTTCTGGTACACAATTCCGTCCCTTATACACCTGAAGAGAAAAAACACCTTACACCGTCGGAGATTAATAAAGGTGTTCATCTGTCATGCATGGTAAAACTCAGTGATGATTTGGAGGTTTCCCTGGTTACCGGGGACAGGAATGCTTCAATTGTTACCGATGCAAACATTTCCGGAACCAATGGCAGGCCTGTAGTCAGGAAAACCTTTGTCAGCCTGCCCCATCCTTCCATCAGCGATCAAAGGGCAGATGATATCCGCCTTATTTCATCCTTTAGTGAAAACACTTCATACATTATAAATCAAAACGGCGGATTTCAGAGTTTTTTCCTTTCTTTTCTCAGGGAACTTCCGGGTATCCTGAGGGATAAGGACTATAATATTACGGTGGTTGAGATTTCAGGAAAAATTACCGGGGTAGAAAGCGGGAACACTGTGTCTGAAAACTTCGGAGTGGCTGTTGATATCGGAACAACCACCCTTGCCGCCTATCTGTATGACCTGAACGCGAAAGAACAGAAGGCTGTAGCATCAAGGCTGAATCCGCAGAGGAAATACGGTGCCGATGTTATATCGAGGATAGAATATTCTTCAAAAAGCCTCAGGAATCAGGCAGAAATGTCCCTGCTCATACGAAACGCACTGAATGACCTGATACAGCAGCTGGTAAACCAGGCAGGGATACAGCATGCGGATATTTATGCGGTAACACTGGCAGGAAACACCACTATGCTGCATCTTCTGCTTGAGCTTCCGTCAGCCAATATCGCTTCCGCCCCTTTTATTCCGGTACTGCTCTCAGGGCTTGAACTGAAACCCTGCGACCTGAACCTGAATATAAACCATAACGGAAGACTGTTTGTGCTTCCTTCGGTTTCGGCATATATCGGCGCAGATACAACAGCGGCGGTGCTCTCCACCGAAATGCACAAAAAGGCTGATATTTCGCTGTTGATTGATATAGGTACGAACGGGGAAATAGTTATCGGCAACAGCTCTTTTTTATGTGCATGTTCAACGGCAGCGGGCCCGGCTTTTGAAGGCGCCAACATATCCTGCGGTATCGGCAGTGTCACCGGTGCAATAAGCGCTGTTTCTGTTACCGATAACGGCGGGTTTGAAATTACTACAATAGGAGGCCAGAAACCTGTCGGGTTATGCGGTTCGGGTCTTATTGACGCAGCGGCATGCATGCTGAAAACCGGTGTGATGGATGAGACAGGCCGTATCCTCGATGAGGATGAATGGCCTGACAATTCAAAAATTTTCAGTGACAGGCTGATTACAGTAAACAACCAGAAGGCCTTCCTGTTGGTTCCGGCAAGAAGCACTGGTCATGGTGAGGACATATACATATCCCAGAAAGACATCCGCGAGCTTCAGAATGCAAAAGCCGCGATTGCTGCGGGTATAAATATATTAATAGATGAAACCCGTTCCGATACAGCCGATATAAAAAATGTATATCTTTCAGGTGGCTTCGGAAGTTTCATCAACATTGACAGTGCAATAACGATAGGTCTTCTGCCGAAAGAATTTTCGGACAGAACCAGGCCTGTCGGGAACGCTGCAGGTGCCGGTGCAATCTGCGCCCTGCTTTCAGAGGAGAATCTTTCAGAGATATGTGAGATTGCCAAAAAAATAAAATACCTGGAATTATCTGCAAGGCTGGATTTTACCAGTCAATACACAGAGAATATGTTTTTCGGCACCGACTTATAAAGTATTAGGAATTACAAA
This sequence comes from Clostridiales bacterium DTU070, assembly GCA_001513105.1. GTDB lineage: Bacteria > Bacillota > Clostridia > DSM-8532 > DSM-8532 > Thermoclostridium. The sequence continues at coordinate 23,405 of LFSH01000027.1, read as the reverse complement.
AAAACATAAATATTTTCAATACCGTGTGCCGCATCATGTGTATGATCAAAATATAAGCTGGATTTTTCAACATCTTTGCGTAAGGGGATAAACTATGAGAACCGACTTGGGCTTTGATTATGAAAAAGCCGTTCAGGCAGTGCAGCATTACAGTAATGCTGTTAAACTGCCGGCATTCCTGATTGACGACAGCGGCAGTATTATTTATTCTTCACATGCTGATAAAAAGTTTTGTGCTTTTTGCTCAGAGTGCCCGGCTGCTGTTAAAACACAGGGATCGAATGAAAATAATCAAAGTCCGAAAATTGACTGCATAAGCGTGCACCTGTACGGAAGTTACCAGGCCGAAAGATTCGGAGGAAAATATGTTTTCTTCTGTCCCCTCGGAATGGTGCACTGGGCTTCACCGATCACAATTGATGGCGTGATGAAGGGCGCAATACTGGGCGGCCCTGTTCACATGATTGAACCTGAGGAATTCCTTATCGCAGACATTTTTAGAAAATACTTTGATAACGAGGAATTGTCACAGGCTGTCGGTTACTCAAAATCAATACCTGTCATAGGCACAGAGGTTGTAAACAGTATGTCCGAACTGCTCAGAATGGTGGCATTCTACCTGTCGGACACCTCCAGGCACCAGTATGATGTGAACCAGCAAGCCCAGAAGCAGGCGGCAGATATATCGGAGTATATTCAAAAACTGAAGGAAATTTCAAGAGACGGTGAAAATATATCCCCATACCCGATTGAAAAGGAAGATGAACTGCTGAGCGCAATTTCGATGGGAAACAAGGCCCTTTCCCAGAAACTTTTAAACGAAATACTCGGGCATATTTTCTTTACATCGGGAAATGACTTTGAATTAATACGCGCCCGCGTCCTCGAACTGGTTGTTTTGCTGTCCCGGGCGGCCCTGAAAGGCGGAGCTGAAATTGAGCAGATATTCGGTCTTAACTACCAGTACCTTAATCAGATTCACAGTATCATGAACCTTGAAGAGTTAACACTGTGGCTTTCAATGATAATGGAGAGATTTACCGATTATGTCTTCAACCTGACCAATGTTAAAAATAAAGACGTTATATTTAAGTCCATCGACTATATCAGCAAAAATTACATGAAAAAAATCACCCTTGAAGATGTAGCTGCCCATGTTTATTTAAGTCCTTCGTATTTCAGCAAAATCTTCAAGGAGGAAATGGATGTGAATTTCAACGCTTACCTGAATTACGTGCGGATTGAAATGAGCAAGAAACTGCTGCTGGATCCGTCCATTTCGATGGTTGAGGTTTCAAACCTGGTCGGATTTGAAGACCAGAGTTATTTTTCCAAGGTGTTTAAGAAAATGACCGGCCTTAACCCGAAAAAATACCGGGAAAGCCGGGGGAGCATTTAGCGGAATATCATGCAGTAATGCTTGATAATATATAATTTTGAGGTGATTATATATGGAATTGTTAAGAGAAATCTCTGAGAATCTACAGAAAGGCAGAGCCAAAAACGTTAAGGAACTGGTTCAGAAGGCCATTGACGAAGGAATCGAAGTCAACAGGATACTTGAAGAAGGCTTGTTGCACGGAATGAATATTATCGGCGAGAAGTTCAAGAACAATGAGGTATACGTTCCCGATGTTCTTATTGCAGCCCGTGCAATGAATACAGGAACAGAACTGTTAAAGCCCCTTCTTGTAAGCTCAGGCGTCAAGGCCAAGGGTAAAGTGGTATTAGGCACCGTTAAGGGGGATTTGCATGACATAGGCAAAAACCTTGTACGCATGATGATGGAAGGAAAAGGCCTTGAGGTAATCGATCTGGGCGTTGACGTTCCGGCTGAAAGATTTATAGATGCAGCGATGGAGAACAATGCCGATATTATTGCATGTTCAGCTCTTCTGACCACCACCATGATTGAAATGGAGAATATAGTACAGAAAGTAAAGGAATCTCCGTTGGCAGGAAAGGTTAAAATAATGATAGGCGGTGCACCTGTAACCGATAATTTCCGCGCCTCAATCGGTGCCGACATTTACACACCCGATGCTGCCGCAGCAGCTGAAGCAGCACTGAATGCCTGTATTGCGTAAATGTTTGTACCGGATAAACTCTCATGTATTCAAATCTTCACATTAACAATTAAAAACCAGCCGGGTACAGATTAACCGGCTGGTTTAATTTATTTTTCCATGTGTAAATTTTTATAATTGCATGAAATAATCAATAATAGGGGTATGGAGGATCACAGGCATAATCGCAGTATTTCAATTATTTCCTTTTTCCCGTATTCAATATATCCCGGCAGAATACGTTCCCCGTAATTGGTGCATTTTACAGCCATCTCTTCAATGCTGTCTTCAGGAACATCAAGCTCGCGAAGCGTGGTTGGCATGCCAATCTCCCTGAAGAAATCTATCGTTGCTTCAATACCGGCAATCGCGGTATTTTCAGGGTTTTCATAATCCATTTCGCAGTTCCATACCCTCACCGCGTACTGGCAGAACCTTGGGATATTATACTTATACGCATATTTCATCCATGCCGGGAATACGACTGCCAGCCCTGCACCATGAGCAACCTTTTCAAACATACCGCTTATCTCGTGCTCTATCTGATGCGAAACCATAAAGTAGTCCCGTCCAAGGCCAGTAAGGCCGTTATGCGACAAGCTGCCCGCCCACATAAGAGTAGCCCTTGCCTCGTAGTCTTCAGGGTTTTTCAGTGCTTTTCTGCCGGCCTGAATTGTTGATTTCAGAACAGCTTCTGCTATGCGATCGGTAACTTCTGCCTCGCCTTTCTGTGTAATATACCGTTCAACAGTATGCATCATTATATCAACAATACCGCAGGCTGTCTGGTAGGGCGAAACCGTAAACGTCAGTTCGGGATTCAGTATTGAAAACAGGGGCCTGTTAAGATCGGTATTAAGGCCTCTTTTAAGTTTCAGTTCTTCATTTGTTATAACAGCCGATGTACTTGTTTCACTGCCCGTTGCCGAAAGGGTGAGAATGGTACCGATGGGCAGTGCGCGTTCGGGCTCTTTCTTTTTCGAAAAAAACAGCCAGGGGTCACAGTCATTAGCAGCGCCTACTGCTATTGCCTTTCCCGAGTCAATAGCGCTTCCTCCTCCCACTGCCAATACAAGGTCAACATTTTCCTTCCTGCATATTTCTATTCCCTTTTTTACCAGTCCAAGTACCGGGTTGGGCTGTGCTCCGCCAAGTTCAACAAAATCTATTCCTGCATCATTAAGGGCTTTTACCACTTCATCATATAACCCGGTTTTCTTTATGCTTCCTCCGCCATAATGAAGCAGCACCTTTTTGAACCCGTAATTCCTGATAATCTCACCGACCCGCTTGTGCTGGCCGCGGCCGAAGAATACCTTTGTGGGACAGTAAAACTCAAAATTAATCATCTTTCACCTTTCCTTTCATAATAATGAGCTCAACAACATTGTATTGTAACGGGACAAATTGCGCAAGTGCCTGAAGGAAGCGTTATGACGTACAATGTTTTCTTTTTGCGCTTTATATATTATTGCCTTTCCCCTGTCCTGCGAAATTTTACGCTGACGGAAAACCTGTACGGAAAATGCAGGTATTTTACACAAAACTAATGACAAAGATTATAATAACGGTTATACTGTAAATATATAACATTATTAGTCAACAGTACATAAAAGTGTAATTTTTCTTCAAAACATGCGATAATGATTATTCAGCAACAAATAAGGCCACAGGCAAGGGGGGGGAGTTGTTTAGTGCTCCCTTTTATTATAAAATAAGTATTCCGATGAGCATATCATTAAGCATGAAAATAATGTTTCCGCATCAGAATAATGGCCAGGAAAATATAAATCCAATGTTAAGAAGCGTGACAAATAACTTCTTTTACAATACGACATTAAGTCCATAAAAAAAGAAAAAAACCTCAAAAATCTGCACATACACTCATACATGCAGTATTATCGGAATGAACAGGTGATTATAGTCCCATGCTGTGCTTCCTTGGTTTACCTTTAGCCCATTCTCCAGGGAAATAGTTAACAAATGATTTTCCAGATTTTGCAATTGGCTGATATTAGTTTTGCTTTACTGTAAGTTTTACAACCGCCCGGAAATGGAAAAAAGCTATTATAACAGGGTATATTGATATGGAAGATGGGGTGTATTTATACAAAAGATGCATGGAAGCAGAAAGGCTGTCCTCCTGCTTCTATTTGCTGTGTACAGGTATTATATGGGGTTTTTTGGATACGGGATTTTCATAAACAAGGCAAACTATGTCATAAACGCTTTCAATCATTTCAAAGGTAAGTACCTCTTTCGGAGGACCCCCGCACACAATTTGCCCGTCTTTTAAAAGATATATGCTGTCGCAGTATTCGGCAGCCAGGTTTAAATCATGCAGAACAGTGACTATTGTGAAATTCTGTTCATGTGCCAGCCCGGTTATTGTTTCCATGATTGAAAGCTGATGGTGGATATCAAGCTGCGATACCGGCTCGTCCAAAAGTATAATCCGTGTTTTTTGGGCCAGTGCCCTTGCGATTACCACCCTTTGAAGTTCCCCGCCGCTTAATGATTTTATGCTTCGGTCTTTCAGGTGGCTGACCCTCACGGTTTCAAGAGCCTGCTGTACAATTTCCCTGTCTTCACTGCTTTCACCGGCAAAGCCCTTGATATGAGGCGTCCTTCCCATCATAACAATTTCTTCAACGGTAAAATCAAAATCTATGTGTGTGCTTTGCGGGACCAGTGCCATTTCCTTTGCTATTTCGAGAGGCGTCATCCCGGTAATATCCCTGCAGTTGATATACACCGCATTTTTCTGGGGTTTCAATATTGCTGCAATGTTCTTAAGCAACGTGGTTTTACCCGAGCCGTTTGGTCCCAGAAGGCCGCATACCATACCCGGTTTAAAATCCGCACATATTTTTTTCAAAACCTCCCTGTCGCCGTAAGAAAAGCTCAGATTCTCAATTTTAACCGACTGTTCCATTACATCACACTCCTCCTGCTGCGAATAAGAAGTGCAATGAAAAATGGTGAGCCGAAAACAGCGGTAATTGCCCCAACGGGAATCTCGGTCGGCGGGGCAATTACTCTTGCAAGCGTGTCACATATCACAAGGAAGGTTGCACCTCCAAGAATGGAATATGGCAGCAGAACCCTTTGATCCGGCCCGACTAACAGTCTGAAGACATGCGGGATTATCAGCCCGACAAACCCGATGATTCCGCTGGTTGAAACACATGCCGCGGTTATCAGCGAGCAGACCGCAAGCAGAACCTTTTTTGCCTTTTCAACCTCTATACCAAGGGACTGTGCTGTTTCCTCCCCGGTGGAAATAACGTTCAGCTGTCTTGCATAAAGCAAAAGAATCGTAAGACCTGCCGCAAGGAACGGAATAAGAATCAATATCTTATTCCATCCCGATGTCGTAAACGAACCCATTGTCCAAAGCATTATATAATCCATGCGATCTCTTCGGAAAATCATAAGAAGCTGGATTATTGCACTGTTCATGAAACTTATCGCTGTTCCCGCAAGAATCAGTACCGTCGGGGATATTTTTGTGCCTGTCCGGGATATATTGTAAACAATCAGTATTGTCAGTATGGCTCCGAAAAACGCGCAGACGGCAGTCGCACCCATACCGAAAACCGTTGCGTTCAGTCCGAGAAAAATTGCAATCGTTGCGCCAAGGCCGGCTCCTGACGATATTCCCAAAAGCCCGGGCTCGGCCATCGGATTCCTGAAGAGGCACTGCATAGTTGAGCCAACCGCCGAAAGGCCTGCGCCGACCAGCAATGCAAGAATGACCCTTGTAAGCCTCAGCTTCATTATGATTGTCACAGCTGATTCGGGTATTCCGTCAATACTGATATGCCCGCCAAGGCCGGGGATATGATGCAGCAGTATTCTGAACACATCAACATAGCCTATATTCGCTGTTCCCAGGAAAAGGGACGCAGCGGCTGTTAAAATCAGCACTATTATGAAAACAACTATCATCAGTCCGGTTACTTTACCTTTTATACCTGAAGACATCTTTGAACCATCCTAATCAAATCGGTTTTTGCCTTAATCCGGGATACTTTCCGAATGGAAGATTTCATACAGTGTCACCAAACCTTCAGCCAGCCTGGGACCCTGGCGTACTATGATATTTTCGTCCACTGCATATATCCTTCCTTCTTTAACGGCAGTGAGGTCTTTATATCCGTTTGTCTGCTGGAAGACTTCCTTAGCGTACTCAGAGCATATGATTATGTCAGGGTCTTCCTGTATCAGTTTTTCAAGGCTGTATACCCATCCGGTGAGGTGGGCTGCAATATTGTCTCCGCCAGCCATCTCAATCAAACTGGATATGAATGTCTCTCCCGTGGCGGTATAATCCCCGTATTCGCCAAAACCAACCACGTAATATACCGAAGGCCTTTCTTTGCCCTCTGTCGCTTTCTGTACCTTTGAAACCGTTTCTTTCATGTCATTTATAATTTCCCCGGCACGATCCCCGGCATTCAGAACCCTGCCCACCAGTTCAATGGTTTCATACGTGCTTTCAAAGGACTCAACCTGCGTTAAAAATACTGTTTTAACACCAAGCTCCATGAGTTTTTTCTCATTCTCCTCGGTATTCAGCGATGAAGCAAAAACCACATCGGGCTCAAGGGAGAGTATTGTTTCAAAACTCCATTCAAAGAAGTCCCCAACTACGGTAACATCCTTTACTTCTTCAGGATAATCGCAAAGAGCCGTACGTCCCACAAGTTTGTCACCCTTGCCGAGAGCATAGATGATTTCTGTAATGTTCGGGCTTAACGAAACTATTCTCTCGGGTTCTTCAGCAAATTTAACCGTATTGCCTTTAAAATCCGTAACTTCAAGGGGATATGCGGAGTTATTTTCTTCTCCGGGTGTGTCATCCTGCTGCCGGTTATCCCCGGCAACACCTGTAGGCTCCTGCCTGTCAATATCCCGTGGTGCATTTGAACCGCTGCATCCTGCGGCAAGACATAAAACAGTCAAAATAAGCAATAAAATAAGACCTTTTTTCATAGTTAAACTCCTTTACTATTGTTTTAAGGCCCTTAAACAAAAAGCCTTTCCACAAGGAAAGGCTAATATTTGCATAATGCTGCAAAATATCGTGGGGCCTATCGCTCGTAGTTTCCCTCACTTCTACTGCAGGCAGGTATTCTGACTTGGATTCATTGCATGTATTCGCCTTCCCATCTCCCGACAGTGGCATTGTGAATACACGCTCCTCCTTACAGCGGCGGGACCGTCCGGGATTTTCACCCGGTTCCCTATTAAGTGCATTCAGGCTGCACACCTGCAATACATATATTCAGTTTTTCATACCGGTTTTATCACCGTGAAAATTACGTCGTTCTGACTATGTATTAATTATAAGGTATTATGCCGAACTTTGTAAAGCCGTTTCGGATATAATTTTAACTGCTGCAGTTTTTTGAAGCCTGTTGAACTTTCAAGGGTTTCAGCCAAAACTTGTATACTTTGGCCGGTAACGCCCTGTCAGGGCAATTTATTGGCTGCCGATCATGAATACATCATTTATCAGTGTATAGATAAGCCATACTAAAAACGGGGAGTAAAACACTGCAATGATTATCCAGACATAGGTAAGGCGCCTGTTTTGGTAGGATTCCTTCTCTTTTTCAAATTCCTTGTCATAATCGTCTTCTTTACCTGCAGTGCTTTTTACCAGTCCCAGTGCCTCCCTGTGATATTTTTCAGGAACATAAATATCCACACCGTAGACACTCATTCCCATAGAAATATTCAGGTACTCTCCCGCTTCCCTGTGTTTTTTCAGCACAGGTATGCCGCAGGATTCGAGCAGGGATTTATAGACATCAAACTCCCGTTCGTCCGACGCAGTTATCAGGAATACTTCCTTTTCAGACTTATCCTGTTTTCTTTTACCCGATACCCGTTTCATGGCTTTCACCTGCACTAAAAGGTATTCATGGAAATACAATACACTATTCAGCGTGCCGGCGCAAACTTTTTCACCAGGTCCTTAGTGCTGTATATAAAAAACACCTGCAGCGGTATTAAGATTGCCGCTTTGACAAGCCTTAACCAAAGAAACGCCATATACGGGGTGCCATACATAATATTCAACCATACCGGGTTCAGGCCGACTTCCACGATAAATACCATTGCAACTGCGGAGAAAACAATCCTTTTCCACGTAATTTCCTTTCTGTACAAAAACAGACCGTAAATGACTCCCGAAACAAATCCGCTTACTGTAAACCCCGGAAAATAATTGCCACCCGGGTTTATCAGCCAGCCCGCAATATCGCCCAATGCGCCTGCAATTCCGGCTGTAATGGGGCCAAACATCATTGCAGCCAATGCCACCGGCATGAATGTAAAGCTTATCCTGAGATCCTTTGTGATGTAGATATGCAACAGTGAAAGAACACCATACAATGCAATGAACATAGCCACCATTGCCATGGAAAAGACGCTCCTCTGAAACGAAGAATGGCTTTTCTTAACCATAAAAAAACCTCCTCATGAACATTTTCTCATGTGAACTTTTTCCGCCCCGTCGGTTTCCGACAGGTTTCTTAACGAGGCATACAATACATGCTACATGAAGAGGAAAACTCCCTCATGCAACAGCGGGATGCGGCGCCTGTACCGCAAGCCTGTCGGCTTTTCGTCCGGGTGTCAACTCCCCGTACACCCGGCACTTAACGCACAAACGCCTACTCTGCTCAACGAGAGACCCAATATTTAATTATCTACCTCATTAATATTTTGTTATTATAAAACTTTTATGCAAATATTTCAATACAGGCTGAAAAATTTCGTGTAGTCTATCTGCTCTTATCTTCAATCATCTGCTCCAATGTACCCTTTATAATATCGTATGAAAATCCCTTATGCGCCAGGAAAGATGCAATCCTGCGCTGGATTTTCGGATCTGTTACATCATATTTGCCGTATTTTCTTCTGGCGAGACGATATGCAATAACGGTTTCATCCAGTTCAAAATCATCCAGTACCTCTGCAATAATATCCTTCCCAATCCCCTTTTTCTCGAGCTCATATGCCAGCGCCCTTTTGGATTTAGGTTTCAGCTTCAGCCGGTCGGATATATACTTGCGGGCAAAAAGCATGTCATTTATATACCCAATCGCTTTTAACTGCATTACAGCGCCTTCTGCGGCTGCTTCATCAAAGCCTGACTGGATCAGCCTTGTTTTGACTTCATACTCGGTTCTGTCCCTTGCAGCAAGTATTCTGAGAGCACGCTGTTTTGCGAGGTTTACATTAACCTCTTCTCGTATTCTTTTTACTTCCTCGTCGGTAATCTCCTGCTTTTCATACAGGTTCAGTCTCAGATATTCTTCTTCGGGAATGGAAAAGGCGTAAACATTATCTATGTATATCTGTATCATGTCAGGATTGTTTTTCTGTTTTACAGCAGATGTTATTGTCATAACCATCCCACCTCTTTTTTGACAAAATTATATCACATATAAAATAACATCTGCAAACCGCCGCATTACCGGGAGCGTGCCAGCACCTGCATTGCATGACAATGCCTTCCGCCTGGGTGAACATGAAATACACACCACGGAATAAACAGGCTGTTCGGCGGATAACTTCATGAAATATGTGCGGACAGGAATCATGTGCAAGATTAGAACTACATGAAGATGGTCTCGAGACCCTGAAAAAAGGTGCAGAACATTACAAACCTGGCAAACCGAAGAACCTGATAACTTACCGAAAGTCTACAATTTGCCTTAACTGAAGGTCATCGACACACGGCCGGATATTCTTTATGTCCCGGTTCAAGGGAGCATTAAGCTGCACTAAGGTTACAGGTGCAGCCATTCCCGGTGCTTAACCGAAGCATACAAAAAATAGGCGGTAAAAAGGGCTCCCACAAGATGATGGGGTAATTCGGGGGACCGGTAGTATTTGCCGTTGTACTTGATATACTCGTCTGTATGTATAACTTCAACGCGTTCACCGTTTATGTAGAATATATAGATATTTTTATCAGCATAGTTTTCAGTGATTTCATCTTCGGCAATTTCATCTCCCGCGGCTTTTTTTATGGCTCTTACGCATTTATTTATCTGTACCTGCCAGGTGAATTCCTCATCATTTGAATAATCACCGTCGAATACAAGTTTTTCGGCATTCATCAGGTAGTTCAAATTCTCCTTATCGGTGTTGGGGGCAGCCGGCAAAAGCTCCTGAATCGTGTTTATGAAATTAATAACCCGCATTTATTTCCTATATCTCATCATCAACAGTATGTGCTTCTACGCTTTGTATGAAAGCCTTATCATACTGGGCGCGGATTTTGGATTCAATTTCCTGGCATATTTCAGGGTTTTCCTTTAAGAACTTCTTGACGTTTTCACGTCCCTGGCCAAGCCTCTGGTCATTATAGGAAAACCATGCCCCGCTTTTTTTGACAATATCAAGCTGTACGGCTACATCAAGTATATTGCCTTCTTTTGAAATACCCTCTCCGTAAATTATATCGAATTCGGCTTCCTTGAACGGCGGAGCCACCTTGTTCTTTACAATTTTGACCTTTGTTCTGTTTCCTATCGGTTCTCCCGCTTCTTTTAATGTTTCAACCCGCCTTACTTCCAGGCGCACCGATGCGTAGAATTTTAAAGCCCGTCCTCCGGGTGTTACCTCGGGGTTGCCAAACATTACGCCAACCTTCTCACGGAGCTGGTTGATAAAAATTGCAACCGTTTTGGATTTGCTGATAACACCTGATAATTTTCTCAGCGCCTGGGACATTAACCTTGCCTGCAAGCCGACATGTGCATCTCCCATTTCACCGTCAATTTCGGCTTTTGGCACAAGAGCTGCAACAGAGTCAATAACAATGACATCTATGGCGCCGCTTCGAACCAGGGCTTCTGCAATTTCAAGGGCCTGTTCGCCGGTATCGGGCTGGGAAACAATAAGGTTTTCAATATTCACGCCCAATGCCTTTGCATAAACCGGATCCAGTGCGTGTTCGGCATCGATAAATGCTGCTTCACCGCCTGCTTTCTGTGCCTCGGCTATTACATGAAGCGCAACGGTGGTTTTACCCGATGATTCAGGACCGAATATTTCAACAATACGCCCTCTCGGCAGGCCCCCCACGCCCAGAGCAATATCCAGGCCCAAAGCTCCGGTTGACACGGTGTCAATATTCATATGTGCGGCTTCACCAAGTTTCATTACCGCACCTTTACCAAACTGCCTTTCTATTTGACTGAAAACCATCTCCAACGCTTTTTTCTTTTCATCACTTGCCATAGAACAACCTCCCCTGAGGGACAAAAGCCCTGCCGGATTTTTCGAACATCTGTTCTTTATTATAAAGTACTGGCGTACAAAAATCAATAGTTTTTAGCACTACGGCCTGATAAATTATTTCGACAATTTTCCCTTCAATTTTCTTATCCGTATGAGTACTGTAACCAGCAGCCTGTTAATCTCATCAATCCTAAGCAGAACAGAGGCTGCAACAAACACCAGCAGCGAAGGAATAAGCCTTGCGGTTACAGACAGTATTTCCAGGACCTTTTGTTTGACTGAAAAGCCCTGGTCTGCCGGAAACGGGATTATCAGCGTGAAAATCCACAGCACGATCCCCGATATTACAGTAACAGCCGAAGTCTTGGCAAGGAATACAAAATTATCGGGAATGAGTGCCTGTCCTGTTTTATGCGAGAATAATACAACAAGCAAAAATGCATTGACCATAACTGTAATGACATAAGCCATTGCAGTTCCTATGGCTCCGAAATCGGTACAGTTCGCAAAATATATGTTGGCCAGGATATTAATTCCAATTGTCCCCAGGCCCGTTAAAAGGGGTATCCTCGTATTCTGGATTGAATAAAAGGCACGGTTCAGGATTACAACAACCGACTGGAACAATAAGGCCGGCGCATATGCAAGAAGTGCCAGGCCGTTCATTGCAACCTCATACCCGGACATGCTGCTCCATTTGAACAGTATCTGCATTATTTCCCTGTTCAGAACAATAAGAACCATTGTACTCGGAATGCATAATGCCATAACGGTCCTGATTCCGTTGTTTAAAACACGCTGGTATCCCTCTTTTTCGTCAAGGGCATACTGGGATGACAACGTCGGAAGAATCGCAACACCAAGGCTCTGCGCAAAAATTCCAAGGGGCAGCTGCCATGTACGGTTTGCATTATTCATCATTGTAACGCTGTTCCGGGCAAACTCGGTTGAAAAACTCCTGGATATTATTGCATTAACCTGTACAACGGCTGAAGCGGCAAGGGAAGGTATGGCCAGCTTTACGAGTTTCAGGAAGGTTTCGCTTTTTAAATACATCCAGGGCCTGTAAAGCCTGAAATGCCTCCAGGTGCATAAAAGCTGAACTGCAAAATAGACAATCGCGCTGATCATCACGCCGACAGTAGTCAGCTCAACGCTCCTGGCACCGAAAATGATAATGCTCAGCATAACGCACAGATTATATAAAACCGGGCCGAAAGAAGCCGCGGCAAACCTGTTGTACGCATTCAGAATTCCATTGCACTGCCCTGCCAGTATCATGAAAAGAGATGACGGCAGAAGGATTCGGGTAAGTTTCACCACCAGGCTGAAGGATTCAGTGCCTGGTTCATATCCTATAGCCACCATCCCGACAAAAGCCGGTGTGAATATATAGAAAACAATGCTGAGGAAAAAGAATGCCATTACCGTTATATTCAGAAAAGTTCCAATGGCTTTCCAGCCCTCTTTTTCATTTTCCTTCGAGATACTTGATGACAGCACCGGGATTATTGCTGCTGCAATCGCCCCGCCGACCAGCAGTTCAAATGTCAGGTCGGGAAGGGAAAATGCCACAAGAAACTCATCTGAATAACCCTGTGGCGACATTATGTTTTTAATCAGTACTGTCCTCAAAAAACCTGTTATTCTGCTTAGAAGTGTTGCAAACATCACAAGAGCAGCCGTTCTTGTCAGACGTTTTTCATCTCCTCTTCTGCTCAAATCCCCGTCCTCCTTCTGCTGCTTACTGCTGCTCTACACCAAGTATCAGCCTTCGTACCGTGTCAAGTGCATGCAGGCACGCATCATTTCTGACCCGTTCCCTGTTTCCCATAAACTCAAACCTTCGGCACAGCACCTTGTCGTTAACATATGCCGCAATGAAAACAAGGCCAACGGGCTTTTCGGGAGTTCCTCCTCCCGGCCCTGCAATACCGGTTATGGCAACACCCGCCGACGCCCCTGTTTTCTTCCTTAAACCGTTAAGCATTTCCAGGGCTGTTTCACGGCTCACAGCGCCATATTTGCTCAGAGTCTCCCATGAAACACATAGATCCTCATTTTTTGCCTTGTTCGCATAGGTTACATAGCCCCGCTCGAAAACCTCAGACGAGCCGGGTATATTCGTAATCCTTCCTGCAAGCAGCCCTCCGGTGCATGATTCGGCAGTTGCAATAACCAGCCCGTTTTCTTTTAACAGATTATACACAACCTCTTCAAGTGACTGTCCGTTTTCGGAATAAACCATAATGCCAAGCCGGGACCTGATTTCATCAACAACCGGGGCCAGCAGGGCTTCAGCTTCTTCATGGCTTGAACAGCGTGCCGTTACCCGCACCGTTACTTCCCCCTGGGCCGCATAAGGGGCTATGGTGGGATTATCCTGGCTTTCAATAAGATCCATCAGCCTTGTTACAAGTTCCGACTCGCCTATGCCGATTATTTTCAGCATTTTGGAAACCAGTATCACACCCGTTTTCCGCTTAAGATAATCAAAAACAGTTTCCTCGAACATAGGCTGCATTTCCTTCGGAGGACCGGGAAGCATGATAACGGTTTTGTCCCCTTCTTCTATAATACAGCCCGGGGCAGTCCCGTTCGGATTCGGGATTACAATTGAATTCTCGGGCAGGTACGCCTGTTTTTTGTTAATTTCGGCCATTGTACGGTGCCTTTTCGCAAAGAAATTCCTTATGTTCTCAAGTATATCCTCATGGAGCACCAGCTCGCGGTTCATTGTCTTTGAAATGGTTTCCTTTGTCAGATCATCCTGTGTCGGGCCCAGCCCGCCCGTTGTGATAACAATATCTGAACGGTTCAGCGCTCTTTTCAGGGTTTCTCCCAGTCTTGCAGCATTATCGCCGACAACGGTATGAAAATATACGTTAATGCCTAATTCCGCAAGCCTTACTGAAAGATACTGGGCATTAGTGTTCGCAATCTGCCCGAGCAACAGTTCTGTTCCCACCGCAAGTATTTCAGCTGTCATAAACACCAACCTTCTTTTTACAACCCGGTCAATCCTCTTTTTTACCCGTTATATCAATACCGGGCACTGTTTTTTCAATTTCACTCCAAACTTCCATAAACCCTGTTTTTTTGGTAACCGAAACCGGCACAACAGGAACACCGGGAGCCATATTCAGGGTGTTGCGTATTTCTTTGATATGCCTGTCATAATGTGCCCTTGAAATCTTGTCGGCCTTTGTTGCAACTACGATATGCGGTTTCCCCATTGATACTATCCACCTGTACATGATTATATCATGCTGCGTAGGTTTATGCCGTATATCAACCAGCATGATAATACCACAGAGCCGGCTCCGGCTATTTAAATAAGTTTCTATTATTTTCTGCCATCTTCTTTTTTCACCTTCAGAAACCTTTGCATAACCATACCCGGGAAGATCAACAAGCATGAGTTTGTCTTCCACACTGAAAAAATTAATAACCCTTGTTTTTCCGGGGGTGTTGCCCACCCTTGCAAGGGATTTTCTTTGGGTAAGAAAGTTAATAAGAGATGACTTTCCGACATTCGACCTGCCTACCATTGCTATTTCAGGCAGTTCACTAATTGGGTACCCTTCAGGATTTACTGCCGTGGCAATATGTTCTGACCGCTTTATATTCAAACTATCACCTCTGTTTTCTTTTCATCCGTATATCCTGTTCGGTGCTTTGCTTTTCCCTGAGGCCAATGCCTTTTTCAATCATTTCTCTTGCAAGCCTTGAGGTACTTGCACTGTCGTCGCCGCTTAAAAGCCTTGCCACTTCCTTTTCCCTTTCAGTACCATCAAGTTTTTCAATCCGGGCAAGGGTTCTTTCGCTCACAGTTTCCTTGCTGATCCTGTAATGTGATTTGGCAAGGCTTGCAATCTGGGCATGGTGCGTTATACAGATTACCTGGTGTTTCATGGAAATTTCAAGGAGTTTTTCCCCTACCTTGAGGGCAGCCTTTCCGCTGACTCCCGTGTCTATCTCGTCAAAAATCAAAACATCTATTTCATCAACATCTGCAAGTATGGTCTTTATCGCAAGCATTATTCTTGACATTTCCCCACCCGAAGCAATCCTGTTCAAGGGTTTCAGGCCTTCGCCCGGATTGGGCGAGATCAAAAATTCTATGGTGTCAAGGCCGTTTTCGGTATAATTCCGTGCCTGATCAAACTTTATATCCACGAGAAATTCAGCATTCGGCATTTCCAGGTCTTTAAGCTGGGCCGTTATTCTGCTCCGTAATTCTTCCGCCGCCTTAACCCTCATTTTATGTATATTCAATGCTTTTATGTACAGCTTCTCATCCAGTTCCTTTCTCCTGTTTTCAAGATCGGCCAGGTGGCTTTCAATGTCGGTTACCTCTTCAAGTTTCTGCCTTGCCTCTTCGCCGTACCTTATTATTTCATCCACCGTATTCCCGTATTTCCGCTTCAGTGCCTCAATAAGGGCAAGCCTTTCCTCCACTTCCTGCTGCAGCGCAGGATCATAGTTTATCTGTTCCCGTTTATGCCTTATCTGCCTTGCAATCTCTTCAAGCCTGTCGGTGATATCCACAAGGCTTTCGGATATCATGCCGAAATCGGGATCCAAATCCGAAATACCTGTCAATGCGGACTGGGCTCTCTGGACCTGGTCAATTGCGCCGGAGACAACGTCATCCTCGCCAACCAGGCACGTATATGCGCTGCTGAAGGCTTCAATGATTTCTTCAGCATTCGAAAGCAGCCTGCTCTGCTGCGAAAGCTCAATGTCTTCATCTTTTTTCAGGTTAGCAGCCTCAATTTCATTTACCTGGTACCTGTACAGGTCCTCAAGCCTTGCCCTCTCTTTATCCTTTGCCTTAAGCTCTTCAATTTTCCTGCCGGTTTCCCGGTATCGGGCAAGAAGGTCCCGGTATTCCTCTTTTTCCCTGAGAAGTTCGCTTCCAGAGAATTTATCCAGGCAGTCAACCTGTACTTGGTTTCTCAGCAGCGACTGGTTGTCGTTCTGGCCGTGAATGTCAATTAAATATTCGCCGATTTCCTTAAGCTGGGATACCGTTACGAGGTTTCCGTTAACCCTGCATATGTTCCTGCCCTGAGAAGTAAACTGGCGGGATATGACAAGGGTACCGTCCTCCTCGGTGTCAATTCCCATATCGTTCAGTACCTGGGCAAGTTTTTCGGGAGTCTGGAAAACAGCTTCCACTTTTGCCCTTTCTTCACCGGTACGTATAAGTTCCCTTGAAATCCTGCCTCCAAGAAGGGCATTTACGGCATCAATCAGTATGGATTTCCCTGCGCCTGTTTCACCGGTCAATATGTTAAGCCCGTCATCAAGCTCCACAGTAAGTTTTTCAATTATGGCTATGTTCTCAACCGACAGCTGGAGCAGCATTCATTAATCCCCCTTAAGAAGCGAGGTAAACCTTTCCTGCATTTCCTCGGCTATTCTTTCAGCGCGGGTAACCACCATGATTGTATCATCACCGGCTATTGTGCCCACAACCTCGGGCCAGCCTAAGGAATCAACCGCTGAAGCAACTGCCTGAGCCATTCCCGGAAGAGTTTTTACCACCAGTATGTTGTTCGCATAATCACTGGATACATAACCCTCCCGCAGAATTGTAAGAAGTCTGTCGCTGATAACACCCGTGTCGTTGCTCATTGCCTTGTACCTTGCCCTGCCGTCCGAGCTTGTGACCTTGACAAGGCGCAGCTCCTTGATATCCCTTGATACAGTCGCCTGAGTAACATCCATGCCATGTTCCTTCAATTTCGCAACAAGTTCATCCTGTGTTTCAATATCGTAATTCTCAATTATTTCAAGAATCTTAGCATGCCTGTTGTATTTCATAGGCTTCCCCTTTCATATTATTTCGATATCCTGACAAGAATTATGACCTATCTTCCGGCTGTCCATGCTGAACCGTGATTAAGTGTTTATCTTCATAGTCGGCTGGTGGATTTTGGCTCTTAAAACATCAAAGAAATTAATGTCGTCGAAAGACACAATTCTTATTTTTTTATTTGCGCGGGTGATCAGTATTTCGTCCCCTGCAGCAATCCTGAAACCTTCCTGTCCGTCCATCGTGACAATGGCGCTGTCGGTATAATCGCCGTTGATTGTGATGCGCAGTTTTCTGTCGGGACTTGTTATGAAAGAGCGTGAGTACAATATATGCGGGCAAATAGGGGTCGTAATCATCATCTCCATATCAGGCTGGACAATCGGCCCTCCTGCAGACAGGTTGTAAGCCGTGGAACCCGATGGTGTTGATACAATAACCCCGTCCCCAGGAAATGAATCGATAAACTGATCATCTACAAATATCCGGAGCCTGATAATTCGTGACAGCCCATCCCTGTTTACCACTACGTCATTTATCGCAATGCTGTTAAACACGGCATAGTCGCCGCGAACAACCGAAGCCTTAAGTACCATGCGTTCTTCCGTCTTGTATTTGCCGCAGGCCAGGCGCTCAATTGCTTTTTCTATTTCGTTTATTTCAACTTCTGCCAGAAAACCTACAGTTCCAAGGTTGATGCCAAGCACCGGGACATCGTGACTGTATGAAGTCCTTGCCACGTTCAATAGTGTTCCGTCCCCGCCGAGTGAGAACAAGAACGAGGATCTGTTCATCATGTCTTCTTCGGTATAGCCTTCTGAAAACCCCAGATCCTGCGCAATGGGCTTTGGAAGAAGAGGTGTCATGCCGTATTTCAGGATACAGTCAATAAGTTTCCTGGTTATTTCCAGTTCCTTATCCTTCTTTCTGTTAACAAACAACCCGATTCCTTTCTGTTCCATTGATCAACTTCTCCTCGATTAATCAATTCTATTATACAGTCAATCTGAATTAAAATACAATAAAATAAACTATATGTCTGACGGAATTCTCTAAGGCTTTAAACCGTCCGTTGCATGCCCGGGCGGCGTTTATATCAGCTGTGCATGCGCAGCCTCCACAACTTCATCAATGGAAACAAAACCCTCTTCTTCGGACTTATGAGCAAGATACAGCAAATATTCAATGTTCCCTTCAGGCCCTTTTATGGGTGAATAGGAAAGACCTTTAACAGTAAAACCAAGA
Organism: Clostridiales bacterium DTU070; assembly: GCA_001513105.1. Lineage (GTDB taxonomy): Bacteria > Bacillota > Clostridia > DSM-8532 > DSM-8532 > Thermoclostridium. Next base: position 5,003 of record LFSH01000027.1, on the reverse strand, counting down.
CCTTCGGCAAAATCAATTATTTTCCCGATAACTTCCCTGTGAACCGCTGGGTCCCTGACAACTCCCTTTTTCCCGACCTTCTCACGGCCTGCTTCAAACTGCGGCTTGATAAGGCAAACCATGCTTCCGTCATCTTTAAGCAGCTGTTTTGCAGGGGGTATTATTTTCTCAAGGGAAATAAATGAAACATCGGCGGCGGCAAAATCCACCTTCTCACCGATATCCTCAGGTTTTACATACCTGAAATTTGTCCTCTCCATGACCACAACCCTGCTGTCATTCCTAAGCTCCCATGCAAGCTGGCCGTAACCGACATCAACGGAATACACCCTTTCTGCACCATTTTTCAGCATGCAGTCTGTAAACCCGCCTGTGGAAGCGCCGATATCAATGCATACCTTGCCTTTCAAATCAATTCCGAATTCGTTAATTGCCTTCTCTATCTTGAGCCCGCCCCTGCTGACATATGGAACCGGGTTCCCCTTAATCTCAATTTCCGCACCGTCACTTACCTGGAAACCGGGCTTATCCTCAACCGTTCCATTAACAAGAACAAGTCCGCTCATAATTGCTCTGCGGGCTTTTTCGCGGCTGTCAAAGTATCCCCTGTTCACCAGGTGCACATCCAGTCTTTCCTTGGCCATTTATCTTTCACCTTTGTTTTTCAGCAGTCTGATAACTCTCTCTTTCAAGCCCTTTGAATCAAGATTGTATTTCCGATATAAAAGGCTTCTTCTGCCATGTTCTATTGGAGTATCGGGAAATGCGGCAATTTCAGCCGGAATATTAATTCCGGCATTATTAAGCTTAATCAGTGCAATACTTCCAAAACCGCCGCTTGAAATATGATCTTCGACTGTCATAAGCAGCCCGGTTTTCTTCACCGATTCGCAAAGCATTTCGGTATCAAAGGGCCTTATAAAGCGGTAATAAATTATATCACAGTGTATTCCGCCGCCCGCGAGTTCCTTTGCCGCTTCAATGACTGTATCCAGCATATGCCCGGTAACCGCGATTGTTATATCTTTCCCGTCGGCAAGCTTTACAGCCTTTCCATATTCAATCGGCAGGTCGGGTACAAGGTTCCTTTTTCCCTGCCCTCTCGGATACCTGATTGCAATGGGGCCTTTTCCGTGTTCAACGGAATATTCAAGCATTTTCTCCAGTTCGTCATAATCCGCCGGCGATATCATGGTTATATTCGGCAGTGTTGAAAACAATGCAATATCATATATTCCCTGGTGTGTTTCACCGTCGTCGCCCACAATTCCGGCCCTGTCAACGGCAAAAATTACATTCAGGTTCATAAGCGATACATCGTGGATGATCTGGTCATATGCCCTCTGCAAAAAAGACGAGTAAATTGCCACAACAGGTTTCAACCCCCGGATTGCAAGCCCGGCGGCCATTGTAACAGCGTGCTGCTCGGCAATACCGACATCAAAAAAGCGTTTCGGGAATTTCTCGCTGAAAAGGCTCAAACCCGTTCCTTCAGGCATTGCAGCGGTTATTGCTGCGATATCCTCATGTTTTTCAGCAAGTTCGGCAATCTTCTTGCCGAAAACGTTGGAAAAGCTGCCGTTCGTCGCTTTTTTCACTTCGCCCGTTTCCACGTCAAAGGGCGAAATACCGTGGTATTTCTGCGGCTTTTCTTCAGCAGGGGAATAGCCCCGCCCCTTTTTCGTGCATACGTGTATCAATACCGGCTCCTTTATATCCTTAACCCTGCGGAATACCCTGTACATTTCAGCGATATTGTGCCCGTCAAGCGGACCGTAATAGTGAAAACCCAGTTCTTCGAAAAGTACACCGGGAAGAAGCAGGTACTTCAGCGATCCCTTAACCTTGTGGAAAACCTTTCTGGCTGACTTGCCGATTGCAGGTATGTTATCAACCAGTGACTGAAAATCGTTTCTGACTTTATAATAAATAGGCTCTGTTCTTATCCTGCTGAGATAGCGGGACATCCCGCCGACATTTTTGGAGATTGACATCTCGTTGTCGTTTAAAATGACAATCAGGTTGGTTTTGCTGTTTCCGGCATCATTTAATGCCTCAAAAGCCATACCGCCCGTCAGGGCTCCGTCTCCGATAACAGCAACTACGCTGTAATCCTCTCCCTTAATATCCCGCGCCCTGGCCATGCCAAGCGCAGCAGATATCGATGTAGAACTGTGACCGGTATTGAAACAGTCGTGCTCACTTTCGGTAATTTTCGGAAAGCCTGATATGCCGTCCATCTGGCGGATGGTTTCAATGGAATCCTTTCTTCCGGTCAGTATTTTATGAACATATGTCTGATGCCCGACATCCCACACTATTTTATCAACCGGGGACCGGAAAACGGTATGCAGGGCAATAGTCAGTTCAACCACACCAAGATTCGAAGCAATATGCCCTCCGGTCTGGGATATCTTGTCTATTAAAAAAGCACGTATTTCCTCTGCAAGCGTTTGTAGGCAGCACAGCTTCAGATCCTTCAGGTCCTCGGGACCCTGTATGCATTCCAGTACTCCTGTTGAACAAAGACAAACTTTATTGCTCAATTATATGATTACCTTCCTTCAGCATTATAAATAAACACGCAGTTTCCCTGCACAGCCCCACATTCGTATATTTTACTAAACTGGTGCAGCTAAATCAATTATTTATTTCCATTTGCTGGCATAAACAAGGAAAGAAAAAAACCTGCATGGTAAATGATAAAATCGCTGTTATTCATTCCAAACCTTTTTGCAAAGGCTTTTCCGCCCACGGTAAATGCAGCTATCAAACCTCCGACTGCAGCCTCTGTCCACACTGACTGGGCATTCCCGGAAAAGATTCGATATACAATCGCAGCACCGGCCGTTCCGCTTACAACACCGCAGATATCGCCGATAACATCATTGCAGATGCTTGCTACCTTGTCTGCATTCCTAATCAGGCGTATTGCCTGCCTTGCACCTTTATACTTCTTGGATGCCATCGCATGAAAAGGTTTCTCATCGGCAGCAGTAACAGCAACACCTATCACGTCAAAGAATATGCCTATAAGAATAATAACAAAAACAATCAGAAATGACCAAAAAACCGATATTTTCTCAAACAAGCCCGTGGATATGAAAAGAATAGCCATCGACAGCAAAAAAGAAACAACAGTTACAGCAACAGCCCAAATCGTTTGCTCTTTTTTAGGTCCGCCCCTGACCTTTCTGACAGGTATGCGTCTTTTTTCAGCAGCTTTTTGTTTGTTGTTTTTACCGTCCGTTTTTTCCATTATTCTTACCAAAACTACCATAAAGGTAAATTACATATAGAATACATATAGGATGGCGATATACACAGTAAATTTTGCGGCTTAGGTCAGGCAGGATTTCCCCAAAGCGTACCGCCTGTCGCCAGGACGGCCGTTTCCATTTAAACACTTTGTCGAAGGGTTGCCCGCATCGAAGCCTGATCACCACTTAGACCACACTGCAATCCCATGTATATCTGATGTACAGTCTAGGGGTTTTCCCCAAAAGCCTTATTTGCTTCTAGCCTCTTTTGCAAGGTTGATTTCAAACGGCAATAATGCAGCGGTACTGGCCTGGTACCAGGGCATCTGATCCATTATCCCTCAAACCTCACTCAAGGCAGGCTACGCTGCACACAGCTCCGATCTGCGGAACCGCATAGCAGGTTCTTCCCGTTTCGTAGTCAAGGTATGTATCCTTTTTTCAGGAGCAACCTGTCTTCCACGATAATCGGGTCTCCGCGGTAGTGGGGTCATATCCCGCATGCCATTGCAGGCTGCCCCAAAACCTTAACTCCCAGCATCAGCCCATCACTGGGCGTAACAAGCCGACACCAGGAACTTCATCGATGTGCCCTTTAACGGATTTTTAGGCCCGTCTTCAAAGCAAACAGTGCTAACTAGAATACTGCGCCATCCTATCATGTTAACTTTTCGGGAAGCAATCACCGCCTCCCGGGTTGATACCTATTATAACACAGCTGATAATCCGGGCAAAGAGCTGTTTTTCTCTTTTAACGGTGATTATCGAAAACCGCCCTTATTTATCCGCATTAATTTATTGCTATCCCAGTTATAATCCCCAATGCTGCTCCTGCAAACACTTCAACCGGCGTATGGCCCAGGAGCTCTTTCAGCTGCCTGTCAAGCTGAATGTGCCCGCTTGAATTCACAAGCTTGTTCAGGACTTCAGCCTGTTTCCCGGCTGCCCTTCTTACTCCTGCTGCATCTGCCATTACCACAAGGGCAAGAATAACCGACAGCGCAAAAATATCTGACGAAAAGCCGTTATGTATGCCTAAGATTGTTGCCAGGCACGCTGTAAAAGCCGTATGCGAGCTGGGCATTCCTCCCGAGTCAATAAGTTTTTTGAAGTCGGGTTTTCCGTTTTTTATATAATTGTAAACAAACTTGATACTCTGCGCCAGAAACCAGGCCAGAACCGGCGTTGTGATAGCCCTGTTGTTCAGAATATCCAATAGGAACCGAAACATTATCCACCTCTGACATAAACTATGAATACTTTACCGTTTTAATCCCTTCTTTCTGCGATATAACCGGCAATCTCCCTTAAAAACCATGCTTTTTCACCGAACACACTCAAAGTCCCGACAGCCTTTTGCATCACATCCCGGAGCATTCTTTTCGCTTCATCCAGTCCATATAATGATACATAAGTAGTTTTTTTATTCTTTGCATCGCTTCCTGTCGATTTGCCCAGCTCTTCACTGGTACCTTCAACATCAAGGATATCGTCCCTAATCTGAAACGCAACTCCTATGCAGTCGGCATATTCTGAAAGGGCTTTTATTTCATCATCGGACATTCCGGTAAAAATCGCCGGGGCAATAATACTTGCCATAATAAGTGCCCCTGTCTTTTTCCTGTGCATGGTTTTAAGGGTTTCTTCGGGGATTTGCCTGCCCTCCGATTCCATGTCTATAACCTGGCCTGCAATCATCCCGTCCTTTCCCGCAGCACCGGCAATTACACAGGAAGATTTAAC